>NZ_JBFBAK010000003.1:521406-646918 GCF_040689485.1 Streptomyces sp. NPDC051322 | reverse complement strand
CACGAGACGGCAGCCGCCTGATAGCCACACCCAGCACCCCTGGGTGACCCAACCCTACGAATGGCTCGATCAACCCGATCAAGACGGTAGAGCCGCCTGAGTGTCAGGAGACACATGTGAAGCAAAGTACGAAACGCCCAGGAATCATCCAGAACAGACCACAACTTTGGATTGCGCTGGGGGCCATTTTCCTCAGCGGGGTCTATTCCATATCGGCCGTGCCAGCCCAAGCTGAAGCAACGACGGGACAGCGCCAGTCCCAGCCGCCAACCGTTCGCTCACTCGGTCTCACGCACGTTTCGTCCCAGAAGCAGGAGCTGACCCGCACCGATACCCAGCCATTCTCAATGGTCGGCGTCGCGTGGCGCGGCGGCGGCGATGAGCGCTCAGTAGGTACAGCTCAAGTCCGTGTGCGAGATGCCTCCACAGGCACTTGGTCGAAGTGGCTGAACCTTGACAGCAACAGGATCCGCACACCCGAGAGACCGGGCCCAAGCACGGTCTCTGCCGGCCGGACGGAACCGAGGTGGGTGGGCAAATCCGACGCTGTCGAAGCGCGACTCACAACACCGCCTGGGCGTAAGACGCCCGCCAAGGCCAGCATCCGGCTCATCACCCCGGACTCTTCAGCCGCCACGCGTAGCAAACAAGCCACACCCGCAGCTCCAACAACCCATGCAACCGCGACCAATGCCGTAACAGCCGTTACCCGTCCGCCGATCACCACACGCGCCCAGTGGGGAGCTGACGAGCACCTCGCCGAACCGCCGACGATGGGAACCGAGGTCAAGGCCGTCTTCGTTCACTCCGCGGGCGGTACCAACGACTACAGTTGCACCGATTCGGCCGATCTCGTCCAAGGCATCCAGGCCTACCATATGACGGACCCGGATCACATGTGGAACGACATCGGATTCAACTTCCTCGTGGACAAGTGCGGCACGATCTTCGAAGGACGCGCCGGCGGCGTGGACCAGCCCGTCACCGGATTCCACACTCCAGGCTTCGACACCAACTCCACCGGAGTCGCGCTCCTTGGAGACATGAGCAGCGGCAAACCCACACCAGCCGCACTTCAGTCACTCGGGCGGCTCGCTGCATGGAAGCTCAGCCAGTACGGCCACAATCCCCTGGGAAGCGCCGTAATGACCGCATCAGCTTCCAATGGCAAATATGAAGCGGGAGAACAAGCGACATTCGACGCCATAGCGAGCGCCGATGATGCCATGCCGACACCCAGCCCTGATGAGAACCTGGCCGCCGCGCTTCCCACCACACGCTCCTATGCGGCCAGCCCGGCAGCCAGTTCCGCCATCCCCACCGCTGACTTCAACCGCGACGGTGCCAACGACCTCCTCGTCGGTACTCCGCAGGCGGCTGTTGGCACGCTCAAGGGCGCCGGAGCAGTCACTGTCCTGCCCGGAGGTGCCACTGGCCCCAACCCCGCTGCAAAACGTGTCATCTCTCAGAACTCCGCTGGCGTGCTCGGCGGCGCTGAAGCCGGTGACGCATTTGGCGCCGACAGCGCCTACGGCGACCTCAACGGCGACGGCTACGCCGACCTCGTCGTAGGTAACCCCGGCGAAGACGACACCAGCGGCCACACCGACAACGGCAATGTCATTGCCCTCTACGGCCCCGAACTCGACACCAGCGCAAGCTACAATCTCGCGACCGCAGACCGAGTCAACGACGCCCGGCTGGGAGAAGCCGTGACCGTCGGCGACTTCAACAGTGACGGCAAGGCCGACATCTTTGCCATCGCCCCGGGCAACCCGACCAGCTGGTGGGTGCTCGACAGCGCCTCTGGCACCGCCAAGAGCGGACGGCTGCTCACCAGCACTGCAGGAACGGTCACCTTTCCAGATGCCACCACTGGCGACTTCAACCAGGACGGCTACGCCGACGTCGCCACCACTTACCTCGATCCCGACGGCACCGGACGGGTCATGCTCTTCAAAGGATCGGTCACCGGTCTCCAGCCCGGCGCCCTGCTCGCTGCCAAGGGCGGCCGCTCCATCGCCTCCGGCGACCTCAACGGCGACACCTTCCCCGATATCGCCGTCGGCCAGCCCTACACGGCCGAGTCGGGCGCCTTCTCCGGAGGCCAGATCACCGCGTTCTACGGATCAGCCAACGGCATCACCATGACCGGTGCTACCACTCTCTACCAGGGCAGCCCCAGTGTTCCCGGCGCCGACGAGACCGGCGACGCCATGGGGTTCTCGCTCTCGATCGGCGACTACAACCTCGACGGATATGCCGACGTGTTGACGGGAGTGCCCTACGAAGACATCACGCGCGCCAGCGTCTCGGAGGTCGATGCCGGAGCCACACTACTGTTGCCCGGAAGTACAAAGGGGGTGACCGGTGTTGGATCCCAGGCCATCAGCCAGGACACCACAGGCATCACTGGAGACACCGAGAAGGGCGACCACTTCGGTACCTCTGTCAGCCTCACCGATCTACATGGCACTACTCGGGCTGAACTCGCAGTAGGCACCGAAGGAGAAAACACGGGAGACGGCACCCTTCTGCACCTTGACACCGACACAAACGGCATCATCCCGACCAGTGGAATCAACTACGGCCCCGCCAGCCTCGGACTACCTAACGGCTCCCATATCGGGCAGTCCCTTGCGCCTTGACGAAGTAGATCCGCTGAAGCGACCGGCTGGAACTCGCCGGCTGATTGCAATCAGCATCTCGCTTTCAGGCGGGACACTCGAGAAGTGATCAAATAAGGGGAAAGTGGTTCTAGCCAGGGGTGGATGGGGTTGTCGAAGGCTCTGTCCACCCCAGGCTGCTCGAACTTGCGAACGGGACGGGTCGCGTCACGACACTGCTGGCCATCGGGCTGATCATGGGCTGCATCGACTTCCGGTGCCCGTCCAGGAGCAGACTCCGCAGATACAGCCCACTTTCACCCGCTGGTCAGTCCGCACCAGCCGTGGCCAGAGCCCGCTTCACCGCGTTCTTCGAGATACCCAGATGCCGAGTCATCGCCCGGATCGGCATCTCCGCCGCCCGGTACAGCCTATGGATCTCCGCCCAGCCCTCTACTTGGATCACCTTCTCCTCCTGATCCGAAGTCAAGATCAGCTTGGTATTGTCGCGGGTTCTTGAAGACTGACCCCCAGGAGACTCTTGGGTTCTAACGCTTGTCGCAACACTCTTTGATCATGATGGGTGTGTTGATGGCGAGGCGGGGCAAAAAGCGCAGGCTGGAACTTGAGGCCGAGTACTGGCGTCTGCTGGCGTCGGGCATGGGCACGGTCGAGGCGTGCAGGCAGCTCGGGATTGGCAGGAAGACCGGCTACCGGTGGAGGGAGGAGAGCGGCGGAGTCCCACCGGCTCATCTTCCGGAGGCATCCCGCTCGGACCGCTATCTCTCGCTGCTGGAACGCAAACGGATCGCCACCCTGCGCGAACGCGGCCTGGGCGTCCGTGAGATAGCCGAGCGGCTCGGACGGGCGCCGTCGACGGTCAGCCGCGAGCTGCGCCGCAACAGCCGCCGTCATGACAACGGCGTCTACGACGCCGACCTGGCCCACCATCGGTCCAGGGAGCGGTTTCGGCGGCCGCGGCGAGTGAAGCTGGCGGCCGATCCGGAGCTGAAGGCCGAGGTCCAGGACAAGCTCAATCTCGAGTGGAGTCCCGAACAGATCGCCGCACATCTTCGTGCCCTCTGGCCCGAACAGCCTGAGCGGCACCCTGTGTCACGAGACCATCTACCGCTCCCTCTACCAGGGCATCAGAGGCGGCCTGAGCAGGACTTTGACCAAGCGACTCCGCACCAGCCGGCCCCTGCGCAAACGACGCAGACGCTCGGATCAGAGGGCCGCCCGGTTCATCGCCCCGCCCGTCCTGATCGACCACCGGCCGCCGGCCGTTGAACTGCGGGCACGCCTGGGCGACTGGGAGGGAGACCTCATCGTCGGACCCCGCAGCCAGTCCGCGGTGGCCACCCTCGTCGACCGCCGCACCCGCTACCTCCGCCTGATCGCCTTGCCCCACGGGCATTCGGCCGGCCAGCTCCGCGACGCACTCGTCACCGCCTTCATCAGCACCATGCCCGAACACGCCCGCCAGACGCTCACCTGGGACCAGGGCTCAGAGATGGCCCGCCACCACGAACTCGCCCCGTACTTCACCGACGGCGTCTTCTTCGCCCACCCCGGCAGCCCCTGGCAGCGCGGCACGAACGAGAACACGAACGGGCTCGTCCGCCAGTACCTGCCTAAGCGCACGAACCTCTCCCAGCACACTCCCGACGACCTCCGAATGATCGAAGACAGGCTCAATAACCGACCCCGTAAGACCCTCGGCTGGCAGACCCCGGCACAGGCATTCACCACCGCCCTGACACCATGAACCCTGCAACGTTGCGACGATCACGCGAATCCGCCTTAGAACCCAAGGACCCGGAAGGGGTCAGTTTGCAGGGAGCGTTGACAGGTATAGATGCCACAAAGTAAGTCAGGTCCAATCCGCAGTCAGAGGGTCGCCGTTCAACCGACGCCGACCCGCTTCCTGTCTGCAACAGCCATCGCTCGTACAGCGGTGCCACTCAGCACGAAGTGCCACATTGCCCCGCTCCCGCGAAGCCCCTCGTTGCGCACCCGCTGTCCCGATGCGCTCCCCTCGCGCTCCCCTGGCAATCAAGGAGCACCTCCACGGGTGAGCCCATTAGACGAAAGCCCAGCTCAAGGGGCTGTCGAAGCACACCCGCTCCGGAGGGTGAAACATCGATCAACGCATCGGAATGCGTAGGTCAAAAAGCCCCTCGTCTAGCACTTCACATGGTCAAGCAAACGGAAAAACCCCAGGTCAAAGGCCTGACCTGGGGTTCACCATGGAGCCGCCTTCGGGATTCGAACCCGAGACCTACGCATTACGAGTGCGTTGCTCTGGCCAACTGAGCTAAGGCGGCATGCCGTGCGCACCATGGTGCGGTCAACGGCGACGCCAAGTCTACACAGTTTTCGAGGGTGCTCCTGACGCCCCTCCCCCGAGGGCTTCCGGGCGGTTCAGAGGCCGGTCAGGGGCGGGCACGGCAGGTCAGGAGCACTTCTTGCCGTCCTTGGGCGGGGTGCCGTCGAGCAGGTAGGTGTTGATCGCGGTGTCGATGCAGTCGCTGCCCCGCCCGTACGCCGTGTGGCCGTCGCCGTCGTAGGTGAGGAGGGTGCCGGAGTCGAGCTGGGCGGCGAGGGACTTCGCCCACTTGTACGGGGTCGCGGGGTCGCGGATGGTGCCGACGACCACGATGGGGGCCGCGCCCTTCGCCACGATGCGGTGCGCGGTGCCGGTGGCGTGGGTGGGCCAGTAGGCACAGTTCAGGGAAGCCCAGGCGAAGCCTTCGCCGAAGACCGGGGACGCCTTCTCGAAGGAGGGCAGCGCCGCGGTGACGGCGGCGGGGCTGGAGAAGGCCGGGGGGAGGTCGAGGCAGTTGACCGCGGCGTTGGCGGCCATCAGGTTGGCGTAGCTGCCGTTGCTCTCGCGCTCGTAGTACGAGTCCGACAGGGCGAGCAGACCGGCGCCGTTGCCGGCCATGGCGTGGGAGAGGGCGGTGCGCAGCTCGGGCCAGGAGGCTTCGTCGTACATCGCCGAGATCACCCCGGTGGTACCCAGCGACTCGGTCAGTTTTCGGCTCTGGCCGGTGGGCACCGGATGGGCGTCGAGCCGGGAGAAGAAGGCTTCCAGGCGGTGTGAGGCGTCAGCGGCGGATTTCGTACCGAGCGGACAGTCCCGGTGGGTGACGCAGTCAGTGGCGAAGGACTTGAAAGCGGTCTCGAAACCGGCGGTCTGGTCGCGGTTCATGGCCAGCGAGGACAGCGAGGGGTCCATCGCTCCGTCGAGCACCATGCGGCCCACCCGGGCCGGGAAGAGCCCGGCGTAGGTGGCTCCGAGGAAAGTGCCGTAGGAGGCACCGACGTAGTTCAGCTTCTTGTCTCCGAGGATCGCGCGCAGGATGTCCATGTCCCGGGCCGCCTCGACCGTGGAGACATGCGGGAGAATCTTGGCGGAGTGCTTCTCGCAGCCCTGGGCGAAGTTCCTGAAGGCGGTGGTGAGCTTCTTGGTCTCACTCTTGTCGTCCGGCGTCTCGTCGACCTGGGTGTAGGCGTCCATCTGTTTGCCCGTCAGGCACTCGACGGGGTCGCTGTGGGCGACACCGCGGGGGTCGACGGCCACCATGTCGTAGCGCGCGCGGACCGCTGCGGGGTAGCCGATCGCCGCGTACCCCTGGAGGTACTGGATCGCGGAGCCGCCGGGGCCGCCGGGGTTGACCAGGAGCGAACCGATCCGTTTGCCGGGGCCGGTCGCCTTCTTGCGGGAGACGGCGAGTTTGATGTCGCCGTCCGCGGACTTCTTGTAGTCGAGCGGCACCGTCATCGTGGAGCACTCGAAGCCGGTGGCGCCGCAGGCATGCCACTTCAGCTTCTGGCCGTAGTACGAGGCCAGGTCCGGGGACGGCGCGGCGTTCGGGGCCTGCGCCTGGGTAGCGGACGCGGAGGCGCCGGACGCCGACTTGCCCGACGAGCAGCCCGAAACGAGCAGACCGCCCAGGGCCAACGCGAGGGTGGAGGTGGAGAGCAGACGCCTGATGTCCATCCTCGGAGCGTAGTCGGGCCTGGGGGGAAGGTCTTCTTCAGCGCTCGTACGAGTGAGTCGGGCCGAGCCGCCGACCGAGGTCAGCCTGCCCGCAGCGACACTGCCATGGCCTCGACCGCGAGCAGCGGGGCCACATTGCGGTCCAGCGCCTCACGGCAGGCACTGATCGCCTCGATACGGCGCAGGGTCCGCTCCGGACTGGAATTCAGAGCCACCCGGTCGAGGGCGTCCCGTACGTCCTCGTTGGCTATGGCCACCCTGGACCGCAGTTGGAGGGCCAGCACATCGCGGTAGAAGCCGGTCAGGTCGGTCAGCGCGAGATCGAGGCTGTCCCGCTGGGTACGGGTCGAGCGGCGCTTCTGACGGTCGGCCAGCTCCTTCATAGCGCCGGCCGTGCCCCGCGGCATCCGGCCTCCCGCCGATGCGCCGAGCGCCGCCTTGAGGTCCTCGGTCTCCTTGGTGTCGGAGCCCTCCGCGACCTCTTTGGCGTCCGCGGTCGCCGCGTCGACCAGATCCTGCGCCGACTTCAGGCAGCCACCGACGTCGTCGATCCGCAGCGGCATTTTCAGCACGGCGGCGCGCCGGGCACGCGCGCGCTCGTCGGTGGCGAGACGACGGGCGCGGCCGATGTGGCCCTGGGTGGCCCGGGCCGCCGACATCGCCGCACCGGGTTCAATGCCGTCGCGCCTGACCAGCAGGTCGGCGACGGCCTCGACGGGCGGCGTGCGCAGGGTGAGGCTGCGGCAGCGGGAGCGGATGGTGGGCAGTACGTCCTCGAGGGAAGGCGCGCAGAGCAGCCACACCGTGCGAGGGGCCGGCTCCTCCACCGCCTTCAGCAGGACGTTTCCCGCGCCTTCGGTGAGCCGGTCGGCATCTTCCATGACGATGATCTGCCAGCGGCCGACCGCCGGGGAGAGCTGGGCGCGCCGGACGAGCTCCCGGGTCTCCTTCACGCCGATGGAGAGCCCCTCCGTCCGGACGACCTCGACGTCGGCATGCGTACCGACCAGGGCGGTGTGGCAACCCTCGCAGAACCCGCAGCCCGCCACGCCCCCCAGCGCACGGTCCGGGCTGACGCACTGCAGGGCTGCGGCGAAGGCGCGGGCCGCCGTGGAGCGACCCGAGCCCGGCGGGCCGGTGAACAGCCACGCGTGCGTCATCGTCGACTTCGACAGGCCGTCGGTGGCGGCGCGGGCCGCATCGGCGGTGACCAGCGCGTCGGCGTCCCGGGCGGCGGCGGCGAGCTGTGCCTGGACACGGTCCTGACCGACGAGGTCGTCCCATACGGTCATCTGCCCGCCCCCTTTCGCTGTGGTGCGCGGCCTGTGGTGTTCGGCGCTGTGGTGGTGTGCGGCGCTGTGCGGTTCTCATTGTTGCGCAGGGGTCCGACAATCCCGGCACCACCACCGGGCCGGGCGGCGGCCGCCGCCGCTGCGGTCAGCGGCGGCGCCGGCCTCCTCCGCGACGGTCCTCGTCCTCGTCACGGTCCGAGCCCAGCAGCTCGTCCGCCAGCGAGGGCAGGTCGTCGAGCGGCGTCTCCTCCGCCCAGTCCGGCCGCCGGCGCGGACGGCCGGGGTCGACCTGCGGGAGCTCACGGGTGCGCTCGTTCGCGTTCTCGGGCGGGGAGTGCCGGCCGGACTCGTCGCGGAAGTAGCCGGGTGGCACCCGGTCCTCGGGGGCTGCGTCCCGTACCGGCGGCAGCACCGCCGTCTCCTCCTGGTCGCTCACCTTCGGAATGACCTTGGTCTCGTCGTCGCTGCCGTCCGCACCGGGCCGCGTCGACGGCGGCCGGACCGCGGGCACCGGCTGCGTCACCTCGTTCGCACCGTCGACGCCGGCCGGCGTCTGCTGCGCTTCGCCCACCCCGACGATCGGCGTCTGCACCGTCGACTCGTTGTCCGGGTGCTCGGGCGCTTCCTCGGCCGCCGCGGCCCGTGCGCTCTCCGCTGCTGCGGCAGCCGCTGCGGCCGCCTCCGCCTCGGCGGCCCGCCGGGCCTCCTCCGCCCGCAGCAGCGCCGCTTCTGCCTTGCGCTGCTTCTCCCGGCGGCGTTCCTCCGCCTCGGCGCGCAGCCGGTCCTCCTCCGCCTTCTGCCGACGCAGTCGTTCCTGCTCCTGCTCGCGCGCCTCTTCCTCGGCCGCGCGGCGGGCCCGCTCCTCCTCGGCGAGGCGCCTGGCCTCCTCTGCCTGTCGGCGCGCTTCCTCCGCCTGGCGCTCCTCCTCGCGACGCCGCGCCTCCTCGATCTCGAGACGCTTGCGCTCCTCCTCCTCCGCGCGCAACTTCGCGAGCTGGGCCTGGCGGGCCTTCTCCTGGCGCTCTTCCTCCGCCTTGCGGGCCGCTTCCTCCTCGGCCTTCCTGCGAGCTTCCTCCTCGGCGGCCCTGCGCGCCTCTTCCCTGGCGCTGATCTCGGCCTCGGAGAGCGGCAGCAGCTGGTCGAGGCGGTGGCGCACGACCGTGGTGATGGCTTCCGGCTGCTGCGCCGCGTCCACCACCAGGTAACGCCCGGGGTCGGCCGCCGCCAGTGTCAAGAAACCGCTCCGTACCCGCTGGTGGAATTCGGCGGGCTCGGACTCCAGCCGGTCCGGTGCCTCCGTGAAGCGCTCGCGGGCGGCCTCCGGCGACACGTCGAGCAGTACCGTCAGATGCGGTACGAGGCCGCCCGTGGCCCAGCGGTTGATACGGGCGATCTCGGTCGGCGACAGATCACGGCCGGCTCCCTGGTAGGCCACCGACGAGTCGATGTACCGGTCGGAGAGGACGATGGCGCCGCGTTCCAGGGCGGGACGGACCACCGAGTCGACGTGCTCCGCCCGGTCGGCGGCGTACAGCAGCGCCTCCGCACGGTTGGAGAGCCCGGCCGACGAGACGTCGAGCAGAATCGAACGCAGTCGCTTGCCGACCGGCGTGGCGCCCGGCTCGCGGGTGACGACGACCTCGTGGCCCTTGGCCCGGATCCATTCGGCGAGCGCTTCGACCTGGGTGGACTTGCCGGCTCCGTCGCCGCCTTCGACGGCGAGGAAGAAGCCGGTGGCGGACGGGGACTGCAGCGGGTCGGCACCGCCGCGCAGCGCGTCGCGCAGATCGCGGCGCAGCGGTACCCCCGAACGGTCGTCCGCCTTCGTGAGGACCAGCGCGGCCACCGGCAGCAGCAGCGCACCGACCAGCATCAGCGTGAAGGCGGCGCCGCCGTGTGCGAAGACGAAGCTGCCGTTGGCGAGGTGGTGCGGTCCGATGGCGGCCGCGATCAGCGGGGCCGCGATCGAGCCGAGCGCCACCGCGACACGGACCACGGCGTGCAGATGGTCCGCGGTGCGCGCACGCCGGGCGTCCTCGGTCTCCTGATCGATCAGGGTGTGCGCGAGGTTGGCGGCGACACCGGCCGACCAGCCGGCCAGCGCTGCGATCAGCAGCACCGTCGCGGTGTCCGGGACCAGGCCCATCACCAGCAGAGCCACGCCCGTCAGAGCGATCGCCAGCGCCAGCAGCCGGCGCCGGGAAAGGCCGGGCAGCGTCTGGGCGGCGGTACGGATCCCGAGGACGGTGCCCCCGGTCAGTACGAGAATCAGCAGCGCGAAGGCGGCCGGGCCGCCGTCGAGGTCCTTCGTGTGCAGTACAGCGACGGCAGCGACGGAGGCGACAGCTCCGGCCACCGAGGCCGCGGCCAGCACCAGCAGCGGGATGGCGCCGGTACGTCCCTTGTCGGGTCCGTCGCCCGCGGCGGGACGGCGCAGTCCCTCGAGCGGAGAGCGGGCGCGGGGTGTCGCGCCGTCGGGCAGTTCCAGGAAGTACAGCGTGGAGACGGACGCGGCGAACAATCCGGCCGCGACGTACGAGCCGAGTCCGGCCTGGTGCAGTGAGAACCAGTCGATGCCGGAGCCCAGCAGATTGCTGATCAGCGTGGCGACGAGCAGAACAGCGGCCGCGGCCGGGATGGCCACGAAGGTGGTGCGGAGCGAGAGCCTGCGCAACGCTTCGAGGTGGTCGGGCAGCGGGCGTACCGCACTGCCCTCCGCGGGCGGGGGCGGCAGCAGGGCGGGCGCCGCGCTCTCCTTGGCGACCGTCCAGAACCGCTCGGCGACACCGGCGACGAAGACGGTGACCAGGAGCAGGGCGGGCGCCTTGGCCGGGGTCCAGTTGATCCACAGCGGCGCGATGATCAGCAGCGCGACCCGCAGGCCGTCCGCCCCGATCATGGTCCAGCGGCGGTCGAGAGGCCCGTTCGGCGCGATCAGCGCGGCCACCGGGCCGAGCAGGACGGCACCGAAGAGGAGGGTGGCAAGGGCCCGTGCGCCGAAAACGGCGGCTACGGCGAAGGCGGCACCCCGGTACCCGCCTCCGAAGGATTCCTGCGAGACCGCCGCCTGCAACGACAGCAGCAGAAGCACGAGAAGGGCGAGGGAATCGCCGATGGAGCCGACGAGCTGCGCGCTCCACAACCGCCGGAGCGGAGGGATGCGCAACAGGGCTCGGACGGCGCGCTCGCGTGAGTCTGCGGCTAGTTCGTCGGAGGTGGGGCTCACGACCGTTGGCTGCTCGGCTCGCGTCATCCGACCAGCGTATCCGGAAGGGTCAAATCCCCGCTGGGCCCCCCGAACATTTGGCCGCACTGATTGCGTACGTGCACTGAGCAGGTGTCAGCTGCGGGTCGTCGACCGCCCGGATGATGCGAAGAGGCCGGTGCGGCAGCGCCCACTTCCCCCGCTGTGCACCGGCCCTCGGAGCCTGCTCTGCCGGCCGTTCGACGTCGCCCCGGGCGCAGTCGTCACCCCGGGCGCAGTCGTCACCCCGGGCGCAGTCGTCACCCCGGGCGCAGTCGTCACCCCGCGGGCAGTCTGCGCCCCGCAGGCGGTCTTCGCCCTGCAGGCGGTCGTCGCCCCGCGTGCAGTCGGAGCCGACCTACTCGTCGGAGGTCGCTGCCGTGGCGGCCGTCTTCGTCGCCGTGGTCTTCTTCGCGGCCGTGCTCTTCGCGGCTGCGGTGGTCTTCTTCGCCGCGGTCGCCTTCTTGGCCGTGGTGGCCTTCTTCGCCGCGGTCTTCTTGGCGGTGGTGGCCTTCTTGGCCGGAGCCTTCTTCGCCGCCTTCTTGACCGTCTTCTTGGCGGTCTTCTTCGCCGGGCCCTTGGCGCGCTTCTCGGCGAGCAGCTCGTAGCCGCGCTCGGGGGTGATGTCCTCGACGCTGTCGCCGGTCCGCAGCGTCGCGTTGGTCTCGCCGTCGGTGACGTATGCACCGAACCGGCCGTCCTTGACGACCACCGGACGCTCACTGACCGGGTCGGTGCCCAGTTCCTTGAGCGGTGGCTTGGCCGCGGCTCGCCCGCGCTGCTTGGGCTGCGCGTAAATCGCCAGGGCCTCGTCGAGCGTGATGTCGAAGAGCTGGTCCTCGGTCTCCAGGGAGCGCGAGTCGGTGCCCTTCTTCAGATACGGGCCGTACCGGCCGTTCTGCGCGGTGATCTCCACGCCCTCGGTGTCCGTGCCGACCACCCGGGGCAGCGACATCAGCTTGAGCGCGTCGGCCAGTGTGACGGTGTCCAGGGACATCGACTTGAAGAGCGAGGCGGTCCGCGGCTTGACGGCGTTCTTGCCGGTCTTGGGGGTGCCCTCCGGAAGGATCTCCGTGACGTACGGGCCGTACCTGCCGTCCTTCGCCACGATCTGGTGGCCGGACTCGGGGTCGGTGCCCAGTTCGAAGTCGCCGCTCGGCTTGGCGAGCAGCTCTTCCGCGTACGCCACGGTCAGCTCATCGGGCGCCATGTCGTCGGGGACGTCGGCGCGCTGGTGGTTCTCGGAGTCCTTCTCACCGCGCTCGATGTACGGCCCGTAACGACCGACGCGCAGCACGATGCCTTCGCCGACCGGGAAGGACGAGATCTCCCGGGCGTCGATGGCGCCCAGGTCGGTGACGAGTTCCTTGAGTCCGCCGAGATGGTCGTCGCCGCCGCCTTCCGAGGCCGCGCCCACCGCGTCGCCCTCACCGAAGTAGAAGCTCTTCAGCCACGGCACGGACTGCGCCTCGCCCCGCGCGATGCGATCGAGGTCGTCCTCCATCCGCGCGGTGAAGTCGTAGTCGACGAGATGCCCGAAGTGCGTCTCCAGCAGATTGACCACGGCGAAGGACAGGAAGGACGGAACCAGCGCGGTGCCCTTCTTGAAGACGTAGCCGCGGTCGAGGATCGTGCCGATGATCGAGGCGTAGGTCGAAGGGCGGCCGATCTCCCGCTCCTCCAGTTCCTTGACCAGCGAAGCCTCGGTGTAGCGGGCCGGCGGCTTGGTGGCGTGGCCGTCGACGGAGATCTCCTGGGCGGAGAGCGCGTCCCCCTCGGCGACCTGCGGGAGCCTGCGCTCGCGGTCGTCGAGCTCGGCGTTCGGGTCGTCGGCGCCTTCGACGTACGCCTTCATGAAGCCGTGGAAGGTGATCGTCTTGCCGGACGCGGAGAACTCGGCGACCCGGCCGTCCGACGCGGTGCCCGCGATCTTGACGGTGACCGAGTTGCCGACTGCGTCCTTCATCTGGGAGGCGACGGTCCGCTTCCAGATCAGCTCGTAGAGCCGGAACTGGTCGCCGGAAAGACCGGTCTCCGCGGGGGTGCGGAACCGGTCGCCCGAGGGACGGATCGCCTCGTGCGCCTCCTGCGCGTTCTTGACCTTGGCCGCGTACGTGCGCGGCTTCTCCGGCAGGTAGTCACTGCCGTACAACTGCGTGACCTGGGCGCGGGCCGCGGAGATCGCGGTGTCCGAGAGAGTCGTGGAGTCCGTACGCATATAGGTGATGAAGCCGTTCTCGTACAGCTTCTGCGCCACCTGCATGGTCGACTTCGCGCCGAATCCCAGCTTCCGGCTGGCCTCCTGCTGGAGCGTCGTCGTGCGGAACGGGGCATACGGCGAGCGGCGGTACGGCTTCGACTCGACCGAACGGACGGCGAAGGCCGTGTCGGCGAGAGCGGCGGCGAGCGCCCGGGCATTCGTCTCGTCGAGATGCAGCACGTCGCTCTTGAGCTGCCCCGTCGAGTTGAAGTCGCGGCCCTGGGCGATCCGGCGGCCGTCCACCGAATTCAGCCGGGCGAGCAGGGTCGAAGGGTCGGAGCTGTCGCCCTGGCGGCCGGTGGAGAAGGTGCCGGTCAGGTCCCAGTACTCGGCGGAGCGGAAGGCGATGCGCTCGCGCTCACGCTCGACGACCAGGCGGGTGGCGACGGACTGCACACGGCCCGCCGACAGGCGCGGCATGACCTTCTTCCACAGGACCGGCGAGACCTCGTAGCCGTAGAGACGGTCGAGGATGCGGCGGGTTTCCTGGGCGTCGACCATGCGCTTGTTGAGCTCGCGCGGGCTGGCGACGGCAGCCCGGATGGCTTCCTTGGTGATCTCGTGGAACACCATCCGGTGCACCGGGACCTTGGGCTTCAGGACTTCCTGCAGGTGCCACGCGATGGCTTCGCCCTCGCGGTCCTCATCGGTGGCGAGGAAGAGTTCGTCGGACTCTGCGAGGAGCTCCTTCAACTTCCTGACCTGGGACTTCTTGTCCGAGTTGACGACGTAGACGGGCTGGAAGTCGTTTTCGACGTCCACCCCGAGACGGCGCACCTCACCCGTGTACTTGTCCGGCACCTCGGCGGCGCCGTTCGGGAGGTCGCGGATGTGCCCGACGCTCGCCTCGACGATGTAACCCGGGCCGAGGTAGCCCTTGATCGTCTTCGCCTTGGCGGGCGACTCGACAATGACGAGTCGGCGGCCGCCGTGTGCGGTCTCGCTGGTCGGGGACAACGTTGCTCTTCTCTCCGGTCGGCACTCGTGGTCATGCTCGCTGCGGAGTGTGACGGTACATCCCGCCCCCGTGTCAAACGGCGAAAGCCCGCAACGGCCACTGGAACGGTAACCCGACTACCGCCATTCCTGCCGCCCGGATCGGTTCACTGGCCTCCTGCCGCCCCCTTCCCCGGCCGTCCCACCCCTTGCGGCGCTACACGCCACCGGACCTACCGCTGCGAAGAACTCCGCACCTCAGGCCCGGATGAGCACCAGGCGCGGGGTCGGACGGCCTCACGCATAACCTTCCGGGAAACGGCGGCCGAAATCACGCTCCGGGGGACAGCGGTCAGGTGCCGGGGCGCCCACCGGCTACATCGGTTCTATCGGCTCCATCGATTCCGTCGCTTCCACCGGTTCCAGGAAGCCCTCCTCCACCAGCAGGCGAATGGACTGCGGGGTGCGATCCCTGAGCACCACCGGATCTTCGCCGAGCAGCTGTGCGATGGCGTCCAGGATCTGCCCGGCGGTGAGTGTCCCGTTGCAGGCTCCGGCGAAGCCCGCGCCCACGGTGTCGACCTTCGTGGCGCGCCGCATGCCGCGGTTCTGCCGGAGGATCACATGCTCGGGGTCCTCGGCGCCGGGCAGCCCCACCTGCTCCTGCACCACTTCTTCGGCCAGCTTGAAGCGGCCGGCCAGCAGTGCGGCGTCGTCGTGGCTGCGCAGATGATCCTGCCGCTCGAAATGCGCACGTACGGTCTCGCCGAGCGGCTGCTCGACGGGGTGCGGCCACTCCTCCGCCACGATCGACGGACGGTCCGAGCCGGATTTGTACAGCGTGATCCAGCCGAAGCCGACGGCCTTTGTCTTACGGGACTCGAACTCATCCAGCCACGCCTCGTACCGCGCGGCGTAGGTGTCCGGATCCGCGCGGTGGTCGCCGCTGTCACGGAGCCACAACTCGGCGTACTGCGTGACGTCCTGCACCTCGCGCTGGATGATCCAGGCATCGCAGCCACGTGGCACCCAGGACCGCAGGCGGTCCTGCCACTCCTCGCCCTCCACATGCTGCCAGTTGGCGAGGAACTGGGCGTAACCCCCCGGATTCAGATGCTCACCCGCCCGCTGCACCAGTGAACGGCTGAGGTCGTCGCCACCCATTCCGCCGTCCCGGTAGGTCAGCCGAGCTCCGGGGGAGATGACGAACGGCGGGTTCGAGACGATCAGGTCGTAGCGCTCCCCCTCGACCGGCCCGAAGAGCGAGCCCTCTCGCAGATCGGCCGCCGGGGCGCCGGACAGCGCAAGGGTGAGCCGGGTGAAGGCGAGCGCCCGTGGGTTGAGATCGGTGGCGGTCACCGCCGTGGCGTACTGAGCGGCGTGCAGGGCTTGGATGCCCGACCCGGCGCCGACGTCGAGCGCTCTTGCGACAGGTGTGCGAACGGTGATTCCGGCGAGCGTGGTGGACGCTCCGCCGACCCCCAGCACCACCCCTTCGTCATGGCTGCCGATGCCGCCCGCCCCACCGACCGCGCACCCCAGGTCCGAGACGATGAACCAGTCCTGACCCTCCGGTCCGCCGTACGGCCGGACGTCCACCGTCGCGCGTACGTCGTCGCCGTCCGACGCCAGCCAGCCGTCCGCAAGGCAGTCCGCCAGCGGCAGCACGGCGGCGGCGCGCTCCGATGGCACCGGCCGCTGCAGCAGGAACAGCCGCACCAACGTCTCCAGCGGCGTCCCACCACGGGTGACGCGCAACGCGGGCACCGTTTCGCTGCGTGCCAGCGCGGCGTAGGCGGGCGCACCGAGCAGGTCGAGCAGACCGTCCACGGTGAAGTCCGCGGCGAGCAGAGCGTCGCGGAGCAGGGGCGAACGATCGGGCGCGGGAAGACTGGTCGTACTCACCCGCCCATTGTGGCTGCTCGCACTGACAACGGCATCAACGCGGCCCGGCATTCGTGGTCCGGCATGCGCGGTGCGCCGGGCCGGCGCTCGCCCCGGGCCGGCCGCTCCTGATGGGGCAGCCGTGGGCGCGCACCGGCCGCGTGCGGTGGGTCAGGTCTTGCTGGGGGTGGCGGTGGGCGAGGGGCTCACAGCGGCGACCTTGCAGGCGTCCTGGCTGAGCAGCGCCTTGCCGGTATCCCCCGAGAAGAGCCGCTTGTACGCGGTTTCGTTGATCTTCTTCATATTGTCGCCGACGCTCTTGAGGCCCTCGGAGAACTTCTGCTGATCCTTGACGTTCAGAGCGTCGACCTGCTTCTGCAGGTCGGCGTACGCCTTCGAGTTGGCGGTCAGTTCGGTGATGGCGTCCTGCTGGATCTTCTTGCCGTCATCGCCCGGCGGCGGTCCCGCCTTCTTGAGGTCGGCGGCGATAGCGGCGTCGGCCTGGGACAGATCCTGGAACGCCGCCGAGTCGGCCTTCTGGATGTCCGCCGGTTTGCCGTCCGCCGCGACGGCGGTGATCTGCTGGTTGGCCTTGTTGATCTTTTTCAGTTGAGGCCCGATGTCACCGCAGAGCGACTTGGCCCAGTCGTTCATCTTGTCGCTGCTGTCGTCACTGCAGCCCGACAACGCCAGTACCAGTACCGCGCCGCCGGACAGTGCGGCTGCAAGCTTCTTGTTCACCGGATTGGTCCCTTCCAAGGCTCTCGGCCCCGGAACATACACGCCAAGCGGGCGACGCTCGCGCGTCATGCGTCCGGCTTACTCCGTATTGCAGCCATTTGCACCAAGGAGCTACTGGCGAGACAAGGCTCACGAGCGCGCCGGGGAAGCACCTGAGCGGGGACGGACGAGGCGTCAGCCGACGTCGTCCGCCCCCGCGCTGATGGGGTGTTACGGATACCGCCTCACGATGCCACCGCGGGATCGGCCTGTCCCGGGACCCGGTCCCCCGCGCCGCCGTCGCTGTCCTCGCTGTCCTCCCCGACGGCGATGCCGCGCCGTTTGGACACGTACACCGCAGCGACGATCACCACGACGGCGACCGCGGCCACCACCGCACGTATCCCGACGCTCGCGTCGTCTCCATAGCTGAACTTCACCACCGCCGGTGCGATCAGCAGCGCCACCAGGTTCATCACCTTCAGCAGCGGGTTGATCGCGGGTCCCGCGGTGTCCTTGAACGGATCGCCCACGGTGTCGCCGATGACCGTGGCGGCGTGGGCGTCACTGCCCTTGCCGCCGTGACGGCCGTCCTCGACGAGCTTCTTGGCGTTGTCCCACGCGCCCCCGGAGTTGGCCAGGAAGACGGCCATCAGGGTGCCTGCCCCGATCGCCCCCGCGAGGAACGAACCGAGGGCGCCGACCCCGAGGGTGAAGCCGACCGCGATCGGCGCCATGACGGCGAGCAGGCCCGGGGTGGTGAGTTCGCGCAGCGCATCTTTCGTACAGATGTCGACCACCCGGCCGTATTCCGGTTTTTCGGTGCGGTCCATGATGCCGGGATGGTCGCGGAACTGCCTGCGCACCTCGTAGACCACGGCGCCCGCCGATCGGGACACCGAATTGATCGCGAGCCCCGAGAAGAGAAAGACGACGGCGGCTCCGAACACCAGGCCCACCAGATTGTTGGGCTGGGATATGTCCATGCTGAGTCCCAGTTCGCCCGCCTTGGCATGGACGTCGTCGACGGCGGTGGCGATGGCGTCGCGGTACGAGCCGAAGAGCGCCGACGCAGCGAGGACCGCTGTGGCGATGGCGATGCCCTTGGTGATGGCCTTGGTGGTGTTGCCGACGGCGTCCAGGTCGGTGAGCACCTGGGCGCCCGCTCCTTCGACGTCGCCGGACATCTCGGCGATGCCCTGAGCGTTGTCGGAGACCGGGCCGAAGGTGTCCATCGCGACGATGACACCGACGGTCGTCAGGAGTCCGGTGCCGGCCAACGCCACCGCGAACAGAGCGAGCATCACCGAGGTGCCGCCGAGCAGGAAAGCCCCGTACACACCGAGTCCGATCAGCAAGGCGGTATAGACGGCGGATTCCAGTCCGATGGACACGCCGGCGAGCACCACGGTCGCGGCCCCGGTCAGTGAGGACTTTCCGATGTCTCTGACCGGTCGGCGACTGGTCTCGGTGAAATACCCGGTCAGTTGCTGGATGAGCGCCGCGAGCACGATGCCGATGGCCACCGCGACCAGCGCCAGGACCCGCGGATCGCCGCCGCGACCGGTGATCGCGGTGTCGGTGACACCGTCCAGCCCGTGGTACGTCGATGGCAGATACATATAAACCGCCACGGCCACCAGGATCAGCGAGATCACCGCCGAGATGAAGAAGCCTCGGTTGATGGCCGACATGCCGCTGCGGTCGGCGCGCCGCGGTGCGACAGCGAAGATACCGACCATCGCCGTGACCACCCCGATCGCCGGGACGATCAGCGGGAAAGCGAGCCCGAAGTCCCCGAAGGCGGCCTTGCCCAGGATCAGCGCGGCGACGAGGGTCACGGCGTACGACTCGAAGAGATCGGCCGCCATGCCGGCACAGTCGCCCACGTTGTCGCCCACGTTGTCGGCGATGGTCGCCGCATTGCGCGGGTCGTCCTCCGGGATGCCCTGCTCGACCTTTCCGACCAGGTCGGCGCCGACGTCCGCGGCCTTGGTGAAGATGCCCCCGCCGACCCGCATGAACATGGCGATCAGCGCGGCGCCCAGGCCGAAGCCTTCCAGCACCTTGGGTGCGTTCGCGGCGTAGACGAGTACGACGCAGGAGGCGCCGAGCAGGCCGAGACCCACCGTGAACATGCCGACCACGCCACCCGTACGGAAAGCGATCTTCATAGCTCGGTGCGATACAGCGGTGAGATCCTTTTCCGGCTCGCCCATTGCCGGAGTCGCTTCCCGCGCGGCGGCCGCGACGCGCACATTCGCCCGCACCGCGAGACGCATGCCGATATACCCGGTGGTTGCCGAGAAAAGCGCACCGACCAGGAAGAACGCGGAACGACCGGCTCGCTGTGACCAGTTGTCGGCAGGGAGAAGGAAGAGCAGGAAGAACACGACGACGGCAAAGATGCCGAGGGTGCGCAGCTGCCTTCCCAGGTAGGCATTGGCGCCTTCCTGCACGGCCGCGGCTATCTGCTTCATCGAGTCGGTACCCTCACCGGCCGCCAGCACCTGGCGTACCAGCAGCTGTGCGACGAGCAGGGCCGCCAGCGCCACCACGGCGATGACGATCACGATGATCCGGTTGCCGTCGGTGAGTGTCACCGCGGCCAGTGAAGTGATGGGTTCGGACTGCTGTGGGTCGAAGAGCCCCGCCATTCGTCCTCCTTGATGCTCAGAGCACAAGATGTGGACGGATTGTAGGGATCGGATCCTGATCAAAAAAGAGCGCGGTAAACGAAATTGACCTTCGCTCGAATAAACCCCTTCGGCGCCAGTAATGGGGCAGAGGCATTGACTGACGATAAAAGATCTAGGGCAAATAAAAAGGCCCTGCTCAGCAGGGCCAAAAGGAGGATCAAGAAAGGGGGATCAAGAATGGACTTGAAAGATCAGCGATCACGGAAGAACTGTCGCCGACGTCGTCGCCAGCGTCGTCGGCCAGGTCATCCGGATGACTCCGCCGGCCGCGCTCGACATGACTTCCACGTCGTCGACGAGGCCGCTGATGACCGCGAGACCCATCTCGTCCTCGCCGTCACCGGACGGCTCGACGTCTCCACCGGCCGAGGTGCTACGCACCCCCGGAACCGCGGAAGCCGCCTCGCCCGTGCTCGGCATCTCGTCCCCGACCTCGATGGAGAAGGCCTTCTCCTCCTCGGTCAGTACGACCCGGACCGGAGCCACGATGCCATTACTGCGGTGCAGACCCACCGCGCGAGAGCATGCCTCGCCGACCGCGAGTCTCACTTCGTCCAGCACAGCCTCGTCGACCCCGGACCTGCGTGCCACTGCGGCTGCCACCAGACGGGCCGTTCTGACATGTTCGGGCTGGGCGCTGAAACGGAGTTCAACGGTGGCCATGCGATCCCCTCAGACGTTCGGGCGTGCTTCTCGAAGGGACCGGGCTGGGAGCCCGGTACCCCTCTTCGTTCTTCCTCCGGAGCCGTCAGTCCGTTGCGGCGACGGCTTCGTCGACCGTGGTGTGGATCGGAAACACCTTGGTCAGACCGGTGATACGGAAGATCTTGAGAATGCGCTCCTGGTTGCAGACCAGGCGCAGCGAGCCCTCATGGGCACGCACGCGCTTCAGGCCGCCTACGAGCACGCCGAGTCCGGTGGAGTCGAGGAAATCCACGCCCTCCATGTCGACGACCAGGTGGTAACTGCCGTCGTTCACCAACTCGACCAACTGCTCGCGCAGCTTGGGCGCGGTATATACATCAATCTCGCCACCGACCTCGACGACCGTACGGTCGCCACCAGGTCCGGACACATTGCGAGTCGACAGGGACAGGTCCACGGATCCTCCAGCACCTTGCTATCGAGCGGCCGCCCCCTGGGGTCTCCCCGGCGGAGCCAGAGAACGGATCGCCAGCCGCGATGGCATTCAATCACTTACCAGCAGCCATGCACGACGCCTTCGGTCCATTGTCCGTCATGCCAGTGACACACTCGGTGCCGATGGCCAAGAATCACCGCTACCGGCGACCCACCGAGGACACGGGTCTGCGACCCGGTCCCCAGGACGTCCTCGACCGTCTCTGCGCAGGGCAGAGCCGGGCTTCGCGCATCACTCATACGGAGCACCTGCCCCCGCGTGAGGGACGTCATGCCATCTGGCCGGACCGCATCCGGCCAGAAGTGCTCGCTGCCATTCGGACACGCGGCATCGAACACCCATGGGTCCATCAAGCCACAGCTGCCGAACACGCGCTCGACGGCGAGTCTGTGATCATCGCCACCGGCACCGCTTCGGGCAAGTCGCTCGCCTATCTGGCCCCGGTGCTCTCCACTCTCCTCGACGGTTCGGAGGCCCCCAACGGCCGGGGGGCGACCGCCCTCTATCTCGCTCCTACCAAGGCCCTCGCCGCCGACCAGCGACGCACCTTCGGAGAGCTCGCCGCGCCGCTCGGTCAGGGAATCAGGCCCGCGGTGTACGACGGGGACACGCCGGTCGAGGAACGCGAATGGGTGCGCCAGTACGCCAACTACGTCCTCACCAACCCCGACATGCTGCACCGCGGGATACTCCCCTCCCATCCACGCTGGGCCTCCTTCCTGCGCGCGCTGCGCTTCGTGGTCATCGACGAGTGCCACACGTACCGGGGAGTCTTCGGCTCGCACGTGGCCCAGGTGGTGCGGAGGCTGCGCCGCCTCTGCGCCCGCTACGGCGCCGACCCGGTCTTTCTGCTGGCCTCCGCCACCGCCGCCGACCCTGCCGTGGCCGCGGGGCGCCTCACCGGTCTCCCGGTCCACGAGGTGGCCGATGACGCCTCCCCGCGCGGTGAGCTGGTCTTCGCCCTGTGGGAGCCGCCGCTCACCGAACTCCACGGCGAGCAGGGCGCACCCGTTCGCCGTACCGCCACTGCCGAAACCGCCGACCTCCTCACCGATCTGGCCGTGCAGGGGGTCCGCTCGGTCGCCTTCGTGCGTTCCCGGCGTGGCGCCGAGCTCATCGCCGTCATCGCCCAGGAACGTCTCGCCGAGGTAGACCGTGCGCTGGCCCGCCGGGTCGCGGCCTACCGGGGCGGCTATCTGCCCGAGGAACGGCGGGCCCTCGAGGCGGCCCTCCATTCGGGTGAGCTGCTCGGTCTGGCCGCCACCACCGCCCTGGAACTCGGCATCGACGTGTCCGGCCTCGATGCCGTGGTCATCGCCGGCTACCCGGGTACCCGTGCGTCCCTGTGGCAGCAGGCAGGCCGCGCCGGACGGAGCGGCGGGGGCGCCCTCGCCGTCCTGGTGGCCCGTGACGACCCCCTGGACACCTATCTCGTCCACCATCCCGAGGCGCTGTTCCAGCAGCCGGTGGAGTCCACCGTGCTCGATCCCGACAACCCGTACGTACTCGCCCCTCACCTCTGCGCGGCGGCTGCGGAACTTCCGCTCACCGAAGCAGACATGCATCTGTTCGGCCCAGCTGCCGCAGGCCTCATGCCACAGCTGGAATCCGCGAAGCTGCTGCGCCGACGTGGGCGGTCCTGGTACTGGACCCGGCGAGAACGCGCCGCCGACCTCGCCGACATCCGGGGCGGGGGCGGCAGCCCTGTCCAGATCGTCGAAGCAGGGACCGGGCGGCTGCTCGGCACGGTCGACGAGGCGTCCGCCCACACCGCCGTCCACGAGGGGGCGGTCCACCTCCATCAGGGCCGCACCTACGTAGTGAAACAGCTGGACCTGGAGGACTCGGCCGCTCTCGTGGAGGAAGCGAGCCCGCCGTACTCGACCACCGCGCGGGACACCACCGCCATCGCGGTGCTGCAGACCGACACCGAGATCCCCTGGGGGTCCGGACGGCTCTGCTACGGCTCCGTCGAAGTCACCAATCAGGTCGTCTCCTTCCTGCGCCGCAGGCTCATCACCGGCGAGGTGCTCGGCGAGTCCAAGCTGGATCTGCCGCCCCGGACGCTGCGCACCCGGGCGGTCTGGTGGACAGTCACGGAAGACCAACTGGACGCCGCCCGTGTCAACCCCGAGCAACTGGCCGGCGCCCTGCACGCCGCCGAGCACGCCTCCATCGGGATGCTGCCGCTCTTCGCCACCTGTGACCGCTGGGACATCGGCGGCGTCTCCATCCCGCTGCACCCGGACACCCTGCTGCCTACCGTCTTCGTGTACGACGGCCATCCAGGCGGCGCAGGCTTCGCCGAGCGGGCCTTCCGTACGGCCCGGGCATGGCTCACCGCGACCCGCGCGGCCATCGCCTCCTGCGAGTGCGAAGCAGGCTGTCCCTCGTGCATCCAGTCCCCGAAATGCGGCAACGGCAACGACCCGCTGCACAAACGAGGCGCAGTACGCCTGCTCACCGAACTGCTCAGGGGCGCCCCCGAGGATGTTCCGCACGTATC
Source organism: Streptomyces sp. NPDC051322 (assembly GCF_040689485.1). NCBI lineage: Bacteria > Bacillati > Actinomycetota > Actinomycetes > Kitasatosporales > Streptomycetaceae > Streptomyces > Streptomyces sp. NPDC051322. Next base: position 623,624 of record NZ_JBFBAK010000003.1, on the reverse strand, counting down.
TGCGGGTTCAACCGCCGAAGGGACTGAACGGGCCGATGCGGCCGAACGGGTGGACCTGGTGGACCCGTCGGATCCGCCGAGCCCGCTGAAGCCACCGAGTCCGGTGGACCGGCCCGCGCCCTGACCTCCGGCCGATACGGGCCGAAGCCCGCCTGCGCGGTGACGTCGGCGATCTCGCCACTCACCGCGCAGCGCACCACCCTGGTGCCCTGTGCCCCCGCCACCTTCGCTGCGGCCCCACAGGCGGTTTTCCGGCCGAGCAAGGCCCGATCGGCCGCAGCGAGCGCCGCGAGGTCGGCAGCGGCACCCGCCCGGTGACGTGCGGCCACGGCCTGGCCCATCGCGAGCAGAGCTGCGAAGACCACACAGAGCGAAGCTGTCGCCATCGCTGCCCAGACGGTCGCGAATCCCCGGTCGCCGGCGCCTTCCCACGGGCTCCTCACGACCTCATCCCCGATCGGCTCCGATCGCCTGCATCGGCTGCATCGGCTGCACTCATGCCGGACCGCGCCTCTGCTGCCGGCTCGTTCCTGCCACGGGAGGATCCGCCGCCCCCACCTCGTCCTCGGCGAAAGCCGCGGCCGCCGCGCCGACCGTCAGGGCGAGCGGGCCCGGCCCCGGCATCGGGGCCTCGACCCGAACCCGCCAGATGTCTCCAGTCCGGCCCAGTGTGATCCGTGCGCCTCGTGGAGCGGCCGAGCGGGCGGCGGCGATCGTGGCCGCCCGCGGCTCCGATCTGGCGGCCGCCCGTGCGCCGGCCCGTGCCGCGTCCATGCACTGGATCTGTGCGGAGGCCGCGGTCAGGGCCCAGACCAGCGCCATCGTGAACAGCACCAGGGCAGGGATCACCATGGCCGCCTCGGCCGATACCGATCCCCTCTCCGCTGCTCCCGTTCCTCTCATCAGGGCGAGTCGCGACTCGGGTCGCGGCCGGCGTTCCAGGTCTCGTCCCCTTGCTCCTCCCGCTGTTCCTGCTGTTCCTGCCGCTGTTCCTCCCGCTGTTCCTGCCGCTGGTTCAGAACTTCGCATTGAGAGCCTTCTCGACGACGGCCTGCAACGCTGCGGCGACCGGACCGCTGGTGACGACTTTGTAGAGGACCGCGGCAAAAGCGCAGGCTGCGATCGTGCCTACCGCGTACTCGGATGTGGACATACCGGCATCCCCACCGGCTCCGGAGCCGCGCCTGAGCACATACATGCGATGGCGGAGCCAGCGCCGTGTGTTCCAGGCGGTCCGTGCGTGTCGGCTGCCCCGTACGTCGAGCGCCTTCGATACGTGGTGCGTGTGCTGCATCGCGATCTCCCTGTGTTCTCTGTGGCCTGGTGTTCTCTGTGGCCTAATTGATCTCTGGAGCCTGGTGATCTCTGGGGTCTGGTTCATGTGGTGGATGGAGCGGGTCAGTCAGTGCGCCTTCAGCAGGTGGCTCGCCAGTCCGATCACCACCGGCACCACTCCGACCGCCAGGAAGGCGGGCAGGAAGCAGAGGCCCACCGGCCCGGTGATCAGCACGCTCGCCCTGCCGGCACGGTCCTTGGCCGCCCTGGTGCGCTCTGCCCTGAGCCCCTCGGCCATACGGGTCACCGGCTCGGCCGCAGGCGCTCCCGTCGACGCCGACCGTTCCAGGCAACGGGCCAGACGGGCAGCACCCGGCACCGAGCCGAACCGCCCCCAGGCGATCGCCGGTTCGCCACCGAGCCGGAGCTCTGCCGCAGTCCGGGCCAACGCATCGCCGACCGACCCGCCCAGGGATTCGCCAACTGCTTCGGCCGCCTCCCGGGGCCCGGCTCCCGAGGCGACACAAGCCGCCAGCAGCTCAGCAGCGAGCGGCAGTTCGCGGGCAGCGGCCTTCGCTTGCGCGTCAGCGGCCCCGGACGGCTTGCGTCGAAGCTGCCGGCGGCGCACTCCGTACCCGGCGGCAAGACCGATACCGAGGCCGACCGCTCCGCCGACCAGTACGTATCCGACGGCAACCGCCACCAGCGGTGTGCCCCAGCGCCTCACCCAGACCCCGAGATCCGGCCTCCAGCCGGCCTGGGCCGCACCCACCGGCAGCAGCGCGGTGACCCGTCTGCGCAGCGTCCTCCGGCGTCTTCGTCCAGCCCAGGCGATCCCCAGCCGGGACACCGCGGTGACCACGCACAACGCCACCCCCAGCCTGTGGACAACATCGGTGGTCATGAAGCCCCCGCTCATGCGTCCTCCCCTGCTCGGACGATCTGTCCCGCCCAGAACAGCCCCGCTGTTTCCAACACCCCGCCCGCCAGCAGGCAGCAGAGCCCGGCTGGGGTGTGCAGCAGTGTCCACAGCGGGTCGGCGCCCAGCGCGGTGCCGAGCAGCAGCCCGCCCACCGGCAACAACGCGAGAACCAACACGGTCGATCGGGCACCGGCCAGCTCGGCGCGTAGATCGGCCCGCTGATCCCGCTCGGCCCGCAGTGCGCTTTCCAGACCGTCGAGCCCAGAAGCGAGTCCCGCCCCGCCGTCCACCGACACGCGCCAGCACGCGGCCACACCGACCAGCCCGCCCGCTCCCGGCTCCCGCGCCGCCCGCCGCAACGCATCGGGCACGTCACCGCCGAAACGCGCCGCAGCCAGCACGGCGGCCTCTGCCTCGCCCAGTGCCCCCGAACCCCGCCCGGCCGCGAGCAGCGCCTCCCCCGGCTGCCGTCCTGCTCTCAACTCACCGGCGACCGCACCGCACAGAGTGATCACGGCGTCAGTCCGCTGCCGTTGTTTCCGCGCCGCGTCGGCCGCCCGAAGCCGCCGTCCCAGCAGCGGTACCGCCAGCGCCCCCACCAGCAGCGGCAGCATCGAACCGCCCAGCAGGGCAATCACCGCCGCCGCGGGCATGCACAGCCACTCGCGCCGCAGCCTCGCGCGCGCCCGGTCCCACCCCGAAGCGACCCACGGTGCCGATCGCACACCATCGGCGAACAGCAGCCGCGCCCTGCGCAGCCCCCGCTCGCGGCAGGCCGCCGACCAAAGAACCAGCACCGCACACAGAACCGCCACCGACGTCGGCGCGTTCACAGCGCGTCCCCGATCATCGATCGCAGCCGCTGCCAGCCGGGCCCCTGGACGAAGCCGTCCGCTTCCCACCGCAGCGCCGGCACGGTCACCACCAGACCGGCCGCGTCCCGCTCCAGCACATGGACCTCGGCTACCTTGCGGCGCCCGCCACGGTCACGTACAAGATGGACGACCACGGCCAAGGCAGCCGCCAACTGGCTGTGCAGCGCCGCTCGGTCGAGTCCAGCAGCCGTTCCCAGGGCTTCGAGACGTGCCGGTACGTCCACGGCCGCGTTGGCGTGCACCGTCCCGCACCCGCCCTCATGGCCGGTGTTCAGCGCGGCGAGCAGTTCAGTCACCTCGGCCCCGCGCACCTCTCCCACCACCAGGCGGTCGGGCCGCATCCGCAGCGCCTGGCGGACCAGGTCCTGCAGGCTCACCCGCCCTGCGCCTTCCTGGTTCGGCGGCCGGGACTCCAGCCGCACCACATGCGGGTGATCGGGTTTCAGCTCCGCCGAATCCTCGGCGAGCACAATCCGCTCGGCCGGGCCCACCAGGCCGAGCAAGGAGGACAGGAGTGTTGTCTTACCCGATCCGGTACCGCCACTGATCAGGAAGGACATCCGGGCGTCGATCAGGGCTCGCAGCATTCGATCACCGCCCGGCGGGACCGTCCCCGCCGCGACCAGTTCCGCCAGCGAGAAGGCCTTCGGCCGTACCACTCGCAGCGAGAGACAGGTCGATCCGACGGCCACCGGTTCCAGCACCGCATGCATCCGGGTGCCGTCCGGCAGCCGCGCGTCCACCCACGGCCTGGCGTCGTCGAGCCTCCGCCCGGCCACCGCGGCGAGCCGCTGCGCGAGTCTGCGCACCGCGGCCGAATCCGCGAAGGCCACATCGGTCAGTTCGAGCCCGCCACCGCGGTCGACCCAGACCCGGTCCGGCGCAGCCACCAGCACATCGGTCACCGTCGGATCGGCGAGCAGAGCTTCGAGCGGCCCGGAGCCGACGAGCTCCGAACGCAGTTCCTGGGCTGCCCCCAGGAGCTCGGCGTCGCCCAGCAACCGCCCCTGGGCCCGTAGCGCCGCAGCCACTCGGGCCGGGGTGGGCTCGGCGCCGCTCTGCGCGAGACGCTGTCGCACAGCGTCCAGCAGGGGCGATGCGGTGCTGGTGGACTCGAGTCCGCCGGGAAACTGTGATCGATCGGTGAACGGTGATCCGCCGGTCACCGCCTTCGGGCTCACGAGACGCGTTCCTCAGCCAGCGCCTGATCCCAGAACGCGGAACAGAACCTGGCCAGCGGTCCTCGCGTGCGACCGCCCGGCGGTGTGCCGCGGCTCTGCGCCTCGAGCAGGCCGTCCTCGACGGGCAGTTCACCGACCAGAGGGAGATCGAGGGCGCGTGCCACCCATTCCTCGTCCAGGCCCGCGGCGTAGGGCCCACGCACGACGGCCCGCAGATCCGGCAGGACCATGCCTGCCATCGAGGCCACCCGGGCTGCCGCCGCGACGGCCCTGAGCTCTCCCGGCACCACCAGCAACCCGAGGTCCAGTTGGGCCAGCGCCTCCGCGACTCCTTCGTCGACCCGTCGGGGCAGGTCCACGACGACCACACCGCCACCCCGGCGTGCGGCCCCCAGAACAGCGCGCATCGCCTCGGGAGCGATCACCACAGCATCGGCCCGGCCCCAGCTGAGCACCCGCAGTCCGTGCAGCTCCGGCAGGGATTCCTCCAGCGCGCTCCCCCCTACTCGCCCCTTGGAGCAAGCGAAATCCGGCCAGCGTCTGCCTTCCGTTTGCTCGCCGCCGAGCAGCACATCCAGTCCCCCGCCCAGCGGGTCTCCGTCGATCAGCACCGTGCGCTGCCCGCTCCTGGCCGCAGTGACCGCCAGCGCACAGGCCAGCGTGGAAGCGCCGGCTCCGCCCCGTCCACCGATCACACCGACGGTGAGCGCCTGGCCCCCCAGGCCCTCGACCACATCGGCGATCCGCTCAACCAACCAGTTCTCGGCGTCCGGGAGGCGCAGCACATGGTCGGCGCCGATCTCGACCGCCCGCTGCCACACGTCCGGATCGTCCTGGTCCCTCCCGACGAGATACACGCCTGATCTGCGCGTGTTTCCCCGGACCCGTCCGGCCGCGTCGTCCCCGACGAGAACCAGTGGGGCACTTTCCCAGCTGCCCCTGCGTTCCGGTGCTCCGTGATGGACCTCCGGTTCGACGCCGGCCGCGGCACACAACCGCAGCAGATCGTCCAGCAGTGCCGCGTCCTCAGTCAGGATCAGCGGTCCGCCCGGCCGTCCGTCGATGGTCGGGGGCCGGTCAGGTGTGACAGATCCAGGCATGATCTTCCGTCCCTCTCACAGTGATTTGCGCCGAGTCGCGAAGCCGCCGCGAACGAGCTGCGGACTTTGCGAGCGGAATCACCGTGCAGGGATCCAGGAAATTGAGTGGATCTTGCTCGAAAACTGTGGACAACTCAAGGATTGTGAATATGTCGGCCACTCTTATCGGCGGCTTCCGGAGAGCAGCGTGGTCATCACGCTCCGTGACCGGTATCAAGGTGGGGAGCGGATCACCGTTGCCCGAAGGGGAGGACAGTCCATGACCATCGAAGGTGCCGGAGCGCGGAAGTCACGGCCGAAAACGGGTCCGGACATGCGACGACCCCAGCCGGGGGGGAGAGCTGGGGTCGTCCCCACGTCCGACTCGGGGGGGGAGGAGCCGGACGGGGATAGCACGGTCGCGAACGATCCGTGACTTCCATGGTGTACCCGAAGGCCTTCTCAGGCAAACCCACGCGCCGCAGCGTAAGCCGAATGGCGGGCACCTATGCTCGGCGTTGTGGAAAACCACTCGTCGCCTCGTACAGCCGCCTTCTTTGACCTCGACAAGACGGTCATCGCCAAGTCGTCGACGCTGACCTTCAGCAAGTCGTTCTATCAGGGCGGCCTGATCAACCGCCGCGCCGTACTCCGCACCGCCTACGCCCAGTTCGTATTTCTGGCGGGCGGCGCGGACCACGATCAGATGGAGCGGATGCGCGCGTACCTGTCGGCGCTCTGCAAGGGCTGGAACGTCCAGCAGGTCAAGGAGATCGTCGCCGAGACACTGCATGACCTGATCGACCCGATTATTTACGACGAAGCCGCCTCACTCATCGAGGAGCACCACACCGCCGGCCGCGATGTGGTGATTGTCTCCACGTCCGGCGCAGAGGTGGTCGAGCCGATCGGGGAGTTGCTCGGCGCGGATCGGGTCGTTGCCACCCGGATGGTGGTCGGAGCGGATGGCTGTTTCACGGGGGAGGTGGGGTACTACGCCTACGGGCCGACCAAGGCGGAGGCCGTCAAGCAGCTCGCCGCGTCCGAGGGCTACGACCTCGAGCGCTCCTATGCCTACAGCGATTCGGTGACCGACGTGCCGATGCTGGAATCAGTGGGTCATCCCCACGCGGTCAATCCCGACCGAGCGCTGCGGCGGGAGGCGGTCGCACGGGATTGGCCGATTCTCGTCTTCAACCGGCCGGTGAGGCTGAAGCAGCGACTGCCGGCTCTGCGCATGCCGCCTCGGCCGGCGCTGGTCGCCGCCGCCGCTGTCGGAGCTGCCGCCGCTACCGCCGGCCTGGTTTGGTATGTGAACAGGGGCAGTCGAGCAGGCCGCAGACACGACGCATTTGCCCGTATTTGAGCCGATAAGCAAAGAACTGAGGCGAGGGGTTCCCCTTGCTCCACGACAGGAGTACAAAGGTTTTAACGGCCCGCGAGACCAAGGACATCCGAGAGGATCACCTGAAACCGCATGAAGGCCCCACGGACCGAACATGAAAACTGGGCACCCACGCGACGTCGACCCGTCGATTACGGGCCAGCCGCACCAGGGCACGGGCGAAGTCCCGACCTGATGGGCAATTTTCGAGGACGCTTGGTAACTCAGTGGCCATGTCGGCGGCGGTACTGCTCAATCGGTATCGCCGCCACTTTTTGCCACCGGGGCCCGATGCTCAGGCCGCGCCGCGCTGGAGAGCCTCACACACCGCCGTGGATTCCCGGACGCCGAGCTCGACCGCACGGCCGCAGTGCGCGATCCAGGCAGCCATACCCTCCGGGGTCCCCGATACGTAGCCGTCCAGCGCCGACACGTACGCCGCCCGCCCCAGCTCGGCGTGGCCGACCTCAGCGGGACAGATCGACCTGGGGTCCAGCCCGCTGCCGATCAGCACAATGCGCTCGGCTGTCCGGGCGACCAGCCCGTTGCATGAACCGAACGGGCGGAGGGCCAGCAACTCACCGTGCACCACGGCAGCCGTCACCAGCGCCGGAGCGGAGCTGCCCGCGAAGACGAGCTGCGAAAGGCCCTCCAGCCGCACTGCCACCTCGTCGGCATCGGGCAGTGGAAGCTCGATCAGCGGCTCGTCCGCCTTTTCACCCGTCAACCGCGGGCGGCCCACCGATTCCGTCGAGTCGGCGGCGGCCACCAGGTGCAGCCGCGCCAGCACCCGCAGCGGCGACTGCCGCCAGACGGACAGCAATTGCCCGGCCTCGGCGGACAGCCGCAGAGCGGCTCCGACCGTACGGGCCTCGGGATCGCCGCTGAAGTCGGTACGCCTGCGCACCTCCTCCAGATCCCAGTCCGCCCCGGACAGCGCGGCCGAGCCGCGCGCACCACGCAACGCCGCCTCCGCCGTCACCTCGTTTCCGCGCCGGCGCATGACACGGTGCCCGTAGACCCGGTCCACTGCTTTGCGTACGGAGTCCACGGCGCCGTCGACGCCGGGCAGCCGGCCCAGTGCCGCAAGGGGATCTGAGGGATCAGGAGGGGTCGCCGGGGATCCGGCGGACGACCTCCGGGAGAACGCAGTCATAGGAAGCGAGGCTACGCGTCCATAGCACTCACCCCACGTTGGAGTGGTCTTCTTCACTTACCGGGCGCACGCACAGCTTCCGTCCGACTACGCTTCGTGAACATGAAGATCGCTTTCGTGGGGAAGGGCGGCAGCGGCAAGACGACGCTGTCCTCTCTCTTCATCCGCCACCTGACCGCCAACGAGGCTCCTGTCCTCGCCGTGGACGCGGACATCAATCAGCATCTGAGCGCCGCACTCGGTCTCGACGACGAGGCATCCGCCGCCCTACCGGCGATGGGTGCACATCTCCCGTTGATCAAGGACTACCTGCGCGGCAGCAACCCTCGCATCTCCTCGCCCGAGACGATGATCAAGACCACACCACCGGGCAGAGGATCCCGTCTGCTCCGGATCGACGAGGACAATCCGGTGTACGCCGCCTGTGCGCGTCGGGTCACCCTGGACGACGGCGAGATCAGGCTGATGGTGACGGGGCCCTTCACCGAGTCGGATCTGGGTGTGGCCTGCTATCACTCCAAGGTCGGCGCGGTGGAGCTCTGTCTCAACCACCTCGTCGACGGTCCCGAGGAATTCGTTGTGGTCGACATGACGGCGGGGTCCGACTCCTTCGCCTCGGGCATGTTCACTCGGTTCGACCTCACCTTCCTGGTGGCGGAACCCACCCGGAAGGCCGTCTCCGTCTACCGCCAGTACAAGGAGTACGCCCGGGACTTCGGCGTGGCACTGAAAGTCGTCGGCAACAAGGTGCGGGACGCGGACGATCTGGCGTTTCTGCGCACCGAGATCGGCGACGACCTGCTGGTCACCGTCGGTCACTCGGATTGGGTCCGCGCGATGGAGAAGGGGCGCCCGCCCCGGTTCGAGCTGCTCGAAGCCGAGAACCGGCTGGCGCTGCAGTCGTTGCAGGACGCGGCCGAGGACAGCTACCCGGACCGCGACTGGGAGCGATACACGCGCCAGATGGTGCACTTCCATCTGAAGAACGCAGAGAGCTGGGGGAACGAGAAGACGGGCGCAGACCTGGCCGCCCAGGTCGATCCCTCCTACGTGCTCGGTGAGCGCTGCGCCGAGGTCGCCCCTGCCTCGTGACAGCCCGCATCAACGGGTCCGATGCGGCCCGATGAAGCGTTCGGCGCCCCACCGGGGTCGCCGTGGAGGGCCGGGCAGTCGGCGAGCCGACGTCCGGCCCTTCTCGCTGCCCTGCCGGAGCGGGGAGCAGCATCACCGGATCGAATGAACCGCTCGCCCATTTGTCCGTAATATCCCACCTGATTCTTTACTCTGCATTACGATCCATTTACCAAGAGTTGGTAGTCCCGCCCCGGAGAAGACGGGAATTCATGTCTGCCTGCACCTCGAAACCCACCGACCACCGACGACGCTTCCGGGTCACGGGAGCAGATGTCTCCGCTTCGATCACGGTCTTCCTGCTCGCCGTCCCGATGTCCCTGGGGCTCGCCGTCGCCATGGGCGCCCCGCTTGAAGCAGGCCTGCTTGCCGCGGCCGTCGGCGGGATCGTCGCAGGCTCGCTCGGCGGTTCCGCACTCCTGGTCAGCGGACCGTCCGCCGGCTTGACCGTCGTGACCGCGGAGCTCATCCAAACCTACGGCTGGCGCACCACCTGCGCGATCACCGTCGGCGCAGGTCTGCTCCAACTGCTCCTGGGGTCGCTGCGTATGGCACGCGGAGCGCTCGCCGTCTCCCCGGCCGTCGTGCACGGCACCCTCGCGGGCATCGGGGTCGCCATCGCTCTGGCTCAGCTCCATATCGTGCTCGGCGGCACGCCCCAGAGCTCCGCCATCGCCAACGTCATGGCGCTGCCCGACCAATGGGGGCGCGTCGGTCCGGCGGCGCCGTTGATCGGCGGGTTCACCGTGACGGTGCTTGTCCTGTGGCCGCGGATCCCCGGCCGCTCGGGCCGGGCACTGCGCCGGATTCCCGCCGCACTCGCCGCGGTGGCCGCCGCCACCGCGGTGGCGGCAGTCGCCGCCCCCGGTATCGCCCGCGTGGACCTGCCCTCCTGGTCCGCACATGCGCTGCCCGGGCTGCCGCATGGTCCGGTGCTCGGGCTGGCCACCGCGGTGTTCACGGTGATGCTGGTGGCGAGCCTGGAATCACTGCTCTCCGCGGTGGCTGTGGACAAACTGACCGCCGACCGGCCCGGATCTCCCCTCGAACGCGCCGACCTGGACCGCGAGTTGCGCGGGCAGGGCATCGCCAATGCGGTGTCCGGGCTGCTCGGCGGGCTCGCGGTGTCCGGCGGAGCAGTGCGTGGCACGGCGAATGTACGAGCCGGCGCGACGGGTCGCAGCTCCACCGTGCTGCACGGTCTGTGGATGCTGCTTGCCGCGAGCTTTCTGGTCGCCGCCCTGGAACGGATGCCGCTTGCCGCTCTCGCCGGCCTCGTGATGGTCGTCGGCATCCAGATGGTGAGCTATGCGCACATCCGCAATGTCCACAAGCACCGCGAGTTCCTCGTGTACATCGCCACGGTCGGCGGCGTTCTCGTCCTCGGCGTCCTGCAAGGGGTGCTGGTCGGCATCGCGGTCGCGGTCGGGCTGGCCCTGCATCGGCTGGCCAGAACCCGGATCACCCTGGAGGAGAGAGGTGGGGCGCACCGGCTGTGCGCCCGGGGCCAGTTGACCTTCCTTGCCGTGCCGAGACTGACCCGGGCGCTCAGTCAGGTGCCGCGCGGGGCTCGTGCGGTGGTGGAATTGGACGGTTCATTCATGGACCACGCCGCATACGAGGCGCTTCAGCACTGGCAGGAAACGCATCTGACGCAGGGCGGCCAGGTCGAAGTCACGGGCAGGGCGGGGACCAGGATCGCCGAGCCCCCGTCCGCCACACACACCTGCTGCCGGCCCTGGACGCCTTGGCGCAACCACCACTGCGACGACCACGCCGCACAGCATCTACCCGCGCCGGGCAGCGCGCCCGGCCCAGCCGCATCGAAGCGCCCGGGAAGCCTCCAGCTGACCAGCGGGCTCAGTTCCTTCCAGCGGAACACGGCTCCGCTGGTGCGGCAGGAACTCGCCCGGCTCGCTCGTGAGGGGCAGCGGCCTTCGCAACTGTTCCTCACCTGCTCCGACTCGCGACTGGTCACCAGCATGATCACATCGAGCGGCCCCGGCGATCTGTTCACCGTGCGAAATGTGGGCAATTTTGTTCCGCTGCCCGGCGAAGAGGCCTCGGACGATTCGGTGGCGGCCGCGATCGAGTACGCCGTGGACATCCTGGACGTGAAGTCCATCACCGTGTGCGGGCACTCCGGCTGCGGCGCGATGCAGGCCCTGCTGAGCGGGGCACCGGAAGGCTCCCGGTCCCCCCTGCAGCGCTGGTTGCGGCACGGGCTGCCCAGCCGGGACCGGATGCTGAGCCGCCATCATTCCTGGGCGCGCATTTCCGGGCGGTTGCCGACCGACGAGGTCGAGCAGCTCTGTCTGACCAACGTCATCCAGCAGTTGGAACATCTGCGAGCGCACGAATCGGTGGCACGCCGTCTCGCCGAAGGCAAGCTGGAGCTGCACGGCATGTACTTCCACGTCGGCGAGGCCCAGGCCTATCTGCTCGCCGAGGCCCACGAGTTCGACGATGTCTTCGACCTGGTCGCTCCCGGCCGCCCGGGAGGCAACGCTTCGGCAACCGGCGGACGCCGAAGCGACCTTCATAGCCTCGAGCTATAGGTCTAAACCAATTTCTCGCTGTGGCCCCTTGTCAGAGTGGCTCACGGACTGATGAGCTAAGAGCCGGGACACAAGGCTTTGTCGAAAGGGCGATCTCGTGAGCAATGAAAGCTTGGCCAATCTGCTCAAGGAGGAGCGGAGCTTCACTCCGCCCACCGAGCTGGCCGCGAACGCCAACGTCACCGCGGCGGCGTACGAACAGGCGGCGGCGGACCGGCTGGGCTTCTGGGCCGAACAGGCTCGGCGGCTGACCTGGGCCACCGAGCCCACCGAGACGCTCGACTGGTCGAACCCGCCGTTCGCGAAGTGGTTCGCCGACGGTGAGCTCAATGTCGCGTACAACTGCGTGGACCGGCACGTCGAAGCCGGCCACGGCGACCGCGTCGCCATCCACTTCGAGGGCGAGCCGGGCGACGGCCGGGCGATCACCTACGCACAGCTCAAGGACGAGGTGTCGCAGGCGGCGAACGCCCTGGCCGAGCTGGGCGTGGTCAAGGGTGACCGGGTCGCGGTCTATCTGCCGATGATCCCCGAAGCGGTAGTGGCGATGCTCGCCTGCGCCCGGATCGGAGCCGCGCACTCCGTGGTCTTCGGCGGTTTCTCCGCCGACGCCGTCGCCTCCCGCATCCAGGATGCCGACGCCAAGCTGGTCATCACCTCCGACGGCGGCTACCGGCGTGGCAAGCCCTCCGCGCTCAAGCCGGCGATCGACGAGGCCGTGGCCAAGTGCCCACAGGTCGAGCACGTACTGGTGGTCCGCCGCACCGGTCAGGACACCGCGTGGACCGAGGGCCGGGACGTGTGGTGGCACGAGATCACCGGCCGGCAGTCCGTCGAGCACGCCCCCGAGCCGTTCGAGGCCGAGCACCCGCTCTTCATCCTCTACACCTCGGGCACGACGGGTCGGCCGAAGGGCATCCTGCACACCTCGGGCGGCTACCTCACCCAGACCGCGTACACCCATCACGCCGTCTTCGACCTGAAGCCCGAGACGGACGTCTACTGGTGCACGGCCGACATCGGCTGGGTGACCGGCCACTCGTACATCGTGTACGGGCCGCTGGCCAACGGCGCCACCCAGGTCATCTACGAAGGCACGCCGGACACCCCGCACCAGGGCCGGTTCTGGGAAATCATCCAGAAGTACGGCGTCTCGATTCTCTACACCGCGCCGACCGCGATCCGTACGTTCATGAAGTGGGGAGACGACATCCCCGCCAAGTTCGACCTTTCGTCGCTCCGGGTGCTGGGTTCGGTCGGTGAGCCGATCAACCCCGAAGCATGGATGTGGTACCGCAAGCACATCGGCGCCGACAAGTGCCCGGTCGTGGACACCTGGTGGCAGACCGAGACGGGCGCGATGATGATTTCGCCGCTGCCCGGTGTGACGGCTACCAAGCCCGGATCCGCACAGCGCGCGCTGCCGGGTATCTCGGCGACCGTCGTCGACGACGAGGCGCACGAGGTGCCGGACGGCGGTGGCGGCTACCTGGTGCTGACCGAGCCGTGGCCCTCGATGCTCCGCACCATCTGGGGCGACGACCAGCGCTTCCTCGACACCTACTGGTCACGGTTCGAGGGGAAGTACTTCGCAGGCGACGGGGCGAAGAAGGACGACGACGGCGACGTCTGGCTGCTGGGCCGGGTGGACGACGTGATGCTGGTGTCGGGGCACAACATCTCGACGACCGAGGTCGAGTCGGCGCTCGTCTCGCATCCCGCGGTCGCCGAGGCGGCGGTGGTCGGCGCGGCGGACGAGACGACCGGCCAGGCCATCGTGGCCTTTGTGATCCTGCGGGGTACAGCGGCGGAGTCGAAGGACCTCTCCGCAGAGCTCCGTAACCATGTCGGAGCGGTGCTCGGGCCGATCGCCAAGCCGAAGCGGGTGCTTCCGGTTGCCGAGCTGCCGAAGACCCGGTCCGGGAAGATCATGCGCCGGCTGCTGCGGGACGTCGCGGAGAACCGGGAACTCGGCGATGTCACGACGCTCACGGACTCCACGGTGATGGATCTGATCCAGACGAAGCTGCCGAGCGCTTCCAGCGAGGACTGAGCCCGGGTCGGCCGGGTCCGGGGCGCCGACGCCCCGGACCCCCACCCCGAACCCGGCCCCCTCAGCTGTCGTCGCGGAAGGATCCGGGCGGAGGCACTGCGGAAGGGACCCGGTGGGAGGGCCTGCGGAAGGTGCTCGGACGGCGCTTTGTACGTAGGGTGATGATCACCGGATGGGCCGTTGCCGCAACCCGGGTAGGCTGTTCAGGAGATCAAGGGTGCGCCGGGAAGTCTGGTCGGCATGTGTGCTGTGCTGTCCAACCAACCGGAGGTCCCCCTCGTGGCCGCGCCCGACCCGAAGCCTCGCTCCCGTCCCCGCGCCGGTCTGACCTTTCTCGGTCGGTTGCCGCGCACCGAGCGGGCCTACATCGCGGACGCTCTGCGCACCGAGACCGTCGGCGGCATGCTCCTGCTGATCGCCGCGATCACCGCACTGGCCTGGGCCAACACCCCGCTGAGTCACAGTTACGAATCCGTCAGCGACTTCCATCTCGGTCCCGGCGCGCTCGGACTGCACCTGTCCGTCGAGCACTGGGCGGCCGACGGGCTGATCGCCGTCTTCTTCTTCGTCGCAGGCATCGAGCTCAAGCGCGAGCTCGTCGCGGGCGAACTGCGGAACCCCCGGGCCGCCGCGCTGCCTGTCATCGCGGCGCTGTGCGGGATGGCCGCACCGGCCGTGGTGTACGCGGTGGTCAACGCCGTCAGCGGTGGGTCCATGGACGGCTGGGCGGTGCCGACGGCCACCGATATCGCGTTCGCGCTCGCCGTCCTCGCCGTCATCGGCACCTCACTGCCGTCCGCGCTGCGCGCGTTCCTGCTCACCCTGGCGGTCGTGGACGACCTGTTCGCGATCCTGATCATCGCGGTGTTCTTCGCCGGAAAGATCCATTTCGCCGCGCTCGGCGGCGCCGTACTCGGGCTGGTCGTCTTCTGGCTACTTCTGCGGATGAACGTACGAGGCTGGTACATCTACGTCCCGCTTGCCCTGATCAACTGGGGTCTGATGTACAACAGCGGTGTGCACGCCACCATCGCCGGTGTCGCCATGGGCCTGATGCTCCGCTGCACCCGCCGTGAAGGCGAGTCGCACTCCCCGGGCGAGCACATCGAACACCTGGTCCGTCCGTTCTCGGCCGGATTCGCCGTGCCGCTGTTCGCGTTGTTCGCCGCCGGGGTCTCCGTCTCCGGCAGCGCGCTCGGCGATGTGTTCAGCAGGCCGGAGACCCTCGGCGTGGTGCTGGGCCTGGTCGTCGGCAAAGCGGTCGGCATCTTCGGCGGTACCTGGCTCACCGCCCGCTTCACCCGGGCCGAGATCAACAAGGACCTGGCGTGGGCCGATGTGTTCGCGGTGTCCGCACTCGCCGGGATCGGATTCACCGTATCGCTGCTCATCGGCGAACTCGCCTTCACCGGCGACACCGCTCTGACCGGCGAGATCAAGGCCTCGGTATTCGTCGGCTCGGTGATCGCGGCCGTGATTTCCTCGATCCTGCTCAGGTTGCGGAACCGCAAGTACCAGGCGATCTGCCTCGCCGAGGAGACGGACGACGAGCTGTCGGCGGAGACCGGCCGCTCCGAACGGACGGGTGCAGCAGGCGGGGACGAGGACAGTCGGGCATGATCTGACTCCGGACCAGGAAATTCGGCCCTTCGCAGGAACGGCCCTCGGAACGAGCACGTGTGGCATGCATGCGGACCGCGACGGCCGAGAAGACGAAATATCAGCAAGCAGCACAACGACAACTCAAGACGCCCCCGCAACACGCCGCGGAAGAAGAGCGGAAGAGAAGAGGGATTCAGCGATGAGCCACCCGAGCAAGCCTGCTGGCACCGCCGACCGCAGTCTCGGTCAGCTGGTCGCCTCGGCGACCGCCGAGATGTCCGCACTGGTGCACGATGAAATCGCCCTGGCCAAGGCCGAACTGCGCCAGGACGTCAAGCGCGGGGCGATCGGCGGCGGGGCCTTCGCGGCCGCCGGTACGGTGCTGCTCTTCTCCCTGCCGATGCTGAGCTTCGCTCTCGCCTACGGCATCCGCACCTGGAGCCACTGGAACATCGCGGTCTGCTTTTTGCTCTCCTTCGCCGCAAACGTGCTGGTGGCCGGCTTCCTCGGGTTGATCGGCATGGTCTTCGCCAAGAAGGCCAAGCGGGGGAAGTCGCCGCAGAAGGTCGCCGCATCCGTCAAGAAGTCGGCCTCCGTGATCCAGGGCGTCAAGCCGCATCCGCGCCCGTCCTCCGACGAGGAGTCCATCGAAGCATCCGGCGGGTCGCCCGCCCCGGCACTGGACAAGGCTGCGAGCAGTACTCCGAACGGTAACGCCGATGTCAATCCGGCGGTCATCGAGAAGGCTGATGCTGTGGCACGCTCATCTGCATGACCGCTTCTGCTGAATCGGGCTCCGTCGTACGGATCGACGGGCCCTGGAACCATCGCGATGTCGCGGCCAATGGCGCCCGCTTCCACATCACGGAGGCCGGCGACGGGCCGCTGGTGCTGTTGCTGCACGGCTTCCCGCAGTTCTGGTGGACCTGGCGGCATCAGCTGACCGCGCTCGCCGACGCCGGTTTCCGGGCCGTGGCGATGGACCTGCGCGGGGTGGGCGGCAGCGACCGCACGCCCAGGGGGTACGACCCTGCGAACCTGGCCCTCGACATCACCGGTGTGATCCGTTCCCTCGGCGAGCCGGACGCCGCGCTGGTCGGACACGACCTGGGCGGGTACCTGGCCTGGACGGCCGCCGTGATGCGGCCCAAGCTGGTGCGCAGGCTCGCGGTCTCCTCGATGCCCCATCCACGACGCTGGCGTTCGGCGATGCTGTCCGACTTCGCGCAGAGCAGGTCCGGGTCGTACGTCTGGGGGTTCCAGCGGCCGTGGGTGCCGGAGCGTCAACTCGTCGCCGACGATGCCGACTTGGTGGGCCGACTCGTTCGGGACTGGTCGGGTCCCGCGCGACCCGACGACAACGCGGTGGAGATGTACCGGCGGGCGATGTCGATCCCCTCGACCGCGCACTGCTCGATCGAGCCGTACCGCTGGATGGTGCGCTCGCTGGCGCGCCCCGACGGGATTCAGTTCAACCGACGGATGAAGCGCCCCGTCCGGGTGCCGACGCTGCATCTGCACGGTTCCCTCGACCCGGTGATGCGCACGCGCAGTGCGGCGGGCTCCGGGCAGTACGTCGAAGCGCCCTACCGGTGGCGGTTGTTCGACGGCCTGGGCCACTTCCCCCAGGAGGAGGACCCGGCGGCGTTCTCGGCGGAGCTGATCAACTGGCTGAGGGACCCGGAGCCGGACCGGTGAACGGCGAACCGACAGGCCCGGAGAACGCTTGTCCTACGAACAGCCAATTGCCTGGCGCATAGGCCAATTGGCCCCGCGCGGAGCGATTACCGACCTTGTGACACGGGCAAACGTCGGGGTATGGGCTGGACGCACGACTACGGTGACGCAGTACCCAACCATCGCTCGACCACAGGTCTGAGCACGCACGAGAGGGGCGGCCCGCACGTCCGGGGGCTCGATCCCCGCCTCGGCATTCCGCGCATACTCCGCCGCCGTGCCCGCTGGGTCTCGGCATGGCTCCGGCATCCCAGGCCCTGACGGCCGCTCCGAGGCTCAGCGCCTGAGGTAGCCGAGGCCCGGATGTACGTCCCGGTATCCGTCGAGCAGCCGCCTCGCCACATTCACGGAATCGACCAGCGGGTGCAGTGCGAAGGCCTGCACTGCCACCCGCGCCGATCCGCTTTCCGCTGCTTCCAGTACACAACGCTCCACGGTCTTGACGGCGGTGACCAGGCCGGCCTCATGGCCCGTCAGCCGGCTTACCGGCAGCGGGTGCGGGCCGTTCTCGTCGACCCGGCACGGGACCTCGATGACCGCTGCCGGGTCGAGCACGTCGAGCGTCGAGCCGTTCGGGACGTTGAGGATCAGCGTGGTGCCTTCGCCGCGCCGTGCCTCCCCCGCGCTGCTCTCTTCACTCGCGGCCGCCGAGCCCCCGGCGATCGCGCGCATCAGGGCCAGTGCCACCTGCTCGTACCCGCCCGACTCGAGGTCGTCGGGTGCTCGCTCCCCGGCGCCCGCGGTTTCGCGGTTCTCGGCCATGTAGGTCGCTTCGCGCTCCGCGCGAGTACGGTCCCAGGCCTGCCAGGCGGGTGTCGCGGGGTGCGCCATCTCGGCGTAGAACCGTGCCTGCTGGTCGTGCAGGAAGGCGCCACGGGTCTGCGCGGCCTGCCGGTAGGCGGCGACCGTCTCGCGGTTGAAGTAGTAGTAGTGCAGATATTCGTTGGGCACCGAGCGGATGGTGCGCAGCCACTCCGCGCCGAAGAGTTTGCCCTCCTCGAACGAGGTCAGCAGCCGCTCGTCGTCGAACAGGGCGGGCAGCACATCCCGCTCGCCGCCCGCCGCCCGCTCGTCGGCGACGTACAGCCCGCGCAGCCACCCCAGGTGGTTGAGTCCGACGTAGTCGAGCCGTGCCCGGTCGGGGTCGGCGCCCAGCGTACGGGCGACGCGGCGGCCCAGTCCGACCGGCGAGTCGCAGATGCCGATGACCCGGCCGCCGAGATGCGCGGCCATCGCCTCGGTGACCAGGCCCGCCGGGTTGGTGAAGTTGATGACCCACGCGTCGGGGGCGATCCGGGCAACCCGCCGGGCGATGTCGACGGCGACCGGCACCGTACGCAGTCCGTACGCGATCCCGCCCGCGCCGACGGTCTCCTGGCCGAGCACGCCGTGATCCAGGGCGACCCGCTCGTCGGCGGCACGGCCGGCCAGGCCGCCGACCCGGATCGCCGAGAAGACGAAGTCGGCGCCGCGCAGGGCGTCGTCGAGGTCGGTGGTAGTACGGACCTCGGGCGCGTCCGGCACACCCGCCGCCTGGTCGGCGAGCACCCGCGCGACAGCGGTGAGGCGGGCCCGGTCCACGTCGTGCAGGGTGATCCGGGTGACCCGGCCGGCCGCGTGGTCCCGCAGCAGCGCCCCGTACACCAGGGGCACCCGGAAGCCGCCGCCGCCGAGGACGGTGAGCCTCACAGCGCGCATCCCTGGGTGTCGACCTGCTGGCTCGCGGTGCGGCCCTGGGCGATGTCCGCGCGGATCTCGTCGGCCGACAGGGCGTATCCGGTGTGCGTGTCGTCGAGCGACTTGGCGAAGACGACGCCGTAGACCTTGCCGGTGGGGGTCAGCAGCGGGCCACCGGAGTTGCCCTGGCGGACGGTGGTGAAGAGCGAGTAGACATCGCGGGTGACCGTGCCGCGGTGGTAGATGTCCGGTCCGCTGGCGTTGATGCGGCCGCGGACCCGGGCGGCGCGGACGTCGTACGAGCCGTTCTCCGGGAAGCCCGCGACGATCGCGCTGTCCCCGCTGTGCGCGTCGTGGTGGGTGTCGGTGAATTTCAGCGAGGGCGCGTCGAGGGCCGGCACGTCCAGGACCGCGATGTCGCGCGCCCAGTCGTAGAGCACCACCTTCGCGTCGTACAGCCTGCCCTCGCCGCCGACCTGGACGGTGGGCTCGTCGACGCCGCCGACCACATGGGCATTGGTGATCACCCGGTGGTCGGCGAAGACGAAGCCGGAGCCCTCCAGGACCTTGCTGCAGCTCTGCGCGGTGCCGACGACCTTGACCACGGACTTCTTCGCGGTCTGCGCGACAGGGCTGTTGGCCAGCGCCGGGTCGGGTGGCTGGACCTCGGTGATCGGCTCGTTGGCGAACGGGCTGAAGACCTCGGGGAAGCCGTTCTGCGCGAGCACGGAGGAGAAGTCGGCGAACCAGCCGTTGGCCTCCGGCGGCACCACCCGGGAGACCCCGAGCAGCACCTTGGAGGAGCGGACCTCCTTGCCCAGGGTGGGCAGGGTGGTACCGGCCAGCGCCGATCCGATCAGCCAGGCGACCATCAGCATGGCCAGCACATTGACCAGCGCGCCGCCGGTGGCGTCCAGGGCGCGGGCCGGGGACCAGGTGATGAAACGGCGGAGCTTGTTTCCCAGGTGGGTGGTGAAGGCCTGGCCGACCGAGGCGCACACGATCACGACGACCACTGCGACGACGGTGGCGGCCGTGGAGACCTCGGCCTTCTCCGTCAGCTGGTCCCAGATGATCGGCAGCAGATACACGGCGATGAGTCCGCCGCCGAGAAAACCGATCACCGAGAGGATGCCGACGACGAACCCCTGGCGGTAACCGATCACGGCGAACCACACGGCGGCCAACAGCAGCAGGATGTCCAGCACGTTCACCGTCGTGAGCCTCGCTTTTCCTCGCCGGTCACGATCATCCGGCCTGTGGTGCGGCCCCCGGGCGGGCCGTGGTGGATCGCGGCGTTCCCCGGGTGGCGCAGTACGTCGGCCAGCCTGTCATGCGCGCCAGTCGAGCGGGACCTGCTTGGTGCGGTCCCATGGCCGCTCCCAGCCGGAGAAATGCAGGATTCTGTCGATCACTCCGGCGGTGAACCCCCAGACCAGGGCCGATTCGACCAGAAATGCCGGGCCTCGGTGGCCGCTCGGGTGGATGGCCGTCACGCGGTTGGCCGGATCCGTGAGATCCGCCACGGGAACGGTGAAGACCCGGGCGGTCTCCGCACTGTCCACGGCCCGGACCGGTGTGGGCTCCCGCCACCAGCCGAGCACCGGTGTCACGACGAACCCGCTGACCGGGATGTAGAGCCGGGGCAGCACGCCGAAGATCTGGACACCTACCGGATCGAGCCCGGTCTCCTCCTGCGCTTCGCGCAGCGCCGCCCGCAGCGGCCCGGTGGTGAGCGGATCACCGTCCTCCGGGTCGAGGGAGCCGCCGGGGAAGGAGGGCTGCCCCGGGTGGGAGCGGAGAGTACCCGCCCGCTCCATCAGCAGCAGCTCCGGCCCGGACGCGCCCTCGCCGAAGAGGATGAGCACGGCGGACTGCCGCCCGCCGCCGCTCGCCGGTGGCAGAAACCGGCTGAGCTGCTCGGGCCGCACGGTGTCGGCCGCCTGCGCCACCGGCGCCAGCCATCCGGGCAGCCCACGACCGGTCACGGCGACCGGGCCCTCATGGGCCCGGTCGGTCTCTGTCTCTCCGGTGTGCGTCATCGGCACCCCCGCTCTCTCCCGCCTGCTCTTCCCAACGCCCACGGCCGGTCCGATCGTTCCGCGCTGCCGTCATCCGGCCCCTAACGGGGGAGCCGGCTGCCCCGGATAGTCGGCCGGGGGCTTCAGCCGCTGGCCCGGGTAGCCGCCCTTCTCGTACTTGAGGAGCTTCCGTGCCTTCTCCGGGTCCGTCTCACCCTCGCCGTACGCCGGGCAGAGCGGGGCGATCGGGCAGGCGCCGCAGGCGGGCTTGCGGGCGTGGCAGATCCGGCGGCCGTGGAAGACCACCCGGTGCGACAGCATCGTCCACTCGCTCTTGGGGAACAGCGCGCAGATCTCCGCCTCGACCTTCTCCGGATCCTGCTGAGCGGTCAGCTTCCAACGACGCACCAGCCGTCCGAAGTGGGTGTCGACGGTGATCCCCGGTACGCCGAAGGCGTTGCCCAGGACCACGTTGGCCGTCTTGCGACCGACTCCCGGCAGCGTCACCAGATCCTCCAGACGGCCCGGCACCGCACCGCCGAAGTTGTCCCGCAGCGCGGCGGAGAGGCCGAGGGCGGACCGGGCCTTGGCCCGGAAGAAGCCGGTGGGTCGCAGGATCTGCTCCAGCTCTTCGGGGTCGGCGGCCGCCATGTCCTCCGGCGTCGGGTACTTCGCGAAGAGCGCCGGCGTCGTCTGGTTGACCCTGAGGTCGGTGGTCTGGGCGGAGAGCACGGTGGCGATCAGCAGCTCGAAGGGATTCTCGAAGTCGAGCTCGGTGTGGGCATACGGATAGACCTCGGCGAGCTCCCGGTCGATCCGGCGCGCCCGGCGGACCAGGGCGGTATGGGACTCGGACGCGGGGATCTTGACGGCCTTCACCGACGGGGCCGCACCCGGCCCGGCTTGCGCCGCCTTCGCCGCCTTGGCAGGCGACTTCTTCGCGGCCTTGGCGGGCGACTTCTTCGCTGCCTTGGCCGGCACCGTCTTCGCCGCCCCGGCCGCCGCCTGTGCGGCCTTCGCAGCCTTGGCCGGCACCGCCTTGGCGGCCTTCGCCGGGACCGCCCTCTGTGCCGTCTTACGGGGCGCAGCAGCCCGCCTCGCGGTTCGCCCGGCCGGCTTCGCCGCCGACCCGGCTCCCTCGGACGGCTCAGCGCCACCCGCGCGTTCCGTCCCCCCCGATGGCTCGGACACCTCAGTCACCGCGACTCCCTCGACCCTCTTCGCCGGTTTGGTCCCTTTTGCCGCTTACATCGCTCGGCTGGGCGACCGTTCGCCCACAGCAGAATTTTTGGTTCGCCGACACCCGTTCAGCCCCCTTGACCCGTACTCTCACCGGCGTTTTGGACACCCGGCCAGCCTAGAGCCAGCCACCGACATCCGCGCCGGTCACAGCCAATCACCAACCCAATCGGCCCCCTCCCGCACAAGGCACGACGCCGGTGCGTCAAACTTGTGACTGATCACACTGATTGACCCGTCCGGCATGATGGGGTCCAGCCGGTCCCCTGAGCAGGTCGACAAGGAGAGAACTCGTGGACGACGTTCTGCGGCGCGCCCCGCTCTTCGCGGCGCTCGATGATGAGCAGGCCGCTGAGCTGCGCGCCTCGATGAGTGAGGTGACGCTCGCCCGTGGCGACGCCCTCTTCCACGAGGGCGACCCCGGCGACCGCCTCTATGTGGTCACCGAGGGCAAGGTGAAGCTGCACCGCACTTCCCCCGACGGCCGGGAGAACATGCTGGCGGTCCTGGGCCCCGGCGAGCTGATCGGGGAGCTGTCCCTCTTCGACCCGGGCCCGCGTACCGCCACCGCCTCCGCCCTCACCGAGGTCAAGCTCCTGGGCCTTGGCCACGGTGACCTCCAGCCCTGGCTCAATGTGCGCCCCGAGGTGGCCACGGCGCTGCTGCGTGCCGTCGCCCGCCGCCTGCGCAAGACCAACGACCAGATGTCCGACCTGGTCTTCTCGGACGTCCCCGGCCGGGTCGCCCGCGCACTCCTGGATCTGTCGCGCCGTTTCGGCGTGCAGTCGGAGGAGGGCATCCACGTCGTGCACGACCTCACCCAGGAAGAGCTGGCCCAGCTGGTCGGCGCCTCCCGCGAGACAGTCAACAAGGCCCTGGCCGACTTCGCGGGCCGCGGCTGGCTCCGTCTGGAGGCCCGCGCGGTGATCCTTCTGGACGTCGAGCGCCTCGCCAAGCGGTCTCGCTAGCCGCCGACAGCTGCCTGCCCGTACGTGGAAGGGGGCGTCCCGCATACCCGCGGGAGCGCCCTCTTCACGTACCACCCGGGCACTCGCACGGGGCTCAGATCAGGCCGTGCCCCCGCAGGTACTCCAGCTGGGCCCGCACCGAAAGCTCAGCCGCCGGCCACAGCGACCGGTCGACGTCCGCGTACACCTCGGCCACGATCGCCGAGGCGGTACTGAGGCCCCGCTCGGCGGCGGTCTCCACCTGGGCCAGTCGGTGGGCCCGGTGGGCCAGGTAGAAGTCGATCGCTCCCTGGGCGTCGTCGAGCACCGGGCCGTGCCCCGGCAGCACCGTATGCACGCCGTCGTCCACGGTCAGCGAGCGCAGCAGGCGCAACGAGTCCAGGTAGTCGCCGAGCCGCCCGTCCGGGTGGGCGACCATGGTCGTACCCCGCCCCAGGAC
Organism: Streptomyces sp. NPDC051322; assembly: GCF_040689485.1. Lineage (NCBI taxonomy): Bacteria > Bacillati > Actinomycetota > Actinomycetes > Kitasatosporales > Streptomycetaceae > Streptomyces > Streptomyces sp. NPDC051322. The sequence goes on along the minus strand of NZ_JBFBAK010000003.1, from coordinate 600,327 downwards.
CGTGTCGCCCGTCAGGACCGCGCGATCGGCAGGCAGGTGGAAGCAGAGCGAGTCCGCGGTGTGCCCGGGGGTCGGTACGACGCGCAGCTCCAGACCGCCGGTGGTGACCACATCCCCCGCCGCGAGCCCCTCCTCGCCGAGTCGCAGCGCCGGGTCCAGCGCCCGCACGTCGGTACGCGTCAGCGCCGCGAACCGGGCCGCGCCCTCCGCGTGGTCCGGATGGCCGTGGGTGAGCAGGGTCAGCGCGATCCGTTTGCCGGCGCGTTCAGCGGTGTCGATCACGGCCCTGAGGTGGCCTTCGTGCAGCGGGCCGGGGTCGATGACGACCGCCGACTCCGAGTCCGGCTCGGAAACGAGCCAGGTGTTGGTGCCGTCGAGGGTCATCGCGGAAGCGTTCGGTGCGAGGACGTTGACCGCCCGCGCGGTGGCCGGCCCGGAGAAGACCGTGCCCCTGGGCTGCCCGGGGAGGGTCGCTGCGTCACTCATCCATGGTCTCCTGCTCCGCGGCCGGCAGCCGCCGGGTGAATTCCTCGTGGCCCGGCCAGCTCAGCACCAGCTCGCCCGCCTCCAGTCGCGCCTGCGCCAGTACCGGAGTGAGATCCTGCCCGGCCGCGCCGGCCAGCGCCTCGGCCACGGTCGCGTACGGCTGCAGCGAGCGCAGCGTAGAGATCGTCGGGGGCATCATCAGCAGCTCCCCCTTGTCGTACCCGTCGGCCGCGTCCGCCGTCCGGATCCACACGGTGCGGTCGGCCTCCGTCGATGCGTTGCGGGTGCGCTGCCCGCTCGGCAGGGCGGCCACGAAGAACCACGTGTCGTAGCGCTTCGGCTCGAACTCCGGGGTGATCCAGCGGGCCCAGGCGCCCAGCAGATCGGAGCGCAACACCAGACCCCGGCGGTCCAGGAACTCCGCGAAGGAGAGGTCACGGGCGACGAGCGCCGCCCGGTCGGCCTCCCAGTCGTCGCCGGACAGGTCGCCGACCACCGTGTCGGCGGTCGGGCCGGCCAGCAGCACGCCGGCCTCCTCGTACGTCTCCCGTACGGCCGCGCACACGATGGCCTGAGCAGATGCCGCGTCGACCCCGAGCCGCTCGCCCCACGCAGTACGGCTCGGCCCGGACCAGCCGACGAGCCGGTCGTCGTCACGGGGGTCCACGCCACCGCCCGGATAGGCGTACGCGCCGCCGGCGAAGGCCATGGAGGTACGCCTGCGCAGCATGTGGACGGTGGGGCCGGCGGCCCCCTGCGGCGGGTCTCTCAGCAGCATGACGGTGGCTGCGCGACGGGGCTGGGCGGGGGTGAGGTCGCCGGATGCCAGGGCGCGGATGCGAGCGGGCCATTCCGGGGGGTACCACTGACCGTTGGGCATGCGCGCGAGGCTAACCGGTCTCGCGCCGATGTTCGAGGTCGGCGAGTATCGAGGTCGGCGGGTGGCGAGCGGCGGCGCGACCGGCTTCGCCGGGGCCCGCGCCCCCGCGAGCCCCGTAATCCCCCGTAGGCCACCGCAGCCGCTCAGTCCCGAAGCTCGACCTGGATCTCCACCTCGACCGGCGCGTCCAGCGGCAGCACCGCCACCCCGACCGCACTGCGCGCATGCACCCCACGGTCGCCGAAGACCGCACCCAGCAGCTCGCTCGCCCCGTTGACCACCGCCGGCTGCCCGGTGAAATCCGGTGCCGAGGCCACGAAGCCCACGACCTTCACGACCCGCTCGACGCGGTCCAGGTCACCGGCGACCGACTTCACCGCAGCCAGTGCGTTCAGCGCGCAGGTGCGGGCCAGCTCCTTGGCCTCCTCGGCCGTGACCTCCGCGCCGACCTTCCCGACCACGGCCAGCTTGCCGTCCACCATGGGCAGCTGGCCGGCGGTGTACACGTACACCCCCGACTGGACGGCCGGTTGGTATGCGGCCAGCGGTGGCACCACCTCGGGCAGCGTCAGCCCCAGGTCAGCGAGGCGGGCGTCGACTGCCCCGCTCATGCGGCCTTCTCCCGCTTGAGGTACGCCACGAGCTGCTCGGGGTTGTTCGGTCCGGGCACCACCTGGACGAGCTCCCAGCCGTCCTCGCCCCAGGTGTCCAGAATCTGCTTGGTCGCGTGCACCAGAAGCGGCACAGTCGCGTATTCCCATTTGGCCATACGGCGACTGTAGCCGCTGTCACTGCCAGTCTCCGGCGTAGTACCCCGCCCGACTGGTTAGGCTCCCATACGTGAGCAGGCTTCAGGTCGTGAGCGGCAAGGGCGGGACCGGAAAGACCACGGTCGCCGCCGCACTCGCGCTCGCCCTCGCGACGGAGGGCAAGCGCACGCTCCTCGTCGAGGTCGAGGGCAGACAGGGCATCGCCCAGCTCTTCGAGACGGAGGCGTTTCCGTACGAGGAGCGGAAGATCGCCGTGGCGCCGGGTGGCGGAGAGGTGCACGCCCTGGCGATCGACGCCGAACGCGCCCTGCTGGACTACCTGCAGATGTTCTACAAACTGGGCAGCGCCGGCCGCGCCCTGAAGAAGCTCGGCGCGATCGACTTCGCCACCACGATCGCACCCGGCGTACGCGACGTGCTGCTCACCGGCAAGGCGTGCGAAGCGGTCCGCCGCAAGGACAAGCAGGGGCGTTACGCGTACGACCACGTGGTGATGGACGCGCCGCCCACCGGCCGCATCACCCGCTTCCTCAATGTGAACGACGAGGTGGCGGGCCTGGCCAAGATCGGACCCATACACAACCAGGCGCAGGCCGTCATGCGCGTGCTCAAGTCCCCCGAAACGGCCGTCCACTTGGTGACCCTGCTGGAGGAGATGCCGGTGCAGGAGACCGCCGACGGCATCGCCGAACTGCGCGCCGCCGACCTCCCGGTGGGAAACGTCATCGTGAACATGGTGCGCCCCGCGCTGCTGGACGAACAGGCCGTGCGTACGGTGTCGGGCGACCGCCGCAGGGACGTCGCCAAGGCGCTCACCCGGGTCGGCGTGAGCGGCTCGGCGAAGCTGGTCGCACCCCTGCTCGCGGAGGCCGCGGACCACGCCGAGCGGGTGGAGCTGGAGCGCGCGCAACGCGCGGTGCTGGCCGAGCTGAAGCTGCCCACCTACGAGCTCCCGCTGCTCGTGGAGGGCATGGACCTGGCCGGGCTCTACCGGCTGGCCACGCAACTGCGGAAGCACACGAGCGCATGACTCTCGACAGCCGATGACTCCGGACAGCCGATGACCCTGGACAGCCGATGACTCTGGACACCGTGCCACTGCTCGACATCGACCCGCTGATCGACGACCCGGCGACCCGCATCATCGTGTGCTGCGGCTCCGGTGGCGTGGGCAAGACCACCACGGCGGCCGCGCTGGGTGTACGGGCGGCCGAGCGCGGCCGCCGGGCGGTGGTGCTCACCATCGATCCGGCGCGCAGGCTCGCCCAGTCGATGGGCATCGACTCGCTGGACAACATCCCGCGCCGGGTGGACGGCATCAAGGCCACCGGTGACGGTGAACTGCACGCCATGATGCTGGACATGAAGCGGACCTTCGACGAGATCGTCGAGGCGCACGCGGACGCCGAGCGGGCCCGCGCGATCCTGAGCAACCCCTTCTACCAGTCGCTCTCCGCCGGCTTCGCCGGAACCCAGGAGTACATGGCGATGGAGAAACTCGGCCAGCTCCGGGCCCGTGACGAGTGGGACCTGATCATCGTGGACACCCCGCCGTCGCGCTCCGCACTGGATTTCCTGGACGCGCCGAAGCGGCTGGGGTCGTTCCTGGACGGCAAGTTCATCCGGCTGCTGATGGCTCCGGCGAAAGTCGGCGGCCGGGCCGGGATGAAGTTCCTCAACGTCGGCATGTCGATGATGACCGGCACGCTCGGAAAGCTGCTCGGCGGGCAGTTCCTGCGGGACGTGCAGACCTTCGTGACCGCGATGGACACCATGTTCGGTGGCTTCCGCACCCGGGCGGACGCCACCTACCGGCTGCTCCAGGCACCCGGGACGGCGTTCCTGGTGGTCGCCGCGCCGGAGCGGGACGCGCTGCGCGAGGCCGCGTACTTCGTGGAACGCCTGGCCGCCGAGGAGATGCCGCTGGCCGGTCTGGTGCTCAACCGGGTGCACCACAGCGGGGCCGCCCGGCTGTCGGCCGAGCGGGCACTGGCCGCCGCAGAAAATCTTGAGGACGATCGCATTGTGGATCAGGAGGCCGGGAATGAAGCAGTTCGTGACTCCACGGTCGCCCCTCCCGAACCCACCGCAGACCCCGTCAGCGCCGCCCATCCAGACAGCGCTGTGGACCCCAACAGCGCTGTGGACCCCGACAGCACCGCAGATCCCGACAGCACCGTGGACGCCGTCAGCGCAGCACCCACCGTCGACGCCCTCACCGCCGGTCTGCTGCGCCTGCATGCCGAACGGATGCGGGTGCTCGCGCGTGAGCAGCGCACCCGCGACCGTTTCACCGCTCTCCACCCCGAAGTAGCGGTGGCCGAAGTGGCCGCCCTCCCCGGCGACGTGCATGACCTCGCAGGGCTCCGGACCATCGGTGATCGCCTCGCGACCGGTGGTTCTTCGGCCTGAGTCCCGTACGGTCCGCCGCTGCGGCCCGTTGGTCACGGCCGGTCGGGCCGGCCCGTCGCGCGGTCTATCCCACCGCGGCGTACGTCTCCTCGAACGCTTCGTCGTCCGCGACGATCGCGGGCAGCATGCCCGTGCTCCGCTCGTACTCGGTGCGCGCCGTCTCCAGCAGCCGGCGCCACGAGGTGACGGTGGGCCGTCTGCGCAACAGTGCGCGCCGCTCCCGCTCGGTCATGCCACCCCACACGCCGAACTCGACGCGATGATCCAGCGCGTCGGCCAGGCATTCGGTGCGTACCGGACATCCGGTGCACACCGCCTTGGCCCTGTTCTGCGCCGCCCCTTGTACGAACAGTTCGTCCGGATCCGTAGTGCGGCAGGCTGCCTGCGCACTCCAGTCAGTTACCCAGCCCATGCCGGCGCCGTCCTCTCCCGAAATCGAGGCTCCCCCACGGCGGTAGCGGCATATTCACCGCTGCCAGTTGAGGACGTTACGGAAGGCAGGCACAGCGCAACACCCCCGGTGGGCCCAATCTTGAATGGCCCGAACGGACTATGCGTACGCGGCAGATCACCCAACGGAGTGAGCGCAGGACATTACGAACAATCCCGGCAATCCAGGACAGTTCATCAACGCCACAAGGTGCGCCAGGCAACACATCGGGGCATATTCGGGCACGGATTCGCCCCATTCGGGGAGAGCGAAGTCATGCCGGGGGGCTTGATACAGAACCGCACTGCTGTGACAGTTAGGTGCAGCTTAGGCCAAGACATATACGCGTGTCCGGCGAATGAGGCTGCTCCTTCTCGACGACGTAGGCTGCCTCCATGCCAAAGAAGCGCTCCGGCGGAGGTCTCTCCACGACCCAGCAGGCCGCCAAATTCCTCGGTGTCGCCGCGCTCTCCGGAGCTGTACTGGCGGGCCTCGCGCTGCCGGCAGCCGGGGTGTTCGGGCTCGCGGCCAAAGGCACGGTCCAGGGGTTCGACGACATCCCCGCCAGCCTCAAGACCCCGCCGCTGAGCCAGCGCACCACGATCCTCGACAACAAGGGCGGCCAGATCGCCACGGTCTACGAGCGCGACCGCACGGTCGTGAAGCTCGCGGACATCTCGCCGTACATGCAGAAGGCGATCGTCGACATCGAGGACGCACGCTTCTACGAGCACGGTGCGGTCGACCTCAAGGGCGTACTGCGCGCGCTGAACCGCAACGCCCAGGAGGGCGGCGCCGCCCAGGGCGCGTCGACCCTCACCCAGCAGTACGTGAAGAACGTCTTCGTCGAGGAGGCCGGCGACGACGCCACCAAGGTCGCCGAGGCGCAGCAGAAGAGCCTCGGCCGCAAGGTCCGCGAGCTCAAGTACGCGATCCAGGTCGAGGAGACCCTCGGCAAGAAGAAGATCCTCGAGAACTACCTCAACATCACCTTCTTCGGCGAGCAGGCGTACGGCATCGAGGCCGCGGCCCAGCGTTACTTCTCCAAGCCCGCGAAGGACCTGACACTCAGCGAGTCCGCCCTGCTCGCCGGCATGGTCCAGTCGCCGAGCCGCTACGACCCGGTGAACGACATGCAGGAGGCCACCAAGCGCCGTAACACGGTGCTGCAGCGGATGGCCGACCTCCATGACGTGTCGCAGGCGGAAGCCGACAAGGCGATGGCCGACCCGATCAAGCTGAAGGTCACCCAGCCGAGGAGCGGCTGCATCACGGCAGTGCAGGGCGCGGGGTTCTTCTGCGACTACGTGCGCAAGGTCTTCCTCTCCGACCCGGCCTTCGGCAAGACCGAGAAGGAGCGGCAGAAGCTCTGGGCGGTCGGCGGACTCACCATAAGGACCACTCTCGACCCGAAGTCGCAGGCGTCCTCCAACAAGGCCGCCACCTCCCGGGTCAACAAGGACGACAAGATCGCGGACGCGGTGGTCCAGGTCCAGCCCGGCACCGGCAAGATCCTGGCGATGGCCCAGTCCCGCCCCTACGGCCTGGACATGACCAAACACCAGACGGTGCTGAACCTCTCCGTCGACCACAAGATGGGCGGCAGCTCCTACGGCTTCCAGGTGGGCTCCACGTTCAAGCCCATCACCGCGGCGGCTGCCCTGGAGAAGGGCATCAGCCCGGCGCAGACCTTCACCACGCCCCGGACGATCAAGCTGCCGGCCGACGGTTTCCGTTCCTGCTCCGGCCAGGTCACCGACGACAAGCCCTGGTCCGTGCAGAACGAACTGGAGTCGGAGAAGGGCACCTTCGACATGACCAGCGCGCTGGGCAAGTCGATCAACACGTATTTCGCTTCGCTGGAGCGGAAGACGGGCCTCTGCGAGACCCTCACCATGGCGAAGAAGGTCGGCTACCAGCGCGGCGACGACAAGCCGCTGCTGAACACCGCGTCCACCACCCTCGGCGGCCAGGAGTCGACCCCGCTGGCGATGGCCTCGGTCTACGCGACCTTCGCCAACCGCGGTACGTACTGCTCCCCGATCGCCATCGAGTCGGTGACCGCGCCGGGCGGCAAGGCCCTCGACGTGCCGAAGTCGACCTGTGACCAGGCGATGAGCGAGCACACCGCGGACACCATCAGCCAGATGCTCAAGGGTGTCGTCGAGGACGGCACCGGTAAGGCGGCCGGCCTCACCGACCGGGACAACGCGGGCAAGACCGGTACCACCGATGAGCGCAGGAACGCCTGGTTCGTCGGCTACACGCCGAACCTCGCGACCGCCGTCTGGGTCGGCAGCGACGGCAGCCCCCAGATCCCGATGTCCAACATCACCATTGGCGGGCAGTACTACGACAAGGTGTGCGGTGGCTGTCTGCCGGGCCCGATCTGGCGGACCGCCATGACCGGCTCACTCGGCTCCGACGCCCCGAACTTCAACGCCGTCGACGTACCGCGCGGCAAGACGAAGGGCGACAAGGGCGGCAAGGGCCACGGCGGCAACAACAACGGAGGCGGCGCCGCCGGCGGCGGCGGGGGCACCGCCGGGAACACCAACGGGGGCAACAACGGAGGCGGCAACGGAGGCGCCGGCGGCATCTCCTTCCCGCCCGGCTTCTTCGGCGGGAACAACGGCAAGCCGGGCAGGTAACCGGCGCCTCCCCCGCACCTGAGCGGCGGTACGCGAGAGGGGCGCCCCGGTCCGACCGGGGCGCCCCTCTCGTATGATCGGGTCGGCCGTTCTCGCGTCGGCCGTCGCCGCCTCAGCCCGCGAGCCGCTTCTTCACCTCGGCGGCCACCCGGCCGCCCTCCGCCAGGCCCGCCACCTTCGGGTTCACGATCTTCATCACGGCGCCCATGGCCCTCGGCCCCTCCGCGCCCGCCGCCTTCGCCTCATCGACGGCCTGCGCGACGATCGCGCCCAGCTCCTCGTCGCTCAGCTGCTTCGGCAGATACGTGGCGAGCAGCTCGCCCTCCGCCTTCTCCCGCGCGGCACTCTCCGGGCGGCCACCCTGCTCGAACGCCTCGGCCGCCTCACGGCGCTTCTTCGCCTCCTTGGCGATCACCTTGATCACCTCGTCGTCGGAGAGCTCGCGCGCCGACTTCCCCGAGACCTCTTCGTTGGTGATCGCGGAGAGGGTCAGCCGGAGCGTCGAGGAGCGCAGCTCGTCGCGCGCCCTGATGGCCTCGGTGAGTTCTGCATGCAGCTTGGACTTGAGCGTGGTCATGCGCCCAAGTGTCGCAGGTACGGCGCCGGCCCGGCCCGCGGATTTCGCGCTCCCCCGTCTTCTGCGACGATGGAGACATGCGCGCACGCTACGGGACCCCCCTCAAAGTCACCGCAGGAATCACCGCCGTTGGCGCGGCCGGCATCGCCTATGCCGCCGGCTTCGAGGCCCGCTCGTTCCGCCTGAGGCGGGTCACCGTGCCGGTGCTCCCACCCGGCGCCCGACCGCTGCGCGTCCTGCAGGTCTCCGACATCCACATGGTCCGCGGCCAGCGCAAGAAGCAGCGCTGGCTGCAGTCCCTCGCGGGCCTGCGCCCCGACTTCGTGGTCAACACGGGGGACAACCTCTCCGACCCGGAGGCCGTCCCCGACGTCCTGGACGCCCTCGGCCCGCTGCTGGAGTTCCCCGGGGTCTACGTCTTCGGCTCGAACGACTACTACGGCCCCTCGTTCCGCAACCCGGCCCGCTACCTCCTCGAGAAGGCCCAGGGCAAGCACGGCCTGAACGGCAAGGCCCCGGCGACCAACGTCGTCCACAACCCGTGGGAGGACATCCGCGACGGCTTCGACGCCGCAGGCTGGGTGAACCTCAGCAACACCCGCGGTCGCCTCAAGATCGACGGCATGGAGATCGCCTTCACCGGCCTGGACGACCCGCACATCAAACGGGACCGCTACGCGCAGGTCGCGGGCGGCCCCGAGGAGGGCACCGACCTCTCTCTGGCCGTCGTCCACGCCCCCTACCTCCGTGCCCTGGACGCCTTCACCGCCGACGGCTACCCACTGATCCTCGCCGGCCACACCCACGGCGGCCAGCTGTGCATCCCCCTCTACGGCGCCCTGGTCACCAACTGCGACCTGGACACCGACCGGGTCAAGGGCCTCTCCGCCCACGAGTCCCACGGCAACCGCTCCTACCTGCACGTATCCGCCGGCTGCGGCACCAACCGCTACACCCCGGTCCGCTTCGCCTGCCCCCCTGAGGCCTCCCTCCTGACCCTCACAGCCCGCCACTGACCCAGCCCACCGCCCGCGAGCCCGTCGCAGCGCCCTTCTCCCGGGCCGCTCCGCACCCGCCCACCGAAACCGGATTTCGTCTCAGGCCCGGGGTCCGCTAAAGTAAACGATGTCGCCGCCACGCGAGCGACAATCGGGGTGTAGCGCAGCTTGGCAGCGCGCTTCGTTCGGGACGAAGAGGTCGTGGGTTCAAATCCCGCCACCCCGACAGCTAAGCACCAGGTCAGGGCCGGTTTCCTTCATAGGAAACCGGCCCTGATTCGTTGTGAGTGTCTCACTGCGTGTCTACCGTTCCGGATCGATCTTGAAGATGCCGTCCATCGCGATCGCGCCTGTCTGGATCACTGGGCGGATCTGCTTGCGGTAGACCCCTCGGTGACAGCCGTTCCGGAGTGCCCGACCAAACGCGAGATCTCTTCGAGCGGCACCCCACTGTCCGACAGCAGAGACACGAAGCTGTGCCGCAGCTCCCGTGGCGTCCACTCATCCGCGTCCACTCCGGCCGCCTTCCTGATGGCTACGCGGAACGCTCTCCGAACGTTGGTGGAGTCGAGCTCCTTGCCGACGGCAGATGAGAACACCAACCGAAGTGACGTGGCACTCGTACATCGATCGAGAAGTACCCAAGCGCCGGTCACCGCTGCTGTGGATGTGTTCCGACGGGCTGTTGCTCTTCGACTCCGATGGAGTCGGGGCGCACCTCGCCGCTGAGGCCCGGAAGCTGACCGCGGCCGGACCACCCCCTGTGTCGGATGAGGAGATCGATGACTGCCGCTACGCGATCACCGACCTCCTCGATGACCTCGCGGGGAGCACCGTCCAGAGCGAACGGTTGTTCATCGCCACCGAACTGGTGCGGCGAATCGGCGAGTTGGCGCTGGCCACTGGCGGATCTTGGAGCGGCGGCGGGAAGTGGCTGGCACGCCGTCTTGAGACCACAGCTCCGGGTCTCAGCCTGCGTCTGGGCGATGGCCTACGGGAAGTACTGGCGGAGCGGATCGAGCCTCTCGCAGCAGTCGTGGACGAGGTGCTGGATCAGGTCGGCGGCCGGTTGTGGGTCGGCTACAAGCGCAGTGGAACTCCATGAACGAGGTCGGCGCGAGCGCGGCGCTGACAGTTCTCCTGACCGCGCATCTGGCTACGGGGCACCCGTATTGCGGGATCCGCCGGAGCCGACAACGGCCTGCCCGGCGGGGGGGCTACCAGGCCAGCTCCGCGTGGACCGCCTTGCCGTTGTGGCGGGGGACGACGCGCACCCGGTGGGCGAGGCTCTGGACGATGGGCCAGCCGCGTCCGCCGGTCCGGTCGGGGGTCCGGGAGCAAGGGGGGCTGGGGCTGGTGTCCCGCACGGTGATCCCGATGCCGCCAGGAAGCAGTCCGAGCTCCAGGACGAGGGGACCGGGAGCGTGGCGGACGGCATTGGTCACCAGCTCGGAGACGACCAGCAGGACGTCGACGTGAAAGGTGTGGCAGACGTGCGGGGCGTGGTGGCGGAGGAAGGCGACGGCGGCTGCCCGTGCTTCGGCGATGCAGCCGGGGGCACCGTCGAAGTCCATGCACACCTCCGGAGGACCGGCGTCGTGCGGAGTGGACGGCGGGATTTCCATCCCAACTCCCCTTCCGCCGAATGCTGCACAGCTCGAGTGCTTCACGGCCCGAGCCCCACCGCTGCCTGTGGCCACGTCGCGCTGCCGGGCGCCTGTCCTCTGATCCTTGCTCTACACCGCAGCGTACCCAGCCGACGTTCACGGATTCGTGTTCCCTGCGGTCGTGCTTTCGCGCTGATCCACCCATGCGTGGGGTGACCCGTTCGGGGAATGGATTGTCTTCTAGTGCAGATTCACTACTCTGAGCTGGTGCCCATCAACCAGGCAGGGGGTTGCAACATGGGAGAAGACACAACGGTGGAAAGCCAGTTGTTCCAAGTCAGCGCTGCAACCGACGGCGACGTGCCCCGTCTCCGGCTCGTCGGCGAGCTGGACCTGGACGGTACCGCGGAGTTGCGAGCCGCCCTCGCCGACTGCTTCGCACGGCGGTCCGACCGTGTCGTGCTCGACCTGTGGGGCCTGCGCTTCTGCGACTGCTCGGGGTGCAACGTGCTGCTGGAGGCCAAGGCCACGGCGGATAGGATCGGCACCGAGCTGTGCGTGGAGGGGGCCTGCGCGCAGGTGGCCCGGCTGTTCGCCCTCACCGGCGCCGACGAACTGTTCGCCGACAGCGTGGCCCGTCTACCACCGAGGACCGTCTGATGCCTTCGACATCACAGACCGCACCGGGCCCGATGGCGCGTATCACCGGTGAGCGCATCACCGGTGAGCGCATCACCATCCTGCTCGTCGAGGACCACGACATGGTGGCTGAGGCGATCCGCATCGCCCTGGACCGCACCGACGACCTGCAGGTGGTCGGCCGCAGCCTGTCCCTGAAGGACGCGCTGGCCGACGCCGCCCGGCTGCGCCCCGCCGTGGTGGTACTGGACCGGCGACTGCCCGACGGTGACGGCATCGCCGCCATCAGCCGGCTCAAGGCCGCCGCGCCCGGCACCCGGGTACTGGTGCTGACCGGCGAGGCGACCCCGGCGGTGGCCGCCCGCGTCGCTGAGGCCGGTGGTTCGGGGCTCATCCTCAAGGCCGGCGAACTGGGCGAGCTCCAGGACGGCGTACGCCTGGTGGCGGCGGGTGAAGTGGCCTTCAGCAAGGGCCTGCTCAGCGGAGCGCTGGACCGGCTGACCGGCCGGACCGCAGACCTGGGCAGCACCCTCACCCCGCGCGAGCGCGAGACCCTCGGGCTGCTCGGCGACGGCCTGGGCAGCGCCGAGATCAGCCAGCGGCTCGGCGTCGCCCTCAACACCGCCAGGAACCACGTCCAGCGGGTGCTGGAGAAGCTCGGCGCCCGCTCCCAACTGGAGGCGGTCGCCGTGGCCCGCCGAGAAGGCCTCCTCCGGTGACCGGGACCAGCCCCGCCGAGCAGAGTTTCGTCCCCGCCCCGTCCGAGACGGCGTTCACCCTGCTGGTCTCGAGCGTCCTGGACTACGGCATCTTCATGCTCGACCCCGGGGGCTACGTGTCCACGTGGAACGCCGGCGCCGAGCGGATCAAGGGCTACCGGGCCCAGGACATCATCGGCAAGCACTTCTCGGTCTTCTACCCGCCCGAGGACATCGCCACCCGCAAACCCCATCTGGAGCTGGAGGCGGCCATCGCCGACGGCCGGCTGGAGGACGAGGGCTGGCGCATCCGCAAGGACGGCTCCCGCTTCTGGGCCAACGTGGTGATCACCGCCCTCTTCGACAAGTCCGGCGAACTGCGCGGCTTCGGCAAGGTCACCCGGGACATGACCGAGCGCCGCGCCGCCGAGCAGGCACTCACTGAACGCCGTCGCCTCTTCACCCACCTGGTGCAGGCGCAGGAGCTGGAACGCCGCCGCATCGCCTGGGACGTGCACGACGACTCCATCCAGGCCATGGTCGCCGTCGGTATGCGACTTCAGCTCCTCGCCGACCGGATCGGCGAGCCCTACGGGAGTGAACTCGCCCAGCTCGACACGTCGGTACGTGAGGCGGTGGGCCGGCTGCGCAACCTCACCTTCCGGCTCCAGCCGCCCGGCATCGACCGGCACGGCTTGATCGAGTCGCTGTCCCAGCACCTCAACGACACGGTCGGGAGCTGGGGACTCGAGTTCTCCCTGGACCACGCCCTGGAGAAGGAACCGGCTTCCGAGACCGCGATCACCATCTTCCGTATCGTGCAGGAGGCGCTGCTGAACGTGCGCAAGCATGCCCGTGCGCGCACCGTACGGGTCAGCGTCACCACCGAGGACCGCGGCCTGCTGGTCCGGGTGGCCGACGACGGTACCGGGCACCCGGCTGTCACACACCGGCTGCACGAGCACTTCGGGCTGATGGAGATGCGCGAGCGGGCCGAGACCGCCGACGGTTGGTGGACGCTGCGCAGCGAGCCCGGCACCGGCACCACCGTGGAATTCTGGGTGCCCGACCTGCCGAGCAGCCTGCTGGACGAACCGCTGCCCGGCGCCCCCGTCAGGAACTTCGACTCCCGGGCCGACCTCCAGGGACCGTCATGACCCAGCCCGCCGCGCCCGGGGGCGCCCTGCGGGTGCTGATCTGCGACGACAACGACCTGCTGCGCGCGGCGCTGGCCGAGGTCGTCGGGGCCCAGCCCGACCTCGCCCTGGTCGGCAGCGCGACCGACGCCGACGAGGCGATCCGGCTCGCCACCGCCCACCAGCCGCACGTCGTGGTGCTCGACGTGCGCTTTCCCGGCGGCGGCCCGTACACCGCACAGCACATCATCCGGGCCGTCCCGGGGGTCCGCATCCTGGTGTTCTCCGCCTACGGCGACCAGGGGGCGCGCACCGAGATGGCCGCGGTCGGTGTGGCCGGATATCTCGTCAAGGGCGCCACCAACGCCCAGTTGCTGGCCGAGGTCCGGGCCCTCGGAGCCGAAGCCCGCACGTCCACGGCCTCCGTCACTGAAGAGGGAGCCGGCCTGTAAGACCGGCGGCCGACCGAGCGGCTGCGCGGCTGCGCGGCTGCGGGCGGGGCTTACGTCGGCGGCTTCGAAGCCGGTTTTCGGGCAGACGCTGAAGCCCTGTCCGTACGGGGGGATGCGAGGGGCCCTTCGGCAGTGGGACGGAGTCGTCGGACGTCGCGTTCCGGGCGGATGGCCGTGATGGCGAACGCTCCGGCACAGAGCATGACGGCGGCGGTGACGAAAAAGGCCGTGGTGTACCCCGCGGCCGGGCTGTCCAGTGCGTCGATGAAATGGCCGGTGAGCGCGGGCGCGATGAGGCCGGGCAGTGTGCCGGTCGCGGCCACGATGCCGAAGACGGCGCCGCGTTGGGCGGTGGGAATGACCTCGGCCGTCGTCATGTAGTGCAGGGGGAAGGCCACCGCCGTACCGCCGAAGGCCAGCCCGATCAGCAGGACACGGGGGGCGGTCGCGCCGACGAAGGGGAAGGCCGCCATGGCCGTGCCCGCCACACAGACCGCGGCCCCTTGCAGGGCACCACTCGACCAACGGCTGGGCACACCCCGTCTCTTGAGTGCGTCGACGAACGGCGAGACGGTCAGCAGCAGCACCAGACTGAACGCGGAGATCGCGCTGATGGTGGTCGCAGCGGACTCCGCCGACATGCCGAGCTGCGTCCTGAGGTAGGCGGGCAGCCATGCGTGACTGAGCGAGAGCGCCCAGGAGGCCCCGAAGGCGCTGGCTATGCTGCCCAGCACCGTGCCGGTCAGCAGGAGTCTGCGCAGCGGTAGCCGGGCAACGGACGGGACGTCCTTGACGTCCGCGCGGAGTTCGCGTTCGGGAGCGTACGGGCCGTCATGTCCGACCCTCCACCAGACCGCGCTCCACACCGCGCTCGTCACGGCGAGCGCGGCGAAGGCCGAACGCCAGCCGAAGGAGCTGATGAGCCAGGTGACCACCGGCGCGGCGATGAGGGTGCCCAGCGCCGCTCCGCCGATCTGCAGCGCCGAGGGCAGCCCGCGCCGCTCGGGTGGGAACCACTTGTACAGGGCGTGCATGGACATGGAAGCCGCGGGGCCCTCGGCTGCGCCGAGCAGGACCCGGCCGGCGATGAGCGTGGGAAGCGCGGCCACGACGAGTACCGGGACCTGGGCCACCGCCCACAGCAGGGTCATGGCGAACAGCAGCGCCCGGCTGGAGACGCGCGAGGAGACGAATCCGACGGCCAGGCCGGAGAGGCTGAACAGGAAGTAGAAGGAACTGGATATCAGGCCGTACGTGCTGTTGCTGATGTGCAGTTCGTCCATGACCGGGACAGCCGCAAGGCCCAGGACGGATTTGTCGGCGTAGTTGACGACCATGAAGGCCACGATCATGACTGTGATCAGCCAGGCGCGGCGGTGGTCGGACGATGCTGACGGTGCCAAGGGTGACTCCTGCGGGATCAGGGAGAGCAGGGGGAAGGGGACCGCCCGGAACGCCGCGTCACACGAGCGACTTGGCGATCGCGTTCTTGTGGATCTCGGTGGTGCCGGTGACGATGCGGAACATCCGCAGGGTCCGGAAGATCTGCTCGACCTCGTGGCCGTGAGTCAGCCCCGTCTTGCCGTGGATCTGTACGGCTTGGTCGGCGACGCGGAAGCAGGACTCGGCGGTGAGCAACTTGCACATGTTCGCCTCGACACCGATGTTCGCGCCCTGGTCGGCCCGGGCGGCCGTGGCCATGACCGTGGAGCGGGCGGCGTAGATGTCGGTGGCCATGTCGGCGAGCTTGTGCTGGATGGCCTGGAGTGCCAGCAGGGGCTGTCCGAAGGCGGTGCGGCTCTTGGTGTACGCCACGGACAGGTCCCAGGCGCGTCGGGCGGCACCGATGAGTGACGGGCAGTGCAGCAGGCGGTTGAGGGTGATGCGGCCGATGCCGATACGCAGGCCCTGGCCGATCTCGCCGAGGAGGTTCGCGGCGGGGACACGGCATGCATCGAAGACGAGGTCGCCCTCCATCTGCTGCCCGGACATGGGTACCGCACCGTCGAGAACCTGGCAGCCGGGGCTGTCGAGGTCGACGAGGAACGCACTGTAGGCCTCCTCGTCCCCGGTCCGGGCCATGCGGGCGACGACGATGGCGAAGTCCGCGAAGGGCGCGGCCGAGCTGAACACCTTGCGGCCGGTGAGGACGTACGAGTCGCCGTCCGGGGTGGCGGTGGTGGTCATGCGACGCACGTCTGAGCCGGCGTCCTCTTCCGTGATGGAGAAGCAGCAGGCGCGTTCGCCTCTGATGACGGGCAGCAGATAGCGTTCCAACTGGTAGTCGGTCGCGTACTTCACGACGGAGCCGGCACGGAGCGGCCCGCCCATGTCCCCCAGGACGGAGTGCGACAGCACGGCGCCGGAAGCGGTCAACTCCTCTTTCAGTGCGCAGAGTTCGACAAGGCTCAGGCCTTCGCCACCCAGCTCCGGTGGCAGGCTGATGCCGTAGAAGCCGAGTTCACTGCTGCGTTTCCAGACACGCTCGAGGGTCGGCCGGTCCAGCTTGGTCTCGGCGGTGAGGCCGCGTTCACGTTCGTACGGGATGAGCTCCTCGTGGAGGTAGCGGCGCAGGTCGACGACGAGACCCTGGAGGCGCGGGTTGTCGTCGTAGCAGGGTTCGAGGGTGAAGGACATGGTGTGGGTGTTCCGTTCAGCGAGGTTCAGTGATGTCCGGCGAGGTTCAGCGAGCTTCGGCGGCCTGCGGCAGGAGACGGGCAGCCGTCAGTGGACGCGGCGCTCGGCGCCCGCCCAGTAGGGATCGCGAAGGGCACGGCGGTCGATCTTGCCGTTGGGGTTGTGGGGCAGCGCGGCGACGAAGTCGACCGAGCGGGGCTTCTTCATACGAGCCAGGTGGCCGGCGCAGAAATCGATGAGTTCGGCCTCGCCGAGCGCGGCGCCCTCGCGCAGGACGACGACGGCCTTGACGGCCTCGCCCCACTGCTCGTCCGGGATGCCGATGACAGCCGCTTCGTACACGTCGGGGTGCTGATGGAGTACGGACTCGACCTCGACGGCGTAGATGTTGAAACCGCCGGAGATGATCATGTCCTTCTTGCGGTCGACGATGAAGACGTAGCCGTCCTTGCGGCGGCGTGCGAGGTCGCCGGTGAGGAACCAGCCGTCGCGGAAGGTCGCGGCGGTGAAGTCCGGTTCGTTGAAGTAGCCGGGGACGACGTCCGGGCCGCGTACGGCGATTTCGCCGATGGATCCGTCGGGCACCGGCGCTCCACTGGCGTCGACGACCGCGACGTCGGCCTCGGCCCGCGGGCGCCCGCAGGACAGCAGCAGTTCCTCGTCCATGCCCTCGATGGCACGCCGGTGGTCCTCGGTCGACAGGAAGAGCACACCCGAGGTGGTCTCACCGCAGCCGTACCCCTGTGACAGCACCGGTCCGAACAGCTCCCAGGCATCGCGGATACGCTGCGGCGCCATGGGTGCGGCGCCATAGATGAGCTGGCGCAGACTGGACAGGTCGTAGTCCCGGGCGTTCGGCAGCGCGAGCACCGTGTTGACCATGGTCGGGACGACGAACGCGTGTGTCGCACGGTGCTGTTGGACCGTGTCGAGGAATTCCCCGGCATCCCAGCGGCGCAGGACGATCGCGCAGCCGCCCGCGAAGAAGATGCCCATCAGCGGCATGCCGGACGCATGGGTCACCGGGCCTGCCAGGATCTGCTTGTCGCCAGGGCCGACGCGGGTGTCCGGACCCATGACCATCTTGCGCATCGCAGCGGCCCGGTTGCCGTATGTCTGGGTCGCGGCCTTGAGCTTGCCCGTCGAGCCGGAGGTGAAGTGCAGGACGGCGATGTCGTCGTCGGCGCAGTCGACGTCCACGATCTCGGCCGCGGCGGCTTCGAGGAGGTCGGTGTAGCCGGAGCCGAGGTCGCTCGGGCCGTCGTAGCCGATCACGGTCTGCACTCCGCTGCCGGGCAGCGCCTCCCGTACGGTTTCCAGGTGGGCGGCGTCGACGAGCAGGGCCCGCGCCCCCGACTCACGCAGCAGATGCGCGACTTCCCGCTCGCCGAGCCGGGCATTGATGGGGGCCCGCACGAGTCCGGCCTTGTAGAGGGCCACTTCGGTGACGACCAGCTCTGCGCGATTGCCCGCGAGGGTGGCCACGCAGTCGCCTTTCAGCAGGCCCAGGGCCCGCAGCGCGGTCGCGAGCCGGTCGCTGTGCCCGTCGAGTTCCGCGTAGGTCAGCCTGGACGGCCCGCAGACCACCGCTGGGGCGTCGGGCTGATGGCTGCTTGTCCGGCGTACGTAGCGTCCGAGGTTCATCGCGACTCCATGGGAGCAAAGTTTCTGAACGACTTGTTCGTTAACAAGCTTGCTGTACGGGAACGTAAACGCGGCGCTAGTCTCAGGTCAACGGTTCGAACGAAGAGGAAATGATCCGGCCATGAAGCCCCCCGCCCCGAATGCAGCCGAAGACCGCCGCGTCCGCCGCACACGCAAGGCCCTGCGGTCGGCCCTCGTGGACCTCGTCCTGGACAAGGGATTCCACGCCCTCACGGTGGAGGAGATCACCGAGCGCGCCGACGTGGCCCGCGCGACCTTCTACGCGCACTACCGCGACAAGGAAGACCTGCTGGTGGGCATCGTCCGGGAACTCGCCGCGGACAGGGAGCGGCTGCTGCCCGCCGTGGAGCAGGCCCAGGCGCAGGGGTTCACCGGCCTTCCGGTGCTCTACATCTTCCAGCACGCGGCGCAGGAAAAGCCCGTTTACCAGGTGATTCTCCGGGGCGAGGGCGACGGCCGGGCGCTGCGTGAATTCACCGAGATCATCTGCGACCGGGTTGAGCGCGTCTTTCGTGAGCGTGCCGAACAGGTCGGCGTCACCCCGCGCATCCCCTTCGACATCATCGCCCGGGCCTGGACGGGCGAGCTCATCGGCGTACTGACGTGGTGGGTGGAGAACGACACGGGCTACAGCGCCGCCGAGGCCACCGGCCACCTGCGGGACCTGTCGGTATACGGGCGGGTGTGGGCATCGGGACTGGCGCCGTCGGACGCCCTGGGAGCCCTCGACGTCACACCGTAGGCCGCGAGCCGCCCTCCCGGCGGCTCGGCACCGTCTCGCGTCCCGACACCGTGTGCCGTCGCACCCAAGGCCGGATCGGTGATGCCACGGGCCCAGGTGAGGTCCGCCAAGGAGGACATCTCTGCCGACTGCGTCATCCGCCCACTCCTGTCGTTTCAGACTGTCAGGCAGTTACTGTACAAAGCGTCCAGAAAATCGATTCCGCAGGCGCCGAGTCCGCCTGCGGCGGCTTCAGCGCGACCGCCCGCGACATCGCGAGGCTCGGCGAGATGATTCGCTGCGGCGGCGCGGTCGGCGACCAGCAGATCGTGGCGGAATCCGTCGCCTCCACCATCGGCACCTCGATCCGGGAGGGCTACCCCCGGCGGGTCCGCTTCCCCGCAGCCCCCGCGAGCACGCCGGCCACACTCTCTTACCACGACCTGTGGTGGATCCCGAACGACCCGTACGGCTCCTTCATGGCCAGCGGCATCCACGGCCGGCGCCTGTTCATCTCCCCGGGCCTCGAGGTGGGCAGGCACCTCAACGGCTGATCCGGTGGAGGCTGGGTTCAGGGGCGGCGGCCGGGCCCGGGCGGCGGGGGCGGAGGCCCGTGGGGCGGGGGCGGGGGAGGCAGGTCGGGGCTGGGGGTGTTGCCGGGCCAGACCAGCAGGACGGGGCAGGGGGCGTGGTCGACGACGAAGCGGGTGGCGTGACCGAGGCTGCGCGGGCCGAGGCGGGCGAGGTCGCCGTCGCGTGCGCAGACGAGGAGGTCCGCGCCGGTGGTGGCGTGGACCACCTCCTGTTCCACCCGGCCGCGTGCCAGCACCCGGTGGGCCGGCCGGTCCAGCGACTGCTCTGCTGCGGTGAGCAGTTCCTGCGCGGCGGCTTCGGAGAGCTCCTCGATCCGGTGTCCGGGGTCGCGTTCGGGGTGGCCCCGGCCGAGGAGGCCGGCGAACGCGCCGTGCGCCGTCTCGACCACGGCATCGTCCATGACGTACAGCAGGACGATCTGCTCGTCGGCGGCGGCGCGAGCGAGTGCGGCCTCCACGCAGGCGGGCCAGGTGCCCTCGGTGATCCAGATGACGACGCTCATGGGCGGCTCCGCGCTCGGTGCTGGGTCAGGTGCCGGTGGGATGCGACGGTGTGCGGTATTCCCCGCAACATCCCCCACAACGCCGGGGCGCACGCGTCCCGCCCGCTGCCGCCGCAGCGCGGGCGGCGCGGGGGCCCGGCGTGAGGTCGCCGCTCCGGTTTTGGTGAACTCCAGGACCGTCGACTACTCCCCCAGCAACTCCGTCGCCGCGCGGCAGTCGTTCAGAAGCCGAGATCGGAAGGGGCGGCGCCGAAGAGCGAGCCCAGCACGTCTTCGGTAACGCGCAGACCGGCCTTCTCCTTCGGGGTGAGCTGTTGCGAGTGGTCGGCGGGGGCGGCGGAGGCGGCTCCGGTGGCGAGGAAGGCGGCCACGAGGGCGGTCGCGGCGACCACGGTGAGACGACGGATCATGAGCGGAGTCCTTACGGTGAGTGATCGGATGAGTCGCTCCGAGTTTCCGTAATGACCTGTTTTCGGCCGTGACACCACGCCGACCCGATCACCCGATCCACCCGCGTACGCACCCCTCCGTGACGGAAGCGACGGAACCGGACCCGGGTTTTTGTTGTGCGGCTTCCGCCAGTCACAATCGCTGAGCGACCTCCCCCGTCTCTTCGCGGGCTCGGTCCTGCCCGCGTGCGGCCAAGACGTTCGCAGCCGTCCGCGGGGCCGGGCGCCGCCGCTGTGGGGTGGGCGCCATCGGAGGCATGAAGGAAACGATCTCTCTGCTGAGGAGGCACGTAGTTGGAAGGAAGGCTGGCCATGACGGTGGATGCGCGCGGCGAAGTCGAGGAGTTCATCCTGGGGGATCGGTTCTCCTGTCTGGCGGGGCGCTCCGCCTGGCGCCGGGGCGGTATCGCGCATCGGCACTACGACCTCCTCGGGAGCGAGGAGTCGGCTCGGCTCATGGCATTCGATCTTGCGGAGTTCGTGGGATCCGCGGACTGGAGCGCCCGGACGTTCACCAGTTTCGTCGCGACCTTCGAGCAGCCTCGCGGGGTGGATGAGCTGCGGTTCGAGGAACTCCTCTGGCAACAGTTGCAGCTGCTGCACGAGCAGGACGCGCAGTCCCATCGCTGGGCCGACGGCTATGCCTCGGATCCCGGCTCCGGGGAGTTCGCGTACAGCGTGGCCGGCCACCCCTTCTTCGTGATCGGCCTGCACGAGACCCACCGCAGGTGGGGTCGGCGGCCGCCGTTCCCGATGCTGGCCTTCAACTCGCACGAGCAGTTCGACCGGATCAAGGGTGCCGGGATGTGGGACCGGCTGGCCGACAAGATACGCAAGCAGGACATCAAACTGCAGGGTGACATCAACCCCAACCTGCACGAGTACGAGCAGCTCTCCGAAGCCCGCCGCTACTCCGGCCGCCCCAAGCCCGCCGACTGGCAGTGCCCCTTCGCCGCCCGTGCGCAGGAGCGCGAACTGACGGCCTCGGGGGCCTGAGACCGGCGGGAACGGCGCGTCCCCGAGGGCTGCGGAATGCCCCCCGGGGACGATGCGGTTGGATCGGGTCGAGCAAGCGCTCAGCCGAGACGCCGGCACGGTCGGCGCCACCCGCCGTCGAGAGGGTCGAGAGGTACGTCGTGGCAGATCCGTTTTCGGTACGTGTCGAGGTCCGCGGGTACGAGACCGACACGCAGGGCCATCTCAACCAGAGCGTGTACTTGCAGTACGCGGAGCACGCACGCTGGTCGCTGCTTCGCGCCGGGGGCATCAACCAGAGCGATCTGCTGGAGCAGGGCATCGGTCCGGTCGCCCTGGAGACGACCATTCGCTACAAGCGGGAGCTGGTGGCGGGTGACGAGGTCGATGTGAGCTGCGCGTTCGTCTGGGGCAAGGGCAAGACGTTCCGGATCGAGCAGACGATCCGGAAGGTCGACGGCACGGTCGCGGCGGAGCTCACCGCGGTCGGCGGACTGCTCGACCTCACACTGCGCAAGCTGATCAGCGACCCGCAGGAGCGCTTCCGGGCGCTGGCGGGCGACCCGGACGCGTTCGGGCTCTGAGACGGTTGATGGCCGGGCCGGAATCATTCCGGTCCGGCCATCTCCTCGGGTCGCGACTGCTGTGCGGCTGCCTGTTGCTCAGAACGCGGTGTTGTCGCAGCGCATGCCGGAGCCCAGGTGGGTGGGCTGCGCGCCGGGGCCGCCCTCGCCACCGAGCGCGTTGCCCAGCACCCCGTTGAGGGCCCCGACCGCCCCGAGCACGTCGACGTTCATGTCGTGCGTCCTGCACTCGACGCTCTGCCCGACCTCGATGCCCTGGTCCGGCTCGTCGTGGGCGTAGGCGGTGCCGGCGCCGAATCCGCCGACGCTTCCGAGGGCGGCGGCCACCACGGCAGCCTTGTGAAGCATGCGCATCTTGTTCTCCGTTGATCGACAGACGTGCTGAGCAGGGGCCGGCGCACCGGACCCTCCTTGAACCGTCATCCCATTCCGGGCAGGTCCAGCTGTCCCACCGGAGCAGCCGCGACTCGTCCGAGCCCGAACGGGGAGACCTGCGGGACGGCCGGCGCGATCAGCGGGCTGACCAGCGGGTTGACCTGCGGGTTGACCTGCGGGTTGACCTGCGGCCCGGACTGCGGCGAGATGACCCCCGGGGCGGCGAACTGCGGCGCGACCAGCGGGGCCACCTGCGGCGCCGCCTGCGGAGCCACCTGCGGGACGACCCAACGGGACTGCTGCGGGGCCGGAGCCGGGGCGTACTGCGGGGCGGGAGCGTACTGCTGCGGGGCCGGGGCGTACTGCTGCGGGGCCGGAGCCGGGGCGTACTGCTGCTGCTGCGGGGCCGGGGCGTACTGCTGCGGAGCGGGAGCCGGGGCGTACTGCTGCTGCTGCGGGGCCGGGGCGTACTGCTGCGGGGCCGGAGCCGGGGCGTACTGCTGCTGCTGCGGGGCCGGGGCGTACTGCTGCGGGGCCGGAGCCGGGGCGTACTGCTGCTGCTGCGGAGCCGGGGCGTACTGCTGCGGAGCGGCCTGCTGCGGAGCCGGGGCAGGAGCCGGGGCAAGCGCCTCCGGGGCGGCACCGTTGTACCCGACGGGAGCGTCGGCGAAGCTCGTGCCGGCGCCGACGGCGGTCAGACCGCCTGCCGCCGCGACGATGAGCGCGATCCGTTGAAACTTGCGCATGAAACCCTCGGCTCTTCATTTTCTGTATGGAAATCTGACTACGTATTGCTGTCTTGAGTGCACACACAGAGGCAATCCCGGGCTACGCGCCCTGCACACCGCGCGCCAACGGGGCGCTTTCCCGACGGCGGGCCAGGCCCGTTCGCCGTCCCCTCCCGGTGGGTAACGCGTGTTCCCGTGCCTCAGTCACGGAGCCGATGCACCGTCACCCGTTTGCCCGCCCTCGTGAATCATTTCGAGCGATACCGGCCGGCTCACGCAGAACGCCCCGGCAGGCCTGGGCCTGCCGGGGCGCAGCTGGTGCAGCCGATATCAGCCGTCAGCCGTTGACGCAGACGTTGCCGAACGCCGGGTTCAGGGCGCCGATGACGCTCACGGTGTTACCGCAGACGTTGACCGGGACGTGCACCGGAACCTGGACCAGGTTGCCGGAGAGCACACCGGGCGAGCCGGCGGCCACACCCTCCGCGCCGGCGTCAGCGGAGGCGGCCGAGGCGGCCCCCATCACGGTGGCGGCAGCAATGGCAGACAGGGCGGTCATCCGCACGATACGAGACATGGACACAAGCCTTTCCTAGACGTCCTGTACTGAACGCACTCACAGCGGCCGCCTTCGTTGCGGCCTTTTGCGGTCTTCTTCGGAACGCTCGTGCGAGGTGATCGGTTACGCGGTCGGGGTTCACCCGAAGTGATCACGCGGTGAACAGATGTGCGGTTATTCGCAGATGAGGCAAGGTCCGGGCGTTGACCGGCGGCCGCGTTCACCCCCGGCCGGCGACATGGACAGCCTTGATTTCGGCCCAGCGCTCGGCCTGCGCCGGGGTCAGGGTGGAGCGCAGCCCGGCCAGTTTCAGCAGGTTGAAGAGGCTACGCAGCCGGCGGGTGACGGTCCAGACGATCAGCCGCGGGAAAACCGAGAGCGGCGTCGATGAGCTCCCTCATACCGCTCTCCCCCCGTCCCCCTGCGAACCACCCCCGCAGAGCGTCCCGGCGTCGACATACGTTTCCGCACTCCGGCACCGGGACGCCCTCCCCCGTTTCCGCTGTCCCATGATGACCGCCCACCCGACTTGACGCATTGCCGGATCCCGGCAATATTCGAGGTCCCCGCATGCCAGGGCCGCACCCGGCCCGACCGCCGACCGTACCGAGACGAAGATCGGGAGGGAGACGTGTCAGAATCCGAGAGACCCGCGCCCTATCTGGACGGATACGCGCTGATGCTCTCCGAGGTCCTGGCGACCGGCCGGCGTCCGACCCGGGTCGAACTCGATGCCCGCCGGGCCGGCGGTGAACGGGCCGCCGAGGACGGCCGGACGCTGCGCAGCCTCATCGGCGAGCACCTCGCCGCCACCCGCGCCTGCTGGCCGGCCGTACCCACCGGCTCGGCGGCGAGCGCGCTCACCGCGGTGGAGCTGGCGATCGACGCCTTCGCCGAGGGGTACGAACGGGCGCAGCGCGTCGCGGTACGCCAGGAGGAGGCGGCCAGGCGGGAGTTCATCCACGACCTGCTGTACGGCGGCAGCGACCTGGGCCGCCTCGCCCAGCGTGCCGAGCGGTTCGGGCTGCGCCTCTCGCAGACGCATGCCGTCGCGGTGGCGCAGAGCGGCACCGCGTACGACGAGAGCGACCGCGTCACCCGCAGTGTCGGGCTCGCCCTCTTCAGCCGGTTCGGTAATCGCAGCATCCTGCTCACCACCAAGGACGGCCGGCTGATCTGCGTCGCCCCCGGCGACCAGGACGACGTGCTCACCCACTTCGCCAAACAGACGTACGCGGCGACCGATGACGGCGCGCTGATCGCGGTCGGCCGCCCCCACCCGGGCGCCGGCGGTGTCGTGCACAGTTACGAGGAGGCCCTCAACGCCCTCGAACTCGGCGCCCGGATGAATCTGGACGGGCCGGTTCTCCGCGCCGCCGATCTGCTGGTCTACCCGGTGCTCACCCGGGACCGGGACGCCCTGGTCGACCTGGTCCGCAGTGCGCTGGGCCCGCTCCGGCAGGCCCGTGGCGGCGCCGAGCCGCTGGTCTCCACGCTGAACCACTACTTCGAATCGGGCTGCGTCGCGGCCGAGGCGGCGCGTCGGCTGTCGCTGAGCGTGCGCGCGCTGACCTACCGGCTGGAGCGGATCCGTCAGCTGACCGGCGCCGACCCCGCCGACCCGGCGCACCGCTACACGCTGCAGACGGCCGTCATCGGTGCCCGGCTGCTGAACTGGCCCGCCCGGCAGATCTGACCGGAGGCGCCACCCGCTCGGCGGCCGCCGGCCTACACAATGGGCGCATGACAGACGCACACACGACGCCCGACCGGGCCCCGCGGAAGCCCGAGATGCCGTCCTGGGAGAAGCGCTTCAGGGCCCCGCGGGTCGGGCTGCCCGACTGGGCCAAGGACGCGCCGGACCGCTCGCTGTTCGTGTCCAACGCGACCGGCACATACGAGCTGTACGCCTGGGACCGCGCGAGCGGCAAGCAGCGCCAGGTCACCGACCGGCCGAACGGGACCACCGACGGGGTGCTCCCGCCGGACGGCGATTCGGTGTGGTGGTTCGCCGACACCGACGGGGACGAGTTCGGCGTCTGGATGCGCCAGCCCTTCCACGGCGGCCCCGACGAACCCGCGACGCCCGGCCTGGAGCCCGCCTACTCCGGCGGTCTCGCGATCGGGCGGGACGGCACCGCGGTGGTCGGACGCTCGACCGACGAGGACGGGTCCACCCTCCACCTGGTGCGTCCCGGGGCGGCGCCCGTGGAGATCTACCGGCACCGCGAGTCGGCCGGAGTCGGCGATCTGTCGTACGACGGGACGCTCATCGCGATCGAGCACACCGAGCACGGCGACGCCATGCACGCCGCGCTGCGCGTGCTGCGGCCGGACGGTTCGGCGGTCGCGGAGCTCGACGACACCCGGGGCGGTACGCAGGAGCTGGGCCTGCAGGTCCTGGGCTTCGCGCCGGTCGCCGGGGACACCCGGCTGCTCGTCGGGCACCAGCGGCGGGGGCGCTGGGAGCCGATGGTGTGGGACGTGGCGACAGGCGAGGAGACCGCGCTCGCCGTCGACCTGCCCGGCGATGTGAGCGCCGAGTGGTATCCGGACGGCTCCGCGCTGCTGATCGTGCACGGCTTCGAGGCGCGCAGCGAGCTGTGGCGCTACGAGCTCGCCGGGCACCGCCTCGCCCGGGTCGAGACGCCGGCCGGGACGGTGGCCGGGGCTACCGCCCGCCCGGACGGCACGGTCGAGTACCTGTGGTCGTCGGCCGCGCTGCCGCCGGTCGTGCGGTCCACCTCCGGAGCGCCGGGGATGACCGCGCCGGCCTCGGTAGCGGTACGGGACGTATGGGTGGAGGGGCCCGGCGGCCGTATCCACGCCCTGGTGCAGCAGCCCGAGGGGGCCGGTCCTTTCCCCACCGTCTTCGATGTGCACGGCGGGCCGACCTGGCACGACAGCGACGAGTTCGCCTCCGCGCCCGCGGCCTGGGTCGACCACGGCTATGCCGTCGTACGGGTCAACTACCGCGGGTCGACCGGATACGGCCGGGAGTGGACCGACGCCCTCAAGCACCGGGTCGGTCTGATCGAGCTCGAGGACATCGCTGCGGTCCGTGAATGGGCCGTCGCCTCCGGTCTCGCCGACCCGGCGAAGCTGGTGCTCTCCGGCGGGTCCTGGGGCGGCTACCTGACGCTGCTCGGCCTCGGCACCCAGCCGGACGTCTGGGCGGCGGGCCTCGCGGCGGTCCCGGTCGCCGACTACGTCACCGCCTACCACGACGAGATGGAAGCCCTCAAGGCGATGGACCGTACGCTGCTCGGCGGCACCCCGGAGTCCGTACCGGAGCGGTACGCGGCGTCGTCGCCGCTGACCTATGTGGACGCGGTGCGGGCGCCGGTCTTCATCTCGGCCGGGGTGAACGATCCCCGGTGCCCGATCCGCCAGGTCGAGAACTACGTGCAGCGGCTCGCGGACCGGCAGGCGGTGCACGAGGTGTACCGATACGAGGCCGGGCACGGCTCGCTGGTGGTGGACGAACGGGTCAAGCAGGTGGGCCTGGAGCTGGATTTCGCGGCGCGGCACGTGGGGTAGGCCACCCGCCGGGCGGGGTCCGGGGGCAGAGTCCCGTCGGCGGCCACGTACCTTTGGAGGCGTGTACCGGTTCCTGCTGACACCCCGCTGGTGGGGGATCAACGTCTTCGTCCTGCTCGCCATCCCCTTCTGCATCTTCATGGGGTCCTGGCAGCTGAGCAGGTTCGAGGCCCGCGTCGCCACACACGATTCCGACCAGCACCGGCCCGACCCCACGCGTCAGGCGTCCGCCCCGTTGGCGAGTCTGCTGCCGGTGACCCTCGACACCTCGGGCCGCCAGGCGAGGGCCACCGGGCGGTACGGGGCGCAGTTCCTGGTGCCCGACCGGGTCGTCGACGGCAAGCAGGGCTCGTACGTGCTGACCCTGCTGCGCACCGACGGCGGCAAGGCGCTCCCGGTGGTGCGCGGATGGCTGCCGGCGGGTTCGAAGGCGCCGGCCCCGCCCAAGGACGAGGTCACCGTCACCGGGTCGCTGCAGGCCTCCGAGAACAGCGGCACCGACGGGGCGCACACCCAGGGCGGGCTGCCCAGCGGGCAACTCGGGATCATCAGCGCGGCCTCGCTGGTGAACCTGGTGCCCTACCCGGTGTACGACGCCTGGATCACCCTGCCGCACCCTTCGGCGGGGCTGACCGCGGTGCCGGCGGCCGCACCGCAGAACAGCGGCCTCGACCTGAAGTCGTTCCAGAACCTCGGTTACACCGGGGAGTGGTTCGTCTTCGCCGGGTTCGTCGTCTTCATGTGGTTCCGGCTGATCCGCCGCGAGGCCGAGGCCGCCAGAGACCTGGCGCTGGGCCTGGTACCGGAAGGGCCGCCCGGCCCGGAGAACGCACAGCGCACGGACCGTACGGAGAGCCTCGACGATCAGGGTGTGTCGAGCACGCCCGTGCGGTAGATGGTGCCCGCGCACGCGTTGGGGATCGTCGCCTCGGCGGCCGGTACGCCCGGCTCCGCCTCGTGTACGACGGCCACGCTGCCGTCGGAGGTGCCACCGTCGCCGTAGGCCAGCTGCGGGCTGGTGTTGGCGGAGTCCGGCGGTGCCGCGTCCTGGCCGGTGCTCCCCGTGCTGTCGGATCCGCCCGAGGGTGTCGGATCGGGTGACGGCTTCTCGCTGGGGCAGGTATCCGACGGCACCCAGGCGAACTTCACCTCATAGGACTTGGCCGGCTTCAGTACGAGACCGGTCGTCTCCTGCGAGGGATCGGGCAGCCCGGCCGCGGGGTCGCCCGCCGTGTGGTCGACCACGGCGATCCTGGCCGGGTCGGCGGCGCCCATCGCCTGGAAGTTCACGGTGCCCGCGTCGGTGATCGAGCACTGGGTGCCCGAGACGTTCGAGACACGGAAGGTGCCGTAGACCGTGCCGTCGGCGTTGGCCGGCGCGGTCGACGCCGAGGTGACGCCCAACTGCTGGGCGTCACAGATCGGCAGGCTCTTGGCCGATCGGCCGGACGGCTCGCCCGTGCCCGTCGGCGTACCGGCGTGTGGGCCCTTGCCGGGGGCGGACGGCTTGTGCTGCTTGCCGCTTTTGCCGGTCGGGTTGCTGCCCGACGGCGAGTCCTCGGCCTTCTTGCCGCCGCCGTCTCCCTCCGTCGGGCCCGTACTGTCCTGGGGATGGTGGCGGTGTCCCACCGCTACCGGGTTGCTCGGCGGCCCACCGCCCGCCCCGGCCACGTGGATGAAAGCCGGGATCGCGGTACCGACCAGCAGCACGGCCGCGGCCGCGCCGACCAGCACCTGGCGGCGCCGGGCCCGCCTGGCCGGAACGGCCTTGTACAGGTGGTCGAGCGCGTCCTCGGACGGCCGGAGGTCTCTCACCGCGCCGTGCATCAGCCTGCGCAGCGCGATTTCGTCCTCGTCGAGGCCGTCCGTGAAGTGATCCGGCCCTTCGTTCGGCATTCCGTTCCCAGCCTGCTTGTTCCGGTTGATCTCACTCATGCCGGGGCCTCCATGGCCACCCGCAGCGCGGCGATGCCGCGCGAGCCGTAGGCCTTCACCGAGCCCAGCGATATCCCCAGCGCATCGGCGACCTGGGCCTCCGTCATGTCCGCGAAGTAACGGAGCACCAGTACTTCGCGCTGGCGGCGCTGGAGATTGCGCATGGCCTTCTTCAGCGCGTCGCGCTCCAGGAGGTCGTACGCCCCTTCCTCCGCGCTCGCCATGTCCGGCATCGGCTTGGAGAGGAGCTTCAGACCGAGGATGCGGCGGCGCAGTGCGGACCGGGACAGATTGACCACGGTCTGGCGCAGGTACGCGAGCGTCTTCTCGGGGTCCCTGACCCGTTTGCGCGCGGAGTGCACGCGGATGAACGCTTCCTGGACGACGTCCTCGCAGGAAGCCGTGTCGTCCAGCAGCAGCGCGGCGAGACCCAGCAGCGACCGGTAGTGCGCGCGGTAGGTCTCGGTGAGGTGATCGACGGTGGTGCCGACGGCCATGGCGTCGTCAGCGCTCCCGCCGCTCTGGGAGGGAATTCTGGTGGGGCGGGTGGCCGGCACGGGGGCGATCACCGGCATGCCACCGAGCGTACGGGGGCGCCGGAGCGGGCGAACCACTCCGCCACGTCCGGACACCGCTGCGATATCGAGAACCTCTGCCACGCCAGTTGGACACGCTTCCCCCCGTCAGGGTTGTACGCGTATGGCATCGCTTTTGGCGATGTGGCCGACGCCCGCGCGTGTGCTGCCCTCATGCGCACTGCCCCCATGCGTACCGATCTCCCCAATGTCCCTTTCGTGCACGGCCGCTCATGACACCCGCGCAGAATGAGATGAACCCAAAGACGCTGTCGGCACAGCGGTGGTTGCAGATGACCGCAGCTGCCCCGGGGGAGTGAATCGTGTAACAGGCACCCGTCGCAGTTCAAGTGGTGCAGACCAAGGTCTTCCTCACAGTGCGTGCCCGGATTCTACAAAAGCTCCGAGGTCACGAGCTCCGCGGCCACTGCCTCGGCGATCTGAGCCGCGTTCAGTGCGGCGCCTTTGCGGAGATTGTCCGCGCAGACGAACAGCTCCAGTGCCTGCGGATCGTCCATCGAGCGCCGTACGCGTCCCACCCAGGCCGGATCAGTGCCCACCGCGTCGGCCGGTGTCGGGAAATCGCCCGCCTCCGGGTCGTCGAAGAGCACCACCCCGGGCGCGGTCGCCAGGATCTCGTGCGCCCGCGCGATGGTGAGCTCGTTCTCGAAGCGTGCGTGCACCGACAGCGAATGGGTGGTGACGACCGGAACCCGTACGCAGGTCGCCGCCACCGGGAGCTTCGGCCGGTCCAGGATCTTGCGGGTCTCGTCACGGAGCATCAGCTCCTCCGACGACCAGCCGTCCGCAGCGACCGAGCCCGACCAGGGGATGACGTTCAGCGCGATGGGCGCGGGGAAGGGACCGGTGTCGTCCCCGACGGCCCGGCGCACATCGCCGGGGCGGGTGCCCAGTTCGGTGTCCGCGACCAGCTTGGTCTGGCCGCGCAGCGCATCGATCCCGGCATGGCCGGCGCCGCTCACCGCCTGGTACGTCGAGACGATCAGCTCCCGCAGCCCGAACTCGGCATGCAGCGCACCGACCGCCACGATCATGGCCAGGGTGGTGCAGTGCGGGGAGGCGATGATGCCGCGCGGCCTGAGCCGCAGGGCGTGGGGATTGACCTCGGGCACCACCAGCGGCACCGCCGGGTCCATCCGGAAGGCTGCCGAACCGTCCACCACGACCACGCCCTTGGCCGCGGCGATCGGTGCCCACCGAGCGGCGACCTCGTCGGGAACGGCGAAGATCGCGACCTGCACGCCGTCGAGGGCCTCCTCGGTGAGCGGCAGCACCTCGGCTTCCTCGCCGCGCACGACCCGGCTGCGGCCGACCCTGCGCGGCGAGGCGATCAGCCTGATGTCGCCCCAGACGTCGGCATGCTGCGACAGCATCTGGAGCAGAACAGCACCGACGGCTCCGGTCGCTCCGACGACCGCGAGCGTCGGCTTACCGGTCATCGACCGGTGCCCCCATAGACGACTGCCTCGTCCGAGTCGCTGTCGAGGCCGAAGGCGGTGTGCACGGCGCGCACGGCCTCGTTGACCTCGTCGGCGCGGGTGACCACCGAGATGCGGATCTCGGACGTCGAGATCAGCTCGATGTTCACACCGGCGTCGGAGAGCGCCTCGAAGAAAGTCGCCGTCACCCCCGGGTTGGTCTTCATACCGGCGCCGACCAGCGAGATCTTGGCGATCTGGTCGTCGTAGCGCAGCGAGTCGAAGCCGACGATCGCCTTGGACTTCTCCAGGGCGTCGACCGCCTTGCGGCCCTCGTCCTTGGGAAGAGTGAAGGAGATGTCGGTCAGGCCGGTCGACGCGGCGGAGACGTTCTGCACCACCATGTCGATGTTGACCTGGCTGTCCGCGATGGCGCGGAAGATGGCCGCCGCCTCACCGGGCTTGTCGGGAACGCCGACGACCGTGATCTTCGCCTCGGAGGTGTCGTGGGCGACACCGGAGATGATGGCCTGCTCCACCGTGCGTTCCCCTTGTGCTTCGTGTGCTTGGCGTGCTTCGTTGCTGACCCAGGTGCCCTGCAGTCCCGAGAACGACGATCTGACGTGGATCGGGATGTTGTAACGGCGCGCGTACTCCACGCAGCGGTGCAGCAACACCTTCGAGCCGGAACTGGCGAGCTCCAGCATGTCCTCGAAGGAGATCCGGTCGATCTTCCGGGCCTTCCTGACGACCCGGGGGTCGGCGGTGAAGACGCCGTCCACATCGGTGTAGATCTCACAGACCTCGGCGTCAAGAGCAGCAGCCAGCGCGACCGCGGTCGTGTCCGAGCCGCCCCTGCCGAGGGTGGTGATGTCCTTCTTGTCCTGGGACACGCCCTGGAACCCGGCGACGATCGCCACGTTGCCCTCGTCGAGCGCGGTACGGATCCGGCCCGGCGTGACGTCGATGATCCGCGCTTTGTTGTGGACCGAGTCGGTGATGACACCGGCCTGGCTGCCGGTGAACGACTGGGCGTCGTGGCCCAGGTTTTTGATCGCCATGGCCAGCAGCGCCATGGAGATCCGCTCTCCGGCGGTCAGTAGCATGTCGAACTCTCGCCCGGCAGGAATCGGCGACACCTGCTCGGCAAGATCGATCAACTCGTCCGTTGTGTCGCCCATCGCTGACACCACGACAACCACCTGGTTGCCACTCTTCTTGGCGTCGACGATTCGCTTGGCGACCCGCTTGATGCCCTCGGCATCGGCTACGGAGGAGCCTCCGTACTTCTGCACGACAAGGCCCACGTGCGCTCCTCGATCCAGTCATTACTGCGGTCGGCTCAGTCTAGCGAGCGGCCGCACGGCTCCCCCGATGTATCACATCATGAGATGTCCCGCTCACTCAATGATCACCGGAAAGGCGGACACGGCCGCTCGGTCTGGTGCCTGCCCGGGATGGCCCGCCGCACTCGGAACGTGGGGCGGGTCACATCCCGGCCCGGGGGTACTCGGTCATGCTTCCCACTTCGCGGGTCAGGCCTCCCGGGCCACGTCGATGCCGAGCAGTTCCTTGAAGGCCCGCCCGCCGTCCGGTGTCACCCTCAGTGCCCGGCCGCTGCCGATCCGCTCCACCCAGCGCCGGTCGAGGGCGTGCCCGCAGAGTGCCGCGCCGAGCGCGCCCGCCAGGTGGACGCGGCGCTCCGTCCAGTCCAGGCAGCTGCGGACCACCGGCCGGGAGCCCCTGCGGGCGGGCAGCTCGATGCCAAGTCCGGCGAGCCAGACGCGGCCCGGCCCGGTGACGGCGAGCCCCGCCTCGTCGCTGACCAGGCCCCGGCTCAGGATGGCGTCGGTGACGGCCACTCCCAGGTGGCCGGCCAGATGGTCGTAGCAGGTCCGGGCCCGCGCCTCGGCGCTCATCCGGGTCGACTCGCGCAGGTTCCTCGGGGCCGGGGCGACGGACGGGGCATATGCGGCCAGGTCCTCGATCAGGGCTGCCACCGTCGGGTCGGCCAGCCGGACGTAGCGGTGCCGGCCCTGGCGCTCCTCGGCCAGCAGGCCGCCGGCGATCAGTCGGGACAGATGTTCACTCGCGGTGGACGGCGAGACACCGGCCTGCCGGGCCAGTTCACCCGCCGTCCAGGCCCGGCCGTCCAGCAGGGCCATGCAGAACGCGGCGCGGGTCTCGTCCGCGAGCAGTCCGGCGATTCGGGCGAGTGTCATACATCCATCGTGCCCCGGCCACAGTTCGGCCGGGGCCGAACTGTCGGGGTCCTAGCTTGGCGGCATGACCAGCCCCGTGCACGAGTTCGACCATGACCGGGACGTCCGGGCCGCCTTGGCCGACCCGGCTCTCGTCCCGCTGCCGGCCACCGGCACCGGTGCTCCCGGAACCATGGCGTGGCTGCGGGCGACCGTGGCCCGTTTCAGCTCCGGCGACGCACACGCCCGCCGCCGGGCCCTGGTGGAGTCCGATCTGGCCCGCCTGGACCCGGCCGCCCTCCGTAAGGCCGCCGCGTCCGGCCCCGACGGTGACGCCCGCCTGCTGGTGGTCCGTACCCTCGCCCAGGAACTGGGCCTCCCGGACCCCGCCGCCGTCGCGGAGGCGATCCGCCCCGTGGCCCGGGCGTACTTCGGCGGGGACGACCCGGACGCCGACGCGGCGGTGGCCTGGCTGCTGCCCCGTATGCGCCCGGCCGGTACGGAAGCCGGCGGCGGGACCGATGACGGGGCCGATGAGGTGGCCGCCAACCGGATCGGCCTCCTCGTACAGGCCTGCGACGCCACGAGCGGCCTGATCGACCGGGCTGCCGGGGTCGTGCGGCGGGCGGCCGACGACGGCCTGACCGCGTATTCCACCGAATCGCTGCTGACCGAGATCCTGCGCCACGACCCTCCGGTACGGGTGATGCGCCGTCTCGCCGTCCGCGACACCCGCATCGCCGGGACCGACATCGCCCGGGGGGACCTGGTCACCCTGGACATCGCCGCCGCCAACCGGGACCCGGAGGTCTTCCCGGACCCGGAAACCTTCGACCCCGAGCGGACCGGCCCGCTCTCCCTCACCTTCGGCAGCCCGCCCCGCGTCTGCCCAGGCAGGAACCACGCGTCGGCCCTCGCCGCCGGAATCCTGGACCGGGCCCAGGCCGACGATCCGGCCGACGACACCCCTGCCACGGACGACCGTGACCCGGCCCGCGTCGTTGCCGCCATGGTGGAACACGTCCTGGCCCGCGCGTCGACCTGGACGGCCTGGGACGGCCGCCCGTTCCCGGCCGACGACCGCGTCTACACCCCGCACAAGGCGATCCGCAGGGTCGCCGACCATCTCGTCGACCACCTCGCCGAGTTGGAGGCCCGCCTCGCCGGTGAGGAACCGCAGCCCGATCACTGGCACGCTTCCACGATCACCACCGACGCGGACCTCGCCCCGTTCACCCGGCATGACCTCGACGAGGCCCGCAGCCGGCTGACCCGCCTTGCCCGGATCTGGACGAACCGGCTGCACACCCTGACGCCCGAGCAGCTCGACCACTCGCCCGGAGCCGGCTGGACCTTCCGCCAACTCGCCTTCCACCTCATGGGATCGGCCCATTACGCCGATGCCATCGGCAACCTCACCGCCACCGATACCGACCCGGGGACGCCATGACCGCCTTCGCCGACCTCCATCACACCGACACACCCCTCCTGCTCCCCAACGCCTGGGACCACGCATCGGCGGCGGCCCTCGCCGCCCAGGGCTTCCCGGCGATCGGTACGACCAGCCTCGGCGTGGCAGCTGCGGCCGGCCTGCCCGACGGCAGGGCGGCGACCAGGGACGAGACGCTCCTGCTGGCCCAACGGCTGGGCCAGGGCCCGTTCCTGCTCTCCGTCGACGCCGAGGGCGGCTTCAGCGACGACCCGGCCGAGGTCGCCGAATTGGCGCGCCGACTGGCCGCCGCCGGGGCGGTGGGCATCAACCTGGAGGACGGCCGGGGCGACGGCACGCTCACCCCCATGGACCTGCACGCGGCCAAAATCGCCGCAGTGAAGACCGCCGTACCGGACCTCTTCGTCAACGCCCGTACCGACACCCGCTGGCTGAACACCCACCGGTCCGAAACGGCCCCCCGGCTCGCCGCCTACCGCGAGGCGGGCGCCGACGGCGTCTTCGTCCCGGGCCTCTCCGTCCCGGCCGACATCGCCGCCCTGGTCGATCTCCTCGGCGCGCTCCCGCTGAACGTCCTCTACTCCCCCTCGGGCCCCAGCCTCACCCAACTCGCCGCCCTCGGCGTCCGCCGGGTGAGCCTCGGCTCCCTGCTGTTCCGGGTGGCGCTCGACGCGGCGGTGAGCGCGGCAGCGGACGTGCGGGCGGGGCGGCCGGTGGGCGCGAGGGCGACTACGTACGACGCGGTGCAGAGCCTGAGCGGCGGCTGACCCGCACGCGGAGCCCTGGCACGGAGCGACTCACTTGCCGTAGCCGACGTGGTAGCCGACCGGGTCGACGTAGACGTCGGGAGCGTGGCCGCTGGGGGCGGCGATGGTGATCGCCAGGTCGTTGAGATTCACGATCTCCGAGACCTTCTCGTTGGGCGGGGTCACCGACAGCCTGGTGTAGGTCTTGCCGGAGCCGCTGGTGTCGGGGATGTAGTGCAGCAGGAAGCGGGTCTCCTCGCCGGGCGCGATCTTGACGGTGGCCCCCGAGGCATCGGTGCGGGCGGCGTCGGGCCCGGTGTCGCCCAGGCCGTCGGGGCCCACGAGCTGGACGCCCGGGAAGCCGTGCATGGCGCACGCGCGGGAACCGTTGTTCTTCAGGTTGACGACTATTTCGTTCTTGACCCCCGCGGAGGCGGCGCTGAAGCCGAGATCGTCGGTCTTGCACATGGCGCCCGACGCCGCGGACTGGGTCCTGGCGGCGTTCGCTGCGTTACCCGCCTTCGAGCCGTTGGATGAGCCGGTGGAGGAGCCGGACGATGAGGAGCCGGTGGAGGAGCCGGGCGATGAGGAGCCGGTGGAGGAGCCGGACGCGGCGGAACCCGATGTCGAGCCCTGTCCGTCGGTGGAGCCGGTGGAGCCGCTCACGGCGGTGGACGCGCCGGTCTTGGCGGAGGCACTCGATCCGTCGCTGCCGCCGCACGCGGTCAGCGAGAGGCCGGCAGCGGCGACGACGAGGGCGAGGGCGGAGATCTTCTTGGCGCGCATCGGTACTCCTGGGAAGCGGTGTCGTCCCGCTCGCTCCGGCTGAGCGGGACGCTGTTGTTTCCTAGGACACCTATGACTTGGCGAGCGGTTGCGACCGGAGTTGGATCAAGACAACCCCGTGACATGCGAGTCGACGCGCCGTGACGGGAAAGCAGGTGAATCTCCTCGACATCCCGCTCACCATCCTCTACTCCCCCTCCGGCCCCACCCTCGCCCAACTCGCCGACCGCTCGGCGTCCGCAGGGTGAGCCTCGGCTCACTGTTGTTCCGCGTCGCACTCGCCGCGGCACTGAGCACGGCGGCCGACGTACGGGCGGGGTGGCCGGTGGATGCGGGCGTGGTCACCTATGACGAGGTGCAGTCCCTGAGCGGCCGGTGATCGCCCCACCGCGTCCGCTGTTGACATCGTGAGCTCGGTTTCACGATGGTGCACCGTGGTCCCTCAAGGCATCCGGCAGTGACAACAATTCACGTGCGGAACGGCTGGGTCGGCCAGTACGGTCGCCGGCATGACCCATGCCGAAACGGACTGGCTTCTGCTCAACCGGGAGAACTGGAACGACAGAGTCCGCATTCACGCCGGCAGCGACTTCTACGACCTGCCCGGGTTTCGGGCAGGCGCATCCACCTTGCGGAATTTCGAACTCGACGAGGTCGGCGACGTGTCCGGCAAGCGCCTTGTGCACCTGCAGTGCCACATGGGCCAGGACACGCTGTCATGGGCGCGGCTCGGGGCAGCTGTCACCGGCCTGGACTTCTCCGACGCCGCAGTGAGGACGGCCCGGGCGCTGGCTGACGATGTCGGCATGACCGACCGCGCCCGATTCGTCGCCTCGGACGTGTATGAGGCGCTCGCTGCCCTCAACCAGGAGTCCTTCGATGTCGTCTACACGGGGCTCGGCGCCCTGGTCTGGCTACCGGACCTGCTCCGCTGGGCACACGTGGCGTCTTCGCTGCTGAACGAAGGCGGAATCCTCTACCTCGCGGAATTCCACCCCCTTACCGATATCTTGGGCGAGGACGGCCGGAGTGTTGAGCAGGACTACTTCCATGTCCAGGCGGAGACTTTCGACTTCCCGCATACGTACACGGACGGCCCCCCGCTCGCCCAGAAACGCTCGGTGCAGTGGCAGCATCCGCTCGGGGACGTGGTGACCGCGCTGGCGCAGGCCGGGCTCCGCATCGAGTTCCTGCACGAGCACGCCACCACACTGTTCCGGCGCTATCCGATGCTGGAGCACTCCGGGACCGGCGAATACGGCTTCCCGCCCGGCCAACCGCGGATCCCGCTGATGTACTCGATCCGTGCGGTGAAGACCGCCTGATGACGAGGGCCGAAGCGGCCGGGGCTGCACAACAGTGGTGCCGGCAGCAGTTGTGCAGGCAGTAAGCGCTCTCTACAATCCTGTTCGGTGAATCCGGAAGCTTTCCTCAAGGACTCCTACTTCGACTACTGTCCCTGGGAATTCACCCGTTGCGCCTCGGCGCAACAGCGTGATGCGCAGGCGGCCCGCCAGAAACACCTGACCGATCAGGGCGCGAGCATTGGCCCGCGGTGCTTCGTCTCCGGGACCGCAGGCGTTTTCGCTGATGTCCTCCGTATGGGCGACGACTCCTACATCGCCGGGCACGCCTACGTGACCGGCGAAGTGACGACCGGGTCCGACTGCACGGTCAACCCCTACGCCGTGGTCCGGGGCCGGATCGTGCTCGGCGACGGCGTACGTATCGGGGCGCACAGTTCATTGCTCGGGTTCAACCATGGCTTCGCCCCTGAACTGCCGGTGCACCGGCAGCCGCTGACCAGCAAGGGCATAACGGTCGGCGACGACGTGTGGATCGGCTCGAACGTCGTTGTCCTGGACGGGGTCACGATCGGCGACCACTGTGTGGTCGGCGCGGGCTCCGTCGTCACGAAGGATCTCCGACCCTGGACGATCGCCGCGGGCAACCCGGCCCGCCCGCTTCGGGACCGCCGCACCGGGCACGCACCACAACACCGTGTGACGACGGGCGGCCCGACCCTGGGGGACGCCCTCGCCCGGTTCGCCGAGCGAGCGAGGAATCAGGCAAGCGAGGTAATCGCACGGTCCTGGGACTGTGATGCGGGCCGGTACAGGGACCGGCCGGGCACGCCGGTGACCGTTCGCGCGCACTGTGACGCCGTCGAGATCGCCGACCTGCTTCTCGCCTCGCCTCCGCCGCAGCTCTCCGGAGCCGAGCACGCCGAGCGACTGCGTTCACTGCAGGACCCCGGCACCGGATTGGTGCCCGGATTCGCGTCTGACGGTGGCCCCGGCGCGCTCTGTGCACCGGCCGCCGACGGCTGGATCGATGACGGCGCTGCCGAGTATCACGTGCTCTCGGTGGGCTACGCCCTCGATCTGCTGGGCTCGCGCTTCGCCCACCCGGTGCACGTGGTGAAAAACATGACGGCGGCTCAGCTCATCGCCAGACTTGAGGCCCTGCCGTGGCAGACCCAGGCATGGTCAGCCGGTGCCTGGGTGGACTGCTGGTCGACTGCCGCGTACCGGAACTTCGAGCTGGTCGTCGATGCTGCCGGGCCGGGCGCACTGGAGGCGTTGTTCGGCTGGCTGGTCAGCCGAGCGGATACGGGGACGGGGCTGTGGGGTGCCGCGGGTCCCCCTGCGGTCGGCCGGTTGCAATTGGTCAACGGCGGTTATCGGCTGACACGTGGCTCCTTTGCCCAATTCGGCCTGCGATTGCCGTACGCGGAGCAGGTGGTGGACACGGTGTTGGCCCACAGCAGCGATCCGCGCTGGTTTGCTGCCGGCCGTGAAAACGCCTGCAATGTGCTGGATGTGGCCCACCCACTGTGGCTCGCCGGCCGGCAGAGCAGCCACCGCGCCGGTGAAGTGCGGGGCTTGGCGGAAGAGCTCCTTCCGCGGGCCCTGGACCGCTGGCAGGACGGCGCCGGATTCGGCTTCGGCCCGGCGGGAGAGGGCGGCGGCGGCCCCGGCCGGGAGCCCGGCCTGCAGGGTACCGAGATGTGGCTCGCCATCATCTGGCTGCTGGCCGACGTCGTGGGCCTGTCGGATCGGCTGGGCTACCGGCCCCGTGGCGTCCACCGCCCGGAGCCGGGCCCTTCGCCCGTGTTCGGACTGCCGTGGTAGGGCTGGCGCCACGCGGGTCCGCACTGGGGATGGGCCGGGGCCGTCATAAATCGGCGTGGGCGCTGCCGTTGGCGATGTTCATCATCGGCAGCGGGAGAAGGCAGGCCTCGGCGCCACCGAGGTAGCGGTAGAGCGGCTGGCGGTGGGCCGCCGCGGCGGCCTCAGCGGCCGCGAGGGAGACGCCAAGGAGCGCATCGGCACCGAGCCGGAACTCGTCGGCCGTGCCGTCGAGTACGGCATCGAGGCCCGCCGATTGTCGGCGTTCACGCCAGACGACCGCTGACGCGATGTCGCCGTTGGCGTGGGCGTGGGCGTGGGCGACCGCACGGTCGACGCCCCCTGCCGTGCCAGCGCCCGCGGAACCCCCGCCGCATTTCCAACGGTTTCGCGTGCGCCGGTGGAGGCGCCGGAGGGCACGGCGGCGCGGCTGAGGGATCCGTCGGTACCGCGATGGGCAAGCTACGCGGCGCGTGAAGCACGAGGACCGGATACCACTCGAGCAGGTCTCCGTGCTCGCCACCCTCGATCGCGACGGGGCCATGACCACCAGCGATCTGGCGGCGGACCAGCGCGTACGGCCCCAGTCCACGGCCCGCGCGGTCGGGCTGCCCTTGGAATGGGGCTCGCCGTCCGCCGGGCGCATCCCACGGACCGCCGCAAGTCCCGGGTGGAGCTCTCCCCTGCGGGGCAGGCCGCTCTGGAGGGGGAGCGCGGGCGCAGGGCGGGCTGGCTCGCCCAGGCCATCGAGCTCGAACTCACCGGCGAGGAGCGCGAGGCGCTGGGGCGCAGCGCCGCCCTGATGGAACGGCTCGCCGCGCGCCAGTGAGGTGCGAGCTCCTTGGTTGGGCACCTTGAGGTGCTGCGTAGCGCCGTGGCAGGTGCCGCAGTCGACTCCGGTGGACCGGTGGCGGAGACGGGCTGCTCAACGCCCTTCAGTACACCGAGGGTCAGCCCTGCGGGTTCTCGGACATGGGCGGTGTGCTGCGCGTCAACGGTGACCACGACTCCGGGGGCGGGCCAAAGGCACGACGACCGGCCCTCACCGTCAGAGTGGCGACGGCAGCGTTGGCGCCACCACCGATCACAGCGCCAATACCGAACGGTGCCACTCGGCCGAGAACGATGATTCCCTGCTTGGTCCCGTACTTCGTGACGAAGTTCGGCCCCAAGATCTTGTTGATCTGACGCAACGTCTCAACTGGCACCTTGCCGACAACCTGACGTCCCCAGTGTTGCCCTGTACGACCCGCGGCCTTACCAATGGTGGAGGAGCCGCTTCCGCCGAGCATGATGCCCATCACGATCGTCCGGCGGCGCTCGATCTCGTCGATGGGAACTCCGTGGACTTCGGCGACCGAGAGCGCGAAGAGCGTGCTCAGCTCAAGAGACGAGAGAGCCTCGCCTGCCGACAGTGCCAGGGCGACTCCCGTGCCGACGCCGGGCGCGGCTGCAGCTCCTCCCACTGCAGCACCCGTCCCGGTCAGGGCGCTGACGTACATCCGCTCCAGACTGCGGATTACCTCTGCTGGTGTCGCCTCTGGATTCCGCTGGCGGGCCCGGGCGATGTTCTTGCGCACCAGTGGGCTCTGATTGTCGATTGCCTTGTTCAGGAGGTCGAGGACCCGCTGCCCACGTCCGGGTTCTTCCGCAACCGGTCCGTCGCTGGCATCTGTTGCCATCTCGGGAACTCCTTAAGTCGTCGTTTTTCAGGCGCATGACAGTATGAGATGAAAATGGCGAGCAGACAGCGACTATGCCGCCAACAAGCCCAGAACGGCAATGACTTCGAGCCGCCATGCCCGTACCTGATCCTGGGTAGGCCCGATTTCGTACTGGTGGTAGTGGCAACCCAGGCACAGCAGCACCCACACCGCCCTCGCCCGGCGGGCGGTCTCCGCCTCGGTGCAGCCGCGCAGGCACAGCATCTGCGCCCGAGTGTTCACCCGCTTGTTCACCCGCTCGATGCTGATCGGCGGGGCGAGCAGCGTGGCGGCGACCGCGATCTCCAGGGCGGTTCGGAGAGCGAAGGCCGCTCCGCGGTACCTCCCTGCTCCCATGGTGGCGGGCGCGTCGGTGAGGAGCCGGTCAGCTGTCGCGATCAGCTGGTCGATGGAAGTGTTCACGACGTGGGTCCTTCCGGCTTGCGTACGGACCGGGCCATGTCACCGATCTGCTGAACAAAGCGGCGGGGGTCCGGCATGGACGTACCACCGGCGTGTGAGCCCTCCTGGCACTTCTTGAAGAGCCCCACCGCGTGCGGCCCGCAACGCGCTGTCAGTTCGCGGTAGACCTCATCGGTGCGGGAGCCGTTGCCGAACAGGCCGAGGGCAGCGATATCGATCAGCTTGACGGCGTCACCGATTACCGCCTCCACGTCGTGCTCCGGCCTCTTGCGCAACCGCAGCCACGCGGCCTCGGCGAAGGCGCGCTCCAGCACCGTCCGGCAGACGCCCGGCAGCACATGGGTCATGGCCTCCGGCGGCAGGTCCCGCGTTTTGGCGAGGTCGCCCGCGTCCTTCAGCGCCTGCTCGATCGGATCGGTCACCCGCCTCACCTTCACCACGGACTTGTCGCCGCGCTCCACCTCGAGCACCGTCACCAGAAGCTCCTGGTTCGTGAACGCGCGCTGCAGCCGGGTGTCGTGGGTGAAGACCACCACCTGCCGGGTCTCGCCAAGGTGATGCAGGACCTTCGCGAGCCCGTGCACCTTCGCGGGGTCCATCGACTGCACCGGGTCGTCGATCACGATGAAGCCGAACGGGCTGCCCGGCGCGGCGGCTCGGGGAAGGAAGAGCGACAGCGCGAGCGAGTGCAGCTCGCCCTGGCTCATGACGCCGAGCGCCGAAGCCTCCTCACCATCGACGGAGACGTCCATCACGAGCTTGCGCGTAGCCGCCCTGTCGATGCCGGTCAGATGCACGCCGTGCAGGTCGACACTGCTCTGCTGCCGGAGCTCCTCCCAGATCTGCTGCGAGTGCGCGGCGAAGGGAGCCAGCCGCTGCTCGCGCAGTTCGCCCGAGGCGTCCTTGAGCCACTTGCGTGCTGCCTTGACCTGGCGCAGCCTCGGCTTTCCGGCTTTGGCTGTGCGAGCCCTGTCGAGCCAGCCCCCCAGCCGCGCGACGCAATGACGCCAGCCCTCATCGAGCCGGTCCAGCTCGCGGGCCGCTTCGTCCCGCAGGCCGGCGCAGGCGTCGGCGAGGACCACAGCCGCCTGCTCGGCGCGGGCGGCAAGCTGCTCGGGCTCTGTGATGTCCCGGCAGGCCGCCCAGTCCTGCCACGGGTCGGCCAGCGGTTCCGGCAGCCAGACCGGTTCCTGGGCGATGAGGTAGCGCACGGCGTCCACCGCGTTCCGCAGCTCACCGCGGGCTTCCTGGGCGGCGGCGGCTTCCCGCCGCAGCATGGCGATCGCCTCCTGCGCCTGGTCGGCCCACGCGTCGTCCAGCGCACGATCGGAACCGCAGACCGGGCAGGCCTCCTCGTCAGGGTGCCGACGGCTGTGCTCCACGGCCTTCGCCAGCAGTTCGGCCCGCTGCCTGGCGTCCTCGGCGCCCGTCGCGTGTACGTCCTCCAGCGCGGCCCGGGCCGCGCGCAGCCGGTCCACGGCCGGGCCGACCCGGTCGAGGTCGGGCCCGACCAGTGCGGCGGTGGCGCGCAGACTACTGAGCCGGCTCTCGTCCGCACCGGGTAGGCCGTCCACCAGCGCGGACAGCGCGTCGAAGTCCGTTCCGCCGGCCGATTCCAGCGCTGCCAGCGCCTTCGTCGCGCGGGGGTCGTCCAGCGCGGACAGATTCTCGATGAGCTCCGGGCGTTCCGCGTC
Organism: Streptomyces sp. NPDC051322; assembly: GCF_040689485.1. Lineage (NCBI taxonomy): Bacteria > Bacillati > Actinomycetota > Actinomycetes > Kitasatosporales > Streptomycetaceae > Streptomyces > Streptomyces sp. NPDC051322. The sequence continues at coordinate 557,179 of NZ_JBFBAK010000003.1, read as the reverse complement.
GGCGCTCTTGAGTGCGGCGTTGAGCGTCTTCTCGATGCCCTGAAGCTGGTTGTCGGCGGCGGTGATCTCTCCCAGGCCCAGAATCGAGGCGACCGCGTCGTACATCTCGGCGGGCTTGCCGCTCACCATCCGGTCCAGGTCGGAGTACGACAGGAACGGCCGGTAGTCCGTCAGCGCCTGGCTCCAGCCCGCCTCGGAGAACGCCTGCTTGCCGTGCCCGGGGCGCTTGAACTCGGCCTGGGGGAGGGTGACATCGTCGCCCTGCCAGGTGCAGGTGAGGGTGCTCGGCCCGGGGTCTCCTCCGATGCTGAGCTTCACCTCGACCTTCGGAGCGCCTCCGTCGTGCAGGTTGCGCCAGTTGCTACGCCAGACCGGGTTGAGGCCCGCCCACCGGGTGCTCGTGCCGGTGAACGCGGTCTCGGCGCCCTCGGCGAAGCTGGACTTGCCCGAGCCGTTACGCCCCACGACCAGGGTCACGCCCGGCTTGGGGGTGAGCGACAGCCAGGCCCTCGGCCCGATGCCACGGAACCCGGTGACGGCGACCGAGTCCAGGAACACCCGGGGCGTGGTGGATGCGGCGGAGTCGTCCCCGTCGCCCATCGCCTCCTGAAGCAGTGCCTTCGTCGCGTCGGAGAGAACCGACCCGTCGAGGCGATCGCTGATGAGCCGCGAGACCGTCGGCGGGTCCTCGCTCTGTCCGGACTCCCCGGGGTTCGGTTCGCGGTGTTCCGGCTGTTCCGTCACGGTGCTCTCCCCTGCCTGCGGTGTCGGGTTCTCCCGCATCTGACGGGCCCGGCAGGACGGAACAATAAGGAGACGCGCACGGCCCAATCCACGAATTCACTGATAACTGGGGTTATCACGGGTCGTGTTGGCTCCCACCTCCGCGAACACGGTCTTACCCGGACCCACTCGTTCCTTCACTCCCCAGCGGGCGGCAACGGCCTCGACGAGGACCAACCCGCGACCGCCGTCCGCGTCCTCGGGCCGCCGAACACGGACGGGTTGAGCGGGGTGCGTGTCCGACACCTCGATCCGCACGACGCCCGCGCCCCGGTCGTACAGCAGGCGAAGCTCGAAGTCCCGCCCTGGCACACGGCCGTGCAACACCGAGTTGGCTGCCAGTTCCGCGACCAGCAGCGCTACGGAGTCGGAGGTCGGGCTGCCGTACGGGAAACCCCAGCCGTTCAGTTGATGCGTGGCGAGCCGGCGCGCCAGCCGCGCACCGCGCCGGGTGGCGGAGAAGCGCTGGACGAACGAACGTACGGTGATGGCCCCTTGGGCGCCAGAAGCTGACATATCGCCAGAGTCGTCAGGCCGGGCGCACGCCAACAGGGACGATGCCAGTACAGAGAGATCTGTACTGGTTGACACTCTGGACTGGGTGGGTAACTGCCCGTAACGATGAACGGATAGAGGGCGTTCGCGGAGTACGGGAGCGAAAGGCGGGCGGCGATGACGGCGGACCACGGTGGCGGCGGCACGAACAGCGAACCCGAGATGTCGGACAGCCTCAAGACCTTCGGGGCGGTGCTGAAGGTTTTACGGGACGAAGCACGCCTGACGCAGGAGGAGTTCGCACCTCGGGTGCAGTACTCGGCCCACTACATCGCCAAGATCGAGCAGGGGAAGAGGTTCCCGCCGAGGGAGCTCATCGAGCGGTCGGAGGCCGTACTCGGGCCGACGGCCGGGCGGGTACTGAAGGCGGCGGCGCAGAGCCTTACCCGGAAGGCGGGGCTGGCCTCGTGGTTCCGGCAGTGGGCGGGGATCGAGGAGGAGGCGGTGTCGCTGTATGCGTACGAGTGCCGGGCGATCCCTGGATTGTTGCAGCCGGAGCCGTACGTCCGGGCCATTTTCGAGCGGCGGGTGCCTCCGATCGCGGAGGACGAACTCGAGCGCGAGGTAGGCCTTCGGCTCGACCGTCAGCAGCTCTTCGCCCAGCGGCCGAGTACCACCTTCAGCTTCGTGATCGAGCAGACGCTCCTGGAACGGCACGTGGGAGGCCGCGGCGTCACCGCCGAGGTCATCGATCACCTTTTACAGGTGGGGAGTCGGCGCAATGTTGAGGTCCAGCTGATGCCGATCTGCCAGGAAGACCACGCAGGCGTAGATGGTCAGATGTACCTGGCCGAAACTCCGGATCTCCGATGGATCGGCTACACGGAAGGGCAGCGGTCGAGCAACCTCATCACGGCCCCGAAGGACGTCAGTGTGCTCCTCCAGCGCTATGGCAAACTGCGTTCGCAGGCACTCGATTGCGGAGCTACGGTGAGCCTGCTGAAACAGATGCGAGGAGCCTTATGAGCAGCACACATCTGGACTGGTTCAAGAGCAGCTACAGCGGCAGTGAGAACGACAACTGCATCGAGGTCGCTTACCGTCCCGATTCAGTCCACGTCCGCGACTCCAAGGACACCGGGATCCGCCCCCTCACCGTCTCCCCCGCCGCGTGGTCGGCTTTCACCGCGCACACTGCCGCCCCACGAGTCTGAACGGCGGGGCGCTCGGCTCCACCTGGCTGCCCGCCGGCCTCGTACTGATCACGGACAGGGCGCGGGCAGTAGGGCCCAAAAAACGTGAACATTTCGCCGCGATGTGTTCACCGCCTACTCAATCGAGCGGGCAGTGAACACATCGGCCTGAACTGTTCACGGATTTACGAGGGGGTGCCCTCCCCACCGCTCAGGTCTACTTCGATGCCCCCGGCGCCCACAGCGCGGCGACGGTCTCCATCTGCCTGAGGACCAGGTCGACGGCCTCCCGCTCCTCCTCCGGCGGGTAGTCGAACATGGCCAGGACTCGGCGGATACGGGTCCGCAGCTTGGCGCGGACCGGTTCGCGGGAGAGCCAGTCGACGGAGAGGTTCTTCCGGATATCGGCGACGAGTGCGCGGGCGATCTTGGCGAGGGTCTCGTCGCCGCCCGCCATCAGCTCGGCCATGTCACGGTGTGCGACAGCGTCGTAGAAGGCTAGCTCGGCGTGGTTGAGCGGGGGGTCGAAGCGCTCACCGCGGCGGGCCTCGTCGGACACCTCCCGGGCCATCGCGGCGAGTTCCGCGATTACCTGGGCGCTGGACAGCTGTTGAAGCATGTAGCGCTTCATCAGGTCGTCCAGCCGCTCGGAGAAGCTTTCGTGCCGGACGACGTTGTGCTTCGTCACCTCTCGCATCTTCTGCTCGATCATGCGGCGCAGGGCCTCCGCGACCAGGTGCGGGGTCTCGGAGTTCTCCAGCTTGCGCAGCTGCGCCTCGTTGAGGCGGGTGATGTCCAGCGGACCGATGCCGGCCTCGTCGTACAGATCGGTGATCTTGTCGGCGTCGACGACGGAGGCGGCGAGCGCTTCCAGGTAGCGCCGGACCTCGGCTGTCAGCGGCTCTCCGGTCGCCTCGCGTTCGGCAGCGTCGAGCTTGACCATCCAGGCCCGGACCTCGCTGAAGAACGAGATGTCCCGCCGCCAGTCCGCCAGTTCTTCGCAGCGCTCCACGATCTCGCGGCTCATCGCGCAGACCCGGAAGAAGCGCTCCAGCCGGGCGGCACTGTCCTTGAAGCGCGTGGACAGCGGGGCCTCACCGGGCTCCACCTTGTTGCCGGGGGTCTTCGGGTCGCGGAGATAGTTGGAGGTCAGCCGCAGAGCGCGCTTGCGTGACTCGGGATGGTGGGTCTCGGCTAGCCGTTCCTTCCAGTGCGAGCCGGCCAGCAGGCCCTTGATGGTGGCGAGTTCGTTCTTGACCTCGGTGATCGCCCGCTCGATGTCCGCACCGAGGGTCTGGTCCTCCTGGTCCTGGCGTGAGTACTCGCGCAGCGCCTTGTTGAGGTTGTCGGTGAGTGGCGCGTAGCCGACGAGGAGCCCGTCCTGCTTGCTGCGAAAGCGGCGGTTGACGCGGGCCAGGGCCTGCATCAGGTTGGCGCCCTGCATGGGGCGGTCCATGTACAGGGTGTGGATGGGCGGCGCGTCGTATCCAGTGAGCAGCATCGAGTGGACGATGAGGAGTTCGAGCTCGTCGTCCACGTCCTTGGCGCGCTTCTGCACGATCTTCTGCTCGCTCTTGCGCAGGGCGTGCTCGCGAAGGTGCTCGAAGTCGGTGCGGTCGCCATGGAAGACGATCTTCATGACACCCTTGGTGACGTCCTGGTCCGCCCATTCCGGGCGCCGCTCCTTCAGAGCGTCGTACACCCGGACGCAGATCTCCCGGGTGGCGCAGACGATCATCGCCTTGCCCGGACCGCCGATGTCGGGCTTCATCAGCTCCCGGCGCTTCTCCCAGTGCGCAATCAGGTCGTCGGCGAGCGTCGCTATGCGGTCGGGTGCGCCGTAAACCGTGTTCATGGTGGCGGCGTACTGCACGGCACGGCGGCGCTCGGCATCGTCCATGCCCTCGGTGAGGGCGTTGGCCTTCGCGTCGATGGACTCGGGGTCCACACCGGGCGGCAGGGAGACGTCGATGACGCGTGGTTCGTGAAAGACCCGGACGGTGGCCTCGTCGTCGACGGCCCGCTTGAGGTCGTAGACGTCGATGTACTCACCGAACACCGCACGGGTGTCCGCGTCGGCCTTGGAGATCGGCGTACCGGTGAAGGCGATGAGCGTGGCGTACGGGAGCGCGTCCCGCAGGTGGCGGGCGTATCCGTCGAGGCTGTCGTAGTGCGAACGGTGCGCCTCGTCCACGACAACCAGGATGTTGCGCCGGTCGGAGAGGAGGGGATGGTCGGCGCCCGCGTCCTTCTCCTCCTTGCTGAGCCCGAACTTCTGCAGTGTGGTGAAGACGATCCCACCGGTGCGGCGGTTGGTCAGCTCGGTACGGAGGTGCTCGCGGGTGGTGACCTGGAGGGGTTCCTGCCCGAGGAGGATCTGGCTGTCCTGGAACGTCTCGTACAGCTGGTCGTCGAGGTCGTTGCGGTCGGTGACGACGACGATCGTCGGGTTGTTCAGGGCCGGGTGCCGGGAGACCAGAGCGGAGGTCTCCACCATCTCCTCGGACTTGCCGGCCCCCTGGGTGTGCCAGACGACACCGGCCTGACCATTGCTGCGGGACGCGGTGACGATCGCGTCCACGGCCTTCGAGACAGCGAAGAACTGGTGCGGCTTGGCGATCCGCTTGCCGGTAGGGGTGAAGTTGACGAAGTTGGCGGTGAGGGAGAGAAACCGGGGCTGCGTGAACAGGCCGTGCAGCGCGAGGTTCAGCGCCTCCAGGCCGTCGTAGTCGGGGGCGTTGGTGTCGACGTGTGCGCCCTCGTGGTCCACGTTCCAGGGGGCGAAGTGCTCGTACGGGGTGAAGACGGTGCCGTACTTGGCGGTGATGCCGTCCGAGACGAGACAGAGGACGTTGTAGCGGAAGGCGATCGGGAACTCGGCGATGTACGTCTGGAGCTGGGCGTGCGCGTCCTTGAGCGTCGCGTTCTCGGCGGCGGCGCTCTTCAACTCGATGACGGCGAGGGGGAGGCCGTTGACGTAGAGGACAACGTCGAAGCGGCGGTGGCGACCGTCGCTGTCGCGGAGGGTGACCTGGTTGACGGCGAGGTAGCTGTTCGTGTCCGACGCGTTGCCGGTGTCGACGGCCGTGCCCGTTCCGGTGCCGGTGAAATCGACCAGGCGGACGGTCGGGGTCTGCTCGGCGCCGAACTCGTCGTTGTAGGTGAAGCGGATACCGGAGGTGAGGTGGGCGTGCGCCTGCTTGTTCTCCGGGTACGCCTCGGTGGAGGCGGGGTCGGTCGCGATCCGGAGAGCCTCCTGAACTGCCGAGGACGGCAGTTCGGGGTTCAGGCGCGCGATCGCTGCGGCCAGCTCATCGTGCAGGATCAGGTCGTCCCAGTCCTTGCGGTGACCAGAGCCCGGGGCGATGTCCTTGCCCTCTTTGACCACCCAGGCGAGCTCGGCAAGCTCATCCATGGCGAGGTTCTCCCAGGTGGACTCGGTCATCTTGCCGTCGTGCTTGGCGGGGACTCTGTCGCTGTCGCTACCGCTGGTCATGTGGCGTCCTCCACAATGCGTTCCGCGTCGCGGACGCGGAGTTTTCCGGACATGAGTTGGGGGAGGAGGGTGTCGCGGAGGGCGGCGAGGGTGTGGGATTCAGCAAGGGCCGCGTCACTTCTAGTCTCGAGCGCATCCAGCCTGGCACGCAGGCTTGGCTGGCGAGACTCGGCGGGAAGCAGAATTTCAAGGTCCTCAAGTTGAGAACGTCTGAGTTCGGTCTGCCCGGTGCTGCCTACACCCATTGCCTCGATCTCGGGTTGCGCTCGGAGAAGAGCGAATCCTCCACACACCAGGTCGACCTTTTCAGGGGCGAGTCGGACGATAGTCACGTGGGAGTCAACCGTTGCTTCTTTAGAATCCATCCAGCGGGCAACACGGCCCAGCGTCCCAACTCCGGTTGAATTGATGAGCACGTCGTGCGGAATAAGGCGCTTCGTTTTCGGCACCTTGTCGCCGAGTGTCTTCCGCGACGGGGCGAGAATGATGCGCCCATCCCTGATGCATTTCTGATTCAGCACCGTAAGCTCTTCCGCATCATCCGAATACTTGGGCGCCACGCCGCGGGTCAACAGCGAGACCACTGCGCCGAGTCGCGCTTCGGATGCTTCACCGGATTCGACGGCCAGGGCGTATTCGGTCAGCCCCAGGGCGCGGGATGTAACCGCGATGCGCTCGTTGACCGCGATCTTGTCGTCCAGCGCCTCGAGCAAAGCGACGGCGCGAACTTGCTCTTCAATCAGCTCAGGGACTGGAATGGTGATCTTGGCGATCAGTTCCGTCTGCAGCCTCCCAGTTCCGTGTCCAGCTTCGTCAACCAATGCAAGGATCTCGTCAGTTTTTGCCCTGATAGCATACGCAAGAAACGGCGGGTGAATGCCAGGGGCAGGAATCAGCGCCTTGCAGTCCTGTCCGAACGCGACCGTCCGGCGAGTAATGCCCATCCTGAGCTCGGATTTCAGACTCATACCACGCACGATAATGAGGACTGTATCTTTCGGCACGAGACGAGTCCCGTTGGCAGCACCCAACTCCGTGACATTTCGGTCAGAGGAATCGACATAAAAGTCCTTTAGGCTCGCAGCCGAGATCCACGGGATATCACCGCCCCAAAAGCTAGGTTCAGAGGTCCTAGGCGTGCCGCCCGAGTGCCATGATGCAGCCCGGGCCAGTGAAATTTGAGCCCACTCAGCCATTTGTCCTCCCCAACTGCTCGCGCAGGGTGGCGTCGAGCTGAGCAGACTCGTCAAGATGCACGAGAAGTTCTTTCGTCAACCGTGTAATTCGCACGTCGATCGGCTCCGCGTCCGGATCGTCCTTGATTTCCGCCGCCCCCACATACCGCACCGGCGTGAGCGCATACTCGTGCTTCTCGATCTCCTCCAGCGTCGCGCTGTAGCAGAACCCGGCCACGTCCTCGTACGAAAGTCCCTTGTCCTTCGCCGACTTCGTGCCCCGCCACGCGTGGTACGTGTCGGAGATCTTCCCCAAGTCCTCCTCCGTAAGGATGCGCTCCGTACGATCGAGCATCGTCCCCATAGCCCGCGCGTCGATGAACAGCACCCTGCTCCGCCGGTCCTCCAGCGCCTTCGACCCCTGCGGCGACTTGTCCTTCGTCAGGAACCACAGGCACGCCGGAATCGCCGTCGTCCGAAACAAGTTCCCCGGCAAAGCCACCATGCACGCCACCAGGTCTGCCTCGACCAGCGCCGCCCGGATCTCCCCCTCCCCCGACTGCTTCGACGACATGGAACCGTTCGACAGCACAACCCCCGCGCTCCCCCGGTCCCCCAGCTTCGACACGATGTGCTGCAGCCACGCATAGTTCGCGTTGGACTGCGGCGGAGTCCCGTAGCGCCACCGCGAGTCGCCGACCACCCGTGCCCAGTCGGACATGTTGAACGGCGGGTTGGCCATGACGAAGTCGGCCTTGAGGTCGGGCAGCTTGTCGTCGGCGAAGGTGTCTGCCCACCGCTCGCCGACCCCCTTGGGGTCCATGCCGTGAATGGCGAGGTTCATCTTGGCCAGGCGCCATGTCCGCTCGTTGGCCTCCTGGCCGTACACCGCGAGGTCGTGCGTGTGGTCCTTGCCGCGTCGGCTGATGACGAACTTGCCCGACTGCACGAACATGCCGCCCGAGCCGCACGCCGGGTCGTACACCCGCCCCTCGTACGGCTCCAGCACCTCCACCAGCAGCCGCACCACGCTCGCCGGTGTGTAGAACTCGCCGGCCCGCTTGCCCTCTGCTCGGGCGAACCGCTCCAGGAAGTACTCATAGACCTCACCGAGCACATCCTGTGCCGGGCGGTCGCCGTGCCCGGTGAAGCGGGCGTCGCTGATGAGGTCGACCAGTTCCTTCAGCCGCTTCTGGTCGACGTTGTCGCGGTTGAAGATCTTCGGCAGGACACCGGTGAGGGTCTTGTTGGCCTTCATCACCTCGTCCATCGCCTCGTCGAGGAGCTTTCCGATACCCCCCTCCGCGCTGCTCGCGTTCTCCGCGATGTGGTCCCAGCGTGCGGTGGCCGGCACCCAAAAGACGTTCTCGTTGGTGTACTCATCCTTCTCCTCCAGGAACGCCGCCCGCCGGTGCTCCGGAATCGCCGCCAACTCGGGGTCGGCGGCCAGCTCTTCCCGCCGCTCGGTGAACGCGTCGGACACGTACTTCAGGAACACCAGCCCCAGCACGAACTCCTTGTACTGGGCTGCGTCCATCGAGCCACGGAGCTTGTCCGCAGCCTTCCACAGGATGTCCTGGATCTCCTTGGTACTGGAGACGCCGGGCAGTTCGTCCTGTCCGGCTGCGGCTCGCTTACGCGGGGGCATCGTTCCTTCTTCCTGGTGACGGCGTGCGGTAGTCGGTCGGAATGTGGTCAAGGGTGAGCGTGCCGTCGGCGAGGCCGGCGACCGTCAGTCGCCGTGCCTCGTCGAGCGCGTCCTCCTGCGCCCGCAGCATCCGCTCCCGGTGCTCGGTCTCGGCCAGCAGGGCGTCGAAGCGCTCGACGTCCTCCGGGTCCAGGTCGGGCAGTTGGTAGTCCTCGATACGGCGGGCAGCGCGCACCGCGCTGGGGCTGCGGCCGGTATTGCGGGCGGCGCCGAGCAGCGCGGCCAATACGCGCGGGGTCAGCGGGCGGACGGCCCCGGCGTTGACGCGGAGCGCCCGTGCCGGGAACGCGACGACGCTGAAGCCCGCATGGTCGACGTACAGCCCGAGTTGCGGCGCCAGCGTGTAGACGACGTCACCCGGTTCGGTGAGCGCCACCCGCTCGTACGCGGCGGCCAGCACCATTCGGTCCATCCGCCGCGCTCCGACGGCGCCGCTGCCGGTGATCTCCTCGGGTCCGAGCACGGTGTGGTGTCCGTCCGGGATGACGTGCTGCCCGTCGATGCGGTGGCCCGGGAGCCTGGCGACCCGGCCTTCGGCGATCAGCGCGCACAGCGTGGTGCGCCGGGGCATCCGCCCCATGCGGCGCAGAATGCCACCGCGGTACGGGCCGTGCTCCTCGCCGTACGACCGAGAAGCCTCTGCCGCACGTGCCAGGCTCGCTTCGGCCTCGGCGATGAGCGCGGGGCGCTCGGTGACCGTACGGGACCAGATCGCGGAGGCCGGTGGCGCGGACGGGGTCAGCGGGCCGCCGAAGTCGCGGTCCAGTTCGGCGACGGTCACCGCGCGCCCGTAGCGGGGGTCGTGGCCGTCGAGGGCGCGGAAGCCTTCGGCGCGCCAGAGGAGTACGTCCTCGGCCAGCCGGCCCCGTACCCCTTCGGTCAGGGGCTCGGCGCTGATGTCGGCCAGTAAAACCTTGCCTTCCGCCGCCGGGACCGCGCCACGGGTGAGGACCCACAGGGCCGGCCGGTAACCGGGGCGGTAGGGCAGCACGCCACCGGGAAGGGAGATGACGGCCTCGACGACGTTGCTGCGCAGCAGAGCAGACCGCAGCTGCGATTCCTCTGTGCCCTTCAGCTTGTCGACCAGGGCATCGGCCGGGCCCAGTACGAGCGCCGTGCAGCCGGGGCCGAGCAGGTCGGCGATGCGCTCGACGCCTTCCAGGGCGGCGAGTACCGAGCGGTCCTCGCCGGGACGGTACGGGAGCTGGGTGACGACCAGGTCGGGGTCCGCGAGGCGTTCTTCCAGGTCGTGACCGGTCTGAACGTCGAGAGCCAGCTCGTCGACACCGGCCAGCAACAGTCGGCGCCGGACGACACGGGCCAGCCACGTGTCAGGGTCGGCGGCCAGCACGGTGACCTGCTCGCAGTCGTCCGCCTCCCTCAGCAGCCCGGCGAGCAGGTCGCCCACACCGGCATGCGGATCGGCCAGGGTGACGGATTCGCCTCGCTCCAGCCGGGCGCGGAGATCGGTCAGCTGGATGAGGAGAGCCTGGAGCCCCGGGGCCACGGCATCGGCCGCCAGAGCGTCGAGTCCCAGCCGGAAGCGGGATGCAAGGAGCCACTCATAGGCGCCGCGCTCGTCGTAAGCGGCTTCGACGAGGTCTTCGGCGAGCCGGACGAGCGGCGCCGCAACGGCACCGGCGGAGCGTAGTTCGCGCAGCACGAACTCGTCCTCGGCGTCGATGCGCTCGGCCCGGTGCAGCACGGCGGCCCACAGTTCCTGGTCATCATCCGGGGTCCGGCCGACACGGTCCGCGACGGATGCGGCCAGGGGACGGTTGTCGAGCTTCCGCAGACAGAGCAGGCTGCCGAGGACTTCGACCAGCTGCCGGGCACTGAAGTGTTCTCGTTGTGCGGCGATGCCGAAGAGCGCGATCTCCGGCCGGAGAACAGCGGGATCGGCATTGCCCAGGCCCGTCATGATCAGCCACTCGGCCACCTGCCCGCCATCGAACAGCGGTCGGCTGACGCTCGCCGTGACCGGGCCCGGGAAGTCCCGGTGCCGACGGCGCCAGGTGGAGACCACCGGGCGCTTCACCTGCGCGAGAGTGGCGATCTCGGACATCGAGACGAGCGGCGCGGCTGCCAGGGAGTGCGCTGCGCGCGACACGGAATCCGACATCTTGGACATGATGGGGCTCCCCTCCCTCGCGGTCTCCAGGTGCTGGTGGCGGTGCATGTGCACTCTACGACCGAAGGAGAAGGGCAAGTCGGCGAATGTTCGATAACCCTGGTTATCAGAGAGATGAGCTAGTTAAGCGCATCGCAGCTCAGGCCGTCGGCAACGGGACCCGGCGAAGCCCGGTAGGCCGCGCCAGCTCGTCGTCTCGGAAGTCCGCCACCTCGTGGCAGACCTGGCTCGTCACGAAGTGCCCCAGGGGAACGCAAAGGTCTATCCGCTGGATACACACGCCGACCATGAACGGCCCATCCTTCGCGCGGTAGAGCCGCACGCCGTAGTAGGCCTCTTCCATGGCGGAGGCGACGGACAGACGGGGACCGCGTGGGGGCACCTGCTCATGGCGCACTCATGCGTACAGCTCCCTCTCGATGGCGGAGACAACCGCCGGCCACGGGCTCGGCACGGTCACGCCTGATGCGGTTCGCCTCGGCATCAGTGCCTTGGTCCGCCAGTCGTGCGACTACTGGTCGCGCACCGAAGCGCTCAACGGTGTAGCGGCTGTAGGCACGGGACAGCCGCTCGGCGAGGTAGTCAGCGAGGCTGGGTACGACGGTCAGCGCTCTCCAGCGTTGAACTTGGCGATCTTCTCCGGCAGCTCCGCCAGCGAGTCGATCCGCATCGTCGTGATCACATCAGCCTCCGGATCACGCCGCTGAATCGTGCCCCAGGGCCCACGCCGGATCAGGGCTGTCAGCAGCCCCGCCTGCACGGCCGGACGGATGTCGTTGTCGAGCCGGTCCCCGACGTAGAGGATCTCGCCCGGCTCGGCAGGCGTCGTCTCTACGACGTGTTCGAAGAAGGCCACGTCCGGCTTCGATGCACCCCAGTCGTCACTGGTGGCGATCAGATCGGACGGCAGGTCCAGACCGCGCAGTAGCCCACCGGCCCGCACCGTCTGATTCCCAGCTATACCCACCCACAGCCCGGCCTCACGCAGCGCCGTCAGGGTCGGCCGCACATCGGCGCAAAGGTCGTCTTCACCGAACCATTCGGGCTTCCCAGCGGCCGCGCGCTTCTCGCGCTCCTCAGCCAGATTGAAGCCGGGCTGGAACTCCTGAAAAGTCTCCCGGTAGTCCCGCCCCTGTGCGATGACCGCCCCGAACATGACCGCGAACGTATGCCGCGGCACCCCCAGCCAGTCCGCCCAGGTCCCGTACTCCCGGGGCACTTTTCGCACGGCACCGACAGGCTGTCACGCGCCTTGCGCGCCTCCGCGCTGACTGGTCGGCGCGCCGCACACCTCCCACCCGGTCACCGGGATCGACTCAAGGGGCGTGGCGGGGACCATCCGAACCGGTGCACCATCGTTGGCGTTCGTTCTCCGAGTTCCCTCAGCCCGAGTAGTACGCGAACCGCATCATGCCGCTGTGGCCACGCTAAGTGCCTCCATGGGGCAGAGCCATCCGGCGCGAAGAAGGGGGCGAGAAGGTCGAACGAAGCCTCGCCGTAGGCGTGCAGGGTGAACGTCGCCGGCTTCCGGGCACCCACCCGCACCTCACGGAGCCCGGGCACCGCGTCCGAGGGCCGACCCCGGTGACCGGGCCGAGGTCACAGCAATCGGTCGACCAGTCCGTCGACGTACTCCGGGGTGAGCGGGCCGATGCCGAGCAGGACGCGGACGTACATCGGGGCCATCACGTGGTCCAGCACGCCGAGCGCGTCGGGTGCGTCCTCGCCGCGTTCGCCGGCGCGATCGAGCATGGACTGCAGTTTTTGGTTGCGTTCGGCGAGGAAGTCGGCACGTGCCTGCAGGCCCTGCTGACCGTTGCTCGACAGGGTGACGGCCAGGCGCAGCACCGCCAGGCCGTCGGGTCCGGTGATCACGCGGGCCACTTGGGCCGCGTAAGCGCGCAGGTCGCCTTCCAGACTCCCGGTGTCGGGCATCGGCGACAGTGCGTTGAGCCGGGTGAGCGCCACGTCGGTGAGCAGGGCGTCCAGGTTGCCCCACCGGCGGTAGATGCTGCTGTCGGCCACGCCCGCGCGGGCTGCGACCTCGCCGACGGTGAACTTGCCGTAGCCGCGCTCACTCACCAGGTCGGTGACGGCCTGGTGCACCGCCGCGCGGACGCGGGCGCCGCGCCCGCCGGGTCGCCGGGCTTGCTGTCGCTCGTTCATGCGCCCACCTTAACGCAGTTATTACTTGCGTTTATGAAGCGACCCCCTTACAGTCTCCTAACGCAGCCATTGGCTGCTTTAGCGCGTCCGGGGCCCGACCCTGTCGGCCGTGGAGAGGCGCAACCACCGATCGAGGGGAAGAATTCTTCATGGCTGGATCGCCTGCGGCCGTAGGCAGTCGACCGAACCGGGCCGTGCTGCTCACGGTGACCTGCCTCGGCCAATTCATGGTGCTGCTCGACAACACGATCGTCGGAGCAGCACTGCCCGACATGCAGCTCCGGCTGCACACTCAACTGACCGGTCTGCAATGGATCGTTGACGCGTACGTGCTGCTGGTCGCCATGCTGCTGCTGTCCGGCGGAGTCTTCGCCGACCGGTTCGGCCGCAAGCGGGTGTACCTGACCGGTGCGGTGGTGTTCACCGCCGCATCGGCGCTCTGCAGCCTCGCGCCCTCTGTCGGATGGCTGATCGCCGGCCGGGCGCTGCAGGGCATCGGGGCCTCGGCGCTGAGCCCCGCATCGCTGGCCCTGCTCGCCGCCGCCTGCCCCGTACCTCAGGAACGCATCAAGGCGATCGGCCTGTGGGCCGGATTCAGCGGAATCGGCCTGGCCGTAGGCCCCGTGGCCGGTGGCGTACTGACCGATGCCTTCGGCTGGCCCGCCATCTTCCTGGTCAATCTGCCCATCGGTGCGATCCTGCTGCTGGTCGGCCTGCGCCACCTCGACGAGTCCCGCAGTCCGAACGCCCCGGCGATCGACATCCCGGGGACCGTGCTGTCCATTCTGGCGGTGGGGGCGCTGACCTACGGACTGATCGAGGGCGGCGCCCGCGGCTGGACCACACCGGTCGTCCTGGGAAGTTTCGCCGCCGCGGCGATTCTTCTCGCCGCCTTCGTCGCCGTGGAAGCGCGTCGCTCCGCACCGATGCTGCCGCTGCGGCTGTTCCGTCAGCGGCTGTTCACCGTGTCCAACACCGCAATGATCGTGGTGGGGTTCGCGCTCATGGGCTCGTCGTTCTTCTTCTCCCAGTTCTTCGTGTACGTCCAGGGCAGCTCGATCCTGCGCGCCGGCCTGCAGACCCTCCCCGTCTCCCTCGGCATGGTGATCGTCAGCCCGTTCGCGGGCCGGCTCGCCGCCCGGTACGGCTTCCGCATCGTGGTCACCATCGGCCTGGCCCTGGCCGGAGGGGGGCTCCTTGCGCTGGGCCTGGTGCACGCCGACACCGGTTACGGGAACGTGTGGTGGCGGCTGGCAGTCGTCGGCATCGGCTTCGCCTTGACCATGTCTCCGCTGACAGGCGCCACCATCCAAGCGGTCAGCTCGCAGGAGGGCGGCCTCGCCTCCGGCATCAGCAGCACCACCCGGCAGATCGGCGCGGTGCTCGGCGTGGCGGTGCTCGGAGCCGTCGTCCGCACCCGGCAGTCCGGCGGCGCCTCCTTCGAGGCCGGCCTCAACAGCGCCTTCCTCGCCGCCGGCGCCGTCACCATGGTCACCGCCGCCTTCACCGGCCTGTGGCTGGCGAGGTCCAAGCCCACGAACGGCTCGGCGGTGCCGCACCGCTCCACCGGTCCGGACGCGGTCGGCACGCCGGACGAGGCGACCGCGAACACCCGTTGACAACGACAACCAGAAATTGAGCAGATAGATGTCCGCCTGGTGCCCCGTCGACCTCGACGTCAGCGCCTACTGTGCCGAGCCCGAGATGGCCACGGTCGACGCCACCGGACTGGCGTCGGCGATGGTCGGCAACCCCGCCGAACTCGGGCTGCTGCGCTCCAACTTCCGCACCGCCGACCCCGGGACCCTCGCGGCCTTCAAGGCGGCCTTCCTCTCCGACGGGACGGATGAGGAGCCACTGCTGCGGCCGACCGGGCAGCATGATCCGTCTCAGCGCACGGTGATGACCAGCTTCCCCCTGGTGCGGCCCGTCTCCCCCAGGACGTGGGCCCGGGCGCCCTCGGCGAGGGGGAAGGTGCCGGAGGCGCGGGCGCGCACCTGGTCAGCGCCGGTATCCACGGGCCACCTTGGACGCGGCGTGCGTGAATTGAACTAACATCAATGTTAGCAACGTTGATGTTAGTAACATCAACGTTAGTTTATGGCGGAGCGGGCCTCGTGACTGGAGAACGTCGGATGGTGGACTTCGTAGGCAGGCAGGACGAGCTCCGGACCCTCGACAGCGAGCTCAGCAAGGTGATCGCGGGTGTCGGCGGACAGCGCCCCGGACGTTGCGTGATGCTGCGGGGGCGGCGGCGGGTGGGCAAGTCACGTCTGGTGGAACGGTTCGCCGAGAAGTCAGGCGCGCCTTTTCTCTTCTACGCCGCCACAGGTGCATCGGTCGAGGGGGACCTGGAACGGCTCGGCCGGGACGCGCGGTCCTCCAGCCTTCCATCGGCGAGCCTGCTGTCAGCAGCCCGACCGGTGAGCTGGGATGCCGCCTTCGATGTACTGGCGGCGGCCCTGCCAGGTGACCGGGCGAGCATCGTGGTCATGGACGAGATGCCCTACCTGATGGACGACGAGGGTGCTTTCGAGGGCATCCTGCAGCGGGCGTGGGACCGGGCGATGGAAACCAAACCGGTTCTGCTTGTCCTGATCGGATCCGATCTGTCGATGATGGAGGCGCTCAACAGTTACGGACGTCCGTTCCACCAGCGGGGGCGGGAGATGGTGCTGGGCCCTCTCAACCCGGCCGAGGTGGGCGCCATGCTCGGCCTCGATCCCGCCGGCGCCTTCGACGCGGCCCTCATCACCGGGGGACTGCCGCTCATCTGCGCCGAGTGGAGCCATGGCGCCGGAATGTGGGACTTCCTGAAGGAAGCACTTCGGGATCCGGTCTCGGCCCTGCTCGTGTCGGCGGAGCGCTCGCTCGCTGCGGAGTTCCCCCAGCGGGCCCAGGCCCGGACCGTGCTGTCGGCGATCGGCAGCGGCGAACGGACGTTCTCCAACATTGCCCGCAGCGCCGGCGGTATAGGACCCACCCCCCTCCAGCGGTCGCTCGCCGTCCTCGCGGACAAACGCATGATCGCGGCTGAGCTGCCCCTGTCGACGCGGCCCTCGAAGGAACGTCGCTACCGGGTCGCCGATCCGTACCTGCGCTTCTGGCTGAAGCTCCTCGGCCCGGCCATGGAGGAGATCGAGCGCGGCCGGGGCGACCTGACGCTGGAGCGCATCCGCGCCAACTGGACCAGTTGGCGCGGCCGGGCCGTCGAGCCCCTGGTACGCGAGGCGCTGGCCCGGCTGCTTCCCGACTCGACGCTCAACGCCGCTCCGGCCATCGGCGGTTACTGGACCAGGACCAATGACGTGGAGATCGACATCGTCGGAGCCGACCGCGCTCCGATCGCGAAGGAGCTGCTGTTCGTCGGTTCGGTGAAGTGGCTGGAGAACTCACCGTTCGACCAGCACGACCTCTCGGCTCTGCACCGGCACCGCGCCATGCTCACGTCCGAGCCCTTGCCCCTGGTCGCCGTCTCGCGCAGCGGAACAGCCTGCAGGGGGATCGATGCCGCGTACGGTCCTGCGGATCTCCTCGCCGCGTGGTCTTCCTGAAGCCGACGAGCGCGGGCAGCATGATCCGTCTCAGCGCACGGTGATGACCAGCTTCCCCGTGGTGCGGCCCGTCTCCCCCAGGGTGTGGGCCCGGGCGCCCTCGGCGAGGGGGAAGGTGCCAAAGACGTGGGCACGGAGCCTGCCCCGGGCGACGAGCTCGGCGACGGCGCGCATCCCGGCCTGGTCGTGCTCGACGAGCAGGTTGACGGCGCTGACCTGCGCCTTCTCCGCCGCGGCCTGGGTGTCGTCGGCGCCGGGCAGCAGGGAGACGAGGATGCCGCCGGGGCGGAGTACGCCCACGGAACGGGTGGCGTTCTCGCCGCCGAGGGCGTCAAGGACGACGTCGTAGGGCTCCCCGGTGTCGGCGAAGTCCTCGGAGCGGTAATCGATGCAGGCATCCGCGCCGAGCTCACGCAGGAAGTCGTGCTTGGGGGCGCTCGCCGTCCCGGTGACGTGGGCGCCGCGCTCCTTGGCGATCTGTACGGCGAGATGGCCGACACCGCCGGCCGCTGCGTGGATCAGCACCCGCTGCCCGGCACGGAGGTCCGCGGTCTCGACGAGAGCCTGCCAGGCGGTGAGCGCGGCCAGCGGCAGAGCGGCCGCGTGGACGTGGTCGATACCGGCGGGCTTGGCGGCGAAGGCGCGGGTGGGGCCGGTCACGTATTCGGCGTGGGAGCCGGCCCCGTACGGGTAGGGCAGCATCCCGAACACCTCGTCACCGGGCCGGAAGAGGGTGACGCCGAAGCCGGTCTCCACCACGGTGCCGGAGACGTCCCAGCCGAGGGTCAGCGGCGGGGGCGGCAGAAAGACGCTGAGGGCACGGTGCTTGAAGTCCGTGGGGTTCAGCCCCGCCGCGTGCACCGCGACGAGGATCTCGCCGGGGCCGGGCGCGGGCCGCGGAAGCTCGGTCAGGTGCAGCACATCGGGGCCGCCGAGGACCGTCTGGTGCAGGGCGAGCATCACGGGGGCGCCGGCCGGAGCGTCATCCGGGGCGGCGGAGTTGCGGGAGGTGGGGTTCGCGGAGTTGTCCGTAGAGGTCATACGCCGATCCTCGCCGTACGGTCCGAGCCAGGACGATGGCAGGAACGTCATTGTCCGATACATTCCTGCCATGCTCATCGACCTTGCCGCCCGCGCGGCCGAACTGGACCGCCTGATGCGCCCGGCCCCACGGCCCGGCGCCCACAAGGTCGTCGTCCTCGCCCTCGACGGCGTCTACCCCTTCGAACTCGGCATCCCGCACCGGGTCATGGGGTCAGCCGACGGCCGTTACGAGGTGCTGTCGGCGAGCGTGGACGGGCAGCCCGTGCGCACCGACTCGGACCTCACCGTCACCCCCGGGCACGGCCTCGAGGTGCTGGCCGGGGCGGACACCGTGGTCATCCCCCCGTACGCCATCACCGCGGCCTCGGCCGCCGCCCCTGACCCGCGGGCTGTCGCCGCGCTGTCCCGCGTCCGCCCCGGCACCCGGCTGGTGTCCATCTGCACCGGCGCCTTCCTGCTGGCCGCCGCCGGTCTGCTGGACGGGCGGCGGGCCACCACCCACTGGGCGCTCACCGACCACTTCCGGGAGCTGTTCCCCAGGGTCGAGCTCGACGCCGGTGTGCTCTTCGTCGACCACGGTGACGTGCTGACCTCCGCGGGGGCGGCGAGCGGTGTCGACGTCTGCCTGCACCTGGTGCGCCAGGACCACGGCAGCGAGGTGGCCAACCAGGTGGCCCGCCGCTGCGTCGTGCCGCCGTACCGGGACGGCGGGCAGGCGCAGTACATCGAGAGGCCACTGCCGCCCGCGAGCGGAACCGGCACCGGGCCGACCCGCGACTGGGCGCTGCAGCGGCTGGAGTTGCCCCTGTCGCTGGACGAGCTGGCCGCGCACGCGGCGATGAGCAGCCGTACCTTCGCCCGGCGCTTCCGGGAGGAGACCGGTCTGAGCCCCGGCCGCTGGCTCACCCAGCAACGGCTGCGGCGGGCGCGGCACCTGCTGGAGTCCAGCGACCTGCCGGTGGAACGGGTCGCCCACGAGGTCGGCTTCGCCACCGCCACCTCGCTGCGGCGGCACCTGGCGGCGGAGGCGGGGGTCGCCCCGTCGGCCTACCGACGCACTTTCCGGGCCTCCGGTCCGACCTCAGGCGACGTCGGAGAAGCATCAGGACCTGGGGCCGAGGCGCACCGGCTCAACGGTCTGCCGCCTGCACGGACAGCGGGCCGCACCATGCACTGACGTCATCATCAGGAGTCGAGCACGGCGGCGACGGCTTCGAGCTCAACGAGTTGGTCGTCGTACCCGAGCACGGTGACCCCCATCAACGTACTGGGCACATCGTGATCGCCGAACGCGTCCCGGACCACCTGCCAGGCAGTCACCAGGTCCTCCCGCCGGGTGGACGCGACGAGCACCCTCGTGCTGATGACGTCCTGCAGCGACGCTCCCGCCGCGACGAGCGCGGTCCGCATGTTCTCGACGGCTTGTGCAGCCTGGCCCGCATAGTCCCCGACCGCCACCGTCGAGCCGTCCTCGTCCAGCGGGCACGCCCCGGCGAGGAAGATCAACCGCGCGTCGGCGGGGGCCGTGGCCGCGTAGGCGTACTCCGCGACGTCTGACAGGGCAGCGGATCGGATCAGAGTGACAGCACGGGCCATGGTCGTTGAGCTCCTCTTGTCTCGGGTGACGGCGATTCAGGCGACGCCATCTTCGGCGACGGGCTCCTGGCGAGCCAAGTCCATTTACCGGACCACCTCCGCCTCGGCGGCCTGCTGGGAAGCGGGCACTCGCTCGAGTGCACCGCTGCTGATGAGCGCGTCGATCGTCGCCCGCCCTTGGTTCCAACGCGTCATTGCGTCTCCTGGTCAAGCTTCAACTGGACCAGCGGACGCTCGCGAACGCCGGTAAGGAACGGATCCTCCGTGCGAGCAGCCCACGCTTTGGCGGTGACCCGATGGGTGTTGACCTCACGGCGCAGCCGCCGAGACGCCTCTTCGGCGAGGTCAAAGAGCGAGTCCGCATCGGGCTCGCCCACGACGAGGACATCGACATCTCCGGGGGGCGGACCCGACTCACCGCTGTACCGAGCGGCCCACGAACCATAGATGTATGCCTCGCACACACCGGCGAGTCCCGCCAGCATCGCGGAGAGCAGAGGCACAGGCCCGAAGGAGACGGCCATGAGATCGCTCAGTGGGCGATACAGCGGGGTGTCCGTTCGAGCCCTGACGAGGCGGCTCCGCCCCACTCGCCGATCGGCCAGAATGCCGCCGCCGATCAGACGGTCAACCTCGCGCATGACGGTCGTGGGTGTCACCCCGAAGTCCGTCGCGAGCTCGGTAATGCGGTATTCGCGTTCCGAATGCAGGCAGAGCAGGGCCAGGAGTTCGCCCTGCAGGCGGGAACGCAGGATGGGAAGCAGGCTTGGCGAGTCTTTCATTGGGCGCGGGTCCGAAGCCGGCACGGAGGCACGAAAGGGGACGGACTCCGTCCAGCCGCGCAGCGCTGAGGGGCGGCCTGGCAGACGCTCGGCTTCACCGGGTTCCCGTCCGCGAGGGGCCGGTGACCCACGAGATCCCTTCAAGGACCTAAGAGAAAGAACTACCTACCCACCCTCCCCGCCCAACCCGTCACCCGCAAGGGTGACTTGGTTGCATATGCACGGTGAGGACGGTTACGTTCAGCCCAACAACCCAAGACATGAAGACGGCCCTCAACCAGGACTCGCAATCCTGACCGAGGGCCTGACCAACCAGGAAGCGATACCTTCCCGATGGCTGAGCCGCAGTCTAACGCGCCCCTGCGCGCCGACACCGGAGCACCGACCTCCGGCGTGATCCGCGTCCGTACCCGCCTCACCGCGAACTTCACCGTCCTCGCCAACGCCCTCGCGCAGCGGCCCGGTAGCGCGGTCACGGTCGGTGTCGCGGCGTACATCCTCTCGCTGCCCGACGGCGCCCCGGTGAGCATCCCCGCGCTGTGCGCGCACTTCACCGAGGGCGAGATCCTCATCTCGCGGGCCCTGCGCGAACTCGAAACGGCCGGATACCTCGAACGCCGCCGCGTACGCGGTCCCGGCGGCCGGTTCCACACCCGCACCTACGCCTACGACGTACCCGGCCGTGGCCTCCCCAGCCCGCCCCCACCCACACCGCCGCTGCCCCGGATGTGCGTGCCGGAGGACATCCCGGGGGACGTACCGGCGCGGGCACCGGCCCCGGCGGCCCGGACCATCACGCCACCGGTGACGCCGTCGCCCGTACAGCAACCGAGCACCACCACCCCGCCGCCACCCCCACTCGCACTCGCCGACGCAGACCCGCAGGCCGTCGCCATCCTCGCGTCGCTCCGCATCGTCGACCGCCGACTGGTCCTCTCCCGCCGCGAAGTCGCCGAACTGGCACCCGCCGTCGCCGACTGGCTGGCAGCAGGCATCAGCGCGGAACAGATCACCCAGGAGCTCACCTTCCGCCTCCCGGACCACTTCCTCGCGCGCCCCGCCAAAATCCTCGCCTACCGCCTCAGCGAACGGCCCCTCGACGCACCCGCCCCGGCAGCCGCACCCACCGTTCTGCCCTGGCAGACCTGCGACGGCGGCTGCGACCGCCCCTTCCGCGCCGCACAACCGGGCCGCTGCCGCGACTGCCCACCCGACGACGAGGCGCTGGATATCGCATGCTGAGCCCGAGTGATACAGGAACGAGTACCACCGGCGCAGGTGGGACGCTTGCTGTGTCACGAGCAGCGGGGAAGGAACCTTCGAGAAGTCCACATGCGAGGGTGAGCTGCTCGAGGAATCACTCAGCCCCCCGGAGAGCTTCGGCGACGACCTGGACGAGGTGCCGGCTGTCGAGGCCGGCGAGATCGCGTACCTGCGTACGGCAGGAGAACCCGTCGGCAAGGATGCGCCGGTCCGGGGCAGCGGACGCCTTGGCGAGAATGCCGTCCTGCGCGATCTTCTCGGAGACTTCGTAGTGGCCCTTCTCCATACCGAAGTTCCCGGCGAGACCGCAGCATCCGGCAGAGATCTCGACGTCACAGCCCATGGCCTGCAGGAATGCCTGATCCGCGTCGTATCCCATGACCGAGTAGTGGTGGCAGTGGGGCTGGACGAGGAGGCTCTCCGATGCCTGCGGCGGCGTCCAGCTGATCGAGTTGAGAAACTCGGCGACGGTCCTGACCGAGCCGGAGAGCTCGGCGGCGCGGGGGTCGTCGGGGAGGAGCTCCACGAGGTCCGAGCGGAGCGTAGCGATGCAGCTGGGCTCGATGCCGACGACAGTCCGACCGTCCCTGACGTGCGGAAGCAACAGGTCGAGTGTCCTGCGGAGCTTGGCCTTGGCGGCGGTGAGCTGACCGGTGGAGATGAGAGTCAGACCGCAGCAGGCCCCGGGGGCGGCGATCTCGACGTCGCAGCCGGCGGCGGCGAGGACATCGAGGGCGTCCCGGGGGACGTCCGGATCGATGGCGTCCGAGAAGGAGTCGACCCAGAGCAGGACCCTGGGCCCGCCTGCCTGCCGCTTGCCCGTCGTCTCCGGCCTGCTCCGGCGGAACGGCTTCCGGGGCAGAGTCGGCAGCGAACGGCGGGGATCGGCTCCCATCAGCGTCGCCATGGCTCTGCGGAGCGCGGGGATGCGGCCGGCGAGGTTGACGAGCGGGGCCACGGGGCCGGCGAGCCGGAGCCACTGCGGGAGCCGGCCGAGCGTGTAGTGGCTGAGCGGACGCAGACGCCCCTTGTACGTCTGGTGGAGGGTCTCTGACTTGAACATGGCCATGTCGATGCCGGTCGGGCAGTCGTTGGCGCAGGCCTTGCAGCTCAGGCACAGGTCGAGGGCCTCGTGGATTTCGGGGGAGCTCCAGTCCTCCGTGACGAATCCGCCGTTGAGCATTTCCTGGAGCATGCGCGCACGGCCTCGGGTGGAATCCTTCTCGTCCCGGGTGGCCGTGTACGAGGGGCACATGAATCCGCCCTGATCGCGAAGATCGGCACGGCACTTGCCCACCCCGACGCACCGGTGGACGGCTTCGGTGATGTCTCCGCCGTCGTGTGCGAAGGCGAAGCCGTCGGTGGCGCGGAGCCGGCGGGCCCGGGGGCGGCGCAGGTCGGCGTCCAGCGGCGCCGGGCGGACGACGACCCCGGGGTTCAAGAGGTCCTCGGGGTCCAGGAGCGCCTTGAAGGTCTCCATCACGCGCAGGGCCTCGGGGCTGTACATGGCGGGCAGCAGCTCGGAGCGGGCACGCCCGTCTCCGTGTTCGCCGGAGAGGGAGCCGCCGTGCTCGCCGGCCAGGGCCGCAGCGCGTTCGAGGAACCCGCGCATGCACGCGCCCCCGGCGTCGAGCGGGAAGTCGATACGAACGTGGACACACCCGTCGCCGAAGTGCCCGTAGGCCAGCCCGGAAAGCTCCTTCTCGGCCATGAGCGCTTCGAGTCCGCGCAGGTAGTCCCCGAGCCTTTCCGGGGGGACGGCGGAATCCTCCCAGCCGGGCCACGCCTGCTTGCCGTCGGCGGTGCGTCCGGCCAGGCCGGCGCCGTCGGCGCGGATCTGCCAGAGCCTGGTCGCGTCGGGGCCTGCGGGCAGGACGACGGCGTCGGCGGAGGCGGAGGAGGCGACGAGTTTCCGTGCTGCCCCGACGGCCTCGTTCGAGGTGGCGCCGCCGACCTCGGCGATCAGCCATCCGCCGCCTGCGGGCAGGGTGGGGACACTGGCGTTGCCGTGCGCCCGGCGGACGACGTCGATGAGCTGTGCGTCCAGGCCTTCCAGGGCGAGCGGGTGGAAGGGGAGCAGGTTCGGCACATCGTCCGCGGCGGTGGCCATGTCGCTGTAACCGAGGACCGCCAGGGCCGGTGCCGGTGCCTGGGGGACGAGCCTGACCGTGGCTTCGAGGAGGATCCCACAGCTGCCTTCCGTGCCGGTCAGGGCGGCTGCCAGGTTGCGTCCGTTCTCAGGAAGCAGGTGCTCCAGGGAGTAGCCGGAGATCTGGCGTCCGAAACGTCCGAACTCGGTACGCAGTACGGCCAGGTTCTCGGAGACGAAGGCGTCCAGACCGGGCACCGCCGTGAGCGCGTCGTCCCCCGAGCCGGCCGTGATCACGTCACCGCTGCCGGTCAGCCAGGTCATGGAGATTACGTTGTCGGCCGTGCGCCCGTAGGAGAGGCCGTGGGGGCCGCAGGCGTTGTTGCCGATCATCCCGCCGATTGTGCAGCGGGTGGCGGTGGACGGATCGGGGCCGAACCGCAGTCCGAGGGGGAGGGCCTCGCTCTGGAGCGTGCTCAGGACGGTCCCCGGTTCGACCACCGCCGTCGAGGACCCGGCATCGACCGACAGGACACGGTTCATGAAGCGGGAGAAGTCGATCACCAGACCTGGACCCACGGCGTTCCCGGCGCAGGAGGTGCCTCCTCCCCTGACGGTGACCTGGACGTTGTGGGCGCGGGCGATACGGACCGCGGTGATCACGTCGCTCTTCGACCGGGGCATGAGAACGGCCTTCGGGATGATCCGGTAGTTCGACGCGTCCGTCGAATAAACCGCCCTGGTCGCGGACGAGCCGTCGACGAGCTCGCCGAGCTGTCCGCGCAGGGCGTCGAGGAACGCCTCGGTGAGGGCCTTCGGATCGTCTGCCATGGTCGCGTCCATAGGGTGCTGCTCCTGGAAAGCCATCGGGTCCGGTGGGGTGGACACGCATCCGTTCGCTACGGATTCGCGTCCGGGTGTCTCGGGTCTGCTGACGAACATGAAGGGATGCGCTTCGCGTGCCCGGCCGTCACGGGAGGACGAGCTTCCTGGGGGTGTCGCCGGCGGCGTCCCGCAGCCAACCGGGGTCCAGTCCTTCGGCGGCGAGCGCGGCGATGAGCTGTTCGAGGGCGGCGGGAGGTTCGGGACTGTCGGGCTGTCCCGCGTCGGAGGCCAGGACCAGACGCGACCCTGCTGCCCGGGCGACGGCGGCCAGTCGGGCAGGTGTCATCCCGGGCTGGTGGAAGAGCTGGTAGGCGGTGATCTCGACGTGGGCGCCCCGCTCCGCGAGCTCGGCGATCTCCCCCAGTTCCATACCGGGGACGGTGTAGGAGGGGTGTGTGAGCAGGAACCTGTCGATGCCCCGGGCTTCGGCCTGCTCCAGCAGCCACCGGCATTCCGCGCCGCTGAGGTGCCCTGTGCACAGCACCGCGTCGTGCTCGGCGATCAGGTCCATCACGAAGGCGGCGTTCTCGGCTGATGCGTCGCCCGTTGCCAGGACGGGGGGGACGGACAGCACGGAGCGGTCCAGCCGCTCGTCCAGGTCGCCCAGCCGTGGCAGGCCGGCACTCTCCTGGGTGTGGGCGTCCGCTGTGGGGAACCACACGACCCGGCCGCCTGTGGACAGGGCCGACAGTACGGCCGCCGGATTGATCCCGCCGACGGCACGGTTGAGGGTGATTCCCCCCACGACGTCCAGCCCGGACGAACGGTTGAGAGCGCTGGCCCGGCCCACCGTGGATTCGTGGTGAGCCTTCAGGACGAAGCCGCTGTAGCCGGCCCTGGCATAAGCAGCTCCGACCTGGTCGTCGTGGCCGATCCGTGCGAGGACGTCGGGGGCTGCGTGCACATGAACGTCAAACATATGGCGGCTCGCTTTCGGAGGGCAGTCGTGCCGGCAACGCCCTGGCGAGGAAGTCGGTCCGGGCTTCTGCGCGCAGGGGTACCTCTGCGCGGAGCCGGCGCAGGGCTTTCAGGTCCAGATCGGCGAACGCGGCACCCGGCTCGCCCCCGAGGTGTACGAGGACGTCGCCGTCCGGGCCCAGCACGCGCGATCCGCCCCAGAACCGAGCCTCGCCGTCCGTACCGCAGCGGTTGACGAAGACGACGTAGCACTGCAGCAGCACGGCGGCATGTTCCAGGATCACCTCCCACGTGCGGCGAATCCTCGCCGGGTCGGTACCCGCCATGCTGGCCACGGGCACGATCAGGACCTCGGCACCGCCCTGGGCCGCCAGCCACGGGACGACCGGGTGCCACATGTCGTTGCAGATGGCCGTGGCGATCCTGGCCGCGTCGAAGCAGGCGGTCCGCAGCTCCGCGCCGGGCCGGAACGACAGGTGCTCGTTCCACGGGGCGTAGGAGACGGGATGGAGCTTGTGCTGGAGGTGCCGGGTCCCGGTCCGCGGATCGGACAGCAGGTAGCTGTTCCAGGGCAGCCCCGAGGCGCCCTTCTCGGCAAAGCCCACGCCGACACCCGCGGACACCAGGGCGGCGAGACGCGGATCATCGCCGGCGAAGAGGTCCGTCTCCTCGTGGGGGGTGAATCCGTAGCCGTTGACGGAGAGTTCGGGGGTGACAGCGAGATCGACGGGGCCGAGGCCACCGTGCAGTTCGGCGATGCCGGCGAGGTTCTCCCCCACCGCGCCGAAGACGGGTGCGGTCTGGAGGAGTCCCACGCGAAGCGTGGAAGATCCCGCCGCGCCCGCCGTCAGGTCAGATTGTTGGCGCTGAGCCACTGGTGTGCCACCTCCTCCGGCCTCTTGCCCGCCACGTCGATCTGTGCGTTGAGCTTCTGCATCTCGGAGGTGGTCAGCAGCCTGGCCACCGGAGCCATCGCCGTCCGGATCCCCGGGTATTTCCTCAGGATGGCGCCTCGGACGTTCAGGGAGAGGTTGTAGGGCGTGAAGTACTTCTTGTCGTCCTTCAGGACGGTCAGCCCGAGGGCGGAGATCCGGCCGTCGGTGGCGAAGACCTCACCCGCACTGCACGGATTCCCCTTAGCGACCGCGTTGTAGATCGGGCCTTCGGCCAGCTCCGCCACATCGCTCTTGGGGAGGCGGAAACCGTACGCCTTCTCCAGCCCGGACCACCCGTCGTCCCGGCCGAAGAACTCCGAGGCACCGCAGAAGCGGCCGCTTGCCGGATCCTTCGTGGCGAGTTCGGCGTAGTCGGAGAGCGTGGAGACGTTGAGCTTCTTCGCCGTCCGTGTCCTCATCGCGAGCGCATAGGTGTTGTTCGCCGCCGCAGGGGGGAGCCACACCACATCGTTCTCGGCCTTGTCCAGGGACCTGACCTTCTCGTACACGGCCTGCGGGTCGGAGGTGCTTCCATGCTGTTTCAGGGCCAGCCAGCCGGTGCCGGTGTATTCCCAGTACATGTCCACGGAGCCGCCGGTCAGTGCGGCGCGGACGGCGTTGCTGCCGCTCATTCCACAGGTGCGTTTGACGTTCGCTGCCTGCGACTCGAGCCGCTGAGCGGTGATTTCGCACAGCAGCAGCTGCTCGGTGAAATCCTTCGAGGCGACATTCACGGTGGCCCCTTTGAGGGGGCCGCTGTCCGCTGGGCCGCTGCCCTGCCCGGGGCCGTTGCTGGTGAGAGCGCAGCCGCTGGCGAGCACAAGGCCGAGCAGGCTTGCCGCAGTCACCATGTATTTCCGCATGCTGAAGCCCTTTCGTGGTGCTTGACGATGTGTGCGGGGTCCCGGAACCGGGCGGTCTCAGATACCGCGCGGGCGCAGGGCCCGCTCGGCCAGGCCGGCCAGCCAGTCGACGGCAAGGGCCAGGGCCATCGTGAGGGCACTGCCGACGACGAGCACCGGCGTCCTGTCGAGAGAGATACCGGAGGAGATGACGGAGCCGAGGCCGCCGGCGTTGGTGAACGCGGCGAGGGTGGCCACGCCGACGTTCAGGATCAGCGCCACCCGGATGCCCGCCAGCATCACCGGTACCGCCAGCGGCAGTTCGATGGTGACGAGCACCTCCCGTCGACTCATCCCCATGCCCCGCCCGGCGTCGATCAGCGCAGGGCTGACCTGACGGATCCCGACCATGGTGTTGCGCAGTACGGGAAGGAGGGCATACAGCACCAGCGCGACGACGGCCATCCAGAAACCGACGCCGAAGACGATGGCCAGCACCACCAGCACCCCGATCGACGGCACCGCCTGGCTCGCGTTGGCCGCCGCGAGCACCACCGCGCCCGCCCTGCTGATGCGGGGCCTGGTCAGCAGCACCCCCAGGGGGACTCCGACGGCGATGGTCAGCAGCGTCGACATGACGACGAGCTGGACGTGCTGCCACAGTGCGGTCAGCACGACGTCCGAGGCCAGGCTGCGGGTTTCGACGGAATCCAGCTGACTGGAGCCGACATAGGCCCAGATGGCTCCCAGCAGGACGAGGACGACCAGCGGCGGCACCCATGTCCGCGAACGGCGCGCTCCGCCCCGGGTGGTCGCCTGAACGGCCCCGGCACTCACGAGAGCACCTTCGCCGGCTGGGCTGCTGCGGTGAGCAGGGTCTGGAGGTCGAGGTAGCGGCCGGCGTCCCCGGGAACGCTGACCTCGACGCCGTCGGCCCCCGCCGCCAGGACCAGCTCAAGTGCCCTGTGGACGCTGTCATCGGCGCCGACCTCTACGGCGTTCGCCACGCCGGCCGTGCCGGAAGGCGCGGAGTCGATGACGTCCGAGACCTTCAGGAGCGTCAGCCGCCGGACTGGGGCGCCCGAGCCGACGAAGTCGCGGACGAAGTCGTCTGCGGGGTTGCTGAGGATCTCCAACGGGGTGTCGAACTGGGCGAGGCGCGACCCGGGACCGAATATGGCGATGCGGTCGCCCATGCGAAGCGCCTCGTCGATGTCGTGCGTGACCATCACGATCGTTTTGCGGATGCGTTGCTGCAGCCGCAGGAACTCCGTCTGGAGCTTCTCCCGCGCGATGGGGTCCACGGCGCCGAACGGCTCGTCCATCAGCATCACCGGCGGATCAGCCGCGAGAGCGCGGGCAACACCGACCCGCTGCTGCTGGCCGCCGGAGAGCTGCTTGGGGTACCTGTCCGCGTAGGTGGCCGGATCGAGCCCGACCATCTCCAGCAGTTCCCTCGCCCGCTCACGGCGCTCGGGCCTCTTCACTCCCAACATCTTGGGCACGAGAGCGATGTTGTCCGCGATCGTCAGGTGTGGCAGCAGGCCGATCTGCTGGATGACGTAGCCGATGCCACGCCGCAGGCCGTCCACCTCGGTGTGGGTGACGTCCTTGCCGTCGATGAGTATCCGCCCGTGTGTCGGCTCGACGAGGCGGTTGATCATCCGCAGCGTGGTGGTCTTCCCGCAGCCGGACGGCCCGACCAGGACGACGAACTCTCCTCGCTCGATCTCCATCGAGAGTTCGGAGACAACGGCCTTTTCCTGGCCCGGATATCGTGTGGAGACCTCGTCCAGACAGATCATGGCGTCAGGGCTCGGGATGGGCCTGTCAGACATTCGATCCTCGCAGGGCAGTGATCTTGGCGATCGCGATGAACAGCAGGTCGAGGACCAGAGCGACGAGCACCACTCCGATCACTCCGGAGAGAGCTTCCTCCAGCGCGTTGGCTCCCCCGATACGATCCAGCCCACGGAAGATCAGCTGGCCCAGACCGGGGCCGCGTACGACGGCTCCGATGGCCGCTGTCGCGACCAGCATGATCGTTGCCGTTCGGATCCCGTTGAGGATCACCGGCCAGGCCAGGGGCAGCACGACCGTACGCATACGCCGTCCCGGGCCCATGCCGAGTCCACGTGCCGCCTCCACGACGGCCGGGTCGACCTCTTCGATGCCGGTGACCGCATTGCGCAGGATCGGGAAGACTCCGTACACGGTGAGGGCGACGATCGTCGGGGCCACACCGAGCCCCAAGACAGGGATCATGAGGGCGAACAGGGCGAAGGAAGGGATGGTCAGCAGCGATCCGGTGAGTGACAGCAGAGCGCGGCGCAGGCCCGGTGCGGACTGGGTGAGAACGGCCAGCCCGATTCCGACGACCGCGGCGATCCCGACACTGATCAGGACGAGTTCGATGTGCTGCTCGGTCAGGAACAGCAAGTAGGCGGCATTGTCAGACATGTAGGAGACGAGCTTCATGGCGCGGCCGTCCTCGTGCCGGCACAGCTCACGACCGCATGGAGTCTCGGCTGCCGCGGCCCGGCGGGGCCGGACCCGGGCAGGGGGCGAGCAGGATGTCGCATGGTGTTCTCCGGTTCTCCGGGGCTCGAACGGGTGGTGTCGGTGGGCATCAGTGACCGTCAGAGATCACTTGGATCGGTGCAGGGGCGCACGTCGGAGCCGAGAGCGGACTGCAGGACGCGCATCGTCGAGAGCAGGTGCCCGGCGAGCGTCCTGATGTGCGGCTCGACCCGGAACGCGGGGCCGGAGATGTTGACCGCGGCTGTGATCCGGCCGGTGAAATCCCGGACCGGTGCCCCGATACCCACGAGCTCCGGGTCGAAGATCCGGTTCGCGACCGTGTAACCCCGTCGGCGGGCCTCCTGCACCTGGGCGAGGAACACCTGTGCCTCACGGTCCGATCCCCTCTGGTCGCCGCGCCGGACCAGCTCGAGGATGTGCTCGTCCTCGTAGTCCATCAGCAGAGCCATGCCACTGGAGCTCCTGTGCGCCGGGATCGTGCGGCCCACCCAGTTCACGGCCTCGACCGACCGCCGGGAGCCCTCGGACAGCACGGTGAGCACCTCGCCGTCACTGAGAACGCTCAGGTAGGTGCGCTCCCGGACGGTTTCGGTCAGCCTGAGCAGCAAAGGGCTCGCGAGTGTGGTCAGCCGCTGGTCCCCCGCCCGGACAGCCAGCGCGAAGAGCCGCCAGCTCAGCTCGTACCGCATCGAAGGACGTCTGGCCACCATGCCCGTTTCGAGCAGACTCTTGAGCTGCCGGGACACAACGGACTTCTCGCGCCCGAGCGTCCTCGCGACATCGGACACGCTCATCCCGTCCGGGAACACGACCGGATCCGCCGACGCGAGCGCGTCGAGAACGGCCATCACGCGCGAAGCGCCACTCCGCGCAGCGGGAGTCTGTTTCTGCTCAGAAGCCATACCGAATCCTTGGTAGCGGTATGAATAACTAGACGGATCGCGACGATATACGCAACGAAAGGTTGCACTTTCTGCATCACGCGCTTCGATCCGCCTTCGGCGTCGGGGCTGAACCGGCCAGGTTCCGCAGGGGCAGCCCCGGACGGCGGTCAGGCCGAGACACTCCGGACGGGAGCGGCGGAGATGTCGAAGGCCTCGTCGAAGAACTCCCGCAGACGGTCGCAGAGCAGCACGAACTCCGGGTGATCGCCGAACATGAAGTCGTTGTGTCGTCCCGGGATCGTGTAGAGCGTCTTGGGCGAGGCGGCCGACGCGTACAGGGACAGGGCCTCGTCGTACGGGTGCAGCGAGTTCTGCTCACCGTGTCCGAGGAACAGCGGCGTCGGCGCCAGGTTCGCCACCACGCTCGCCACCTTCAGGTCAAGGATGGACTCGGTGAACTGCAGCCGGGTCGGGTGCCCGAAGCCGTAGACCTGCGACAGTTCCTTCTGGACGTAGTCACCGGTCGCCGGGTCGAGCGGGTAGTGGACGAAGGTGTCCGCAAGCCTGGACTCGCCCCGGAGGACCCGGTTCGTCCGGTCCTCTTCCACTTCGGCGACGATTTTCTGGAACTCGTCGTAGGTGTGGATGGACTTGAGCCAGCGCTCCCCGTCGTAGAACCCGTTCAGTGAGGCGACACCCGCGACGTCGCCGGCCTTCTCGGCAGCGAGGATGACGTTCGCCGCACCCATGCCCCAGCCGATGAGGCCGACGCGGCGGGGGTCGACGTCCTCCTGCGAGCGGAGAAACGTCACCGCGTTGCGCACATCCTGGACCTGCTCTTCGATCAGGACGCGGCCCTTCTCACCCTCGCTGTCCGCCATACCCCGGTAGTCGAAGCCCAGGCAGACGAATCCGCGCTCGGTCATCCGCGAAGCAAACATCTTCGGGTAGAACTCGTTGAACCCCTGGTAGCCGGAGTTGATGACGAGCGCCTGGCGCTGCCCGCCCTCCGTCACGTCGTCCGGGTAGTAGAGGGTGGCCTCAAGACGGCTGCCCTCGCTGTAAAACGCGGTGTCCTTCTGAATCACGATAAATCCTTGAGTCGGGCGGGAGTACGAGACTGCACTGCGGTCTCAGGCGGCCACTCTCAAGGCAGCATGTGGCCAATGCAACAGCGTCATGCAATTTCTGCAACGCCGGAGACCGGCGGTTGCGCCGCCACCCTCGGGCGTCATGCCCCACCTGGGAGCAAGAAGTGCGTTTCAGCCGGTCAGCACCGTATGCAGCCCCTCCCCAGGCGATGCCACTCGTTGCCCCCGTCACCAACCGCCGCTCTCAGGTGCGGCCGCGCTGAGGGTGCGGGTTGTGCCAACGAATTCGAGCTCCGCCCGTTCCCGCACCCTCACTTCTTTCGCCCTGGGTGGAGGGGCCGTCCGGACGGCGGTGTGAGCCAGGAAACGGTGATGTGGCAGACCACCACCGCAACGATCACCAGAGGCATCACGTCGACCCCGTCGGAGCCGAGCAGCAGCGTGGCCAGCAGGACGGAGGTCAGCGGGAGCTTGAGCATCGCCACCGACATCGCGCCCATTCCCATGGCAGCGCCGGTGACGAACGGCAGCCCCGGGAGATGGGAGACCACGATCCCGGACGCGGCACCGAGGAACATCGCGGGGAAGATCGGGCCACCGCGGAACGCGGACAGCGAGAGGCAGTAGGCGAGTCCCTTGCAGACGAGCAGCAGGATCAGCGCCCCCGCCGAGTAACTGCCGGCGTGCAGCAGCAAGTGGGGCAGCGCGCTCTGCCCGGAGAACAGCACATCGGACGCGCCCTTACCGGTGCCCTCCGCATAGGCGATGGCCAGGGCCGCCACGACGAGACCCAGGGCCGGGGTCAAGACCATCCTGCGGCGGTTCACCCGGCGTTGCAGACGCAGTGCCAGGGAGCGGATGCCGGTGCCGAGCAACGCCATCGCGACGCCGATCGCCAACGCCCAGCCGAATTGGGCGATGTCGGGCCGCCCGGTGTGCGGAAGGTGCGGGATGACCAGTGTGACGCCTTTGACTCCTGCCCAGGAACCGAGGCCGGTGAACACCAGGGACCCGATGCCGGAGGCCAGCAGACCGGGCAGCAGTACGATCCCGAGCATGGGGCCACCCAGCCCTGATGCCTCCATCAGCAGAAACGCACCCAGCAGTGGCGAACCGAGCAGGGCACTGATCGCGGCGAAACTGCCGGCGGCCCCCACCATTGCCCGGGACGTCGCCTCGGAGTCGGGTCCGAGCAACCGGAAGACGTACACGGCCGAGCCCCCGCCCAGCGCGATCAGCGGCGCCTCGGGCCCGACGACCGCACCGAGTGCCAGCGAGGCGACCGCTGCGAGCAGCACGCCGGGGAGTTCGGCGGAGGTGGTGGTCCCCCTGGTCTTGAGGCCCTCGGCCGGCTGGTGCCCACCGTTGCCCGGCAGGAACCGGACCGTCAGTGCCACCAGGAGCCCGGCCACCGCGAGAAGCGGGAGTGGCCACCACGGCGGCGGTCGGTGGAAGCCGAGCGCCTTCGGCAGGTCGGTGTAGAGGGCACTCTGCAGATGGGAGACCGCTTCGAGGAAGCCGTAGGCGCCCGCTGAGATCACTACACCGAACAGACCGGTCAGCACGAGGAGCATGAGGTAGTTCTTGCTCCTCAGCGGGCCGAACGGGTCCTCGATCAGGGCGGCGTTCGGACCGTCTCCCGCCGGGGTGTCCGCTGACATCAGAGCGACTCCTCGGGACCGTCCGGCGGACAGCGGCCGGGGTTCTGTGGGCTCCGCCGAGTGTCACCCACGGTGCGACCACCGGCCACCCGGGGCGGCCGGACGGAGGGACGGCACGCCCGCCCGACCTCGGACTCGGCCGCCCGGGTGGCGGGCAGGCGTGTGGACCCCGGCCGCGTCCCGCACCCGTCCGCAGGAGGATGATCGCTGTCCGGCGGCGGCCCGAGGCCGTCCTGCCGAACAGTGCTGGTACACGACGAGGGAGCGGGCTCATGCCGGAGAAGCCGATACCGCCCGGTGGCGAGACCGAGCAGGGCGCGGTTGCCGCGTTCCGGCGGGCGGTCGGGCTGGAGGCGCTGATCGATGTGCACACGCACTTCATGCCGGAGCAGGTGCTGGCCAAGGTGTGGGCCTACTTCGACGCGGCCGGGCCGCTGATCGGGCGGCCGTGGCCGATCACGTACCGGGAGGAGGAGAAGCGCCGGGTCGAGACGTTGCGGGGCTTCGGGGTGCGGGCGTTCACGAGCATGCTCTACCCGCACAAACCGGGGATGGCGCGCTGGCTGAACGACTGGGCCGCCGACTTCGCGGCGCGGGTGCCGGAGTGTCTGCACACGGCCACCTTCTTCGCCGAGCCGGAGGCGCTCGACGACGTGCGCCGGGCGCTCGACCAGGGCGCGCGAGTCTTCAAGTGCCACCTGCAGGTGGGTGGTTACGACCCGAACGACCCGCTGCTCGACGGCGTATGGGGGCTGCTGGCCGACCACGGGACGCCCGTGGTGACGCACTGCGGGTCCGGGCCGGTGCCCGGCCCCTTCACGGGGCCCGGACCCATCGCCGAGCTGCTGGGGCGGCATCCGCGGCTGCGGCTGATCGTCGCGCACCTCGGGATGCCGGAGTACGAGGAGTTCCTCGGACTCGCGGAACGTTACGAGGGGGTCATGCTGGACACCACCATGGCGTTCACCCCCTTCGCCGAGGCCGCTGCTCCGTTCCCGCGCACCGCGCTCCCCCGGCTGGCCGGCCTGCGGGAGCGGGTGCTGCTGGGGACGGACTTCCCCAACATCCCCTATCCGTACATCGACGCGCTCCGCGCGCTGGAGCGCACCGGGTTGGGTGACACGTGGCTGCGCGCGGTCTGCCATGACAACGCGGCGCGGCTGTTCACCGTGTGAGGTGCGCTCCCGACAGATCTGCTGCGCCGGCGGATCAGGTGTGCTTCACCGAGTCGAGGTGGGCGAAGACGACGACGTTGTCCTCGTAGTCCTGCGCCTTTCTGTCGTAGGCGCCACCGCAGGTGATCAACCGCAGTTGCGGGTCAGGGGTGTCGGCGTAGACGCGGTCGTTCGGGAAGTTGGCCTTGCTGAAGGTTTCGACGGAGTCGACCTTGAAGACGGCGATGGTGCCGTCCTGCCGGGTGATGTTCACGGTGCTCGCCGGCTTCAGCGTGCGGAGCAGCAGGAACACGGCCGGGCCGGTCTTGGTGTCGACGTGTCCCGCGACGATCGCCGTGCCGCGCTCGCCGGGGGTGGCACCGCCCCGGTACCAGCCGACCAGGTTGGTGTTGTTGGGGGGCGGCGCGTTGAGCTGCCCGGAGGCGCCGATGTCGAGGGGGGTGAACGGCGCGTTCACGGAGATGCTCGGGATCGTCAGCCGCGTCGGCGTGGAGCGAGGCAGTGGGGCGACACCGGCAGGGGTGGGACTGGCCGCCCGCGGGGCGGGGGCGGACGCGA
This sequence comes from Streptomyces sp. NPDC051322, assembly GCF_040689485.1. Classification (NCBI taxonomy): domain Bacteria; kingdom Bacillati; phylum Actinomycetota; class Actinomycetes; order Kitasatosporales; family Streptomycetaceae; genus Streptomyces; species Streptomyces sp. NPDC051322. Next base: position 522,214 of record NZ_JBFBAK010000003.1, on the reverse strand, counting down.
CGACCTCGGGACTCGACTGCGCCTTGGCGTCGTCGGTCGGGGCGGCGAAGGAGTTGCAGAGGAGGAGCACGCCCACGGCCATGGCCGCGACGGGCAACATCAGTGCGCGGTACAGCGGGCGCACACGTCTCTCCGGGAACGCGCGGAACGGGGAGCGGGAGGGAGGCGGGGGGTACGAGTGCTGCGGGGCGGACGGGGAGGACGGATGCGGCGGGGGGAGTTTCTCGGCGGCCATGGGGGTGGTGCGCTGCCTTTCGAGAACGGGGTGGTGGCATGTGCGGGTGGGGGGAGTGAAGGATGCGGGCCGGCGAGCGGCAATGACCACCGCCGCGGCCACCGCCCGTGGCGGGCGGTGGCCTCGTCAGCTCTGAAACGTACGGTGGTGCGGAATCGGTCAGGCAGCGGAAAGGCCCGAGACGCTGCTGCGGCGACGGCGCAGCACGAACGCGCCGGCGCCCATGCCACCCAGCAGCAGCATCGAACCTGCGGCCAGGCCGCCGTTGGTGACGGCCATGCCGCCACCGCCGGTGTGCATGCCACCGTGCGGCCGGACGTCCTCGCGCGACTTGTCGTGGTCGCCCTTCCAGGAGTCGCCGCGGTCGACACCGGAGGCCGAGCCGCCGTCGTCGCCCGTGGTCACGGCCGTGGTCAGGGCCAGGGCGCCACCACCGGTGTGCATGCCGCCGTGCGGGCGGCCGTTGTCGTGGTCGGCCTTGCCGTGGTCGTCATTGCCCGCCTGGTCGCTCTGGTCCGAGCCCCAGTCGTCACCCATGGTCATGGCGAGGGCGCCACCACCGGTGTGCATCCC
>NZ_JBFBAK010000003.1:0-521308 GCF_040689485.1 Streptomyces sp. NPDC051322 | reverse complement strand
ACACCGTGCGGGCGGGCGTGGTCGGCGTCATCGCGACCGTGGTGGTCGCGGCCGGCCTCGTCCTCGGCGCCCTGGTCCGAGTTCCCGTCGTCACCCATGGTCATGGCGAGGGCGCCACCACCGGTGTGCATCCCACCGTGCGGGCGGGCGTGGTCGGCGTCATCGCGACCGTGGTGGTCGCGGCCGGCCTCGTCCTCGGCGCCCTGGTCCGAGTTCCCGTCGTCACCCTTGGTCATGGCGACAGCGCCACCACCGGTGTGCATCCCACCGTGCGGGCGGGCGTGGTCGGCGTCACCACGGCCGTTGTCACGGCCGGCGGACTGGTCCTGGTCACTCTGGTCCTGGCCGGAGTGGTCACGGTGGTCGCTGCTGGAGGAGGAACCGCCATCCGAAGCCGGCGCGCCGGAGAAGGACAGGGCATACGCAGCAGGGGTCGAGATGGCGAGCGCCGCGGTGATGGCGGCCGAAGCGAGCAACGTGCGGGTAGTGCGCATGGGGAAGGATCCTTTCGTCGCGACCACGAAGGCTGACGGTTCGTCGGCTCATCGGTCCGCAGTGGCGACGTCCTCACCATCAAACGGAATCTGACGCCCCGCCATCCGAGAGGGGCGCAAGGGGGTGATGGCTGGGCTCAACGGGTTCCACAGGGACAGATATTCACTCGTTGGACGGCACGTCACATAGCCTGGACGGCGTCACTGCGGTGCCTGACCTGACGCCCCGCCACCTGCGAGGGACGATGGTGCGGAGGACACGAGGAGAGCGCTCTCCGTCATCTCCCACTACAGTGCGTCCATGAGCAGAGAGACCGTGGCGCCGGCTGCCATGCCCACCCTGGAAGACGTGGCGCGTGCCGCCGGCGTGTCCCGCGCGACCGTCTCGCGGGTCATCAACGGCATCCGCAATGTGGACCCGGCCATCCAGCAGGCCGTACGCGATGCGGTGGCCGCGACCGGCTACACGCCGAACCGCGCCGCCCGGGCTCTGGTGACCCGGCGCGCCGAGACCATCGCGCTGGTGGTTTCCGGGGCCGGGGACGCCTCGGAGGCCGAGCAGAACGCCTTCGCCTCACGGATCTTCGCCGACCCGTTCTTCGGGCGGGTGGCCGCCGGAGTGGTCGGGTATCTCAGGCCCCGGTCGATGCACCCGGTGCTGATGTTCGCCGAGACGTCGGACGCCCGCGACCAGGTGGTCGCGTACCTGCGGCAGGGCAGCGCCGACGGCGCGCTGATCGTGTCCACGCATGGGGAGGACCCGCTGCCCGGGATGGTCGCGGCGGCCGGGCTGCCCGCCGTACTGTTCGCCCGGCCGACCGGGACGGTGCCGATCAGCTATGTGGACCTGGCCCACCGGGACGGGGCGGAGCTGGCGGTGGCGCATTTGCTGGACCGGGGTTGCCGACGGGTCGTCAGCATTGCTGGTCCGCAGGGTGTTTCGGCCGGGCAGGAGCGGCTCGCAGGGTTCCGGGACGCCCTGGCGCGCCGTGGCCTCCCGTACGTTCCGGCGGCCGAGGGCGACTTCACGCAACACGGCGGGGAGCGGGCCATGACCCGGCTGCTCGGCGAACACCCGGATCTCGACGGGGTGTTCGCCGCCAACGACCTGATGGCACAGGGCGCGTGCCTGATCCTGCGGGAGCACGGCAAGCGGGTTCCCGAGGATGTCGCGGTGGTGGGCGTCGACGACGGTTCGACGGCCCGGACCTGCCGGCCGCCGCTCACCACCGTGCGGCAGCCGGTTGAGGACATGGCGGCCGAGATGGCACGGCTGTTGCAGGAACGCATCGAGCACCCTGACCTGCCGGTGGCCTCGGTCATCTTCGAACCTGAGCTGGTGGTACGGGAGTCGGCGTGACCGTCGGGACCGCTCCTGGCGGTCCGTGCGTGGTGGGCCGGTGTGTGGTGGGCCCGTGCAGCAGCACGCCCAGTTCGGTGCGGGAGCGGACGCCGACCTTGCGGTAGATCCGGGTGAGGCTGGCCTCCACCGTCTTCACCGCCACGAACAGGCTGGTGGCGACCTCCCGGTTGGTCGCGCCCGCCGCGACCATGGTGGCCACCCGGTGTTCGATGCCGGTGAGTGCGCGGGTCAGGCCGTCCTCCGTGCCCGTGCAGTCCTCGCGCCGTTCCGACCGTGCCAGTTCGGTCACCGCCTGGTGCAGCCAGGGGTGCGCGCCGCACTCCCGGAACACCTCGGCCGCCTGCCGCCACGCGGTGGCGGCGGCCGTCGTACGGCGCCTGCGCCACTCGACGGTGCCGAGGGCCAGCAGGTCACGACCGTGCTCCAGGCGCAGGCCGTGTTCCTGGTGGCAGTCGGCCGCCAGGTGCAGTGCGGAGACCGCCTGCCGGGCCCCGTCCTTGTCCGCGGCCGCGGCTCCGCGCAAGGCGTCGGCGCGGCGCAGCGAAGCGGCGACACCGGGTCGGCCCAACCGTTCGGCGGTCGCGAGCGCCTCGCCGGTCACGGCCTCGGCCCGGTCGTGCTCACCGACGGCGACCAGCGCATCGGCGAGGTCCACGGCCCACGGAACCGCCAGCGGATCGACGATGCCGCGCCGCGCCGCGATCTCACGCGCCCGGCCGAGGCTCTGCACGGCGCCCGCCGCGTCCCGCGAGCGCAGCTGCACATGGCCCAGCACGCACAGGGCCAGCGGCAGAAAGATCTGATCGTGCCGGGACCGGGAGACCCTGACCCCCTCGCGGGCCTGCGCGGCCGCCCGCGCCAGGTCGCCGCCGGCCGCCTCGGCGAGCGCGACGCTGTGCAGCACCGGCCCGTGGCAGACGCCGATCTGCCGGCTGAGGCGGGTGACTTCCCGGGCCGATGCCAGGGCCGCCGAGCAGCGACCCGCCCGCAGATCCACGTCGATCGACGCACAGCGCAGGAAGATCACGTCCTCCACCGTGCCGCTGTCCCTGGCACGCTGCAGCAGCGACGCCAGCTCGGCCGCCGCCTCCTCGTGCCGGTCCGCGAACAGGTCGAGTCTCGCCTTGATGGCCCTGGGGCCGTTGTGGCCGCCGGACATCCCGCTGTCCTGCGGGGTCGACAGCGCACGCGCCAGCGGCTGCCGGGCGTCGGCCCGGCCGAGGACGGCCGCGGTGAACGCCTGCAGGGAGAGTGCCATCAGTTCGGTCGTGCGGTCCTGGGCCCGGCCCGCCAGCGCCGCGGCGCGCGCCGCCTCGACCCGGGCCAGTGCGGTCTCGCCGTCCGTGATGTGCGCCCGCAGGGCGCGTGCGTAGTGCAGTTGCGCGTGCAGTCCCAGGTCGTCGCCGACGCTCAGCAGCATCTCCTCGAAGACCTCCGCCGTCTCATGGAGCGCCTGGTTCGATGCGTGGATGACGAGCACGCAGGCCTGGACCCGCTGGGCGGGCGACGCGCTGCCGGACAGCGCGCGGCGCGCCAACTCCCGGGTGAGTTCGTAGTCGGCTGCGTCGTATGCCAGTTGGGCACCGATCAGCGCGCGCTCGGCGACCAGCGTGCCGCGGTCGGCCGGGGTGCGTACCAGAGCGAGCCTGCCCAGCAGTGCGGCCGTGCCGGTCGCTCCCCGGCGGCGGGCCTGTTCCGCGCCGGCTGCCAGCGCAGCGGCGAGCGGGCCGTCCGGTCCTGCGGTGGCGAGAGCGAGATGACGCAGGCGCTCCAGCGGGTCGGTGGCCGTCGCCGCGAGGAGGTGGTGCGCCGCGCGGCGGTCGGCTTCGGGGCAGCTCCGGAGGGCGGCGGCGACCATCGGGTGGGTGAAACGGACCGACTCCCCGGAGACGGTGACCAACCCGGCCAGGACGGCCGAGCCGACGGCACGGTCGATGTCGGTCCCGGCTTCCGTACGACATCCCGTACGAGCGCCGCCGGCCGTCCGGCGCAGGCGTCCGAGGGTGGGCCGGTCGGCGACGGCGGCCAGCAGCAGCACCCGGCGGGCGAACGGGTCCAGCTCATCCAGCGACCCGGCGACCAGGGCCCGCAACCGCCCGGTCAGCGGCAGGGGCTCGTCCCGGGCGAGCGGCTCCGGCACGGTGGCCACGGCACGGATCAGTTCGAGGGCGAACAGCGGGTTCCCGGCGCTGGTTTCGTACACCTCGCGCAGCAGCCAGTGCGGCGTCCCGGCGGACACCGGGAGCGCCGCCGGTTCCGCACGTTCCGCCAGCGTCGCCAGTTCCGGCAGCGCCGACAGTTCCGCCAGGGACAGCGGCGGCAGTACGACCTCGCGGGCGGCAGCCGGGCAGAGCGCCGGGCCCGTGACGGGTGCGGTGCCGGGGGCGGTGGTCTCGGTCACCAGTGTCCGCACGCGGGTCGGGTCGAGTCGCCGGGCGGCGAACGCGAGGAGTTCGGCGCTGGCCCGGTCCACCTGCTGCGCCGCGTCGATCACCAGCAGCACGGGTCGGGCCGCACCGAGCGTGCTGAGCAAAGACAGCACGGCGAGGCGCAGCGCTACCGGATCGGGTCCGCCCGGCGTGGCCGTCTCCCGGCGCAGCACCGCGCGCAGGGCGGAGCGTTGCGGGGCGGGCAGGGCGAAGAACCGGTCGTCGGTCAGCGCCCGGAAGAGGTCGGCGACCGCTGAATGGGACAGTTCCCTTTCGGCTTCCTCCGGGGCGGTGCGGAGCACCAGTTCACCGCGGGCCCGGTGCCGGTCGGCGAGGGCACGGGCGACGAACGTCTTGCCGATGCCGACCGGGCCGTGCAGCAGGACGCCGCCGTGCTCGGCGAGTTCGCCGTCGAGCCGCTCCAGTATCTCGCGGCGTTCTCCCTGCAGGGCGTTGAGCATGCCGTCCCCATCTCGCCGGGCACCGGGGTGACCAGGCCGCCGCTGCCCGACCTGTTCATGGCGGGCGTACCGGTCAGCATGCTGGCCCGCCCGCCACCGCCCGTCAAGGGTCGCGGAGCCGTGCGGAAGCCATGCCTCCGGTTGCTGTGGGGGAACCCCTTGTTCCCGGACGAGAGGGGTGCCGTGGGGACGCGGGCGCTCGTACGGTCCAGACGATTCGCTCACCTCCCCGCCCCACACCCCCACCCCCCACACAAGGAGTGACGATGGCTCTGCGGAAACGCGGCACCCCACCGGACCCGGCCGCCCCGGCGCCCGGCCGCCGCAGCCGGAACCTCATGATGGCGGGCCTCGCCGCCGTCGGCATGCTCATACCGTGCGCGGCGACCGCCACAGCCGCCGATCACAGCCCGTCGTACGGTGCGGCCTCCGGTCAGCTCGACTTCAGCGAGCAGACCCAGACCCAGGACGAGTGGTGCTGGGACGCCACCGGTCTTTCCATCGCCCAGTTCCTCGGCTACGGCAACGGGGTCAGCCAGAACACCTTCTGCGACTACGCCCGTGGCCTCCCCGCCGGGTATCCGTGCCCCAACCAGCCCGGCGAGCTCAGCGATGTGCAGAACGGCTGGTACGGGACCGGCATGCGCGACGTCGGCCAGGTCACCGGACCGGTCTCCTTCAACACCGTCGCCCAGTCGATCGACGCCGGTTCCCCGGTCGAGGTCGGCATCTACTGGACCTCCGGCGGCGGGCACGCCAACGTGCTGTACGGGTACGACGCGAACAGCCAGTCGCTGATGTACGCCGACCCCTGGCCGTCCAATCCCCGCTACGGCGAGATGAGTTACAGCTCCTACGTCAGCAACTACCAGTTCCAGTGGGGCCAGTCCCTCTACGGCGAGAGCTGAGGCGCGCGATGACCCACCCCGAAACGCACCCCCGCACCCGGTCCCGGCTCCTCGCCACCTCGTTCGCGGCGGTCGCGCTGGCCCTGACCTCCGGCACCGCCTTCGCGGCCACCGGTCCGTCCGCCGCTCCCGGGCCCTCGAAGGCCGACCTGGCCGGCGCGGCCTCGGCCGCCTCGGGCGAACAGGCGGTCAGCGGCCTGGCCACGTTCTTCGCCCATCTCGACGCCCGGGCCGCCGGCCACACCGGCGTGGTGGCACACGCCGAGCAGGCCCCGGCCGCGAAGGCGGAGCGCCCCCGCGTCGCCGACCGGGCGCAGGCCGTTTACGTACTCGACCCGGCGTTCGTCAAGGGCGGTTCGGCGTCCGCGCCGGTCGCCCGGTTCGCCTTCGCGGCGGTCGGTGCGACCTCGGCCAAGGGCCGGTCCGCGAGCGTATGGCTCGGCAAGGACCGGCGCACCGGGCGCTGGTCCGTCATCAACACGATCTCCGGCTCGGACGAGGTCGCCTACCCGCAGCAGGGGAAGGGCGACCTGGTCTTCTCGGAACCGCAGACCGATTCCTGGTACCGCGTGCACGGCGGGCGGGTCCTGCCGCTGAACGGTTCGGCACGCCACGAGGTGGGCGCGAAGGGTGCCACGGTGGCCGCCTATCAGAAGCTCGTGCACGGCCGGTTCGCCGACAAGATGCCGGGCTCGGCCTATCAGAAGGCGGGCAAGCTGGGCGGCTTCCCGACGGAAACCGCATCGTCGGCGTCCGCCGCCGATGACCACGCACCGGCGAGCACCTCGGCCGAACTCGCGGGTGGCGCGCTGGCCGCGGCCATCGCCTGCGGCAGCGCCTGGCTGCTCCACCGAAGGCGGCGGGCCGCCGTCTGACCCCAGCCGACGTGGCCCGGGGCACGGCCGCCCCGCTCCGGGCCACGTCGTTCGTCAGACCTTCTTGACAAGGACGCGGTTGGGGAGCAGCTTCCGGTACGGCTCAGGCCCGGCCCGGCCCCAGCTGTCCGCCGATCTCCTCAGCCATCACCTTGCCCGCCTCCTCGGCCAGCGCCTCCTCGCTCAGGTCCTGGTCCGTGTCCAGGCCGTCGAGCGCCGGGAGCGGCTGGTCGAGGCGGACGTGGGACACCAGGGACTGCAGGGCGCGCAGGGCCGCCGACGCGGTGGAGCCCCAGTTGGAGAAGTAGGAGAACTGCCACCACCACATCGCCTCGGTGACCCGGCCCGCACGGTAGTGGGCCATGCCGTGGCGGAGGTCGGTGACGAGGTCCGCGAGGTCATCACTGATCCGGCGCGGCACCGGCGCCGTGCGCGGCTCGTAGGGGTCGAAGAGCTCGGAGTAGACGTCGATCGGTTCGAGCAGAGCCGCGAAACGCTCCCGCAGGTCGTCGGCGTCCGGCTCGGGGCCGAGGTCCGGCTCGTAGCGGTCGGCCGGGAGGATGTCCTCGTGGGCGCCGAGACGGCCGCCGGCCAGCAGCAGCTGGGAGATCTCCAGGAGCAGGAAGGGGACCGCACTGTCCGGCTCGTCGCCCTTCGCCACTTCGGTGACGGCGACGATGAAGGACTCGACCTGGTCGGCGATCTGCACCGCGAAGTCGTTCGGGTCCTCTTTGACCTCGTTCAGCGTGGCGTCAGACATCGAGTAGTCGTCTCCCCTCAAAGGCACGGCCGAGCGTTACCTCGTCCGCATATTCCAGGTCTCCCCCGACAGGTAGACCACTGGCCAGTCGTGTGACCTTCAAACCCATGGGCTTGATCATGCGGGCGAGGTACGTCGCCGTTGCCTCGCCCTCCAGGTTCGGGTCGGTCGCCAGGATGAGCTCGGTGATGCTGCCGTCCGCGAGCCTGGCCAGCAGTTCACGGATGCGCAGATCGTCGGGGCCGACGCCCTCGATGGGGCTGATGGCGCCACCGAGCACGTGATAGCGGCCGCGGAACTCCCGGGTCCGTTCGACCGCGACGACGTCCTTGGGTTCCTCGACGACACAGATGACCGTCGGATCGCGCCGGGTGTCCCGGCAGATGCCACAGAGTTCCGCCTGCGCGACATTGCCGCACACCGAACAGAAGCGGACCTTGTCCTTCACCTCGAGCAGCGCGTGCGCGAGGCGTCGGACGTCGGTCGGCTCGGCCTGGAGGATGTGGAAGGCGATCCGCTGCGCGCTCTTGGGACCGACGCCGGGCAGCCTGCCCAATTCGTCGATGAGGTCCTGAACCACGCCTTCGTACACGGAGCGCCTCTCGTTCTGCTCTGAAACGTACGGTAGTTGCTGGGAGGTTCCCTCAGAACCTCTGGAACGTCACGGTCCTCACATACGCCGCTGTCCTTACATACCGAGACCCGGCATGCCGCCGAGCCCCTGGGCCAGCGGGCCGAGCTTCTGCTGCTGCAGCACGGACGCGTTCTCGTTGGCGGCCTGGACCGCGGCGACGACCAGGTCCGCGAGGGTCTCGGTGTCCTCCGGGTCGACGGCCTTCGGGTCGATCACCAGGCCGCGCAGCTCGCCGGAGCCGGTGACGGTCGCCTTGACAAGGCCGCCGCCGGCCTGCCCCTCGACCTCGGTCCTCGCCAGCTCCTCCTGCGCCTGCGCGAGGTCCTGCTGCATCTTCTGGGCCTGCTGAAGCAACTGCTGCATGTTGGGCTGGCCACCACCGGGAATCACGGGTCACTCCGAGGCTGTTCGACGACGTTCTGACGGGCACTTCTCCGGGTGCTGCTACGGGCAATCCCCGGTGAAACGAGCCTACGTGGTCGCCGGGCGCGCCGCGCTTCGCCCGGGAAGACCTGAGGAAGCCGGATGGATACCGGGAGAAACCCGAAGGGAGCAACTCTTTCGGGTGAGACGCGCGGACTCCATTACCTGATCACAGGCTACTTCCGTGGGTCGACCCCGCCATAACGGCGCCAGGACCCACCATTCGGCGGTAGGAAGAACGGGCGCCGCGGTAGCCACGCGCGCACCGTACGTCACGGAGGGGAGCGTCTGGTGGGCCACCCGGACATGCCACAGCCCGAGGAGAACACCGGACGGCGGGGGACCGCGCCCGGGCCGGGGCCCGGGTCCGCCCCGACCGACGTTACGGGGCCCGATCTGGCCGGGCAGCCGTTCCCGCACGGCGACTGGGCGCAACCTGCCGTGCGCCTCGACGAGCTGTACCGCTTCGTGGAGACGGATGCGCTGCGAACGGCCCGCTGGTACCTCGCGGACCGCCGCTGGAAGCGCCGCGGCGCCCGGGCGTTACGGCTCGGCACGGCAGCCGGCGGCCTGGCCGGGGCCGCGCTCCCGCTGCTCGACCTGGCGGCCGGCTGGGACGGCGCCGCCCCCTGGGGCTATCTGGCGCTGCTCGGCGGAGCCGCCTGCGCGGCCTGCGACCGCTGGTTCGGCCTGACCGCCGGGTGGATGCGGGACGTGGCCGCCGCACAGGCCGTGCAGCGACGCCTGCAGTCCCTCCAGTTCGACTGGGCCTCGGAGAGCGTGCGCGAGGTACTGGGCCCCGTGGAGGGCACCGCGAGCGAGGCGGCCGAGCGGTGCCTGGGGGTGCTGCGGCGGTTCTCCGAGGATGTGACGGAGCTGGTGCAGGGGGAGACGGTGGAGTGGATGGTGGGGTTCCGGGTGGGGTCGGTGCCGGCGGGGGTGCGGGTGGGGGTGGCTCGGGGGGATACGGAGCCGTTGTCGGGGCGGGGGGTGTCCACGGTGCTGGCCCGCCCCCACATGCCGCGGCAGCGGCCGCCGGACTCGCCCCCGCGATAGCGCCTGCGGCGTGCCTTCTCCCCGCCCGCCCCTTCCCGGACCGGGGGCGCTGCCCCCGGTCCCCCGGGCCTCAATCGCCGGACGGGCTTGGTTCTGGCTTGCGTCAGCTGTACAGCTCAGCCAACCCCCGCCCCTCCTGGGGGCACGGCGCCCCCACCGCTCAGCTGAAGACGATCATCGACCCCTGCCCCAGACTCCGCGTAGCAGCCGCATGCAACCCCAGCCAAACATGCCGCTCCCGCCCGAACGGCCCGCCCCCCACCGGTACCGCCCCCGCCGGTTCCTCCAACGACGTGGGCCGCTCCGGCGGCTCCGGCGCAGCCGGTGGGTTGGCGGGGTCGATGCCGATCGACGGGGCGACGAACTCGAGTTCACGCAGGAGTCCCTGGGTGGAGCCCAGCGGACCGCCGCCCGCCAGGAGGTCGTCGTTGGAGAGGGGGGCGGCGAAGTCGACGGGGACATAGGCGCCGGCGTGGTCGTAGTGCCAGACCAGATGCGACTGCTGGGCCGTGGCCTCGAACATCTCCAGGAGCTGTTCGTAGTCACCGCCGAGTTCGTCGACCGGCGCGACCTCGAGGCCGCACATCTTCAGCAGGTACGCACGCCGCAGAAAGTGCAGCGCGTCGTAGTCGAAGCCCGCGACGGGGGCGACGTCTCCCGCGAGGCCGGGCATGTAGGCGAAGACCGGTACGGAGGGCAGGCCGGCGGCGCCGAGGGCCTGGTCGTAGCCGGCTATCTCTTCCGCGAAGGGGTTGTCAGGGCTGTGGCACAGCACATCGACGAGGGGGACAAGCCACAGGTCACAGGCCAACGGTGCTCCTAGCGGGGTTCGGGGGTCACCCCCCGAGCGGGCTCGTCGGACCAGCGTAGTCCGCCGCGCACGCTGCGCGAAGACCCCGGTCGACCCCGTGGTCAGCTGCGTTTGCCCACCGGCCAGATCCACGCCCCACCGACCTGCTTGCCGGGGCGCCCCAGCAGCTTCTCCACCGTGACGTAGAGCGCCGCGTCATTGTCCTCGGGCGGGATCACGACCACCCCCGCCTTCCAGTACGCCAGGTCGTACCGCGCCTGCGCCCGCCACTGGGCGCCGATCTCCGGCACCTTGCCGCCGTAACGGACGTCGTGGAAGAGATTGGACGTGTAGCGGGGCGACGCCCCGTAGATGCCGATACGGTCCGGGCCCCACGGCCCGTTGAAATAGCCGCCAGGAACCGGGAAGTCCATGCCGGTGGCCGACTGCCAGTGCAGAGCCTCCGCGCTGCCCGGGTCGGGCAGCGGGACCGGGACCACCGACTCCCCGGGAGCGACGTACTGCTTCCACATGCCGTCGGCGATGAAGGCAGGCACGTCGGGGCGCACCTGGACGGGGTACGGCGTCGGCACGATCGGCAGCAGCGCGGCGGCCACCGCGGTCAGGCCCACGACCCGGTACACGTGGACCGGGGCGCGGACCAGTCGGTCGGCTGCCAGCGCGATCAGGATGCCGAGCGCGGGGGCGCAGATCATCGCGAGCCGGCCCTCGATCACCGAGTCGAAGAGCGGCCGGTGGGCCAGCGCCCGCCAGGGGCCGGGGAACACCACGTCGGTGTACGGGATACGGATCTTCTGGCCCAGCGAGAGCACCGCCGCGGCCACCGCGGTGCAGGCCAGCGCCTTGACCAGGGCGTGCCGCCACAGCCGTACGGTGATCGCGAAGGCCAGCGCCACCAGCGGCCAGCCGTAGAAGGCGTTCTCCTCGGTCCGGTTCAGCGCCAGCGGGTCCGCCGTCGTATCGCTGCCGAAAAGGGACCGGCCGGAGAATTCCAGCAGCGCCCGTGAGCTGTTGCCGGCGTTGTCGCCGTGCAGCACGCTGTGGTAGCTCTGCGGGCCGAAGAACTGCCAGTACAGCGGGTACGCGACGAGCGGCAGCGCGGTCAGTGCCGCGACGCCGAGCCCCTGGAGCAGCGGGCGGGCCGCGGCCCGCGCCACGTCCCGGCGGGCCAGGGCGTAACACAGCGCGAAGAGCAGCATGCCGATCGAGGCCAGCAGGAAGGGCTCTTCGCCGAGGAAGATCTGGTAGGCCGCGAAGAGGCCCAGCAGCACCCCGTCCCGGACGACCCGCTCCCCCGTGCAGAGCCGCAGCGCCCGGTCGATGATCACCGGGATCATGAAGAGAACCAGGAAGTTGGGGTGTGCGTTGCCGTGCGAGATCATCGGCGGGGCGAACGCGGCCAGCCCCGCACCCAGCGCGGCCGCCCAGCGGTTGCGCACCAGTCGCTTGGCGATCAGCCAGTACCAGGCCACCGCCGTCGCGGTCAGGCCGCCGGTCAGGACCAGCGCCCAGGTCACCGTCGGGCCGAAAGCCAGGGTCACCGGGGTCAGCGGGACGGAGAGCCCCAGCATCGGGGTGTTGCCCATCAGGTTCACCCCGGCCGGGTAGTTCTGCGCGGCGGTGAAGAGCGGGTTGTGCAGATGCGCGACGTTGTCCGCGGTGACCGCGAAGAACCACTCCCACTGGTTCTGGTCCTGCAGCGAATCGGCGAGGTAGCCGTGCCCCAGGTCCGCCCAGAGGTTCTTGTAGAGCAGCACCGAAGCGAGCAGGAAGAGCCCGCAGACCAGCAGATCGACCCGCCGTATCGCGCGGGTCTTCAGCCGTGCCAGTTCGCCGAGCACCCGCAGATAGTCGAGCGGTCCGACCTTGGATCCCTCCTGGTGCGCCCAGCGCACCGGGACCTCGGCGACCGGCCAGCCCTGTCGGCGGAAGTACTGCAGGATCTCGACGTCGATCCCCCAGCCGTCGAGCCGGGCGTCGGCGAACGCCTCCCGCGCCTTGTCCCCGTCCAGCAGTTTGAACCCGCACTGGGTGTCGCGGATACCGGGGACGGCGACGGCCTGTATGAGGCGGTTGCCCATCCGACCCAGCCATTCGCGCAGCCGCCGCTGGTGCACCTCGACCTGAGACTCCGGATGGGCGCGCGAGCCGACCGCCGCGTCGTGGCCGGTCTCGAGTTCCTTGGTGAGCCGGTCGAGTTCCTCGATCGGGGTGGCCAGGTCGGCGTCGGTGACCAGCACCCGCTCACCGGCGGAGGCGGCCACGCCGAGCCGCAGCGCATGCCCCTTGCCGCGGTTCGCCGGGCTGCTGACGAGCCGGATGCGGGCGTCGGCCGCCGCTGCCTGGCCGGCGATACCGGCCGTACCGTCGGACGATCCGTCGTCCACGACGATGAGTTCCCAGCCGCCCGGGTGGCCGTCGAGGTGGGCCCGGATGGCGTCCAGGGTGGGGCGCAGCCGCCCTTCCTCGTTGTATGCGGGGACGACGACGGACAGCTGCACAGCCGCCACGGCCGTATCTCTCATGGCTGCGTCTCCCACCGCGGTCACTCGCCGGGCCGGCCGGGCGTGGTCAGGTCTCTCAGCTTCTTCGCCCAGGCGAGACCGTGCGCGTTGGCCTGCCTGATCACGGTGTGCGCGGTGTCGGCGTCCCCGCGGACCACCGCGTCGGCCAGTTGCTCGTGCCGCTGCCACAGCCCGTCGGAGATGTCGGTGCGTCCACGCAGATGCGGCACGGCGAAGACCCAGCACTGCACCCGCAGCCGGTGCAGGAAGTCGGCGATGTACCGGTTGCCGGTGAGCGCGGCGAGTTCCCGCCAGAACCGCAGGTCGTAGCCGATGAGGATGTCCAGGTTCCCGGCCCTGGCGGCCTGCCCGGCCTCCTCGGCCCGGCGGCGGACGGACAGCAGCGGCTCCCGGCAGATGCTGTGGTGCGTCAGGTTCCGGAAGATCCCGTCCACGATCAGCGACCGGGCCTCGACCATGCCGCAGTAGTCGTCGACCGAGAACTCGTGGACCCGGAACCCCTTGTGCTGGTCGGAGTCGAGCAACCCCTGAGCGGAGAGGTCCACCAGCGCCTCGCGGACCGGGGTGGCGGAGACCCCGTACCCCTCGGCGATCTGTTTGACGGTGAATTCCTCACCCGGCTGGAGACGCCCCGCGAGTACTTCGTCACGCAGCGCATCCGCGATCTGCTGCCGCAGGGTGCTGCGGGTGACCGCTCCGCTCGCGGGCATGGTGGGCCTTCCCCTCGTCCGACTCCGCACACCCTACGACGGGGGGCGGGGGCGGTTTCCGGGACGGGCGCGACCTTGATCGGAGCGGAGCTGCCCCGTCGGCTCAGGCGCCGGCCGCGTAACGCCAGAAGTCCCGCATGACGGGTGTCGGGGTCGGGCCGGTCATTTCCACCCGGGTGAGCAGCACGGTCACCGTGCCGGTGTGGCCGGACCAGCAGCCCCCGCAGCCAAAATCAGCCACCCCCGTCCCGCTACGCGGTCACGTACTCGTCCGCCACCGACAGCGCCTCGTCCAGTACCGCCAGCCCCTCCTTCGCCTCCGGCTCGGAGATGTTGCAGGCCGGCACCACGTGGGTCCGGTTCATGTTGATGCACGGCCACAGGCCCCGCGCCTTCGCGGCCGCACCGAACGCCGCCATCGGCGCGGCGTCCGTGCCCGTCGCGTTGTAGGGCACCAGCGGCTCCCGCGTCTCCGGGTTCCGTACGAGTTCCAGGGCCCAGAACGCGCCGACGCCGCGGACCTCGCCGACCGAGGGGTGCCGGGCCGCGAGCTCCGTCAGTTCGGGGGCGAAGAGGTCCCGGCCGAGACGGGCCGCGTGGCCGACGACGTCCTCGTCCTCCATCGCCCGGATGGTCGCGACGGCGGCCCCGCAGGCCAGCGGGTGGCCGGAGTAGGTGAGGCCGCCCGGGTAGGGCCGCCGGGCGAAGGTCTCGGCGATCTCGGCGGAGATCGCCACGCCGCCCAGCGGTACGTAGCCCGAGTTGACGCCCTTGGCGAAGGTCAGCAGGTCGGGCGTGACGCCGAACAGCTCGGCGGCGAACCAGGTACCGGTCCGGCCGAAGCCCGCCATCACCTCGTCGAGGATGAAGACGATGCCGTAGCGGTCGCAGATCTCCCGGACGCCCGCGAGGTAACCGGGCGGCGGCGGCATGATGCCCGCGGTGCCCGGGATGGTCTCGAGGATGATCGCGGCGATGGACTGCGGGCCCTCGAAGGCGATGGTGTCCTCGAGGTGCTGGAGGGCGCGGGCGCTCTCCTCGGCCTCGGTGCTCGCGTGGAAGGGCGAGCGGTAGAGGAACGGCGCCCAGAAGTGCACGACTCCGGCGGACGCGGTGTCGGAGGGCCAGCGGCGCGGGTCACCGGTAAGGTTGATCGCGGCGGCGGTGGCGCCGTGGTACGAGCGGTAGGCGCTCAGCACCTTGGTCCGGCCGGTGTGCAGCCGGGCCATCCGGACCGCGTTCTCGACCGCCTCGGCGCCACCGTTGGTAAAGAAGATCTTGTCGAGGTCGCCGGGGGTGCGCTCGGCGATGAGGCGTGCGGCCTCGGAGCGCGACTCGATGGCGAAGGCGGGCGCGAAGGTCGTCATCCGGGCCGCCTGCTCCTGGATCGCGGTGACGACCTTCGGGTGCTGGTAGCCGATGTTGGTGAAGACCAGGCCGCTGGAGAAGTCGAGGTACCGGTTTCCGTCGAAGTCCCAGAAGTACGAACCTTCGGCGCCGGCGACGGCGAGCGGGTCGATCAGGTCCTGGGCGGACCAGGAGTGGAACACATGCGCGCGGTCGGCGGCTTTGACTGCCGCACCTGTCCGGGGATCGGGCTGCTGGATCTGAGGGGTCATGCGTTCCAGCGTAGGGAACCGCAGGTGGGGACGGACATGGCCATCGTGTACGGCCTCGGCGGGAATGGTCGGCAGGATGTCGCCCCCGCGGAGGAATCCTGTTGACAGCTTGCTGTCATAAGGACAGAATGCTGTCAATGGAGCGGTTTCCGTCCGCTGAGGAGAACGCCATGAACGGCACGACCGCGCATCTGGCCGTCTATCCCAGCCTCGCCGACTGGGAGACGGGACACACCACCGCCTACCTCGCCCGGAACGGCTACACGGTCCGGACTGTCGGGGCGACCCTGGAGCCCGTCACCACCATCGGCGGGCTCAGCATCGTGCCCGACCTGACGCTCGACGACGTACACCCCGAGGACAGTGCGCTGCTGATCCTGGCCGGCGCCGACCTGTGGGACGCGGGGGACGAGCTCGCGCCCTTCGCCCGCAAGGCGCGGGCCTTCCTGGAAGCGGGGGTGCCGGTCGCCGCGATCTGCGGTGCGACCGCCGGGCTCGCCCGCGAAGGACTGCTCGACGAGCGGACACACACCAGCGCCGTCGCGGCCTATCTCGCCGCTACCGGCTACCGGGGCGGCGCGCGGTACATCGAGGCGGACGCGGTCACCGACGGCGACCTGATCACCGCGGGTCCCACCGAGCCGGTCGCGTTCGGCCGGGAGATCTTCGGGCGGCTCGGGGTGTACGGGCCGGAGAAGCTGGACGCCTGGTACCGGCTCTTCCACGACTCGGACCCCGCCGCTTACCAGGTACTGAATTCATGAACCGGGCAGCAACAGACCCGGACGCAGCAGACCGGGACGCAGCAGACCGGGACACAGCAGACCGGGACACAGCAGACCGGGACGCAGCAGACCGGGACGCAGCAATCCGGGAAGCGCTCAGCAGGACCGCTGTGGGGGTCTTCCGGCTGAACGGTCAGTTCCTCGCCGTATCGGAGGAGTTGGCCCGCCCGGCCGGACTGACCGCGGCCCGGTGGCAGGTGCTCGGCGCGGTACTGCACGAGCCGCTGCCCGTCGCCGGGATCGCCCGGGCCATGGGCATCACCCGGCAGAGCGTGCAGCGGGTCGCCGATCTGCTGGTGGCCCAGGGACTCGCGGAGTACCTGCCGAATCCGGCGCACCGCCGCGCCAAGCTGCTTCACCCCACGGACGAAGGCCGGTCCGCGGTGGCGAAGATCGACCCTGGCCACGCCGGACTGGCCGCCCGCCTCGCGGGCGAGCTGGGGGAGGCGGAGCTCGCCGAGACGGCACGGGTGCTGGAGCGGCTCTCGGACGCCATGGCCACGCTGGCCGCCCCGGCCGAGGCGACCGCCGCGGTACGGGGTACCGCCGCGTCGCCGAAGACGCGCTGACCGGGGGCGCGGTACCGGGGGCCGGCAGACGGCCGCTTCCGTTCCGTTTCCGACCGCCGGCATGTCGTGTGGCCGACGACTCTCCGGGTATCCGGACGCGGGACGGAAGACACGAAAAGATACCGAAGAGGAGTGACCCCATGTCGTCATCGCTGGTCGAGACCGTGGACATCAACGCCCCGGTCTCCGTGAGTTACGCCCTGTGGAGCGATGTCACCCGCTGGCCGGCGTTTCTGAGCCATGTGCGGCTCGTCGAGCCGATCGACGGGCGCCGCTTCGCCTGGCAGCTCTCCCTCCCGGGCGCGGACAAGAACTTCGTCGCCGAGCTCACCGAGGTCGTGCCGGAGGACCGGATCGCCTGGCGAACCACCGAAGGTGTGCATCACGCCGGTGTGGTCACCTTCCACCACCTCACCGACACGTCGAGCCGGGTCACCCTCCAGATCGAGTACGACCCCCACGGCTTCGTGGAACACCTCGGCGCCCTCACCAACCTCGATGCGACGCTGGCCAACTACGACCTGGGCGAGTTCCAGAAACTGGCCGAGACGACGTTCGCTCACTGAGGCGACTAGCCTGACCGGCAATGAACCATTTGCCGACGTCATCAGGCACGCTCGCCCTCACCCGCTTCCCCGAGGACCCCCGCGACCAGTTGCGGGCCTGGGACGCCGCCGACGAGTACCTGCTGCAGCACCTCGACACGAGCGGGACGCCGGTCACGGGGGATGTCGTGGTGCTCGGAGATCGCTGGGGTGCGCTGACCACCGCGCTCGCCGCCTCCCGGGAGCGGGAAGGCGTCCCGGAGGGGCCGGAGCTCGTCCAGATCACCGACTCCTTCCTCGCGCAGGAAGCGACCTGGACCAATCTGGTGCGCAACGCCATCCCGCGCGGGGCGGCGCAACTGCTGTCCACCCGGGACGCCCCGCCGGAGCGGGCCGACGTACTGATCGTGCGGGTGCCGAAGAGCCTGGCGCTGCTTGAGGACCAGCTGCACCGGATCGCACCGGCCGTGCACGCCGGGACGGTGGTGGTGGGCACCGGGATGGTGAAGGAGATCCACACCTCCACCCTGAACCTCTTCGAGCGGATTCTGGGGCCGACCAGGACGTCCCTTGCGGTGAAGAAGGCCCGGCTGATCTTCTGCACGCCTGATCGGGCCATCGCCCCCACCCCGAGCCCCTGGCCGCGCAGTTACGAGCTGCCCGACGGGGTCGGCATCGTGTCGGGGCGCACCGTCGTCAACCACGCCGGGATCTTCTGCGCCGAACGCCTCGACATCGGCACCCGATTCTTCCTGCCCCACCTGCCCCAGCGCCGGGGCCCGGCACGGGTGGTGGACCTGGGCTGCGGCAACGGCGTCGTCGGTACGGCCGCCGCACTCGCCAACCCCGAGGCGGAAGTGGTGTTCACCGACGAGTCGTTCCAGGCGGTGGCGTCCGCCGAGGCCACCTTCCGGAAGAACACCGGGCCCGACGCGAAGGCCGAGTTCCGGGTGGGCGACGCGCTCGCCGGGGTGGCGCCGGGTTCGGTGGATCTCGTACTGAACAACCCGCCGTTCCACACCCACCAGGCGACCAGCGACCGGACGTCCCGGCGGATGTTCACCGGTGCGCGCGAGGCGCTGCGTCAGGGCGGCGAACTGTGGGTGGTCGGGAACCGGCACCTCGGCTACCACGTGATGCTGCGCCGGATCTTCGGCAACGCGCAGGTGGTGACCAGCGATCCGAAGTTCGTGATCCTGCGCGCGGTGAAACGCTAGGTGAAGCGATAACGGGGCGCCCCGGCAGACGGATTCTGCCGGGGCGCCGCGTCCTTGTTACGTGCTGCGTGCTGTGTGCCGCGGGTCAGACGAACGAGTTGATCTGGATCGTCTCGGTACGGCCGGGGCCCACGCCGATCGCCGAGATCGGCGCGCCGGACATGTCCTCGAGCGCCTTCACATAGGCCTGCGCGTTCTTCGGCAGGTCGGCGAAGGTCTTCGCCTTGGTGATGTCCTCGGTCCAGCCCGGCAGGTACTCGTACACCGGCTTCGCGTGGTGGAAGTCGGTCTGGCTGAACGGGAGTTCGTCGACACGCTTGCCGTCGATCTCGTACGCCACACACACCGGGATCTGCTCCCAGCCCGTCAGGATGTCGAGCTTGGTGAGGAAGAAGTCGGTGAGGCCGTTGACCCGGGTCGCATAGCGCGCGATGACCGCGTCGAACCAGCCGCAGCGGCGGTCCCGGCCGGTGGTGACGCCGTACTCGCGGCCGATCGAGCGCAGCTTGTCGCCGTCCTCGTCGAAGAGCTCGGTCGGGAACGGTCCCGCGCCCACCCGGGTGGTGTAGGCCTTGAGGATGCCGATCACCCGGCTGATCTTCGTCGGGCCGACGCCGGTGCCGGTGCAGGCGCCGCCGGACGTCGGGTTCGACGAGGTGACGAAGGGGTACGTGCCGTGGTCGACGTCCAGCAGGGTGCCCTGGCCGCCTTCCATCAGGACGACCTTGCCGGCGTCGAGCGCGTTGTTCAGGACGAGCGCGGTGTCCGCGACGTACTGCTCGATCTGCTCGCCGTAGCCGAGGAGCTCCTCGACGATCTGGCCGGACTCTATGGCCCGCCGGTTGTAGAGCTTGGCCAGCATCTGGTTCTTGCCGTCGAGCGCGGCCTCGACCTTCTGGACGAGGATCGACTCGTCGTAGAGGTCCTGGACGCGGATGCCGACGCGGTTGATCTTGTCGGCGTAGGCCGGGCCGATGCCCCGGCCGGTGGTGCCGATCTTCCGCTTGCCGAGGAACCGCTCCGTCACCTTGTCGACGGTGGTGTGGTACGGCGTGATCAAATGAGCGTTACCGCTGATCAGGAGCTTGGACGTATCAACGCCGCGCTCGTTGAGTCCGCTCAGCTCGGAGAGCAGGACCGCTGGGTCGACGACGACTCCGTTTCCGATCACCGGAGTGCACTCCGGTGTGAGGATTCCGGAAGGGAGGAGGTGGAGCGCATACTTCTGGTCGCCTACGACGACCGTGTGGCCGGCATTGTTGCCGCCCTGGTAGCGCACCACGTAATCCACGGATCCACCGAGGAGGTCGGTGGCCTTTCCCTTGCCCTCGTCACCCCACTGAGCACCGAGCAGCACAAGTGCGGGCACAGGCGTACACCCCTTCCGGGCGGGGCATGTCCAAGGTCAGGGGGCGCACGTGTGTCGTGCGCCGATACCCGAACGTCGGACCGGCTGCCCCGGAATAGACGAAGCCCCTGGCGCAATAGCGCAAGGGGCTCTTGCACAAAGATGCTACCCGAGGAAGGACCGAGGTGTCGGCTCCAGATCCCGCAGCGAGCACCGAGCACCAGCTGCTGGTGGTCATCGACCCGGTCGCCCGGCGCGCGGACGGCGAGTCGGTGCGGATCGCGAAGGACGTGTTGAGCGCCGGCGCGCACACCAAGGTGTGCCTGCCGGACGGTCCCGAGGAATTCGCGCGGGCGCTCGCCCGGCGGGGCAACCGGCGCCTGGTGGTGGTGGGCGACGACCGGGCGCTGCTCCGCGCGGTGACCCTGTTGCACCGGGAGCGGAACCCGGCCCGCCGCGCCCTGTCGCTGGTTCCGGTCGGCCCTCCGGCGGCCCTGGAGGTCGCACGGTCGCTCGGCGTCCCGGTGGGTGCGGTCGCCGCAGCCCGCTCGGTACTGGACGGGGTCGTCCGGTGGCTGGACCTGCTGGTCGACGACAGTGACGGCGTGGTGCTCGGCGATCTGCGGATCCCGGCGGGCCCCGCGAACGGAGCGGTCCCCGGCCAGATGGGCGTGGACCGGGCCGCCCCGCCGTCGGTCTGGACCACCTGCCGCTCCCTGGTCCGGACCCTGGTGCGCCCGGCACCGCCCAGCGCCCCGGCGGCGGTGCACCGGTTGCGGGTGGAGGCCGACGGGGCGCTCCTCACCGACCTCGACGAGTTGCTCTCCGCCGTGACGGTGTCCTCCCGGAGCGGTGCCGGCAAGGCCGAGGTGGCCGTCGTGATGTCGTCGGGACGCCAGGTGACGGCCGAGGCGCTGGCCGTCACGGTGTCCGGGCCGGACTTCCGCTACCGGCGGGACGGCGTGGTCACCGGCCCGGTGCGGACCCGGACCTGGCAGGTCCGGGCGGGGGCGTGGGGGCTGACGCTGCCGATGGGGTGAGGCGGGACTCCCGGCTCACCCGAAGTGCCTTTGTCCTCGATCCGCCCGTTGATGAACTCCGGCCTGAAGGCGTCGGACTCCACAGCGGCGAACGCGGCGATCTTCTCGAATTCCTCGACCGTCACCTGCGACGTGCTCTGCCATAAGCGTCATGGTGCACCCCCGTCTGTGTGAGCACCAGTGTGATCGTGCCTGCAGCGAAACAAACCGAAAACAGGCAGGCGTCACCCCCCACGGGTGATCATCACCCTGGCCTGACCAGCCCCGTCTCGTACGCGAAGACCGCTGCCTGGGTCCGGTCGCGCAGGCCCAGCTTCACCAGGATCCGGCTCACATGCGTCTTGATCGTCGACTCGGCGACGACCAGGCGGGAGGCGATCTCGGCGTTCGACAGGCCCTGCGCGATGAGTACGAGTACCTCGGTCTCGCGCTCCGTGAGGTCGCCGAGCTGGGTGAGCGAGGGCTGCCTCGGGGTGTCCGAGAGCCGGGAGAACTCGGAGATCAGCCGCTTCGTGACGGTGGGCGCGAGCAGGGCCTCGCCGGACGCCACCACCCGTACGCCGTCGGCCAGCTGGCGCGCCGACGCGTCCTTGAGGAGGAAGCCGGAGGCACCGGCCCGCAGGGCCTGGTAGACGTACTCGTCGAGGTCGAAGGTCGTCAGGACCAGCACCTTCGCCGCCGAGTCGGCCGCCACGATCTCGCGGGTCGCCTCGATGCCGTTGAGCTCGGGCATCCGGATGTCCATCAGCACCACGTCGGGGCGCAGGGCGGCGACCTGGGCGATGGCCTGCCGGCCGTCGACCGCCTCGCCGATGACCTCGATGCCGGGCATCGCGTTGAGCAGGACGGAGAAACCCTCCCGGACCATCATCTGGTCGTCGACGACGAGCACCCTGATGGTTCCGCCGATGGCGGCTGCGCCCTCGGTCTGCGCGGTCATCCGGACTCCTCGGTGGAACGCCGCACCGGAAGGAAAGCGGCGACCTCGAAGCCGCCGTCGTCGGTGGGCTCGGCCGTCAGCTCGCCGTTCAGCATGGTGACCCGCTCCCGCATCCCGGTGAGACCGTGCCCTGCCCCGGGATTGGGGCATCCCCCGCTCAATGGGGTCTCCCCTGCTCGAGCGAAGCCGAGAGCTCGGGGAAGGAGTTGAGAGCTTGGGGACGGTTTGACCAGGCCCCGGGGCGGGCCGTTCACCACCCGCAAGCCGATGCCGCCGAGCACGTAGGCCACCTCCACCCGGGCCTCGGCGCCCGGTGCGTGCCGCAGCGCGTTGCTCAGGGCTTCCTGGACGATGCGGTACGCCGACAGCTCGACGCCCTGCGGCAGCTCCCGCACCGCGCCGGTCACCGTCTTCTCGACGCTCAGGCCCGCGCCGCGCACATTCGCGAGCAGGCCCTCGAGTTCGGCGAGGGTGGGCTGCGGGGCGTCGGGGGCCTCGTAATCCTCCGCCCGTACGACACCGAGGACCCGGCGGAGTTCGGTCAGGGCGGCGACCGCGTTCTCCCTGATCACCTCGAAGGACCTGGTCAGCTCAGCCGGCGGGTCGGTCACCCGGTAGGGCGCCGCCTCCGCCTGGATGGCCACCACCGACATGTGATGGGCGACCACGTCGTGCAGCTCACGGGCGATGGTGGTGCGCTCCTCGAGCAGCGTGCGCTTGTCGCGCTCGATGGCGGTGACCGTCCGCTGCACCGTGACCTCGTGGGTCGCCTCCCGGCGGACGTGCACCGTGGTGGTGATCAGCAGAGCCACGGCGGCGAAGAACAACATTTCCAGGGTGTCGGTACCGAAGGAGTCGTGCAGCGCCCCCGCGAACATCCCGTACACCGCCGTGCCCAGCCACATCCACCCAGCGGTACGCGGCCGGGTCCTGGCCGCGACCACCGTCACCACCGCGAGATGAGCCAGGAAGGCGCCGGGCGGCCAGGGCCAGTCCTCGGACGAACTGCCGATCACCCAGCTCACCGGGGTGGCCGCCAATACCAACCACCAGGCGCCGACCGGCCTCACCAGAGTCATCGCCACGGCGCCCGCCAGCAGCAGGGCAGCCAGCAGAGACAGCGTGCCGCCCCCCGTCGTGTACGCGAGCAGCAGCGTGAACAGGGCCACGCCCAGCACCACGGCGTGCGGGGCCCATCCGGCGCGGATCCGTATCCGGCCGGGCAACCGCCGGGTGATCGGCCCGTCGGTCCGCATCGGGGCCAGCGGACGGTAGGCGAAGGCGTCCGTGAAAAGGTCCTGGCGGAGCCCCGCCAGGGCGCCCTGCGCCAGCCGGTACTCGGGGCTGTGGGTTTTGGTCTCGGTCACATACAGCACGGTAGGCGCCCTGTCGGCCGGGGTCGTCCGTACTGATGCTGATCCTGCGAGGTCCGTCTCAGGGACTACCAGGCCAGCTGCTCGATCTCCGCGGCGACCACCGCGCAGGCGTCGGCGGCCGGATCGATCAGCGCGAAGTGACCGACCCCGTCGAGCAGCGTCAGCCCGGCCGGCTCGCCCTCCGTGGCCGTAGCGTCCGCGAACGCCTCGGTGACCTGCGGCGGAACGGTTTCGTCGGCCCGGCCCTGGACCACCGTGGTCGCGATGCCGGTGGGCAGCAGCACCGCCGGGTCCGTCCACGCCTCGTTCCCGCCGTCGCCGAGGAACTGGTCCACCGCGCCTCCGCACACCTTCAGCTCCCGCGCGACGCCGAAGTGTGCGATCGGCGCCAGCGCCACCACCCCGCGGAACGGCGGCGTGGAGCGGTGCCACGGCGCGTCCGGCGGAAGCACGTGCCGGGCTGCCGCCCAGAGGGCGAGGTGGCCGCCCGCGGAGTGACCGGTGACGACCGTGCGCCGCAGATCCGCCTGCGGCAGGTGGCTCGCCACAAGACCGGGGAGCGCGTCCAGGGCGGCGGCGACGTCGTCGAGAGTGTCCGGGCAGCGACCGGCGCTGCCCGGCTCAATCCCGCCACGCCGGTACTCGACGTTGGCCACCGCGAAGCCCCGGCGGGCCAGGAAGCCCGCGAACGGGGCGATGTGCTGCCGGTCGTACCGCTCGCGCCAGACTCCGCCGTGCAGCACGACGACGAGGGGGGCCGTGGCGGCCGTCCCCTCGCCGTCGTGCGGCGCGTGGAAGTCCATGATCTGGTCGGGGTGATCGCCGTATGCGGCGGTGGCATCGGGGGCGACAGCGGGATACGCGAAGACCGCATCGGCCTCGGCGTCGTCCGACATACTGCTCCAACCTCTCGTCACACGGGCCGAATTGCCCTGACCAGCGGGGACGCTATCAGCCCAGGGCCTCACCCAGAATGCGCGCGGCGCGCAGCGCATCGCCGAAACCGACGTAGAGCGGGGTGAATCCGAAGCGCAGCACATCCGGCTGCCGGAAATCGCCCACCACGCCCCTGGAGATCAACTCCTTCATGACCGCGCCGGCGTTGTCGCACCGCAGCGAGACCTGGCTGCCGCGCTCCGCGTGCGGGGCCGGAGTCACCGGTTCCACCGGCAGATGCCGCACACATTCCAGGAAGAAGTCCGTCAGGACGAGTGACTTGGCTCGCACGTCCTTGATCGATACGCCGTCCCAGACGTCGAGCGCCGACTCCAGGGCCAGCATCGACAGGATGTCCGGGGTGCCGACCCGGCCGCGCGGGGCGCCGGTCGCGGGGTGGTACTCGGGGGTCATGCCGAACGGATCGGCGTGCGAGTTCCAGCCGGGCAGCGGGGAGTCGAAGGACGACTGGAGGCCGGGGCGCACATACAGGAACGCCGGGGAACCCGGGCCGCCGTTCAGGTACTTGTAGGTGCACCCGACCGCGAAGTCCACCCCGTGCGCGGCGAGCCCGACGGGCAGCGCGCCGGCACTGTGGCAGAGATCCCAGACCGTCCTGGCGCCCGCCGCGTGCGCCGCCGCGGTCAGCCCGGGCAGGTCGTGCAGGCGGCCGGTGCGGTAGTCGACATGGTTGATCAGCACGGCCGCGGTACGGGGACCGATCGGGTCTCCCGGGGTGTAGGGGACCAGCCGCCGGGACGTCATCCGGGCCGCCGACTCCGCGATGTAGCCGTCCGTGGGGAAGGTGGCGGCATCCACCAGGATCTCGTCACGGTCGGCTACCGCGGTCCGGACCGCGGCGACCAGGGCCTTGAAGACGTTGACACTCGTCGAGTCGCCGACCACCACCGTGCCGGGGCCGGCGCCGACGATCGGTGCGATACGGTCGCCGATCCGCTCGGGAGCGGTCCACCAGCCGGACTCCTCCCAGGAACGGATGCGCAGCGCGCCCCATTCGCGGGTGATGACCTCCTGCATCCGGGCCGGGACATGGCTCGGCAGGGCGCCCAGGGAGTTCCCGTCGAGGTAGACGGTGCCGGCGTCCAGGGTGAACAGCTCGCGGCAGGCGGCGAGCGGGTCGGCGGCGTCGAGCTCGGCAGCCTTCCCGGCGAGACCCGCCGGCCCGGTCGGCCCGGTCGGCTCGGTCGGCCCGGTCGGCCCGGTCGGCTCGGTCGGCTCGGTCGGCTCGGTCATGATGCGCTCAGACATGGCTTCGGGCCGTCCACAGCTCGGGGAAAACGTTCTTCGTGGCGCGCTTCTCCAGCCAGGCCACCCCGGCCGAACCGCCGGTGCCGGTCTTGGAACCCATCGCTCTGCGGGTGGCCACCAGATGGTCGTTGCGCCATCGCCAGACCAGCTCGCCGACATCGGTCAGCGCTTCGCCGAGCCGCACCAGGTCGCTGTCCTGCTCCCCCGTGTATACGGCGGTCCAGACCGCCTCGACCTCGGTGGACGGCTCGTACTTCTGCGCCCAGTCGCGGTCCAGTACGGCGGCCGGCACCGGCTGCCCGCGCTGGGCCAGGAACCGGAGCACCTCGTCGTAGAGACTAGGCTCCTGGAGTGCCTTCTCCAGCTCCGCGTGCACCCGCGGCGCGCCCCGGTGCGGGACGAGCATCGACGCGGACTTGTCGCCCAGCAGGAACTCCAGACGGCGGTACATCGCGGACTGGAAGCCGGAGCCCTCGCCGAGTGCCCCGCGGTAGGCGTTGAACTGGGCCGGCGTGAGCTGGGCGAGCGGACGCCAGGACTCGTTGAGCGACTGCAGTTCGTAGGTGGAGCGCTTCAGCGCGGCCAGCGCGACCGGCAGATCGTCACGGCGCAGGGCCTGCGACGCGGTCTCCCACTCGTGGACGATGACCGTGAACCAGAGCTCCATCACCTGGGTGGTGACCAGGAAGACCATCTCGCCCGGGTCCTCGGAGAGAAGGTGCTGGAGATGGGTGAGGACGTCCGCCCGGACGTAGTCCTCGTACGGGGTGGTGCCCGCGAAGTCGAGGTTCGGGGCTTCATGCGAAGGCGTAGACATCGCTGTCTCCTCGGTGGTGCTCCAGGTAGCGGTCCGCCCCTTCCGTCGACAGGTGGGCCCCGGTCCCCACCTTCATCATCGGTGCCCTGCGGGCTCGACGGCAAGACAAGCAAGGGCCCGGCCCACGTTTCGGCGGGTCAGGTCGTGGGCCGGGCCTCTGGCTGTGCCGGTACCGCGTCGCTGCGGTGGCGGTCAGCCCAGCGTGTCCGCGGCGGCCTCCGAGGAGTCCCGCAGGAAGACGGTGCACCGCTCGTACTCCGCGTTCTCGCCGATCGACTGGGCCGCCCGGGCCAGCGCGTGCAGGGCCCGCAGGAAGCCCCGGTTCGGTTCGTGCTCCCAGGGCACCGGGCCGTGCCCCTTCCAGCCGGCCCGGCGCAGCGAGTCGAGGCCGCGGTGGTAGCCGGTACGGGCATAGGCGTACGACTCGACGACGCGACCGTGCTCGAAGGCGTCATCGGCCAGCTGCGCCCAGGCGAGGCAGGACGTCGGGTACTTCGCGGCGACGTCGGACGGCGCGGCGCCACCGGCCAGCAGTTCGCGGGGCTCGGGGTCGTCGGGGAGATGGGTCGGGGGCGGGCCCCCGAGCAGGTTCTCGTGAATGGACATGGGGGCCAGTCTGCCTGGCTCAGGCCTCCCGTGCCGACTCGCCGGCCTCCAGCGGGGGCGCCGCCACCCCGCAGTGCAGCCGGCACTCGGCGCCGCAGCGCTTGTCGTGGGGCGTGCGCACCGTGCAGAAGGCGATCAGCGCACCCAGCACCAGCACGCCCGCGCACAGCGGCATCGCCCGCCGGAAGGTCGCGGCGAACTCCGTCGCCGAGCGATATGCCTCCGGGCCCATCCCGGCCAGCAGCGGCAGCGCGGCCACCGCGATGAGCCCGGCGGCGCGGGCCGCCGCGTTGTTGATCCCGCTGGCGAGTCCCGCCCTGCCGACGTCCACCGACGCCAGCACGGTGGCGGTCAGCGGCGCCACCAGAATGACCATGCCGAGCCCCATCACCAGCAGCGCGGGCAGCACATCCGCCGGATAGGAGGCGTCCGTACCGACCCGCATCATCAGCAGCATCCCGGCGGCGCAGCACAGCGGCCCCACGGTGAGCGGGATGCGGGGTCCGATGCGTTGTCCCAGAGCGCCCGACTTCGCGGAGAAGAGCAGCATCAGCACGGTGGTCGGCAGCATCGCGGTGCCCGCGCCGAGTGCCGAGTAGCCCGCCACGACCTGGAGCTGCAGGACGGTGAGGAAGAAGAACCCGCCGAACGCCGCGTAGACGCAGAGCGTGACCAGGTTGACCGCGGTGAAGAGCCGTACGGTGAAGATCGACGGTGGCAGCATCGGATCCGGCCTGACGCGCTCGACCCGGACGAACGCCGCGCCGAGGGCCAGCCCGACGGCGGCCGTACCCAGCACCACCGGGGACGCGCCGTGCCCCGGTGCCGCGATCAGCGCATAGGTGACCAGGGCGAGCGCCGCCGCCCCGAGCACGGCGCCCAGCACGTCGAACCGCCCGTGCGCCGCGGGGTCCCGCGTCTCCGGTACGTGCCGGAGCGCGATCGGCACGCAGAGCGCGGCCAGCGGCACATTGAGCAGGAACACCCAGCGCCAGCCGGGTCCGTCGACCAGCCAGCCGCCGAGGAACGGTCCGATCGCGGCGCCGACGCCGCCGAACCCGGACCAGAGCCCGACCGCGCGGGCCCGGTCGTCCGGGTGGAAGGACCCCTGGATCAGTGCCAGCGAGCCCGGCGTCAGCAGCGCACCGCCGACGCCTTGGAGCGCGCGGGCGGTGATCAGCACTCCCGCGTTCGGCGCGAGCCCGCAGGCAAGTGAGGCGGCGGCGAACCAGATCACCCCGATGACGAACACCTTGCGCCGCCCGAACCTGTCGCCGAGCGCCCCGCCGAGGAGGATCAGCCCGGCGAGGCTGAGCATGTAGGCGGTCACCGTCCACTGGAGAACGGCCATGTCGGTGTTCAGATCGGTGCCGATCCGGGGCAGCGCGACGTTCACCACCGTCGAGTCGAGCAGCGCCATGCTCGAGCCGAGCACGGTGGTGAGCAGGACCCAGCGGCCGGCCGGGGACGCGGCGCGCAGGATGCCCTGTGCGCGGCCCGGGTCTGTCGTGGTGCGTGCGGATCCGGTGTCCGGGGGCGAATCGGCCATGCGAGCAGCATGGCCGGTGCGGCGGCGTCAGGCCATAGCAGCGGGCCCGGCACCCCGTGGTCGGAGTACCGGGCCCGCTGGTACGGCTGCTTCAGGCGCGTACGGCTGCTTCAGGCGCGCACGGATTACTTCAGGCGGGTACCGGTGGAGCGCAGGTTCGCGCAGGCCTCGGTGACTCGCTTGGCCATGCCGGCTTCGGCGGCCTTGCCCCAGGTGCGCGGGTCGTACGTCTTCTTCGAGCCGACCTCACCGTCGACCTTCAGGACACCGTCGTAGTTGCGGAAGACGTGATCCACGACCGGACGGGTGAAGGCGTACTGCGTGTCGGTGTCGAGGTTCATCTTCACGACGCCGTTCTCCAGCGCGGTGGCGATCTCCTGCTCGGAGGAGCCGGAGCCGCCGTGGAAGACGAAGTCGAACGGGGAGGTCTTGCCGTACTTGGCGGCAACACCCTCCTGGAGGTCCTTCAGCAGCTCGGGGCGGAGCACGACGTTGCCCGGCTTGTAAACGCCGTGCACGTTGCCGAAGGAGGCGGCCAGCAGGTAGCGGCCCTTCTCCCCAAGACCGAGGGCCTCGGCGGTGCGCAGCGCGTCGTCGACGGTGGTGTACAGCGAGTCGTTGATCTCGTGGCTGACGCCGTCCTCCTCGCCGCCGGTCGGGGTGATCTCGACCTCAAGGATGATCTTCGCGGCGGCGGCCTGCGCGAGCAGCTCCTGGCCGATGGCCAGGTTGTCCGCGAGGGTCTCAGCGGAGCCGTCCCACATGTGGGACTGGAAGAGCGGGTTGCCGCCGGCCTCGACCCGCTTGCGGGAGACCTCGAGCAGCGGACGTACGTAGCCGTCCAGCTTGTCCTTCGGGCAGTGGTCGGTGTGCAGGGCGATCGTGACCGGGTACTTCTCGGCGACGATGTGCGCGAACTCGGCGAGCGCGACCGAACCGGTGACCATTTCCTTGGCGTACTGACCGCCCAGGAACTCCGCACCACCGGTGGAGATCTGGATGATGCCGTCGCTCTCGGCCTCGGCGAAGCCACGCAGCGCCGCGTGCAAGGTCTGGGTCGAGGTCACATTGATGGCCGGGTAGGCGAACTTGCCTGCCTTCGCCCGGTCGAGCATCTCGTTATAGACCTCGGGGGTTGCGATGGGCATCTGTCCGCTCCTTGGGATGTGCGGGTTGCGTTGCGGGTTCCCTGACCTGGGGGCGACGTCATCGTCGCCGCCCATCTTTCCAGACTCTTGGCGCGACTCCACTTGGCGTGGGGGCTTGACAGGCACGGCGCTGGCGGTGTTTCACGTGAAACGCCGTCGGCGCCCACGTGGCTGCCACCATCGCCGCAGGTCAGAGCCGCTTTGCGGGCCTCAGAGGTCCAGGTCGCCCTGGGTGTACGCGAAGACATACGGCACCCCGGCCTTGGCGATGACCTCATCGGCACCGGTGTCGCGGTCGACGATGGTGGCCACCGCCACCACCTCGGCGCCGGCCTCCCGGACGGCCTCCACGGCGGTCATCGGAGAATTGCCGGTGGTGGTGGTGTCCTCCACCACCAGCACCCGGCGGCCCTTGATGTCCGGGCCCTCGATACGGCGCTGCATCCCGTGTGTCTTCGCGGCCTTGCGCACCACGAAGGCGTCCAGCGTCCTTCCGCGGGCGGCGGAGGCGTGCAGCATCGCGTCCGCGATGGGGTCCGCGCCGAGGGTCAGACCGCCGACCGCGTCGAAGTCCAGATCCGCGGTCAGATCCAGCATCACCTGACCGACCAGGGGCGCGGCAGCGCCGTCCAGGGTGATCCGGCGCAGGTCGATGTACCAGTCCGCCTCCCTGCCCGAGGAGAGCGTCACCCTGCCGTGGACCACGGCCTTGTCCTTGATGTGCTGGAGCAGATCAGCGCGTACGTCAGTCATGCCACCGAGCTTAGACCGACCGGTCTCAACGACCCGGCGCGGCCGCACGGCACGGTGCTCAGGGGCGGAGCCGGCGCCAGGTCCAGGTGGCCCCGATCTCCAGGGGGTCGATGAGGGTCACCAGACGCGGGGTGGTGTTGAGGCCGTTGGGCGGCCCGGTCTGGGGCTCGACGCAGACCGCTTCCGGCTGTTCGTCGTACACCACGACCCACTCCTCACGGCTCTGCACCCTCAGCTCCAGCTGTTCCGGCCAGGTGAGGGTGACGTCCACGCCGTCCGGCATCCCGAAGCAGTCGTCCCAGGGCCCGGGGAGGGGATCGATCCGCCGGCCGGTGGGGAGGTGGTCCTCGCCGCGCTCCTCCTGCCAGGTGGGTGCGAAATCGATCCGTACGTCGTCGCCGGTGCCGAGATTGCGGTGGAACCAGGGGTGCCAGCCGGCCTGCGCCGGGAACGAGTCCCGGGCGGTCTCCACGCCGAAGGCCAGGGAGAGGGCGTCCTCGGTGAGCTCGAACGTCTGGGTGACCTGACCCCGGTACGGCCAGGGATCGCCCAGCTCATACGCGAAGGCCGCCGCGGTGGGGGTGGCGTTCAGCGTCTTCCAGGCGGTGTTGCGGCCGGTTCCGTGGATGGCGTGCGGCGGGGAATTGATCGGCAGCTGGTGCGCCACCCCACCGCTGCTGAACCGGCCTTCCCTGGTGCGCCCGCACCACGGCACCATCGGGAAGCAACCGAACTTCGCGCCCTGTCGAAGGATTTCGGTACCGGCGATGCGCAGGCTGCTGATCCGGCAGCCGTTCTCGGGGGTCACGGTCAATTCGACGTCGCCGGCGGTCAGCCGGACCTCTTCGCTACTCACGTCTCGACCCTAGCGGGGTCGAGACGTCAGGCGGTTTGACGACGGGACCGGTGCTCCGTCCGCGTCGTCGTCAGCGGCGACGCCGGAGTGCCCGGCCCACCACGACGGCCGACGCGACCGCGAGCGCCGCCGCCGGGGCGGCCCAGCGCAGCGTCGCGCCCGCGCTGCTGCTCGACGGGGCCGGCACGGGGGCATAGCGGCCGCGCGGCGGCGCGTGATCGACCTCTTCCGCGCTGCGGCCGATCATCGTGCGACGGGCGTGCGCGGCCTCCACCGGGGCGTCCGCCGCGGCGATGAACTCCGCCTCGGACACCGGGTCGAGCGAGGGCGGCGGTACTTCCGCGTCGAACACGGACGGCGCGGAGGCGTCCTGCGCGGCTTCGGTCTCGGCGGTCTTGGCTGCGCCGCCGTCCGTCCCGGTGGCGTCATCCGCCTCGGCGGCCCCCGCGGGCGCGGCCTCCGCGGGCGCCGCGGCCTCCGTCTCGAGCCGGCTCCCGAACCGGTCCAGCAGCCGGTGCGCCGCTGCCAGCGCCGCCTCCGGGGCAAGGTCCGTCAGCCGGCCCTCGCCATGGGCGGTACCGGCGAAGGTCAGCGTGGTGCCGGGGGCGGATTCCGCCAGGGCCAGCGTCAGCGAGAGCTTCACCGAACCGGTGCCGCGGGCCTCCGCACCCTCGCCCTCGATGGTGAAGCCGTCCTCCTGGGCGGTGATGCGCAGCGCCCCGCGGTAGGTGATCGTATGGCCGTCGATACGGACCTTCAGGCGCCCCTGCGGACCGCCCTCGGTGGCGTCCGCGGCCTGTTGGAGGCCGGGTACGCAGCGGGCCACCCGCGCGGGGTCCGCCAACACCTGGCGGACGGACTCTGCCGGAACCGGAACGAACACCTCATGCTCCATAGGAACCGAGCGTACTCAGCCACGGCCGACACGTCTGCCTTTCGGCCACCACTGGATCTCACGCGGCGACTCGGCGGTCGCCGGCTCCCGGCGCCGGGCGCCCGGTCACGCACGCGCGTCAGTCCCCGTAGCGCGGATGCACCAGCGTCGAGGGCGGCACACCGGTGGGCCGGCCCGGCACCACCGCCCAGGGCCCCGTCGTACCGGGAGCGCTCAGTCGCTGTCGTGCGCGGGAGGCCAGCACGAAACCCCAGTCGCCGGGGGTTCCGGCGGCGCCGTTCGTGCGGTCCGGGCCCTCCGCGGACCCGGGCGCCCGGCCCGTCGCCCGATAGGGAACGGTCTGCAGGCCGGCTGTCCGTACCGTCGCCTCGACCGTCCAGAAGCTGCGGGAGCGGGCGCCCACCGACCCCGCGTGGACGGCGAGCCGGCCACCGGGCGCCAGCACCCGCGCCGCCAGGCCGTAGAACTCCGCCGAGTAGAGCTTGGTGCTCGGGGTGATGCCGGGGTCCGGCAGATCCGAGATGATCACGTCGTAGCGCGGCCGGGGCGACCGCAGCCAGGCGAAGGCGTCGCCGGTGACCGCCCGCAGTCTCGGGTCCCGGTACACGTGGTCGTTGAGTGCGGAGAGTCCCGGATCCGTGCGGGCCAGCCGTTCGACGCCGGGGTCGAGCTCCACGACGGTCACCGACGTCACCCCCGGGTGTCGCAGCACCTCGGCGGCCGCGAGCCCGTCCCCGCCGCCGAGGATCAGCACCCGCCGATGCGGTCCGCGCATCGCGGGGTCGACCAGGGCCCGGTGGTACTGCTGTTCGTCCCGGCTGTTGACCCGCAGTCGGCCGTCCAGGAAGAGGTCCAGCGTGCCGTGCGGTGACCGGGTGAGGACGATCTCCTGCACGTCGGTCTGCAGGGCGACCCGCACATGCGCCCCGTACACAGCGCGCCTGGCCGCCTGTTCGAAGTCGCCGACCAGGGCGACCGCAGTGGCCAGTACCACGAGCACCAGCGCATTGACGGCGAACAGCCACCACCGCGAGCGCCGGGTCAGATCGTGCCGGAACAGCCAGAGCACCAGCGCGCCGCCGGCCACCGCGTTGACCGTCCCGGTGAGCAGCGCCCCGGTGAGCTGCCCCAGCAGCGGCAGCAAGAAGAACGGGAAGGCCAGACCGCCGACCAGCGCGCCCACATAGTCGGCGGCGAACAAGTCGGCGACCGCGCCGCCCGCGTCCTGCCGGGACACCCGCTGGATCAGCGTCATCAGCAGCGGGATCTCCGCCCCGATCAGCACGCCGATCGTCAGCGAGAAGCCGACCAGGGCGCACCGCGAGCCGCCGGCCCAGGCGAACACCGCGTACAGCACCAGGGCCGAGCAGCCGCCGACCAGTGCCAGGATCGCCTCGATGAGTCCGAAGCCCACCGCTGCCCGGAGCCGCAGTCGCTTGGCGAGCAGCGATCCGATGCCCATCGCGAAGACCATCACGGACAGCACCACGGAGGCCTGGGTGACCGAGTCACCGATCAAGTAGGACGCCAGAGCGACGAGTTCGAGCTCGTAGACCAGTCCGCAGGCGGCACAGAGGAAGACCGTGGCGAGCACGAACAGCCTGCCGGTGCCCGGACGTACGGACAGCCGTGCCCGCTCACATTCGGGGGAGACGGGCAGGTCGATCACGTACAGAACGCTACGTCACACCACGCGCACGATTCGTCACCCAGGCGAGTGCAATCAGGCCACGACAGGTGTACGCACGCCCACCTTCGTGCGGGTCACCACGAGTTGACCCTCCTGCGGGTACGCGTGCCAGGTGCGCCAGTGCACCTGGCCGTCACGGCGCTGCGCCAGCATCGCGGTGAACGCGTGCGGCGAGCCGGGGAACGTACCGGCCAGGCCGTGCGGATGGTCGGCCACCAGGGCGAGGAGTTCCTGAGCCCGGCCGGCGAAGGAAGACACCGAAAGCGTCTCCACGCAGGCGGCGAACTCGTAGCCCCAGTCACCGACACGCTCGGCGACGCCCAGAGGTAAGGGGGTGCTGCCCCCCGGGAGACAAGCGACGGTCTCCGAGCAGACGCCGCCCGCTTCCTCCAGGAGTACCTGGTGGGAGGCGCCGAGAAGTCTCATCTGGAGCTTGGCCCCGCCCAGTTCGAGATCGAGGACAGCCAGGGCGGGCAGCGGCTCGCGGCCCAGCGCCCAGGCCAGATCGGCGGCGCGGGTGTCGGTGTAGGCAGTATCGAGCGTCGTGAGCATGGGCGGGCTCCGCAAACAGACAATCGGCAGATGGACGGGGTCTCCCCGGAGCAGATGCCAGGGAAGGAGACGCCGGCGAGGGCCACGGTCAGGTCTCGGTCCGAGGGCTGCTTCTTCTCAGCAGGGTTCAGCAGGGCGGTCTGGTGTGTTCTCAGCGGGGTTCTTCTCAGCAGGTTCTAGGCAACAGGTTCTTCGCAGCGTGTCTTTCTCACCATGTTCTTCTCAACACGGAGGCAATCACGAAGTACGTGCCGCTCACAGCCTTTTTACCCAACTTGACGGGGTTTCCATCCCTCGGGGGGTTTGCTGTTCATACGTTCAACTTCCGGTGACCCGCCCATCGGCGCCGTCCGCCAAGGTGCGGGCGCCCGGCGGTGGTTGGTCCGCCGGGCGCCTCCCTGGATGGAAACAAGCTGCCCCGTGTCAGCCGTTTCCGGTTGGTCCGCCTCAGCTGGAGCCGCCGCAGCCGCCTCCGCCGCCGCAGGAGGACCCGCCCCCGCAGGACGAACCGCCGCCGCAGGACGAGTGACCGCCCCCGCCGCAGGAATGGTGTCCGCCGCCCGAGTGGTGTCCGCCGCCCGAGTGGTGTCCGCCGCCGCCCGAACCGCTCCCGCTGTCCCCCGCCCACCAGCTGCCGCCCGCGGCGCCGCCCGCCGCACTGCTCCGGCCGCGGCGCTTACCTCCCTTGGCCGCCTTGCTGCCGCCTGCGACCGAAGCCACCAGGACGACCCCCACGATCACTGCGACGAAGATGAACGGCGCCATGGCCCCCACCTGCCTTTCGCCCGATGCAGCGGGGTCCCCCGTTGGTCCCTCGCTCCGGTGCCGGACTTGGTGCGTGACTGGGGGATCCCCCGGCCGGCGCCGGACCAAGCAGGAGTTGAGGAAGTCCAGAGGTTCGGCGCAGGATGGCGGCCATGACCTCCACCGGAAGCTCCACGCGCGGCGCCACCGGGCGACCGCTGCTCAACCGCCGCCTGGCCGAGTTCGGCACGACGATCTTCGCCGAGATGTCGGCGCTGGCCGCGCGGACCGGGGCGATCAACCTGGGCCAGGGCTTCCCCGACACCGACGGCCCCGACGAGGTCAGGGAGGCGGCGGTCCGGGCGCTGCGCGACGGACGCGGCAACCAGTACCCGCCGGGCCCCGGGGTCGCCGAGCTGCGTACGGCCGTCGCCGAACACCAACAGCGGTGGTACGGCCTCACCTCCGACCCCGACACCGAGGTGCTGGTCACCGCGGGCGCCACCGAGGCCATCGCGGCCGCCCTGCTGGCACTGGTCGAACCGGGCGACGAGGTGATCGCCCTGGAGCCCTACTACGACTCGTACGCCGCCTGCATCGCCATGGCCGGCGGTACCCGGGTCCCCGTCACGCTCCGCCCGCGCGACGGCGGCTTCCACCTCGACCTGGACGAACTCCGGGACGCGATCACCGACCGCACCCGCCTCATCCTGCTCAACACCCCGCACAATCCGACCGGCAAGGTCCTCACCCGCGACGAACTCGCCACGGTCGCCGCGCTCGCCGTGGAGCGCGATCTGCTGGTGGTCACCGACGAGGTGTACGAACACCTGGTCTTCGACGGCGAGCACATCCCGCTCGCCTCCTTCCCCGGCATGCGCGAACGGACCGTCTCGATCTCCTCGGCCGGCAAGACCTTCTCGTTCACCGGTTGGAAGGTCGGCTGGCTGACGGCCTCCCCGGAACTCGTGGCGGCGGTCCGCTCGGCGAAACAGTTCCTGACGTACGTCTCGGCCGGCCCCTTCCAGTACGCCGTCGCCGAGGCACTGCGGCTGCCGGACTCCTTCTTCACCGAGCTGCGCGACGAGCTGCGCGCCAAGCGGGACATCCTCGCCGACGGCCTCAGCGCGGCCGGCTTCGAGGTCTTCCGCCCGCAGGGCACCTACTTCATCACCACCGACATCGCCCCACTCGGTGAAAAGGACGCCCTCACCTTCTGCCGCTCCCTCCCCGAGCGCTGCGGCGTGGTCGCCGTCCCGAGCTCCGTCTTCTACGACGACCCCGAGGTCGGACGGACCCAGGTCCGCTTCGCCTTCTGCAAGAAGCACGACGTACTCACGGAGGCGGCGGAACGGCTCCGCCGGCCGCTGCGGTAGCCGGCCTTCTCCCACAGCGGCGATCGCCTCGGCGGGCAGAAGCCCGGCCGCTCCGGCGCCGAAGCGCTGGGTCGGCCGGGCTTCCTGCCGGTCCGGCGGTCGGCTCAGGCCTCGTCGCCCGGCTTGTCGTCGCCGGAGCCCGATTCCAGGTCCTGCTCGAGACCGAGCTGGTCGACGAGCCACTTGTCGAACTCGATCGAGGCGCGGACCCAGCTGACCGTGGACGACACGAAGTGCTCGAGCGCGACGCCGGTGCCGATCAGCATCTGGGCCTCACCGATGAGGCGGACGCTGCCGTCGTCGTGGGTGTGGCTGTAGACCTTGGGCCACAGCGTGCGGCGGTTCCAGTCATCGATCAGTTCGAGGAGCTGCAGCTTCTCCTCGATCTTGTGCGGGCGGTCGTAGAACGTCCGGACAGAGAAGACCTGCTGGTCGTCCTCGCCGCGGAACATGAAGTACGTGCGGAATTCCTCCCACGGCGCGGCGAGGTCGCCCTCGTCGTCGACGACGTACTTCAGCTCCATCTGCTCGAGAAGCTGCTTGACCAGATCCTGGTCGGGGACGACGGGGCCCGCCGGTCCTGCGTCCTGCGGATCGGGCTGGCCCCCGAAGTTCGGAATGGAGGACGGGTCGATGGTCATCTTTGAATTGCCCTTCTTACGAGTCCTTCCATCCTCCCCCATGCCGGGCGGGGCATGGCAAGTCCCGCCCCGCACAATCGGTGACTATCCGCTGCGGGCTTAGACCGGTCGGGCCTACGACCGCCGGGTCGCTACGCCGGCTGCTCCGCACGGCCCACGAGCAGCCCGTCCTCGAAGCGGTCGACCCGCACCGTGTCGCCGTCGGTGATCTCGCCGGCCAGGATCTCCTTGGCCAGCCGGTCGCCGATCGAGGTCTGGATCAGCCGGCGCAGCGGGCGGGCGCCGTACGCCGGGTCGTTGCCCTCGTCGGCCAGCCAGGCCAGGGCCTCCGGGCTGATGTCCAGGGTGAGCCGGCGCTCGGCGAGCCGGTTCGCGAGGCGGTCGATCTGGAGGCCCGCGATGTGCGCCAGCTCGTCCTTCGACAGCGCGGAGAAGACCACCAGGTCGTCCAGGCGGTTGAGGAACTCCGGCTTGAAGGACGCCCGTACGACATCCAGTACCTGCTGCTTCTTCTCCTCCGGCTTGGTGAGGGGGTCGACCAGGTACTGGCTGCCGAGGTTCGACGTCAGGATCAGGATGGTGTTGCGGAAGTCCACCGTCCGCCCCTGGCCGTCGGTGAGCCGCCCGTCGTCGAGCACCTGGAGCAGTACGTCGAAGACCTCCGGGTGGGCCTTCTCCACCTCGTCGAGCAGCACCACGCTGTACGGGCGCCGGCGCACCGCCTCGGTGAGCTGGCCGCCCTCCTCGTACCCGACGTAGCCGGGGGGCGCGCCCACCAGGCGGGCCACCGAGTGCTTCTCGCCGTATTCGCTCATGTCGATACGGACCATGGCCCGCTCGTCGTCGAAGAGGAAGTCGGCCAGCGCCTTCGCCAGCTCGGTCTTGCCGACCCCGGTGGGTCCGAGGAAGAGGAAGGAGCCGGTGGGGCGGTCCGGGTCGGCGATGCCGGCCCGGGTGCGGCGCACCGCGTCGGAGACGGCCTGCACGGCCTCGCGCTGGCCGATCAGCCGCTTGCCGATCTCCTCCTCCATCCGCAGCAGCTTCTTCGTCTCGCCCTCCAGCAGGCGCCCGGCCGGGATCCCGGTCCAGGAGCCGACCACATCGGCGATGTCGTCGGCGCCGACCTCCTCCTTGACCATGGTGTCCTTGGCCTCGGCGGACTTGGCGGCTTCCTCCTCGGCCTCGGAGGCCGCCTCGAGCTCACGCTCCAGGCCCGGGATCTCGCCGTAGAGCAGCTTGGAAGCCGTGTCGAAGTCGCCGTCGCGCTGGGCGCGCTCGGCTTGGCCGCGGAGCCCGTCGAGCCGTTCCTTCAGCTCGCCGACGCGGTTGAGGCCCTGCTTCTCCTTCTCCCAGCGTGCGGTGAGGCCGCGCAGTTCCTCCTCGCGGTCGGCGAGGTCGCGGCGCAGCTTGTCCAGCCGCTGTTTCGACGCCGCGTCGGACTCGTTCTTGAGGGCCAGCTCCTCCATGTGGAGGCGGTCGACCGCGCGCTGCAGTTCGTCGATCTCGACCGGCGAGGAGTCGATCTCCATGCGCAGCCGGGATGCGGCCTCGTCGACCAGGTCGATCGCCTTGTCCGGCAGGAAACGGGAGGTGATGTAGCGGTCGGACAGGGCCGCGGCGGCGACCAGCGCCGAGTCCGCGATCTGCACCTTGTGGTGGGCCTCGTAGCGTCCCTTGAGTCCGCGCAGGATGGCGATGGTGTCCTCGACCGAGGGCTCCGCGACCAGCACCTGCTGGAAGCGCCGCTCCAGGGCGGGGTCCTTCTCGATCCGCTCGCGGTACTCGTCCAGGGTGGTCGCGCCGACCATCCGCAGCTCGCCTCGGGCCAGCATCGGCTTGAGCATGTTGCCCGCGTCCATCGACGAGTCGCCGCCGGCGCCCGCGCCGACCACGGTGTGCAGCTCGTCGATGAAGGTGATGACCTGGCCGTCGCTCTCCTTGATCTCGGAGAGGACGGTCTTCAGCCGCTCCTCGAACTCGCCGCGGTACTTGGCGCCGGCCACCATCGCGCTGAGGTCCAGCGACACCAGGCGCTTGTTCTTCAGGCTCTCCGGCACATCACCCTTGACGATCCGCTGGGCCAGCCCCTCGACCACGGCGGTCTTACCGACCCCGGGCTCGCCGATGAGCACCGGATTGTTCTTGGTGCGCCGGGACAGCACCTGCACCACCCGGCGGATCTCCTGGTCCCGCCCGATGACCGGGTCGAGCTTGCCCTCTCGGGCTGCTGCGGTGAAGTCCGTACCGAACTTCTCCAGTGCCTTGTACTGACCCTCGGGGTCGGGTGTGGTCACCCGGCGCCCTCCCCTTGTCGTCTCGAAAGCCGCCAGCAGCTTCTTCGCGCCGGCGCCCTGCTCCGTCAGCAGCTCACCGGCCTGGCCGCCCTTGGCGGCGATGCCGATGAGCAGATGCTCGGTGGAGATGAATTCGTCGCCGAGTTCCTTGGCCCGCTGCGAGGCGTCGGCGATGACGGCCAGTGTCTCGCGGTTGGGCTGCGGCGGCGCGACGGTGGACCCGGTGACGCTGGGCAACGCGCCGAGCAGCCGCTCGGCGCCGGACCGGACCATGGCCTGGTCCGCCTCGACGGCGGTCAGCAGATCGACGATGTTCTCGTTGTCCTGGCCCTCGAGCAGCGCCAGCAGCAGATGTGCGGGGGTCAGGTCGGCGTGCCCGTCGGATACGGCCCGGCTGTTCGCCGCGTTGATCGCATCCCGGCTCTTGTTGGTCAGCTCGGCGTCCACGGTGTGCGCTCTCCTCCTTGCAGATGACTCGGCCAGGTGACTCGGTCGGCGTGCACAAAGTTGAGTCTAATCCACTCAAGATGAGAATGGGAGCCGCCCGGTAGGTTCGCCCCTATGGCCATTGACCCACGGAACCCCGGCGCGACCTACCTCAGCTTCTGGCGCGAGCGCCATGTCTGCACCCTGACCACCCTGCGCCAGGACGGCACCCCGCACGTGGTGCCGGTGGGGGTGACCTACGAGCCGGCGGCCGGTCTCGCCCGGGTCATCACCAACAAGTCGTCGCGGAAGATCGCCAATGTGCTGGCCGCAGGACCGGACGGCGCGCGGGTCGCGGTCTGTCAGATGGCCGGCCGCCGCTGGGCGACGCTGGAGGGACGCGCGGTGGTCCGTACGGAGCCCGAGCTCATCGCCGACGCGGAAAGCCGCTACGCGGAGCGGTACGGGCGCACCCCGTCCGTCAACCCGGACCGGGTGCTGCTCGAGATCACCGTCGACCGGGCACTGGGCCGCGCCTGAAGTCCGCGGCCGGCCCGGACCGGCCGACTCACCGCGGGCAGCACAACGGCGCCATCGTGTTCAGGTCACGATGGCGCCGTTGTGTGGGGGAAGCACCTGAGCGATCTTTTACGACGGGGGAATCGCTTCAGGCGCTGTGGGGGATAGCTGTTTGTGGCTCCGGCTCGATCAGTTCGTGATCGCGCCGGTCCAGGTTGACGAACACCATGCCGTACCGGATGGCACAGCGGACGGGCTGTGGGGCGCCCCGGGGCCTGCGCAGGCACCGGTATGCACGAACGTCCTCGTCCTCTTCGCGTACGACGACGATCGGCTCGCCGAACAGGGTGACCATCAACGAGTCACCACGGTGGGGAATCGCCGTGACGAGGTCGATGAAATGCCACCCGGAGCGGTAGGCGACTGCCATCTCGCGCTGAAAGACTCGGTCGTCCGGGGGGACCGTCATGCTTCTGCTGACGCTGTAGTTGCCGGCGCGACGCCCCAACCGCTGTCGAGGGGGAGCGACGCCGGGGTAGCTCCCCAACCGCTGTCGAGGGGAAGCGACGCCGACGCGACGCCCCAACCGCTGTCCAGAGGAGCAGAGGCCTGGGGAGATCCCCAACCGCTGTCCGCGGCAAGGATGCCCCAACCACTGTCCTTCGGTGCCGCCGCGTGGATGCTCCCCCACCCACTGTCCGACCGAGCCGTCTGCGACCCGCTGCCTGCGGCAAGGGCCACGCCGGCCGCGCCCCCGAAGGCAACGGTGGCAGTCA
Organism: Streptomyces sp. NPDC051322; assembly: GCF_040689485.1. Classification (NCBI taxonomy): domain Bacteria; kingdom Bacillati; phylum Actinomycetota; class Actinomycetes; order Kitasatosporales; family Streptomycetaceae; genus Streptomyces; species Streptomyces sp. NPDC051322. Next base: position 480,573 of record NZ_JBFBAK010000003.1, on the reverse strand, counting down.
GAGCTGCGGTAAGCACCGAGCGAAGCATTTTCTTGCGCATAGTCGGCTTCGTCCTCACTTGATGGTGTCTTCTCCCCCGCATCACAAGACGATGGCTCATTCCGGCACGTCAGCGCTACACGGACGATGCATCATGTTCTTGCACGTACAGGACCCTGGGGGGTGGAGATTTGCCGCAGAACAACACACAACCGACACATCACCATGGCGTCACGGAACTGTGCGCCGAGGGAGCACGGCTTTACGCCAGTGCGCTGAGCGCCGGGCGCATTGCCCGTGCCGAGGTGGAGGCTGCCCCCTGCCTGCTGGAATTCGCGCTGCTGCACCCTGATCCGGACGACGCCAACTGGCTGCGGCCGGTTCCGCCGTCCGTTGCGCTGGCCCAGCGTCTCCATCCGATCGAACGTGACATCCAGGACCGTAGACGACTCTCGATCGAACTGAGCGAATCATTCGAGCCGTTCATGACGATCAGTGCCCAGAATCCGGCACTCACTCACGCGATCACGGTCCTCGAAGGGGTCGACCGGATCAATGCCGCGCTCAACCTCGCGACCGCCGAGTGCCACACCGAGATGCTCACCGTACAGCCGGGAGGCGGCCGCCGGGAGCACGTGCTCAGCCAGGCACTGGAACGCGACAGACCACTGGTCGACCGGGGCGTCAGCATGCGCACCCTGTACCAGCACACCGTCCGGCACAGTCCTGGCACGCTCGCCTATGTGGACCGGGTGGCCACCGGCAAGGTGGAGATCCGCACCCTAGAAGAACTCATCGGGCGACTCATCATCTGCGACCGCACGGTGGCCTTCATACCCGCCAGGGACGATCAGCAAGTGGCCCTGGAACTCCGCCACCCGGGCCTGGTCAGCTACCTCGTCAAGGTCTTCGAGCAGCTCTGGCAGCGCGCGGTGCCGCTTCTGGACGAGATCCCGTACAACCCGACTCCCAAGGGCGTCAGCGGCGTTCAGCGGTCGATTGCCCAACTGCTCGTCGAGGGCCACGTCGACGAGGCGATCGCCCGCCGTCTCGGCATGAACGTACGGACCTGCCGGGCCCACGTCGCCAAACTGTCCGCCACCCTCGGCAGCGGCAGCCGGGCCCAGTTGGGCTACCTCATCGCGCGGTCCGGAATCCTGGAACAGGACAACTGACCGGCCCCGGCAGACGTGCCCGCACGGCTCAGTCCGACGGCCGTTTCGGCCGCCACACCACGAGGGCGCTGGTCTGCTGGACCTCCTGGTACGGGACCAGGTCGCGGCGGTACGAGGCGTGGACCTGCGCCTCGCGCTGCTGCATCGCCACGGCCGCGCCGTCCACCGCCGCCGAGAGCTCGGCCACCCGCGCCTGCAGGGCGGCGACCTGGTGTTCCAGCTCGATGATGCGCTTGATGCCGGCCAGGTTGATGCCCTCGTCCTGGGACAGCTGCTGCACCGTACGCAGCAGCTGGATGTCCTGGGCCGAATAGCGTCTGCCACGGCCCGCCGTGCGGCCCGGTGAGACCAGGCCGAGGCGGTCGTACTGCCGCAGGGTCTGCGGGTGCAGGCCGGAGAGCTGAGCGGCGACCGAGATGACATACACGGGCGTTTCGTCGGTCAGCTCGTAACCCATTGAATTCTCGCGATGTCGCCGGCCGTTCATCTCAAGCTCCCTTCGCGGCCTGGAACAGCTCCGCCCGTGGGTCCTCCCCCGAGGTGGCCTCGCGGTAGGTTTCCAGCGACTCACGTGCCTTGTCGCTGAGGTCCTTCGGTACCGCGACCTCGACGGTGACCAGCAGGTCCCCCCGGGTGCCGTCCTTGCGTACGGCGCCCTTGCCGCGGGCGCGCATCGTACGGCCGTTGGGGGTACCCGCGGGTAGTTTCAGGGTGACCGGTGGGCCACCGAGTGTCGGGACCTTCACCTCGCCGCCCAGTGCCGCCTCCGTGAAGGTGACGGGCACCGTGAGGGTGAGGTTGTCGCCCCTGCGGCCGAAGACCGGGTGGGCGTCGACATGGACGACCACGTAGAGGTCACCGGCCGGGCCGCCCTGTTCGCCGGGGGTGCCCTTGCCGCGCAACCGGATCCGCTGGTTGTCGGCGACCCCCGCGGGGATACGGACCTGCATGGTCCGGGACGACTTGGCGCGCCCCGAGCCCTTGCAGACGTCACAGGGGTCCTGGGCGATGAGCCCGCGGCCCTTGCAGTCCACGCAGGGGTCGGTGAGCGAGAAACCGCCGCCGCTGCCCCGCGAGACCTGGCCCGTGCCGACGCAGGTCGGGCAGACCCTGGGCGTGCCGTTCTTGTCGCCGGTGCCCGAACACGCCTTACAGGGCGCCTGGCTGGACATCCGCAGCGGGACCGTGGCCCCGTCGACCGCCTCGGTGAAGCTGAGCGTCACCTCGGACTCGATGTCCTGGCCGCGGCGCGGCTGGGTACGGGTGGTACCCGGGCCGCCCCGGTTGAACAGGCCGCCGAACACGTCCCCGAGGCCGCCGCCGAAACCGCCCGCGCCTCCTTGCTGTCCGCCCGGAGCGCCCCCGAAGAGGTCGCCCAGGTCGAAGTTGAAGGAGCCGCCGCCGGCGCCCGGACCCGGCCGGAAGCCGCCGTTGCCGAAGAGAGCACGCGCTTCGTCGTACTCCTTGCGCTTCTTCGTGTCGCCGAGGACGTCGTTCGCCTCGGAGATCTCCTTGAAGCGCCCTTCGGCCTTGGCGTCACCCTTGTTGGCGTCCGGGTGGAACTCGCGGGCGAGCTTCCGGTACGCCTTCTTGATCTCTGCTTCGGTGGCGTCCTTCGGGACGCCGAGAACCTTGTAGTAGTCCTTCTCGACGAAGTCCTTGGTGCTCATCCCCGACGTCCCTCCTTCCGGTTACTTCTGACCCTTGTCCGGGCCACCGTCGTCCTCGTCCGAAGCCTCGTCCGCCTTGGCGGACTGCGCGCCGGGCTGAGCACCCGGCTGGGGCTCGGCCACCGCCACCCGCGCGGGGCGGATGGTGCGCTCGCCGAACCGATACCCGGGCTGGAGAATCGCCACGCACGTGTCTTCGGTGACGTCCGGTGCGTACGAGTGCATCAGGGCTTCGTGGATCGTCGGGTCGAAGGGCTCGCCCTCCTTGCCGAACTGCTGGAGGCCCATCTTCGCGACGACCGTCTCCAGCGATTCGGCCACCGACTTGAAGCCGCCGACCAGTTCCTCGTGTTCCCGGGCCCGGCCGATGTCGTCGAGCGTCGGGAGGAGTTCGGACAGGAGGCTCGCCACGGCGATCTCCTTGACCTGGACCCGGTCCCGCTCCACCCGGCGGCGGTAGTTCTGGTACTCGGCCTGCAGCCGCTGGAGGTCCGCGGTGCGCTCGGCGAGCGCCGTGCGCGCCTGGTCCAGCTGTGCGGTGAGTGCTACGTCCTGCTGTGCGTCCCCTGCCGGGGCCGCCGGGCCCTTCTCCTTGTCGGAGTCGGACCCGGCCGCCTGTGGCGCGGCGTCGTCGGAGGTCGCGCCGGAGGGGACGTCGGGCTTCTCCTCGAAGCCCGGAGTCTCCTCCGTCATGCGGCGCCTCCCTGCTGACCGCCCTGGTGACCGCTGTCCTTCTCGTCGTCCACGATCTCGGCGTCGACCACGTCGTCACCGGCGTCGGCCGACTGGGCCTCGCCGCCGTCGGCGCCGGGGGCTCCGCCCGCGGCGGCCGCACCCTCGGCGTTCGCGTACATCGCCTGGCCGAGCTTCTGCGAGACGGCGGCAACCTTCTCGGTGGCCGTACGGATCTCGGCGGTGTCCTCGCCCTTGAGCTTTTCCTTCAGCTCGGTGACGGCTTCCTCGACCTCGGTCTTGACCTCAGCGGGAACCTTGTCCTCGTTGTCCTTGAGGAACTTCTCGGTCTGGTAGACGAGCTGCTCGCCCTGGTTGCGGGACTCGGCGGCCTCGCGGCGCTGGTGGTCCTCGTCCGCGTACTTCTCGGCCTCTTCGCGCATCCGGTTGACCTCGTCCTTCGGCAGCGAGGAGCCACCGGTGACGGTCATCTTCTGCTCCTTGCCGGTGCCGAGGTCCTTGGCAGCGACGTGCATGATGCCGTTGGCGTCGATGTCGAAGGCGACCTCGATCTGCGGGACCCCCCGCGGGGCCGGCGGCAGACCGGTCAGCTCGAACATACCGAGCTTCTTGTTGTACGCCGCGATCTCGCGCTCACCCTGGTAGACCTGGATCTGCACCGACGGCTGGTTGTCCTCGGCCGTGGTGAAGATCTCGGAGCGCTTGGTCGGGATGGTCGTGTTGCGCTCGATCAGCTTGGTCATGATGCCGCCCTTGGTCTCGATACCGAGGGACAGCGGGGTGACGTCGAGCAGCAGGACGTCCTTGACCTCGCCCTTGAGGACACCGGCCTGGAGCGAGGCGCCGATGGCGACGACCTCGTCCGGGTTCACACCCTTGTTGGCGTCCTGGCCACCGGTGAGCTCCTTGACGAGCTCGGCGACGGCCGGCATACGGGTCGAGCCACCCACGAGTACGACGTGGTCGATCTCGGAGAGCTGGATGCCCGCGTCCTTGATGACGTTGTGGAAGGGGCTCTTGCAGCGGTCCAGCAGATCGGCGGTCAGCTGCTGGAACTGCGAGCGCGTGAGCTTCTCGTCCAGGTGCAGCGGCCCCTCGGCCGACGCGGTGATGTACGGCAGGTTGATCGTGGTCTCGGTCGAGGACGACAGCTCGATCTTCGCCTTCTCCGCGGCCTCGCGGAGACGCTGGAGAGCCATCTTGTCCTTGGCCAGGTCCACGCCGTGACCGTTGGCGAACTGCTTCACCAGGTAGTCGACGACGCGCTGGTCCCAGTCGTCACCACCGAGGTGGTTGTCACCGTTGGTGGCCTTCACCTCGACGACGCCGTCACCGATCTCCAGGAGCGACACGTCGAAGGTGCCGCCACCGAGGTCGAAGACCAGGATGGTCTGGTCGTCCTTGTCGAGCCCGTACGCCAGCGCGGCGGCGGTGGGCTCGTTGACGATGCGCAGGACGTTGAGGCCCGCGATCTCGCCGGCCTCCTTCGTCGCCTGACGCTCGGAGTCGTTGAAGTACGCCGGGACGGTGATCACCGCGTCGGTGACCTTCTCGCCCAGGTAGGACTCGGCGTCCCGCTTCAGCTTCTGCAGGATGAAGGCGCTCATCTGCTGCGGGTTGAAGTTCTTGCCGTCGAGCTCGATCTTCCAGTCGGTGCCCATGTGGCGCTTGACCGACCGGATGGTCCTGTCGACGTTCGTAACCGCCTGGCGCTTGGCCACCTCGCCGACGAGCACCTCGCCGTTCTTGGCGAAGGCGACGACGGACGGCGTGGTCCTGGCGCCCTCTGCGTTGGTGATGACGGTGGGCTCGCCGCCTTCGAGAACGCTGACGACGGAGTTAGTCGTGCCCAGGTCGATGCCGACCGCACGTGCCATGGTGAATCCTCCAGCTGACTTGAGTGGAACTGGCTCAAGAGTGCACGAAGGATCTCCGTCAGTCAAATGACCTGAGCGTGGTCGGCTCAACTTTTATCCTCGCCTTATGCGCAGCCCCGTCGCGGGCCGCCGACGACGCCCGGTTGGCCGACCCGATTTGATCGCCACCGTTACCGAGGATGCGCTACGGCGTTGAACCGGGTGTCGAGGCCGCGAGGCTCTGCGGCTGACCCCGATGTTCCACAGTTCCAAGGCCCCATCCAAGGCTCCAAGGAGAACGTAATGTCGCGTATCGCGAAGGCCGCTGCCGTACTCGCAGGCACCGGCGCAGTGCTGGCCGGCTCGGCCGGCCTGGCCATGGCCGACGCCGGCGCCGCCGGTACCGCCGCCGGCTCCCCCGGCGTGGTGTCGGGCAACCTCGTCCAGGTCCCGGTGCACATCCCGGTCAACGTCTGCGGTAACACCGTGAACGTCATCGGCGCGCTGAACCCGGCGTTCGGCAACACCTGCGTCAACGCCGACAGCCACCAGGACAGCGACGACGGTGGCTACGGCGGCTGAGTGCCTCACCGGGCGCTGCCCGAAGCGGGCTCCCGTCCCATGTCCCTGCGGCCATCCCCTCCGGGGGGTGGCCGCAGGCGTGTAACGACTACGCGTACCGGTAGATCCCCTCGTGGCTCAGCAGGCTCGACGGCCGGACGTCCCACGGCGGCATCGGCTCGTCGAGGCTGTAGATCCGCCCGTACTGCGGGTCCCGGGCCGACAGCTCGTGCTTCGGCAGGAAGCCCGCGTGCGGGTGCGCCTGCTGCCAGCGGTCCCAGACCAGGTCCACGAACGAGTGGTGCAACCAGAAGACCGGATCGTTGGGGGAGGTGGCCGAGTTCATCAGTCCGCCGACCCAGCGGTGCACCAGGTTGTGGTTGCGCCATTGCGGGCCGCCGCCGACCGACCAGCCTTCAAAGGTGTTACGGAATCCCTTGGCCACCGTGGAGTCCCAGGGCGACGCGTCGTAGACCGGCTGCTCGATCGCGCGCGCCAGAGCGGCCTTGGACGGCAGCGACACCGGATCGGCGGGGCGCCCGAAGTTCCGGGTGAGGAACCGGCGGTTCGTCACGCCGACCCGGACCTCCCAGTTCCCCTGCCGGTACGCGAACGGACCGGTCATCACCTGCTGGTCGCCCCGGCGGCCGTTCCCGCCCAGGAAGTCGTCGGCCCAGAGCGATGCGGCCGGCGACCTGTCCACCGTCCAGTCCCAGTACGGGACGGTCACGCCCGGGGCGACGGCCTGCAGCGCACGCTCGAATTCCAGGACGAAGCGGCGGTGCCAGGGGAAGAAGGTCGGCGCCATATGGGCGACCCGTTGCCCCAGGGACCCGTCGGGCACGTAGTACTTGCCGTGCGTCCGGACGAAGTCGTCGTACTGACCCGAGCGTTTGAGCGCGAGGACGGCTCCGACGAACCGCTTCTTCTCTGCGGAGGTCAGGTGCTTCTGGTTCTTGCGGGTGTACACGGCTGGGCGTCTCCCCCGTCAGAGCTGCTGCATGGATGCCGGCGAGAGCTGGGCCCCGCCGAGTTCGTCGACGGCGCCGCGCGCGGCCGCGAGCGGCGTCGGGTACGACCGGTAGTGGTCCACCATGCTGAGGTAGCTGCCGTCGGCGCGCCGCATCACGTGCAGCGGTCTGCCGTCGACCGAGATCTCGGTGTACTCGGCGGTGCTGCCGCCGTGGATGCGCCGTCCCCGGTACATCTCGTCGAAGGTGTTCCGCAGCCGCTGCGCGGGGGCCTGTACGCCGTCCTCGTCCGCTGTCACGACGGGAGTGAGCGCCGCCGCGGTGCCCCCCGCGACCCCCACCCCGAACATCGCCCGCAGCACATTGCGCCGGGTCGGCAGCGACCGCCACCTCGACCCCGCCCTGTTCCGCGTGGCTGCTGTCATGCCCGGCTCCCTCCGATGTCGGCCCGCTGACCGGCGCGCGCCGTCGTGAGTGGTGCACGAGCCGCCACGCCTCGTCGGGGACAACGAGGACGTCGCGAAACAGTTCTTCGGACAAGAGCCATCTGCCGACCACGGGGCCGTACGGGCGAAGATGCGCGCCCACCCGCAGTAATTTCGCTCCGGCGTCGGGAACGCGGGGCGGCCGGCCCGGCCGATGCGCCACGATGACCGCCGAAGCCGCCGGATTCACCGGTGCGATCGGATGCAAGGGAGGTTGCCGGCCCATGACGGTCCCGGCGCAGTCCGCGGTGGAGAGCCTCCAGCCACCGGAGGTGAATCCGGCCGACCCGTCGTTCTGGCAACTGCCGCACTCCGCCCGGCTGGCCGCCTTCGCCGCGCTCAGACGGCTCGACCGTCCCGCATACTTCGTGGAGCGGCCCGCCACCCGGCGCCGGCCCGAGCGGGGCTTCTACGCGCTGGTGAAACACGCCGACGTGGTGCAGGCGAGCCGGCTGCCGCAGGTGTTCGCCAGCGCTCCCGGCGTGACCACGCCGGAGCCGGCCCGCTGGGTGCGGTTCCTGTTCGGTGACTCCATGGTCAATCTGGACGCCCCGGACCACACCCGGCTGCGCCGGGTGGTCTCCCGGGCCTTCTCCCCGCGGCTGCTGGCTCATGCGGAGGAGGACATCCGCCGGGTCGCCGCGCGCATCGTGGACGACATGCTGGAGCAGCGGCCGGACGACTTCGTGGCGTCGGTGGCCTCCCGGATGCCGTTCGAGGTGATCTGCAACCTGATGGGCATCCCGGAGCGTTACCGCCCGGAGATCGCCGGGCGGGTCGACCACGCCGCGCAGAACGCGGGCGTGGACCGCCCGCTGCGCGCCCGGCTGCGGGTGCCGGGCCGGGGGCTGCGGGCGCTGGCCCGGATGCATCTGATGATGGCCACGCTGGCCCGCGAACGCCGCAGCCGGCCCGCCGACGACCTGATCTCCGCCCTAGTCCGCGCCGACGTCGACGGCCAGGCGCTCGATGCCCGCCGGCTCGGTGCCTTCTTCTCGCTGCTGATGGTCGCCGGGGTGGAGACCACTCGTAACGCCATCACGCACGCGCTGACCCTGTTGACCGATCACCCGGAGCAACGGGCTTTGCTGGCCGCGGACTTCGACCGGTACGCCGACGGCGCGGTGGAGGAGGTGGTGCGGCACTCGACGCCGATCATCCAGTTCCGCAGGACGGTGCGGGCGGAACACGCGCTGGGTGGCCACACCTTCCGCCCCGGGGACAAGGTGGTCCTCTACTACACGTCCGCCAACCGCGACGAGACGGTCTTCACCGACCCGGACGTCTTCGACATCACCCGCAGCCCCAATCCGCACCTGGGATACGGCGGCGGGGGCCCGCACTTCTGCCTCGGTGCGCACCTGGCGCGCCAGGAGATCAAGGCGCTCTTCCGCGAACTGCTGAGCCGGCCCCGGGCGTTGCGTGCGGTGGGGCCGCCCGAGCCGGCGTACTCGAACTTCGACAACCGGGTGCTCGCCCTGCCGTTCACCTTCGACCCGCCGGCCTCCCGACCGGGTCACTGACGCAGTCGGCCGACCGGCAGCAGGCAGTGCGCCGAGGTGGCGAGCAGGTCGTCGTCGACGAACGCGGTGAGCATCTCCTCGGAGACCGGCCTGCCGGGCACCGCCTGCGGCCACGGCCGGCTCGCGAACATGAAGTGCACCGTGGACTGCTCGGCGGCGGCCTGGAGCCACTCCGGCGGGACGGTGCACTGGGCGTTCAGATAGGGCATGGTGAGCACCGCCTGACCCCCCTCGACCAGCAGCCGGACCGGGAAGCCGGGCCGGCTGCCGTCCACCACCTGGCCGTCCACCGGGATGTCCAGTTCGGCGAAGAGGGTGCGGACGGCAGCCGTGCCGGCCGCGGGCCCGTCCGTCCCGTCACCGAGCGAGTAGGCCAGCAGATACGGGTTCTGGTGCGTCTCGGGCTCGCCCGCCCAGGCGAGCACCGAGAGCGTGCCCAACTGCCCGCGCTGGACGCCGCTTGTGCTGGTTTCGGATGCGGTCATGGCTCGGCACCCTAGCTGCGGGCGGGCGGGCACCGGAGCTGCGTTCACCTGGATGGCCCAATCAGGATCACGGGCAAGCGAGTTCGGAGCCCTTGACGGGTACGAACTCGTTCCGCCGGGCGACGGTCCGGTGCCCCGCGGGCATCGCCGCCGTCGCGGTGGTCAGCGACTGATCCGCGCGCACCGCCCGGAAGACGGCGGCGGACTTGGCCGCGTCCCAGGCGACGGTCGAGCCGACGCCCTTGACCGTGACGAATCCCTTGACCGGGACGGTGGAGAATTCCAGCGAGTCCAGGCCGATGTTCCGCAGGTCGCGGGCGAGCAGCACCATGTCCTTCACGGTGAAGGCCCGCTCCGTCGGCACCGCCGTCGTCTCGGGCAGCAGCACCGAGGCCAGGATGGCCATCCGGGCCGGGCTGCGCAGCGTTCCGTCGTCGGCGATCTCCTTGACGAAGGAGACGACGAACTTCTGCTGCCGCTGGATGCGGCCGAAATCCGCCTGGTTGTCCACATGGCGCGAGCGGGCGTACTGCAGTGCCCTGCCGCCGCTGAGGCGCGTCGTGCCCGCCGGGAGGTCGAGCCCGGTCGCCGAGTCCTTGAGCGGTCGGTCGGTGCAGACGTCGAGGCCGCCAAGTCCGTCCACGGCCTTCATGAAGCGGGCGAAGTCGACGGGCAGGAACCGGTCGATGTGCAGGCCCGTCATCTGCTCGACGGTCCGCATCGTGAGCGCCGCACCCCCCTCCGCGTACGCCGCGTTGAGCTTCGCCGTTCGGCTCCGGTGGGCCTTGCCCTTCTTGTCGGTGTACGCCGGGATCCTGGTCAGCGAGTCGCGCGGCAGGCTGACGACGCTCACCCGCCGGCGGTTCTCCGCGACGTGGACCAGCATCATGGTGTCCGTACAGTGACAGGCCGCGCCGCCCAGGTGGAATGCGGCCTTCTGCTGCGCGGTGACGCCGTCCCGCGCGTCGAGGCCGACCAGCAGCACGTTCATGCCGCGCGCCGCCGCGGGGCCGCTGTTGCCGGACACCGAGGCCGCGGCGCCCGGCGGGGCTCCGCCGTGGCCCGCGGTCGGGGCCGGACTCGACACGGTGTGCACGGCCTCGAACACCGCCAGGGCCACCACCGCGGTCAGCGCGGTGGCGGCCAGCTGCCGGCCGGAGACCCTGACGCCGCGAACGGTCCACCGTTTCGAGGACGTCGGCGAAGCAGGCGGCGATGACGAGGGCGGCGGTGACGACGGCGACCCGAAGAAGTCAGACATGTCACATTCCCCAGACCAGCGTGCGGCTGCGGTAGTTCGCGGCGGTGCGGTAGTGCAGCGAGACCGGCCGAGCCGTTCCGGGGATCTCGAACACCAGCCAACCCCGGGCCGTGTCACCCGCGGCCAGCGCCTTCAGCGCCAGCGGGGGTCCGGTGGTCAGTTCCCCGCTGTGCACCGGCAGGTGACGGACCCCGGCGCTGTCGACGGCCCAGAAGGATCCGGGGGTGGCGCCGTAGGTGGTTCCGCCCACATTGACGGCCTCCACCTCGATGCCCACCCGGCGCGGCCCGGTCACCGGTCCGGCCACGGCCGGGACCGCGACCGCGGGGTCGACGACCGCGTCCGCGGTAATCCTCAGGTGCCCGGCCGACCCGGCACCGTACAGATCGGCCGTGTCCCCCAGCCGCAACGCGCCGTCCGCAGCCGCGTGCTGGGCGCCGGGTCCCGGCCTGCCCTTCGCGTTGACCGCCGGAGAGCCGGACGGCTGCGCACGGTCGGCGTGCGCTGCGTTGCCGACGGCATGGGTGCTCTGGCAGGCCGTGAGGCCGAGCAGCAGCATCGAAAGCACGATGAATTTCAGACGGTTCATGTCCTCTGTCCTCTGTCCTGTGTCCTCCGTGGAAGCCGCATGGCGTTTCCGCCCCTACCGCGACAGTGCTTCGGGCGTCCTCGTCTGCTCCGCCGGGACGGGCCCGGCCGAGGTCAGCCGACGGCGTACGCCGCGCACCAGGCGTCCCGCGGTGAAGGTGGCCCCGTACACAAAGCGCATGGACGGGCCGAACGACGGAGCGGTGAGCAGCCCCGCGAAGAACAGCCCGGGATACGAGGACTCGAATCCGGCGCTCAGTTCCGGCGAACTGCTCGGGCCGACGGTGAGGAGGGAACGGCGCAGCTGCTCGTCGAGCATCGCCAGCCGTCCCAGGCCCGGCCGGAAACCGGTGGCGGCGATCACGTGGTCGGCCTCGACCGTGCGGACCGTCCCCGAGTCGGTACGGCCGTTGGCGGTGCGGAGGGTGAGGCGCACGCCGGCTCCGGTGTCGATGGCGCTCAGCAGCTCCTGCGCCGACTCCACCGGTACCTGCCGCTCGAACCGGTCCCGCAGCCACCAGGCACCGGCGGGGCCCAGCGCGGTGGCCGCGATGCGTACGCGGGTGTTGCCCGGGAGGTGCCGCACCAGGCCCGGCGCCTCCGACCAGACCCAGCTGGGCCAGCCGGTACCGAGACCGCTGTGCGGGTCGCGGCAGGCACGCAGCAGGCTCCGGCGCAGCGGCTGCGGCGGGGAGTTCCAGTTGAGGTGCGAGCGGCGGGCGATCAGTCGGGGGTACGCGCCCTGTTCGGCGAGCAGCGCGGCGGTCTCCAGCGCGGCTTGGCCGGCGCCCACCACCGCGACCTGCTGCCCGCTGAAACGGCTCAGGTCCCGGTGGCTGCTGCTGTGGCTGCACCGATCGGCGGTCAGCCCCCGCAGTGCGGCGGGCAGATGGATGAACGGCAGCACCCCCACGGCGACCGCCACCGTGCGGGTGCGGAAGTGCTCACCCTCGGCGGTCTCCACCCGGAATCCGGCCGGCTCGGGGACCACCCGGGTGACGGTGAGGTCCTCGACCGGCGGCGCGGCCCGCTCGGCGAACCACAGGCCGTACTCGGTGAAGGTGCCGATGGCGAGCGGATTCCCGTGGCTGGGGCGCAGTTCGCGGGCCGCGCAGTAGGCGTCGAGGGTGTGCAGGCCCGCCGCATCGGACAGGTTGGACGACCAGGGTTCCGACTTGAGGAACATGCCGTGCGGCATATGGTCGCGCCAGGCTGCCATCGGTCTGCCGAGCACCCGGGTGGTGAGTCCGGCCGTGGCGGCGTGCGAGGCGATGGAGAGTCCGTAGGGGCCCGCGCCGACAACTGTCAGGTCGTACATGGTTCGGTCCTCGCTCTTTCTGTCGGGCTGTGTCTGACCGCGGTGTGTCTGACCGGGGTGTGTCTCATCGGGACAGCGGTGCTCTGTCCGGGCGCGGGGCGGAACTCCCTTCGGACGGGGGTACGGACGGCAGACGGACCGCCGCTTCGGCCACGCGTACCGGCCGAACGCGCAGCCGGCCGGCCGCCCGGCGCAGGCCCTTGCCGCACCACACCCCCGCCATGGTCAGAAAGGGCGCCAGGTCGTCCTGGGCGAACCAGGCGTACTCGGTCCGCTCACGTCCACCCGCGTCCGCCGCGCCCCCCTGGGCGCGACCGGAGCCGAACGGCCACGGTCGGCCGCCGGAGACCAGCAGGGAGAGCACGGCGTGGTTCTCGGCGACAAAGCGACGTCCCGGTCCGCCGCTCGGAAGCGGCACCGGACGGCCCGTCAGGTCGAGGTACTGGGCGCGTACGACGTCGAACCCCGCACGGTCGGTGAAGAGGCGGAACTGCGCACCGGGGCGGGGATTGAAGTCGAGCAGGTGGAACGCTCCGGACGCCTGGTCCCTGCGGAAGTCGAGGTCGAGAATGCCGCGGTAGCCGACGTGCGCCGCCAGCCGCAGTGCGGCCTGCTCCACCTGCGGGTTGGGTTCCCAGCGGCCCATCGCGGTCAGACCGGTGCGGACCGGCCAGGAGAGCATCTTGCGGCCGGTTCCGCCCATCAGGCATCGGTCCTGATCGGTGAAGTAGCCGTGGAAGAACCAGTCGTTCCGCGGTCCGTACGGCAGGCAGCGCTGGAGCAGCAGCGGGCTGCCCGCCTCCGCCGACCGCTCGTACAGCCGCTCCGCCTCGGCCGCGGTGCGCACCCGGGTGGTACTGCGCAGCCCGCTGCCGCTGGGCAGCAGCCAGGGCCTGCTCCACTTCGCCACCATCGGCAGTCCCAGCTTGCCGGCTGCCGCGGCGGCCTCGGCGGCGCTGCCGGGGATCAGCGTGGCGGGGTGCGGGATGCCGATACGTTGGCAGAGACCGGCCAGTTCCGCCTTGTCGGCCACGCGTTCCGGCAGATCGAGCGGTTGCTGCGGCAGCAGGTACCGGCCGGCCAGGCGCGGGGCGATGGCCGCGACGTGGATGGCGCTGATGTCGTCCATCGGGATCAGCACGGCCGGCCGGCCGATCCGTTCGGAGATCTGCAGCAGGGTCCGGTGGAAGAGGTCCGGTGTGATGCGGCCCTGCGGCCGGATGTGGGCCCGGTGCAGATAGCGCGACCTGGTCACCGGGGAGTCTGCCGATTCGATGACGGCATGGACCTCCACCCCGGCCCGGCCCAGCGACCTGACGGCTCCGAGGGTGCCGTGGTGCAGCGGGTTCCGGTCGAGCCGGAGAAGCAGGGCCGGCGGCCCGGCGTCGAGCGGTGGCATTTACGTCACGTCTTTCACGTGTAGGGAGCTGACTGGGTGTCACCTGGTCGCGAATGGCCTACCGCGGAATGCCCAGACAGCCCGTTGATAGGACTGTTTCGGTACTGGCTGATGAATCCATCGAATCGGTCGCCTTCAGGAGGAGGAGCTCATGCCTCATCGACGCCGGCTGACAGGTGCCTGCATCGCGGCCATGTCCGCCGGTCTGCTAGCGGCCGGAGCGGGCATCGCCTATCCGACCGCGTCGGTCCCCGCGCCCGCTGCGGCTGCCCCGGCCACGGCCGCCGCCCGGGCTCCGAACCCGGCCGTGACCGTGCTCACGTCCCCGCCCGCATCCCCGGCCGCGCCCCCGGCCGCTCCTCCGGCCGCTCCTCCGCCCGCTTCCCGGGCCGCCTCCCGGGCCGCCGAGCCCGCGGTGGGCGCTTTCCTGGACTCCGGTGCGCTGGGCGTGCGGCGGATCGGCGGGCTTTCCCGCTGGCTGGGCGGTGCGCATCTGCGCGTCGGTCACACCTACCTGCCGGGCGACACCTGGGCCGGTATCGAGGGCCGGGTCGGCTTTCTGAAGAGCTGGGCCCGCTGGCGGCGCGCCGAGGCCGACCGGATGTTCGTACTCAACGTGCCCATGCAGCAGCACAACGAGGACCGGGTCTCCGACGACCAGGTCCGCGGGCTGCTGAAGCAGGGCGCGCGCGGCGACTTCGACGGCCACTACCGCAGGCTGGCCAAGCGGCTGGTCGGGCTCGGCCTGCCCGACACGGTGATCGTGCTGGGCTGGGAGATGAACGGCACCACGTACACCCATCGCTGCGGCCCGGATCCGCAGGCCTGGAAGACGTACTGGAACCGCATCGTCACCGCGATGCGCTCGGTGCCCGGGCAGAAGTTCAGATTCGACTTCGCGCCCAACCGCGGGCCCGACGCCATCCCCTGGACCCGGTGCTACCCGGGGGACGACACCGTCGACGTCATCGGCATGGACTCCTACGACCAGCCGCCCGGACACACCTTCGACGAGCAGGTGAAGGGGGCGTACGGGCTCCAGGCACAGGTCGATTTCGCGGCCGCGCACAAGAAGCAGATCTCCTACCCCGAGTGGGGGCTCTTCAAGAACGGTGACGACACCGACTACATGCGGCGGATGCTCGCCTGGTTCGACCAGCACAAGCCGCTCTACCAGACCATCACCGACTACTGCCCGCACGGCGTGTGGCAGTGCGGCACCAACCCGCACGCCGCGAAGATCTTCCGCACGAAGATCGCCGCGGAGACCGGCGGGGACCCGGCGGCACAGTCGAACGAGCCGCCGCCGGGGACCGGCACCGGGCCCCGGCCGGACCCCGATCCGTCCCCCACCGGCGAGTGGTGCCTGCCGATCGACCTGGGCGGCGGCCGGCCGACCAAGGTCTGCGCCCATGTCCCGGTGTGGTATCGCGACGGGCGGCTGAGCACCACCGGCTGGGACTTCTGACCGGCCGGGACACACCGGTGCACCGGCCGCCGGCGGCGGAGCGGCGGCCCGTGGCGGCGGGTGGCCGGTCACCATCGGCTGCCCGCCCGCCAGTCGTTGAGCCGCTGCCGCCACTCCGGTACCGCCGGCAGGAGGGTGCGGAGCGATGCGGAGGCCCGGGCGCGGGCCCCCAGCTGCGCCGCGTAGAGGCTGAGGACCGGCCCGAGCGCGGCGGGCGCGAGCAGCAACCGCTGGTTGATGACGGTGGCCGGGCGCCAGTGGCTCTTGTACGGCTCGGTGCCGCGCAGCAGGCTGATGACGCTCCGGCCGGACTCCGCGGCGTGCCGGGCGTCGCGGCGCAGCAGCATGGTCGTGACGTCGACCTTTCTGCTGCGCAGCTGCGGGTCGGCTCCGTACAGATAGCCGCCGGTGAGCCGCGCGGACTGCAGGGTCACATTGGCCGCCACCACGGCGCCGTCCAGCCGGTACTCGGTCAGCGCCGCGTCGCCGTCCCTGACCATACGCTGGGTGGCCCGGGTCAGATGCTCGGCGAAGCGCGGCCTGAGATGTTCCGGGGTGACCCCGCGTCCGCGCCACTGCAGTTCGTGCAGGCGCAGCAACTCTTCGATGGAGTACGGCACTTCGTGGGCGGCCACGGCCCGCTCCTCGATGTTCAGCGCGTCCAGCTTGCGCAGCTTGGCGCGCACCCGCTGGGCCCGGGAGGACGCGAGCCGCTTCACCAGCGCGTCGATCGGCTCGGCGGGCAGCTCCAGACAGACCGAGTCGTCGAGTCTGCGCCGCACCCCCGGCCAGACGTCGAACAGCGCCTCGGCGGCTGCTCCCGGGCGTACCTCGCGCAGATCCACCACCGCGTGCCGGGCGGCCCGGTGGAGCCCCTTGGCCAGCGCGGCGAGCGTGTCGGCCCGGTCGGTGTCGTCCACCAGGATGTCGGAGAAGTCGGAGATCCCGCCGCCCAGCGGCACCAGCAGGGGCAGCGGGCGGTGCACGAGCATCAGCGGTGCGGCGCCGACCAGTCGGCCGCCGCGCCGCACCAGGATCACCCGGAGCCGGGCGGCGGTGCCGTACGAGAGCCACCAGGAGTGCAGCCAGGAGTGGCTCTGGAACGGGGTGGCCGTGGCACAGCCGCGGTGCAGCGCGGCCCACTCCGTATCCAGCTCCGCGAACTGCCTGCCGTTCCGGCAGAGCGTCACGGTGCAGCCCCGCGGGGGCCTGGTGGCTCCCGTCATCAGACGCGTTCCTTCGCCTTGACCGCGGCCTTGCCCGCCGCCTTGCCCGCGGCCTTGCCGGGCGACGCCGGTTCGCCGGGCGACGCGGCTCCGCCGGACAGTGCGGCCTCACCGGACAGTGCGGGCTCCGCAGGACCGGCGGGTGCGGGCACCGACGCACCGGGGGCCCACCGCTCGCGCTCGGGCCGTCGCACCAGGAGCAGCAGAGCGCCGAGCAGGCCGCCCCCGCAGCCGCCGACGGCGATGCCGATCGGGAGCGAGGGGGACATCCGCGAGGAGGGGGCGACGGCCTGCGAGAACAGCACCAGCCGGACCCCGGTGTTCTTGGCCGCGGCGTTGCCGGTGACGGTGAGGGCGTCGGCGACCGCGTTGGCGATGTCGGCGGACTTGCGGGCGGTGGTCGCGGTGCCGGTGATGCCGATCATCGGGGACTCCGGCGAGGTCTCCGTCTGCACGTGCCTGCCCAGCGTCCGCGCCGGGACGCCCGCGTCGTCCTGGGCGTGGGCCAGGGTGGCGGTGCTGGTGGAGATACGGCCGTACGCCTGGGCGAAGCCGAGCGCGGTGGCCGGGTCGGAGCCGGCGGCGGGCACCGCGACGACATAGGTGGTGGCGGCGTACTGCGGCGATGCGAGCAGCCCATAGGCGGTGCCGCCCAGCAGACCGACGAGGGTGCACGCGAGCAACGGCCACCAGGGCAGCACCGGGGAGAGCCACTTCCGGGCGGCGCCCCTGCCCCGGCCGGTGGGGCGCTCTTCCTGGGATGAATCGGACGGCGAATCGGACATGGCGGCGCTCACTTCTCTTCGGTGCGGCGGGGGTTCACGGGCGGGGAAAGCACAGGGGTTGCAGGCGGTGCGGGCGCGGGCTTCGCGGGCGGCGCGGCGCCGGTCGTCCCGGCGGCCGCGCGGGTGTACACCTGGAGGAGGTCGGCGGCGCTGCGCCCGATGTCGTAGTGGCCGACGAGCGGCGGCGGCGGCAGCCGGCCGGCCCCGGCGGACCGCTGCCGCACCAGCGCCGCGTGCAGGGCGTCGGCCCGGCACTCGACGCGGACCGCGCCGGGGGCCGGCACGGCGGGCAGGTCGTCGATGGCCGGGCAGGCGACGTGCAGGACCGGCAGACCGGCGGCGAGTGCCTCCACCACGGCCAGACCGAAGGACTCCTCGGCCGACGCCGAGACGAAGACGTCCATGGCACTCAGCACGGCGGGCACACCGGGGGCGCTGCCGTGCGGCCCGTCGGCCAACGCGTCGCACTCACCGAGCAGGTGGATACGGTCCTCGGCCCCCAGCCGTCCCGCCAGCCGGCGCAGCGCCTCCCGCTGCGGCCCGTCCCCCGCCAGCAGCAGCCGGGCGCCGGGCAGTTCGGCCACCGCCCGGACCAGCAGATCGAACCGTTTGCCCGGCACCAGCCTGCCCACGCCGCCCACCACGAAGGCGTCGCCGGGTAGGCCGAGCCGCGCACGGGTGGCGCTGCGGACCGCCGGGTCGTAGCGGAAACTGCCGGCGTCGATGCCGTTCGGCACGACATGGATGCGCTGCGTCGGCACGCCCCAGGCACGCAGCCGGTCGGCGACGGTGGCCGACACGGCCACCGTCGCGGTGCCGAGCCGCTCGGTCCGCAGATACAGCGCGCGGGTGCCCCGGGTGAGCGGGCGGCCCTCGATCTGCCGGTCGCCGAGGGAGTGCTCAGTGGCGATCATGGTGCGGACACCGGCCATCCTGGCCGCGATCCGCCCATAGACACAGGCCCGGTACAGATGGGTGTGGACCAGGTCGTACCGGCCGCGGCGGATCAGCGACGCCAGCCGGGGCAGCGCGGTGAGGTCGCGGTTGCCCTTCATCGCCAGATGGGTGACGGACACCCCGTCGGCCCGTAGCCCGGCGGCGACCGGGCCGGGGTCGGTGAGGGTGACCACATCGCAGTCCACGGGCATCCGGCGCAGCAGCAGGCGCAGTTGCTGCTCCGCGCCACCGACGCCGAGGCCGGTGATGATCTGCAGGACCTTCATCGGTGCTCACCCCGGGTCAGCTGCCGGAAGTCGTGCAGCAACCGTTTGGTGTGCAGGCGCAGCCCCCGGTCGGCGTGGCTGATGTGGGCGCGGGGCAGCGCGAGGACGCTGTCGAGCGGCCCGGGTTCGATGGCGCAGCCGTAGGCGTAACCGGCGTCGCGCACCGCGCCGATCGTCCGCCGGTCGAGCGTGCCGTACGGGTAGCAGAAGCCCTGCGGTGCGGTTCCGGTGATCTCGCGGAGCAGCATCCGGCTTCCGCTGGTCTCCTCGTGCAGTACGTCGTCGGTCGTCACGGTGAGGTCCTGGTGGTACTTGCCGTGCGAGCCGACCTCCACCCCGGTGGCGGCCGCGGCCCTGATGCCCGCCTCGGCCAGCAGGGGTTTACGCGGACCGAGCGGGTCCCAGGCGTTGTCGCCGCCGAGCCGGCCGGGCAGCACGAACAGCGTCGCCGTGCACCCGTGGCGCTTCAGCAACGGGAGTGCGTGCTCGGTGAAATCGGCGTAACCGTCGTCGAAGGTGAGCCCGACCAGGCCCCGAGCGCGTCCGGCGGCGCGGGCCCGCAGCAGCGCGCCGACGCCGACACCGGTCAGCCCCCGGCGGGTCAGCCAGCGGAGCTGGTGGTCCAGTCGCTGCGGGGCGACGGTGATGCCGTACGGGTCGTCGGAGGCGTCACCCACCGAGTGGTACATCAGGATCCAGGGGCGGGTGCGCGGGCCCCTGGGGCCCGGCGCCGGTACGGAGGCGTGGCGCGACGCCGTGTCAGTCGACATGACGGAACCTTTGTTTGATGAGGCCGAGCAGACCGGCGACTTCGGGGGCTCGCAGGGCCAGCGCGGTGACGGCGAAGACCCCCGGCACGAGCAGGCAGCCGAGCAGCAGGCTCGGCAGGGCTGCCGGGACCAGCGGGGTGAGCAGCAGGCCCGCGGCGCAGGCCACCACGGCGGCGATGACCAGCCTCGCCAGCGTGGTGGCGACGCCGCGGACGTGGATGGACACCACCCGGGTGCCGAGGCCGCAGAGCAGCAGCGCCGCGGTGACGGTGATGCCCGCCGCGTTGGCCGCGGCGATGCCGTACACCCCCCAGGGGCCGACGGCGAGCGCGCCGGCCACCGTGGTGACCAGCAATCCGGCGGCCATCGATGTGGCCGGGTACCAGGTGGGCCGGGACGCCGAGAAGAACGGCCGGCCGAGTGCGCCGACCAGGCAGTGTCCCAGCAGCCCCAGCGCATAGACCCGCATCACGGCCGCGGTGGTCGCGGTGTCCCGCGCACTGAACGCGCCGCGCTGGAAGAGGACTTCGATGATCTGCGGCGCACAGGCGACGACCAGGGCGGAGCCCAGCAGCACCACGACCCCGGCCAGCGCCAGATCCCGCTCGACCCGGCGGCGGGCCTGCCCCTCGTCCCCGTCGGCCACCGCCTGGGCGACCACCGGGAAGGTCACCGTGCAGATCATCAGGGACAGCACCATCGGCATCTGGGCGACCTTCTGCGCGTAGTTCAGGTGCGAGATGGCCCCGGCCGGCAGCGAAGCGGCGAGGAACCGCTCGATCAGCACCTGGGACTGGCGGCAGACGGTGAAGAGCACGACGGGCGCGAGCACCCCGAAGCCCAGCAGGGCCGGGCGGGCAGCGGAGAGCGGCGAGGACCCGGCGGGCTCGATCCGCGGCGAACGTCCGGCAGCCGGACCACCGGCCCTCATGTGCTTGCAGAAGGTGGGGAGTTGTGCCAGCACCATCAGCACGCTGCCCGCCGCCACGCCGACCGCCGCGGCGCGCACCCCCCAGAGGGCGTGCAGCACCAGCATGGTCACGATGATGCCCAGGTTGTACGCGAGGTAGATGGTGGCCGGCGGCAGATAGCTGCGGTGGGCCCGCAACGCGGCACTGAGGTAGCCGGTGAGCCCGAAGGACAGCACCGTGACGGCCGTCAGCCGGGTGCAGTCGACGGCCAGTTGGGGGTTCGCGAGCCCCGGCGCCAGCAGCTCCACGACCACCGGGGCGCCCAGGATCAGAGCCCCGGTCGTGCAGGTGAGCAGCACGAACAGCCGGGGCAGCGTGGCGGAGACCAGGCTGCGGACCGGGTCCGGGGAGTCGCCCGCCGCACGTCGGGCGAGGGCGTGGCTGAAGGCCGGGACCAGCACCAGCGCCATCGCGTCCTCGATGAGCAGGGTGGCCGCCATCTCCGGCACGGTCCAGGCGATCAGGAACGCGTCGCTGTCGGCGCCCGCGCCGAAGAGGTGCGCGATGGTCTGGTCCCGGACCAGGCCGAGTGCCGACCCCGCCACCGTCAGCGCTGCGGTGACGGCGGCCGCCCTGGCCAGTACCTTCCCCAGCCGCGGCGGCCCCTGCGACGGCTCCGGCAGTTTGCTCAGCGGTACGACGGGGAGCCCGGCTGCCGTGGCGGCTCCGGCGGACGGTTCGATGTCCGTGGTCGTCTCGTTCATACGCCGCTCGACGTCTTCGGCCCGGCCAGCGCCCACCAGGCGACCAGGCCGAACACGATGCCGCTGAGCGCGGTCGAGGGGCCGCCGATGTCCCCGTACAGGAAGTCGACGGCCTGCCAGATCATCAGCCCGGCCGCCACCGGGCCGCAGTCCTCCGCAGCGTCCCGGGACCGGCGCGCGGCGACGAGCCGGCGCACCGTGCCCACCAGGAGCGCCGCCCAGCTGCCGATCAGCGCCGTGGCACCGATCAGGCCCTGCTCACTGAGCACCAGCAGGTACATGTTGTGCGGCGAGAGCAGCGGCTGCCGCCGATAGCCCTGCCCGGCGCCCTCGGTGTCGCTGCCCGAGGAGAGGCCCAGCGAGGAGTCGCCGTCACGGTGCGCGGGGAAGCCCTTGAGGCCCACCCCGGTGACCGGCTCGGCACGCCACATGCGCACCGCCGCCGCCCACATCGTGTACCGGTCGGTGACCGACTGGTCGGGGGCGTCGGTGACCTGCGTGATGCTGCTGACCCGCTGCTGGATGAGCTGCGTTCCGACGCCGAATCCGCCGACCAGGACGACCCCCAGGGCGACTGCCGCCGGCAGCACCCGGAATGCCTGGCGGAAACCGGCGCACAGCACGACCGCCAGGCAGGCGAGCAGGGTGGCGATCCACGAGCCCCGGCTGAAGGACAGCGCCAGCGGGACGATCAGCGCCACCGCGAAGCCGATCGCGACCGGCCGCAGCCGGCGCGGGGCGCCGCGGGCGGGACGCAGGGCGATCGCGGTCGCGATCACCAGACCGTAGGCGACCACCGTGGCCATGCCCATGACGTCGGTGGGGCCGAAGGTGCCCACCGCCCGGATGTCGGAGCCCCGGTAGGAGGCGCCGGTACGGGTGGCGTACTGGTAGACGCCGAAGCCACCCTGGATCACGGCGAGCACCACGAACGAGCCGGCCACCACCCGGAAGTCCCGGGCGTCCCTGAGCAGCAGGACGACGGCGGCGGGGACCAGCACGAAGATCTGCAGGTAGCGGACGAAGCCGGGCAGCGCGGCGAACGGGTCCCCCGCGGTCACGGTGGCGACCGCGATCCCCACCGCCGGGGCGCCCAGCACCACGGCGGCTGCCGGGGTCAGCGGCCTGGCCCGGCGGCGCAACAGGCGCACCGCGCAGAACAACACCAGGAACGCCGACGCGGCGTCGGCCGCCGACACATTGGTCGAGGTGCTCGACCCGTTGCCGTACGACACCGGGACGGCCAGCAGCAGTACGGGCGCGACGGCCGGAGCCAGCGGCCACCAGTACGCGAGGGGTCGGCGCGCCCGGCTCGGTGGCGGCGCGGTGGTGGTGGTGAGGGGCCGTGCGGTGCCGGTCAGGACGGTCACGGTCAGCTTCCTCCCAGGCGGAAGAGAGAGGTTGCGGTGCGGGCCAGGATGCAGATGTCCTGCCAGAACGACCAGGTGTCGATGTAGTGGTTGTCGAAGCGCGCGCGGTCCTCGATGGAGGTGTCCCCACGCAGGCCGTTGACCTGGGCGAGCCCGGTGATACCGACCGGCATGCGGTGTCTCGCCGGGTAGCCGGGGTGCGCGCCGGAGAACTTCGCCACGAAGTAGGGGCGTTCGGGCCGGGGGCCGACCAGGCTCATGTCGCCGCGCAGTACGTTCCACAGCTGCGGCAGTTCGTCCAGCGAGGTCCGGCGCAGCAGGCCGCCGACGCGGCTCATCCGGTGGTCCCGGGCGACGCTCCAGCGGGTCGCCGACTCGTGCTCGTCCGCCGGGCGCAGCGTGCGGAACTTCAGCAGGGTGAAGGCGCGGCCGTCCTGACCGACGCGTTCCTGCCGGAAGATGACGCCCGGCCCGTCGCAGACCCGTACGGCCAGCACGCACAGCGCCATCACCGGCGCCGCCACCGCCAGCACCGGCAGGGCGAGACAGATGTCGAGTCCGCGCTTGCCCCAGTGCTGTGGCCGGTGCGCGGGGGCGGAGCGCAACGGCCGGACGGTGAAACCCCAGAGGTGATCGGGCGGCATGCCGGTGGGGGCGGACTCCGCCGCCCGGCCGACGAGCCACATCCGGACACCGTGTTCGGCGAGCAGCCGGACCAGCGCTCCGTCATCCGGCCCGGGCCCGCCGTGTCCCCCGTGCGCGACGAAGAGCGCGTGGCGGACGGTGTTCTGGATGACGGCCCGGCCGATGTCCTCATGGGTCGACAGCACGGGAAGCTGGGTGGGCGGCACCGGCAGCTGGGCGGGCAGCACCTGCGGCGCCGGAGTCTCGGCGTCGCTCACCGCGGCCGGTCCGGTCTCGACGACGCCCACCGGGCGCATCCCGTAGTCGGGGTGCGCGTACAGCGCGGCGCCGATCTGCTGGGCGGTGGCGCCTCCGCCGACGATCAGCGTGGAACGGGGATGGCGCGCCGCCCGGTAGCGCGCCACCCGGTGGGCGACGCCCCGGCCGGCGCAACCGATGGCGGTCTGTGCGGCGACCGCGGTGAGCAGCGCCTGCCAGGCCGGCACCCGGACCGGCCCGACGGACGCCAGGCCGGCCGCCGCGGCACACCAGACGATCAGGGCGTGGCCGAGCAGCGTCGGCAGTTCGGGCAGTGCAGACGGTGAGAGCCTGCGCCGGTAGAGCCCCCGACGGGTGTGCAGCACCAACTGCAGGAGCAGCAGGGGCAGCAGCAGCGGCAGCACTCGCGTCGGAAGGTGCAGTCCCGGCACCGCGGCGACGGTGAGGACGGGTGCGAGTACATCGGCGAGGACCAGCGGTGCCCCGCCGGTGCTGTCGCGCAGCCGCAGAGCTCCGGCGCGTTCGGCATGCCGGGCGTCCGGCCGCCGTGGTGGGTGGATGGCGGGCGCCAGCCGCTGCACGGTCGTCGCCGGGCCGCCGTCCTGGCCGGTGTGGGGAGCGCGTGTGCTGTCCATCGTCATCGGCTGATGCGCTCCCTCGTGGTGGATCGGGTCCGGCCCGGCAGTCGGTCCGGCGGTCGGTTCACCGGGCCGTTCGCCGGCCCGTCCAGCGTTCGGCCGAGCAGCTGCCCGTACAGCTCCGAGACCGCGGCGGCCGTGTGCCGCACATCGAAGCGGGCCCGGACGTGCGCTTCGGCCTGCCGGCCCAGTGACTCCCGCAGCGCGGGGTCCGTCAGCAGCCGGATGACGGCGCCGGCCAGCGCCCCGGGGTCGTCCGGCGGTACGAGTCCGTGGTGCTGCCGACCGGGCGGCAGGCTCTCCCGGGCGCCACCGACATCGGAGAGGACCACCGGCCGGCCGCAGGCCATGGCCTCCAGCGGCACGAGTGCCATGCCCTCCCAGCGGGACGGCAGCACCACCACGTCGGCGGCCCGCAGCCAGCCGCGGGCGCTGTCCACCGCACCGGTGAACAGCACTCCGGGCGGGGCCGTCCGGGTCAGCCGTTCCCGATCGGGGCCGTCGCCCACCAGCGCCAGACGGGCGCCGGGCACTCTCCCGGCGATCTCGGGCCAGGCCCGCAGCAGTACGTCCTGCCCCTTCTGCGGGCAGAGCCGGCCGACGCAGACCACCAGCGGGCCTCCCGTAGCCGGGATGCCCGGGGTGCCGTCGGCGTCGGCTGCCCGGTCATCGTCGGCCCGGTCATCGTCGGCCCGGTCATCGGCTGCCCGGTCATCGTCGGCGCGATCGGTGCGGAACTGGGTGAGGTCGACGCCGTTGCGGATCACCGTCCAGCGGGCAGCGATACCGGCGGCCTCTCCGGCGGCCCGCTCGGCTTCGCTGACACAGAGGACGCGGTCGGCCCAGCGGGCCGCGTACCGCTCCCAGGCAAGCGCGAGCCGGGAGACGACACCGTCGACCGCTTCGAAGGACCAGGCGTGCGGCTGGAAGACCGTCGGGACGCGCCCGCGTACCGCCAGCCGTCCGGCAAGACCGGCCTTGGCGCTGTGCGCGTGCACCACGTCGGGACGGATCGCGCTGATCAACCGGGCCGCGGACACGGTCTCGGCCGGCAGCGCGGGACCGGGCGCCCGACCGGCATGCCAGCCGAGCACCTCGGCGCCGACGGCGGCAAGGTCGCAGGACAGCCGGGTACCCGGCGGGCAACCGACAACGGCCCTGATTCCGTGACCGACCTGGGCGCGTACCAGGTCGGTGACCACCTGGGGCACCCCGCCGGTCACCGGCTGGACCAGGTGGAACACCGTCAGCCGGTGGCTCGCGGTGGTGATTTTTGGCAGCACGTGCGGCTCTCTTCGATACCTGGCCCGGCAAGCGGGCTCACGGAACGCGGAAAGGTGAAGCTCAGCGCCGCGAATCCGCCTGCACGAAGAGCGCACCGAGAAAGTACCCCTGCTTTTCGGCGGAGAAATGGAAGCGCAAGCTGTCCCCGCCGTGGGAGAGAGCGGGCTTCAGGTCGAATACGTCCGAGTCGTAGCCGAGCGTATTCACGTACGCGGGTTCCCGTTTTTCCGCTGAGCGGCCGAAATCCGTGATCGTCGAATTCATCACATTATTGGCCGGATTGGCGGAATTGCTCAGGGTGAACGCCTTACGGCTGCCCGCCGTGACGCTCACCGCATCGCCCTCGACGCTGCGGTCCCCGTCGTAGGCGACCACTCCCACCCGACCGGCGGCACCGGGCGGGATGGCCAGGCCCGGCATGGTCACCGACAGCGCCTGCCGGTCCGTGCCGAGCGGCTCGAAACCGTCCCAGAGGGTGAGCCGGCGTTTCGGCTCCTGGTCGTCCCGGTAGGCGACGACCAGGGTCCAGCCGCCCCAGGCGCCGACCGCCGACCGCCCCCTGGCGACATTGACCTGCGCCACCGTGTAGAGGCCGGACCCGCTGCTGCGGATCAGCGGTGTGACGTCGGCCGATGCCTGGAAGGCGTCGCTGCCGTCGGCGGTGCGGTGCGCGACGCGGGTGTCGGCCAGCACTTCCTTGTACTCGCCGCCCTGCTCGGCGATGAGCACCCGGCCGTTGTCCTTCGGCGGCTTCTGCTCGCCGACCCGCAGATTGGCACCCCAGTAGAGCCGGGCGTAGCTGACCTGCGAGTCCTCAGGGAGGGTCAGCTCGGCGCGGGTGGAGTTGTAGGTGTTGGGGTCCTTGTCGACATCGCTGTAGAACATGTCGAAATCGCTGTTGGCCCCCTGCCCGCCGTGCCGCACCCGCCGGCAGGCGGCCACCGCCGGGTCATCGGCGGTCCGACAGCTGATCGCGGAGTTGGCCGCCGTGGCGATGCCGCCGTGCTGCACCGCGTGATAGCGCTGGGCGAAAGGAATCCTGGCCGCTTCCCGCGGAGCGGAGGTGGCCGGCGTCGCAAGAAGTGCGGCCGAAAGCGCCACACACGACAGTACGCCCAGAACATACCGCGCAGCTGGACCCGTCGTTCTTCTCATTGACTGGCTCTCCCGTTTCCGTCAAAACGACTTCCATCAAAGCGACCAAGCAGGAGTGCACTTTGTCAGAAAGCCAGTTGGAAATCACGCAGGACTCGCACGAATTCGACCATCATGCGATCATCCCCGGACGTTCGACGCCCATCCAGTGACCGTTTCAGCGCATCCGCAGGCGCGCACAGGGCGCACGGCAAAAGCGCACTCCCCACCCGCACTCCGAGCACGCTGAGGCAATCGAGTGACGGGCCGGAACCAAACACGGTGAGGGGAGTTGATCAGCTTGCTCCGCTTCCGGGCGCCATGCAGAAAAGGAACCACAGTGATCAAGAAGATTCTGGCCACCGCAGCCGTCACCGCCTCGATCGTGGGCGCCGGCGCGACGCTGGCTCCGCAGGCCATGGCCATCGGCAACCAGGGCGGCACCACCACAGCCGCCGATAACGGTTCGGTGCAGGCCTTCGGCAATGAGGTCACCCACGGCGACATGAGCCCGCAGCTCAGCCTGGTCCAGGGCTCGCTCAACAAGCCCTGCATCGGCCTGCCCGCCAAGGGCAACGTCGGCTCGCTGGTCGGCTTCGTCCCGGTCACCGTCCAGGACATCCCGGTCCTCTCGTCGCCGCAGAACCAGCAGTGCACCGAGAACTCCACCCAGGCCAAGGGCGACGACGCGCTGTCGCACGTCCTCTCCAACATCCCGGTCCTCTCGGGCAACGGATCCGTCGACGGCAGCTGACCGATTCGAATTGCTCCATTGAACTGAAACCCACTCAAGCATTGGAGTGACTTCCGGACAGGAAGGAACTCCGAGGTTTCCAAAAGCGGTGCCGCTCGTTACCAGTCCTGCAGTGGTGTTCAGAATCAGGAAACTGAGAACGCGTCGCGATGGTCGTGCTGCGGAGGCACCGCTACAGGAAGGATCGACATGAAGTTCACGAAGGCTGCTGTTGTCGTGTCCGGTCTCATGCTGGCTGTGGGCGCCGCGGCGCCCGCCATGGCCGACGCGGGTGCGGCGGGTAGCGCCAAGAATTCCCCCGGCGTGATCTCCGGCAACGTCGTTCAGGTGCCCGTGCACGTTCCGGTGAACGCGTGCGGCAACACCGTCAACGTCATCGCGCTGCTGAACCCGGCGTTCGGCAACGAGTGCGCCAACGTCTGAGCCTGAGGGCCGCCCGTAAGGGCTGTCCTTGACGTGGCCGTCGGGAACACCACCGTGTTCCCGACGGCCACGATGCGTTTCCGTGCGGCGTTTCCCTTACCGGTACGCGTCGTTAGGCAGCGCGGCGGTGGCGCATCAGCATCCTCAGGATGGTGTCGGGGCGCGAGAGTCGTGGCCGCGAACAGCGCCGCCGGAGGAAGGTATACGAAACATGAAGTACTCGAAGGTCGCTGTGGTCGTCGCCGGTTCCGTGATGGCGATGGGCGCCGGAGCAGCCGCCCCCGCGTTCGCCGCAGCGGGCGCCGTCCCGTCCACGACGCTCACCGACGGCCTGGCCGGTGCCGCGCAGACGCTGCAGGACCCGCACTCCCCGGTGGCCCCGGTCACCGGCGCCGCGGGCAATGTGGTCAAGGCCAAGAACGAAGCCCCGCAGAAGGTCCTTTCGTCCGTTTCGCATGTCCCGCCGATGCTGGGCGGCGTGCAGCTCGGCGGGAACTGAAGCCTCTCCCGTCCACTCGCTCTCCCGTCCCCTCCCCTCCTCGTCAACTCACCCGGCAGATCCGGGTGATCACAAAGCCATATGAGTGAAGCGGCGCAACCATTGCCCCGGCCGGGAGTTGATCAGGTCGCTCGGAAGCGGGCATTCCATGCACCAGAAACAGAAGGACGCGACATGATCAAGAAGGCTATGGCCACTGCGGCAGTCACCCTTACCGTGGCGGGCGCCGGTGCGATGATGGCCCCGCAGGCCATGGCCGTCGGGAACGGCGGCGGCACCACCGCGCGGAGCACCAACGACTCCGCGCAGGTGTACGGCAACGCCGAGACGCACGGCGACATGAGCCCGCAGATGAGCCTGGTCCAGGGCTCGCTCAACAAGCCCTGCATCGGCCTGCCCGCCAAGGCCAACGTCGGCTCACTGGTCGGTGTCGTCCCGGTCAGCGTCCAGGACATCCCGGTCCTCTCGTCGCCGCAGAACCAGCAGTGCACCGAGAACTCCACCCAGGCCAAGGGCGACGACGCGCTCTCGCACATCCTCTCCAACATCCCGGTCCTCTCGGGCAACGGATCCGTCGACGGCAGCTGACCGCGTCCGAACCGCCCGGGCCTTCACCGTCCGGTGGAGCGATGCGCCGAAGGGCCCGGCCGCAGCACAAGCTGCGGCCGGGCCCTTCGGCGTACCCCGACCTCCTGAGCGTTATGTGTGGTATATGCGGTATATGCGGCATCGGACTGACCCGCTGAGGCGTACCTGAGCGACGCAGATCACCGCCCGCCCCGTAACATCGCGGCCGGATATCTGGGTACGCTCAGCACGGACCAAATTAAGTTACTGCTTAGTATTCGCTGAAATCCCACCTCGCAGGCCCGAGGAGCCCCCATGCAACTCGCCGCGATCATTGTGTCGCTGGTACTCGCCGTGGTCGGTATCGCGCTGTTCGCCCGAGCCATCGCGCAGATCTACCGCTATGTGCGGCTCGGTCAGAACGTCCCGGCGGGTACCCGCACGGACGAACCGGGCCGGCGCACCGTCACGGTGGTGAAGGAGTTTCTCGGCCACACCCGGATGAGTAAGTGGGGCATTGTCGGCTTCGCGCACTGGTTCGTGGCGGTCGGCTTCTTCTCGCTCGTGCTGACTCTGGTGAACGCTCTCGGCCAGCTGTTCAAGGCCGACTGGCTGCTGCCGGTCATCGGTGACTGGCTGCCGTACGAGATGTTCGTGGAGTTCATCGGCGTGATGACCACGCTCGGCATCCTCACGCTGATCGTGATCCGTCAGCTCTCGCTGCCGAACCGGGCCGGCCGCAAGTCCCGGTTCGCGGGCTCGAACTTCGGTCAGGCGTACTTCGTCGAGGCCGTCATCCTGATCATCGGCCTGGCGATCTACACGCTGCGCGGCCTGGAGGGCGCGCTGGCGGGCGTGCACGGCTACCAGGCGGCCTACTTCGCCTCGTATCCGCTGGTCGCGGCCTTCAAGGGGATCAGCGTCGGCACGCTGCAGAACCTGATCTACCTCACCGCGATGATCAAGATCGGGACGTCGTTCGTCTGGATGATCGTGGTCGGGCTCAAGACCGACATGGGGGTGGCCTGGCACCGTTTCCTGGCCTTCCCGAACATCTGGTTCAAGCGCGAATCGGACGGCGGCACGGCGCTCGGCGCGCTGCAGCCGATGACGTCGGGCGGCAAGGAGATCGACTTCGAGGACCCGGGCGAGGACGACGTCTTCGGGGTCTCGCAGGTCGAGCACTTCTCCTGGAAGGGCCTGCTGGACTTCTCCACCTGTACGGAGTGCGGCCGCTGCCAGTCGCAGTGCCCCGCCTGGAACACCGGCAAGCCGCTCTCCCCGAAGCTGCTGATCATGAGCTTGCGGGACCACGCGCACGCCAAGGCCCCGTACCTGCTCGCTGGTGGCGGCAAATCGATGGAGGGCGAGGAGCAGGCCACCGCCGAGCAGTTGGCGGACGTGCCCGCCGCGGCTCTCGCCGAGGCCGAGCGCCCCCTGATCGGCACCCTCGAAGAGGGCGGTGTCATCGACCCGGACGTGCTGTGGTCGTGCACCACCTGCGGTGCCTGCGTGGAGCAGTGCCCGGTCGACATCGAGCACGTCGACCACATCGTCGACATGCGCCGCTACCAGGTGATGATCGAGTCCAGCTTCCCCAGCGAGGCGGGCACGATGCTCAAGAACCTGGAGAAGAAGGGCAACCCCTGGGGCCTGGCCAAGAAGCAGCGCGTCGAGTGGACCAAGGAGGTCGACTTCGAGGTCCCGATCGTCGGCAAGGACATCGAGGACCTCACCGAGGTCGACTACCTGTACTGGGTGGGCTGCGCGGGCGCCCTGGAGGACCGGGCGAAGAAGACCACCAAGGCCTTCGCCGAGTTGCTGCACATCGCGGGCGTCAAGTTCGCGATCATGGGCGGCGACGAGAAGTGCACCGGTGACTCCGCCCGCCGCCTGGGCAACGAGCCGCTCTTCCAGCAGCTCGGCCAGGAGAACGTGGCCATGCTCAACATGGCCTACGGCGAGGACGATGAAGACGCCGCCACGAAGAAGCCCAAGACGGCCAAGAAGATCGTCGCGACCTGCCCGCACTGCTTCAACACCATCGCCAACGAGTACCCCCAGCTCGGCGGCGAGTACGAGGTCATCCACCACACCCAGCTGCTCCAGCACCTCATCGACGAGGGCAAGCTGATCCCCGTCACCCCGGTCGAGGGTCTGATCACCTACCACGACCCCTGCTACCTGGGCCGGCACAACAAGATCTACACACCGCCGCGCGAGATCATCGCCAAGGTGCCCGGCGTGCGCAGCGAGGAGATGCACCGGCACAAGGAACGCGGCTTCTGCTGCGGTGCCGGTGGCGCCCGGATGTGGATGGAGGAACGGATCGGCAAGCGCATCAACAACGAGCGCGTCGACGAGGCCCTCTCCCTCAACCCGGACATCGTCTCCACCGCCTGCCCCTTCTGCCTCGTCATGCTCACCGACTCCGTCAACGGCAAGAAGGCATCCGACAGCGGCTCCACCGCGGGCTCCGGCCAGGCGAAGGAATCGCTCCAGGTCGTCGACGTCGCGCAGCTGCTGCTCGACTCCGTGAAGGTCCCGGTGGACCCGGCCGGCGAGCCGACGGCCGAGGACGCGCCGGAGACCGAACCGGCGCAGTAACCGCCTGGTCGTCATCCGCACGGGCACGTGACGGGGCCGAACCCATCCGAGGGTGGATCCGGCCCCGTCACGTTTCCGTCCTGCCCGGTACAACCATCCGACCTCGCCGAAGGTCTCTCCTCTGCCCCGGCCAGCGCCGATCAGAGGAGAAACCTCCGTGCACAGACAGCTCCGTACCGCTCTCGCCACCTCAGCAGCCGCCGCTCTCACCGGCGGACTGCTGATCGTCACGGCGAGCAGCGCCGCCGCCGCGCCCTCCGGCACGCAGGGCGACTTCAACGGCGACGGGTACCGCGATGTCGCGGTCACCGAACCTCTCGCCGCGGTGAACGGCAGGACTGGTGCGGGATCGGTCTCGATCCTCTACGGATCGGCCGCCGGCGCGGGCAAGTCCAAGATCCAGACGGTCAGCCAGAACAGCGCAGGCGTGCCCGGCGGCGCCGAGAAGGACGACCGCTTCGGCGGAATGATCAGCGCCGGCGACTTCAACGGTGACGGCTATGCCGACCTCGCGGTGGGCGCCGACGGCGAGGATATCGGTTCGGACGTCGACGGCGGTTCGGTCACCATCCTCTGGGGCTCGAGCGGCGGCCTGTCCGGCGGCAGGACCGTCGCGGATCCGGCGGCCGGCAGTCACGACCACTTCGGTGACCTGGTGGCCGCCGGCGACTACAACGGCGACGGGAAGGCCGACCTCGCCATCGCCAACGACCAGAACATCGTCGACGTCTACCGCGGCGGCTTCACGAAGACCGGCTCCACGGGCGGCCATTATTCGGTCGCCGCCCCGGTCCAGAAGGTCCCGGGCATGGACTTCTTCAACCTCACCCCGGGCGACGTCAACCACGACGGCCGGACCGACCTCCTGGTGGACGGTTACGAAACGGGCACCACCGACGGGTGGAACTCCAACTACTACCTTCCGGGCAGCGCATCCGGCGTGACGAGGACCGGCGTCCAGAAGCTCCCCGCCGGCATCATCTCCGACATCGGCGACGTCAACGGCGACGGCTATGGAGACATCGTCATCGGCGCCCAGTGGGATGCCGAAATCCCCGGCTCGCACAAGGGCGGCGTCGTCAAGGTCGTCTACGGCACGGCGAACGGCCCCGACGGCGGCCAGGACTCCATCAACCAGGACACCCCGGGCGTCCCCGGAGCCGGCGAGAGCAACGACGTCTTCGGTTACGAGCTCACCCTCGGCGACATCAACGGCGACGGCATGGACGACATCGCGGTCGGCGCCCCCGGTGAGGACCTGAGCGGTGTCCCCGACGCCGGCATGGTCACCGTCCTCTACGGCTCCACCAGCGGCTTCACCAGCACCGGCGCCCAGGTGCTCGCCCAGGACACCCCCGGTGTCCCCGGCAGCAACGAGAAGGGCGACGGCTTCGGGGCCGAGGTGTACCTCACCGACACCGACAACGACGGCAAGGCCGATCTGACGGTCGGCTCGCCGCACGAGAACAACTCCGACGGCTTCGTCGTCACCTTCAACTCGAACGGCAGCAAGCTGGTTGCGACCGGCGCGGGCTACGGCCTCACCGCCACCAAGGTCTCCGCGACCGGCACCCCGCTGCTGGGCGCCGACATGACCGGCTGACACCACCACTGGCACCGGGGCCCTGCGCACCGCAAGGGCCCCGGCTCGCCCGGCTCAAGAGGGCGTCTCGGCTTTCGTGGAGAGGATCTCGCGGGCCTGCTCAGCGGCGCGGGCGAGGCTCTCGCCGACGAAGTCGAGGAAGCGGGCGACGTTCTCCAGGCGGACGGCGGCCGGGGTGCCGGGACCGAGGACGCCGACGCCCTGCCGTGCGATCTCGACCTGCTGGGTGAGCGACCGGACGCTGGCGATCATGGACTGGTACCAGAGCTCTTCGTCGACGACGTAGCGCTCGCGGCGGCGTTCGTCGCGTTCCCTGCGCACCAGGGCCTGGCCCTCCAGGAACGTGATCGATTTGGAGATGGTCGCCGGGCTGACCTGAAGGCGCTGGGCGAGTTCGGACGCCGTCAGGCTGCCGGCATCGGTGGTGAGGAGGCAGACCATCACCCGCGCCATCATCTTGGGCAGGCCCGACTGCATCATGACAGTGGTGAACAGTTCCTCGTACTCACGGACGGCCTCGGTGTCGCGTCCGTGTGGCTGGTGAACCGGCTCCGACCCTCGGGACGAGACGGGCCTGCGCCGGTGGGCGCGCCGTTCCGTGGCGCGGTGGGCCAGGTCCGCGCGGTACCCGGTGGGGCCGCCGTTGCGCATGACCTCACGCGTGACCGTCGAGGTCGGACGCTCGAGAGCTCTGGCGATCTCCGCGTAGGCAAGACCGTCGGCCAGTCCCAGCGCGATCTGCTGCCGGTCCTGGTGGGTGAGCCTGCCTCCGGGCATTGCCATCTCCTTCGCGCTCCTCGGTGCCGTCAGTATAGCGTTCACTTTCATTCCATTGCAACGAACAAGCGGCCGACGTTGCATTAAACATCAAGACGATTGCAATGAAATACCGGGCGTGACCTGCCAGTTGGCGGTTAGACCGCAACAGACTTGTTGTCGTACCTGCGAACGCAACGTAGCGTTTCTCTCATCGGAAACAAAAAGCCGAAGGAGCGCACGATGCAGAAGTTCGACAGCCCCGCCCCGATCTCCGCCGTCCTCGACGTCCCCGCGGGGCGGGTCCAGATCATCGCCGCCGACCGGGCCGACACCGCGGTCGATGTCCGGCCCGCAAACGCCTCGAAGAGCCGCGACGCAAAGGCGGCAGAACAGACCACGGTCGACTACGCGGACGGAGTTCTGCGGATCGAGGTCCCGGCGAAGAACCAGTACCTCGGGCCCTCCGGAGCGATCGAGGTGACGGTCCAACTGCCCACCGGTTCCCGCGTCGACGCCAAGGCGTCCAGCGCCGAATTCCGGGCCGTCGGCCGCCTCGGCGACGTCGCCTTCGACGGCGCATACCAGCAGATCAAGATCGACGAGGCCGCGAGCATCCGCCTCAGGGCGATCGACGGCGATGTCGAGGTCGGCCGGCTGGGCGGCCCCGCGGAGATCAGCACCACGAGGGGGGACATCCGGATCGCCGAGGCGGTGCGCGGCAAGGTCGTGCTCCGCACCCGGGCAGGCGACGTTTCGGTCGGTGCCGCCGCCGGAGTATCGGCCTCCCTGGACGCCGGCACCTCCCACGGCCGTGTCAGCAACAACCTCAAGAACGACGGCACCGCCGAGCTCGACATCCACGCGACCACCTCCCAGGGCGACATCACCGCCCGCAGCCTCTGATCACCCGCCTCTGATCCGCAGCCTCCAGAAGGAGCACCCCTCCATGACCAGCTTGGCCATCGCGGCGAACGGGCTGCGCAAGTCCTACGGCGACAAGCTCGTGCTCGACGGTATCGACCTGGCGGTGCCGGCCGGCACGGTCTTCTCCCTGCTCGGCCCGAACGGCGCGGGCAAGACCACCGTCGTCAAGATCCTCTCCACCCTCATCACCGCCGACGCCGGCGAGCTGCACGTCGGCGGCCACGACCTGGCCGCCGACCCGCAAGCCGTGCGGGCCGCGATCGGCGTCACCGGACAGTTCTCCGCCGTCGACGGCCTGATCACCGGCGAGGAGAACATGCTCCTCATGGCGGACCTGCACCACCTGTCCAAGCGGGAGGGGCGGCAGGTCACCGCCGAACTGCTGGAGCGCTTCGACCTCACCGAGGCCGCGAAGAAGCCCGCCTCCACCTACTCCGGCGGCATGAAGCGCCGCCTCGACATCGCCATGACGCTGGTCGGCGACCCGCGGATCATCTTCCTCGACGAGCCGACCACCGGCCTCGACCCGCGCAGCCGTCACACCATGTGGGGGATCATCCGCGCGCTGGTCTCCGGCGGCGTCACCGTCTTCCTCACCACCCAGTACCTGGACGAGGCCGACGAACTCGCCGACCGCATCGCGGTCCTGAGCGACGGCAGGATCGCCGCCGAGGGGACCGCCGACGAGTTGAAGCGGCTCATCCCCGGCGGGCACGTGCGACTGCGCTTCACCGACCCGGCCGCCTACCGGTCCGCCGCCGACGCCCTGCGCGAGGTCACTACGGACGACGAGGCGCTGGCGCTGCAGATCCCCAGCGACGGCAGTCAGCGCGAGCTGCGCGCCATCCTCGACCGGCTGGACTCGGCCGGCATCGAGGCGGACGAGCTGACCGTGCACACCCCCGACCTCGACGACGTGTTCTTCGCCCTGACCGGCGGGACCAACGTGCCCAGCCAGAACAACCAGCCCACGGAGGCAGTCCGATGAGCGCCCTCTCCCTCGCCGTACGCGACTCGAACACCATGCTGCGCCGCAACCTCCTGCATGCCCGGCGCTATCCCTCGCTGACCCTGAACCTGCTGCTCACGCCGGTCATGCTGCTGCTGCTCTTCGTCTACATCTTCGGTGACGTGATGAGCGCCGGCATCGCCGGCGGCGGCGCCGGCCGCTCCGCCTACATCGCCTACGTCGTCCCCGGCGTCCTGCTGATGACTATCGGCAGCACCGTCATCGGAGCTGCGGTGTCCGTCGCCACCGACATGTCCGAGGGCATCATCGCCCGCTTCCGCACCATGGCCATCCACCGCGGCTCCGTACTCATCGGGCACGTCGTCGGCAGTGTGCTGCAGTCGGTCGCCAGCGTGGTCCTCGTCGGCATCGTCGCCGTGGCCATCGGTTTCCGCTCCACGGACGCCTCGCCCCTGGAGTGGCTGGCGGCGTTCGGGCTGCTGGTGCTCTTCGCCCTGGCGCTCACCTGGATCGCCGTCGGGATGGGTATGGCCAGCCCGAACGCCGAGGCGGCCAGCAACAGCGCGCTGCCGCTGATCCTCCTGCCGCTCATCTCCAGCGCGTTCACCCCGATCGACGCGATGCCGGGCTGGTTCCAGCCCATCGCCGAGTACCAGCCCTTCACGCCGGCCATCGAGACCCTGCGCGGTCTGCTGCTCGGCACCGACATCGGCCACAACGGGTGGCTCGCGGTCGCCTGGTGCCTGGTGCTCGCGGCGCTCGGCTACCGCTGGTCGACCGCCTCGTTCAAGCGCGACCCGACGTGATCGGCAGCAACCACTGCCGCGGATCACCTGACCGGACCCTGACGGGTCTCACCTAGGGGATGTCACAGCTCGGCAGCAAAGCCCGGCCCGTTCCCACCGGCCCGGCACCCCGCCCTGCCGGACCGGGTACGTTCGATGGGTGGCTGGATTCAGGATCGGACGCGGCCGGGACAACCGCACGTCGCAACAGCAACCGCAGCAGCAGCCGTACGGCAGGCAGGCACCGCCTCCGCCGTACGGCAGCCGACCTGCGCAACCGCAGCGTGCGCCGCAGCAGCACCAGTGGCCGCCGCAGGCCCAGCAGCCGTACGGGGAGCCGGAGTACTTCGACGAGCCGTACCAGCAGGGCCGGCCGGGCGCGCCCGGCGGTTACGGCGGCCGACCGGCCGCCGACCCGTATGCCAACAGCGCCGGCCGCGCGAACAGCCCGGGTCACACCCAGGCCTTCCGCATCGACGAGGACCCGTACGGCGCGGGCAACACCTACCGCGCGGGGCAGAACAGCGGGCCGCCGGCGGGCCCGCGGCTGCCCTGGCGGGACCTGCTGCGCGGCATGGTGATGCGGCCGGGGCCGACCTTCTGGCAGATGCGCGACCACGCCGTCTGGGGTCCGGCGCTGATCGTCACCTTCGTCTACGGCATGCTCGCCCTCTTCGGCTTCGACCAGGCCCGCGCGGACACCGTTCACGCGACGATGGCCAGCGCCATTCCTTACGTCCTGACGACCGGTGTGGCCTTCGTCATCGGCGGTCTGCTGCTGGGCGCGGTGACCCACACACTGGCCCGGCAGCTCGGCGGGGACGGCGCCTGGCAGCCGACCGTGGGCCTGTCCATGCTGATCATGTCCATCACGGATGCCCCGCGGTTGCTTTTCGCGGTCTTCCTCGGCGGGGAGAACGGCTTCGTCCAGATCCTCGGCTGGGTGACCTGGCTCGCCGCGGGCGCGCTCTTCACCTCGATGGTGAGCAAGTCGCACGACCTGGCCTGGCCCCGGGCGCTGGCGGCCTCGTCGATCCAGCTCATCGCGCTGCTCTCGCTGCTGAAGCTGGGCACGCTCTAGTACGGGACACGCGTCGTGACACAGGTCCGCCGGGCGAACCCACCCCCCACGGGAAGGACGCCCGGCGGACCGGTCAGGGCGTGATCAGCGCACGGCGTATGCGTCGTTCACGGTCTGGCTGACGGCGTTGCCGTTGGCATCCGTCAGTTCGGTCCGCAGAGTGACCGGCCGGCCGGCCGCGCCCGCGTGGTTCACGGTCGCGGTCCAGTGACCGCCCTGCTGCGCGGTGGTGGCCGGGGTCCAGGTTCGGCCGCCGTCGTACGAGTACGAGACTTTGGCCGCGACCAGCTTGCCGGGCGGGTAGCCGGCGTGGCCGCTGACGCTCAGGCCGATCTTCTGGCCGTCCTTCGCCGGCAGGGTCTTGAGCCCGTCGGTGTTCAGGTCGTAGCCCGGGAAGAGCAGCGGAATCCCCTGGGAGTACACGTTCTCCTCCCGCTTCGAGCGGAACTTCCAGGTGGTCTCGGTCCGGGTGGACCGCTTCCACACGGTTGCGGGCTGTCCGATCTTGGAGGTGGTCATGGTGAGCTCGTACGCGGCGTCTCCGGCCGGGACGGTGAACACCCCGGACGGCCAGCCGGACTCGCCCAGTACGTCACCGCCGCTGGTCAGCCGCATGGTGCCGATATCTCCGAAGGAACCCTGGAGGCCGAGGTGTTCCGTGTCGCTCCAGAAGCCGGGGGCGACACCGATCAGGTTGCCCTGCCGTTCGGCGGCGAGTTGCACCTTGCCCGCGGCGTCCCGCGGAGCGGCCGGGACCAGGATGCCCCGGTACCAGTTCTCCGTACGCTTCGTGTGCGACGTGTAGGTGCGGGGCTGGTCGGTCATGCTCTCGCCCCAGGGGAAGCTGGAGGAGACGTACCGCTGCCAGGCGGTGTCGTCCGCCGAGTAGTACTCGGTGCGCTTCCCGGGGACGGCGACCGTGTCGAGGCCCGCGGAGAAGCTGCCGCCGTACGGCCGGTTGATGATCATCGTGTCGGAGTAGTCGGCTGCGACGCCCATCGCCTCGTAGGTGGCGGTGGACCTGCCGAGCTTGCTGTCCCGGACCCGGTAGGTGCGGTCCGAGGTGATCGGGCGGGTCTCGGGGAAGGCCAGGTTGTAGACGAACGGGCTGGCGGCGGTGGCCTTCCAGCGCAGCTTCACCGGTCCGTCGGCCAGCGCCGCCTTCAGGGCGCCGGCCTCGCCGGCCTCGACGCCCAGCGAGGGCAGCGGCGCCGTGCCGTAGCCGACGGACGGCTGCCACCGGCCGGCGGACGGCCGGTAGGCGATGACCGCCCTCGCGCCGGCTGCCTTGGCGTCCCGTGCCTGGGTGATCACGGAGCCGTCGTCGGCCACCCCGACCAGGGCGACCTTGCCCGAGACGCCGGCGGCCCGCAGCTCGTCGGGGGTGCCGGTGCCCGCGTCGACGAGTGCGGCTTCGCCGCTGCCGTCGAGGTTGACCGAGCCGGTGCTCGCCACCACCGGGTGCAGTTCCGCGCCGCCGACGACCGACAGTTTCTCGATCAGCGGGGCGTACGCGCGCCAGAAACTGGCGAACTCGAAGTCACCGTCCCGTGCCTTGCCCCGCACATCGGCCAGGTAGTTCTTGACGATGGGGCCGCCGGTGACGGAGCCCGAATCCAGCCAGACATCGTCCCAGCTGCGTCCGAAGGAGAGCGTCGTGGAGCGGTTCTCGCTCGCGCGGTCCTCGGTCCGTACCCGGATCCGGTGGGCTGTGCGGGCGTCCAGGACCAGCGTGGTGTCCTTGGTGAGGTTCAGTTGCGGCCGGGCGAGGTATCCCACGGACTCGACCAGCTTGCCGGTGGCGTCCTCCGGGTCCGGCGAGGTGATGAAACTGGAGACGAAGTAGGCGCCGGGACGCACCCGGTAGATCTGGTCGGTGGCTCCGTCGTTGAAGCGGCGCTCACCGCTGGCGTCGTCGGTGCCGATGATGTCGAGCGAAGAGGAGCCCGCGGCGGGCTTGCCGGTGCGGTCGACGAGCTTCACCCGCAGGGTGACGGTCTCCGCGCCGACGTACAGCGAGAACGGCGTGGAGACCTTGACGCCGTCGGGGCCGGTGGCGAGCACCCGTCCGGTGACATCTCCGTACTGGGCGGCCTTGAGCTTCGCGGTCGGGTCGATCTTCAGCGGGACCGCGACGGTGGCTCCGGCCGGAACGGTGACGGTCCTCGCATCGAGGTCGGCGACCGGGGAGCGGACGGCCGAGCCGTCGTTACCGGTGACGCCGTCGACCTTCAGCGACAGCTTCACCGGTTTGCTGCCGGAGTTGGTGTAGGGGACGTCGACCGTGGTGCGGTCGGTCCTGTCCTGCGGCCAGTTGAAGGTACCGCCCTGGACGGCGGGGGAGCCGACGACGGTGGTGTCGATGGCTGCCTTCACATCGAGGCGGCCACCGCCGGTCTCGCGCACGTCGCCGGGGATGTCGCTCTTCGCGGACGAGACGAGCGCCGCCTTGATCTGCTGCGCGGTCCAGCCCGGGTGACGCTGCTTCACGATGGCTGCGGCGCCGGCCACTTGCGGGGTGGCCATCGACGTACCGGACATCGTGCGGTACGCGTACACCCCGCGGCCACCGGCCGAGGCGGCCAGGATGTCGACGCCGGGGGCGGCGATCTCGGGCTTGAGGGTGTGCGAACCGATCACGGGTCCACGGCTGGAGAACTGGGCCGTGGAGTCGTCGTGGTCGACGGCGCCCACGGTCAGTACGCTCGGGGCGCAGCCGGGCGAGGAGACGGTGTTCAGCGTCGGGCCGGAGTTGCCGGCCGCGACGACGAACAAGGTGTGTTCGCCGCGGGCGAGTTCCTCGGCGGCGACGCTCATCGGGTCGGTGCAGTCGGTCGGCATCGGGCTGCCGAGGCTCATGGAGACGACGTCGGCCTTCTGGTCGACGGCCCACTGCATACCGGCGATGATCCACGACTCGGCGCCGGAGCCGCTGTCGTTGAGGACCTTGCCGGCCAGCAGGTCGGTGCCGGGGGCGACGCCCTTCTCCTTGCCATGGCCGGCCGCGCCGGAACCGCCGACGGTGGAGATGGTGTGGGTGCCGTGGCCCTGGAGGTCGTTCATGGTGTCGGAGTCGGTGAAATTCTTCGACGCGGTGATCCGGCCCTTGAGGTCGGGGTGTTCGGCGTCGACACCGGTGTCGAGGACGGCGACCTTGGTGCCCTTGCCGTCGTATCCGGCGGCCCAGGCCAGGTCGGCGCCGATCTGCCGATTCGACTCGTGCAGGGTGGCCTGGACCTTTCGGTCGAGCCAGAGCTTCTTCAGACCGGAGGCCGAACGGGACCGGGTGTTGGTGACGTCCGACCAGAAGTCGGTCGCTTTTGCCTTGTCGGCCTTGAGCGCGACGCCGCCGATGGCGTTGAGCGCGAGTCCGCGCTCGGCGCCGCGCGGGGTGGCGGGCGCGGAGCGGGCCGCGTTCTTGCCGTAGACCGCGATCAGCGGCAGCGACTTGCTGCTCGCGTCGTCGTAGCCCTGGCGGATCAGCCCGGTGACGTTGAAGAGTTCCTCGTCGACCGTGCCGGCGGCCAGCGCGTCGGTGGCGGTGTCGGGGTAGACGTAGAGGTCCTTGCCGGACCGCCGGGTCTGTACGAGGGGGACGGTGCCGTCCTCGCGCGGCAGCGCGGTGGCCGAAGCGGCCCCCGAACTGTCCCTGCTCACCAGGACTTTGTCGCCGGTGACCAGGGTGACGGTGACCGGCTTGCTCTGCTCGGCGGCGGCGGCCGCACTGCCGGTGAGTGGTCTCTTCGCGGTCGTGACGTCCGGTGGCGCTGCCACGGACGGTGCGATCGCGGTGACGGTCAGGGCGACGGCGACGGCCGCCCCCAGTGCCGTACGCGATATCGGACGCATCGCTCTCCCCAAGTAAAACCGGAACACCCCTGAACAACCCGAAATATTCCGGATGTTGTCGGTATTGCAGTGGCGTCACATTGACAGAGCGACGGGCGGTAAAGGGATGATGTGCGCGGCGGGTTTGTGCCGCGACCGCTTTCCGCCACGACCGGGCGCCCGGAGACTACGGCAGGGTGAAAGGGGGCCCAGGGGTGCTGGGAGCCATAGGCCTCGACGAGACGCAGGAGTCGGCGTACCGCGCGCTCGTGGCGGTGGGGGCGGCGGAGGTATCCGATCTCGCGCACCGGCTGGCCCTTCCCGAGTCGAACACCGAACGGGCGTTGCGCAGGCTGGAACAACATGGGCTCGCCGCCCAGTCGTCGGCCCGCACCGGACGTTGGGTGGCGGCCCCGCCGGGGGTGGCGTTGGGGGCGTTGCTGACGCAGCAGCGCCATGAGCTGGACCGGGCGGAGCTCGCGGCGGCGCTGCTCGCCGAGGAGTACCGGGCGGAGGCCACCGAGCCGCCGGTGCACGATCTGGTCGAGGTGGTCACCGGCGCGAGTGCGGTGGCGCACCGCTTCCACCAGTTGCAGCTGGGGGCGGCCAGAGAGGTGTGCGCCCTGGTCACCGGCAAGCCGATCGCGGTCAGCGGGCTGGAGAACGAGTCGGAGGAGCAGGCCGCATCGCGCGGCGTCTCGTTCCGGGTGGTGATCGAGCGCGAGGCGCTGTCCTTGCCCTCGGGAATCCTCGAGCTCTCGGCCGCACTGAGCCGCGACGAGCAGTGCCGGGTCGTCGACCGGGTGCCCACCAAGCTGGTCGTCGCCGACGCCACCCTGGCGATGGTGCCGCTGACCGGACGCGACGCCGAGCCCGCCGCCCTGGTGGTTCACGCCTCCGGGCTGCTGGAGTCGCTGATGGGGCTCTTCGAGGCGGTGTGGCGCGAGGCCATGCCTCTCCGGCTCGGCGAGAACGGCCGGATGAAAGAGGAGACCATCGGGCCCGATCCGACGGACCTGGAGATCCTCTCTCTGCTGCTGGCCGGCCTGACCGACGCGAGCGTCGCGAAACAGCTGGAGCTGGGACTGCGGACGGTACAGCGGCGGGTGAAGGGGCTGATGGAGCTGACCGGGGCGACCACCCGGCTGCAACTGGGCTGGCACGCGTACGAACGGGGCTGGGTGTCCCGGGCGTCGCGAGGCTGACGTGGTGGTCGCCCCCTCACCGGTTCGGCGTCAGGAGTTCGACGCGCTGGAGCGTCCGAAGAGTTCGATCTCGGCGATGGAGACCTGGTTCTTCGACGATGCGCCGTAGGCGGAGCGGATGATGAAGCGCACCGCGGTGGCCGCGCCGACGCGGAAGGAGCGGGTTTGCGGTCCGCTGGCCTGGTCGAGGGTGAGATAGCGGGTGGTGGTGTGCCCGTCGGCGTTGGTGATCCGGGCCTCGATGCGGTGCGGGAGGGCGGCCTTGGAGAGGTCGCTGGGCTGGGTGGAGATGCCCGAGGTGATGACGACGTCCAGTAGCCGGGTGGGCTGCAGGAAGCGGGCCTCGACCCATTCGCCGTCGCCGGACTCCGTGACGCCGGGGCCCCACCAGGTGTTGTTGAACTTGTCGAAGGCCTTGTCGGCGCCGTGTCCGCCGAAGGACCGGGACGCCCGTTCGGAGTCGGGCGCGACGGGGGCGCGCTTCGAGAAGTGGTCGCGGACGGCGTGGCTCGCCGGGCCCACCTGGAACGCGGCGACGATGACGAGCGCGAGCGCAGCGGCGCCCGCCACCCAGGTGAGGACGCGGCCCAGGCCGCGGCGCAGCCGGGGCCGCTCGCCGGCCCAGGGCACGGCCCGGTTGCCGATGCCGAGCCGTCGCCACCACGGGAGCCTGGCCGGGTCCGCCGGACGGCCGGCCATGGTCATGCCGCAGCGGCGGCAGAAGTGCCGGTCGGGCCGGTTGCCCGTACCGCACCAGGGGCAGGGGGCGCCGCCTCCGTCGTCGGGTTCCTGGCCGGGCTGCTGGACCTGCGGACGCGCGGCGACCGGGCGGCCCGGCAGTACGGGGGCGACCGACGGTGCCTCGGGAGCCCGCTGCTCCGGGTCCGCGACCGGGACCAGCAGGGCTCTGGCCCTCTCCCGTTCCACATCAGGAGCCGGGTCCACGACAGGGATCCGGCCCGGGTCGGGAGCCAGGCCCGGGTCAGGGCTCCGGCCAGGGTCGGGAGCCCGGCCCCCGTCGGTGACAGGGGGCAGTGGTTCGGTGTCGTCCTCCGCTCCCCTGTCGTAGCCGGCGGGGCTGCCCGACCACTCGGGCCCGCGGGGCGGCCCGTCCGCAGGCGCGGGCCCGGCGGGCACCGGGGCACCGGCGGCCGGGGCGTGCGGCGAACCGGCCGACCCGTCCGGCGCCCCGCCGGAGGCAGCGGCGCCTCCCGGGGTGACGGCAGCGGCCGGCTCGGCGGCGGCCGCCGTACGTCCGCCCGGGCTCCACCGGAGCACCGCGCCGCAACCGTCGCAGAAGGAGTGACCGGGGACGGCGGGGGTACCGCACTCCGCGCAGGCCGAGGCCTGCGGGATCCTGCGGCCCGGCTCGGCGCCGGGGGTCTCGGTGGTCATCTGCCGGGTGTCCTTTCGGCCGCGGTCACCTGGACCGTGTAGGGCATGTGGGCGGGGCGGGCGGCCGCCACCAGGCTTTCCAGCCGGTGCTGGTCGGTGGGGCCGGGGTCGGACAGGGCCAGGGAGACGTGCAGGTGCGGCCGCCGGTCACCGGGGACCGGGCCGAGCGGCCTGGCGTCCCAGCCGGCGGCGCCGCTCTCGGTGATCTCCGGATCGACGCCGAAGGCGAGCCGGATCGCTTCCTCGAGGCCCCGGCGGGTGCCGCGGATCCGGTGCAGATGCGCGGCCGCTGCCACCGCCGTACGGAGCACGGCGTCGCCGTCGTCGTCGAGGCCGGGCCGGTCCGCCACGTCGGTCTCCGCGCCGACCCAGTCGCCGAGCCAGCGGGTGAAGTCGGCCGGTGCCAGTGAGGGGGTGAAGTACGCGTCGAGGCAGTCCAGCACGTTGTGGATCGGGGCCAGGACCTCATCGAGCCCGGCGACGAACCGCTGGGCCAGGTCGTCGTCGGCGAAGACGGCGGGCAGCATCATGCCGAGCGGCGCGGACGAGCCGAGGCCGTCGACCGAGCCCCTCATGAGCCGTCCCCGATGACCCGGACCCGGTGGTCGTAGGAGAACACCAGGGCCGGCGGTTCCAGGTCGATGCGTTCGGTCGGGTCGCCGCGTTTGCCGGTCAGCGGGTCGGCCGGGTGCAGCAGCACCTCGTCGACCAACTCCACCCCGGGCACCCGCTGGAGGACCGCGAAGACCTCGCCGGACTGCACCGGCCGCCCGAACGGCCACCCCTTGCCGTGCACGCCACCGGTCAGCGGGTCGAGGTGGCGGTAGAGGGCCTCATGGGCCTGCCGCC
Organism: Streptomyces sp. NPDC051322; assembly: GCF_040689485.1. Taxonomy (NCBI): domain Bacteria; kingdom Bacillati; phylum Actinomycetota; class Actinomycetes; order Kitasatosporales; family Streptomycetaceae; genus Streptomyces; species Streptomyces sp. NPDC051322. The sequence goes on along the minus strand of NZ_JBFBAK010000003.1, from coordinate 435,884 downwards.
TGACCAGGTCGGTGTCGGCGCCGCGAAAGGCGTGCAGCGTCGCGACGACGGTGACGCCCTGGTAGAACGGCGGCCCCACCGCCAGCCGGGTGCCGAGCAGCCGCCGCGCGTCGAGATACCGGGTGATCCGGTCCAGCAGGGCGTCCCCGGGGACTAGTTGCTCGAAGCGCAGCCACCCGCCCGGGTCGGGCACCGCCTGCGGCACGACCAGTACCCGTACGGCATGGGCGCCGTGCTGGTCGGGGTCGCCCTCGATGCAGGTGATGCGGGCGGTCTCCGGGGCGGCGCGCCGGGCCAGCTCCTCGTAGTCGCGCAGGGTCACCGCCCGGTCCTGGGCGCGCAGGGTGATGGGCGCTCGGGCCTTCGCCTCGGCGACCGTCTCGCCGTCCACCCCGCCCCTGGCCGCCTCCCGGTTGACGACCTCCGCGACGTACGGGATCGAGTTGCGCAGCACCTGGACGGCGCCCCGGGCGACGTTGCCGGCCCGGCCGCCGCCGGTGCGGTAGCGGCGGGCGCGGATGACCGCACCCTTGGGCGGCACCGCCCCGTACTGGCGCAGGGTGCCGTCGGGTTCGCGTACGGCCGGGCCGAAGGCGATCTCGCCGGTGGCCGCGTCGAGGGTGAGATGCCGGTCCTGCGGGCCGGAAGCGGCGAAGTGCGGGACGACGTCCCAGTCGGTCCAGCCGTCGCGCTCGGCGACCTGGAGGTGCAGCGGCGGGACGTCACCGACCACCGGGGCGACCGCGAGCCGCAGCCGCTGGCCGGGCAGCCCGGTCGACTCGCCGAGCGCCTCGTCGCGCACCGTCTCGGCGTGTACGACGCCGGTGGTGCCACCGATGGTGAACGCCTCGGCCGACCGCACGGTGGGCGAGGTGGTGTAGAAGGGCTGGCCCGTCTCCGGGGCGGTGACCCGGCAGCGCAGCCAGCCCGCCTCCCGGCGCCCGGTACGCGAACGGGTGTGGCCGCCGGGGACGTGCAGGACCACCTCCCCGGGGCGGTTGAGGCCGCCGGTGCCGTCCCGGTCGACCTCGCAGGCGCGCCAGCCGTCCTCGGTCCATGCCTCCCAGACCAGCGGCGGCTGCCTGGGGTCCACACCGACACCGTCGACCTGGCTGTCCAGGCCGAGGACCACCGCGCAGTGCGGGACGGCCGCGGTGAGCCCGAGCAGCATGCAGTCGCCCGGCTGGGGCGATTCGGCGAAGCAGAGCAGGTCCTTGCCCTCGCCGAGGTCCACCGTCCGGTCGACGGCGGCCTCGCCGTTGCGCTGGACGACGAGATACGCCAACTCGCAGGAGACCACGGTCAGATCCCGCTCGGTGGCGAAGACGACCGCCTCCTCGCTCTCGGTGCGCAGCGTGGAGACCTCGGTGCCGGTGGGCAGCAGCACCGCCTCGTCCATCGGCGCGGACAGCCAGAAGGTGACATCGGTGCGCGCCGCGGACGGCGGGAAGAGGGTGATGCCGATCAGGTCGAGGAAGGCCAGGTGGTTCTTCTCCGGCACCCGGTTCAGCCGGTACACGACCTGGTCGGCCATGTGCGCGACGGTCTCGACCAGGGTGACACCCGGGTCGGACACGTTGTGGTCCGTCCACTCCGGGGCGCGCTGCTGGATGTAGCGCTTGGCGTCGTCGACGAACTGCTGGAAGCGGCGGTCGTCGAGGTTGGGGGAGGGGAGTGCCATCAGTGGTCGCTTTCGGTGGCCGGCCCGGAGTTCGGGGACGGCTCGTCGTGGGAGGGGATGACGTAGAACGGGAAGACCAGGCTGCGCGGGTTGTTGGTGCCGCGGACCGAATAGCGGACGTCGATGAAGAGCACGCCCTGCTGGTCCCCCGCGGTCACCTCCACGTCCTCCACCTCGATGCGCGGCTCCCAGCGGTCCAGGCTGACGTACACCTCGTGCTGGATCCGGCCGGCCGTCGCCTCGTTGACGGGGGCGAAGACCATGTCGTGGATGGCGCAGCCGAAGTCGGGGCGCATCGGCCGCTCCCCCGGCGCGGTGGCCAGGACGAGCCGGATGGCCTCCTCGACCTCGCGCTCGCCGCTGACCATGGCGATACCGCCGGTGGGGCCGATCCGCAGCGGGAACGCCCAGCCGGTACCGACGAATTGCTCAGCCATCACACCACCGGCATTCCGTTGGCCTGGACCAGGCCGAGCAGGTCCACCTTCAGCGCCTTGATGCCGAGTTCGGCGGCGGCCTGGATCTGCGCGGTGGCGCCGGCCGAGATGCTCACGGCGCCGACCGCGTTGAGGGCCAGCGCGCCCAGCGCGCTGAGGCTCATCGCGCCCTCGGCCTTCACCGACAGCAGGCCCATCGCGTTGATGTTGAACACGCCGCCGGTGGCTCTGGCGGTGATGGACCTGCCCTGGATGTCCAGGAGTCCGCCGCTTTTGATGGACACCTTGCCGCGGGCGCTGAGCGACAGGTCCCGGCCGGCGTCGACGGAGACCGACGTCGAGCCGTGGATGCTGACGCTGCCCCGGCTGTCGACCGTGATCTCGGTCTTGGCCCGGTCCAGCGTGATGGTCAGTTTGTTGTCGCCGGAGCTGAGCCGCACGCCCCGCTTCCCGACCCGCTGGTCGAGCAGGTCGAGGCGGTCGCCGCTGCGATCCGCCAGCGTACGGCGCACGGTCGTCCCCCGGGTGGGATCGGTCAGCGGGACATCCACTTTGCCGGGGACGTCCTTGCCGTTGTAGAGGCCGCCGATGACGAAGGGGTGGTCCAGGGCGCCGCGGTCGAAACCCACCAGCACCTCGTCCTTGACGTCGGGCGCGATCACCCCGCCGCCGCCCACCCCGCCGAACTGCACGGTACGGGTCCAGTCGCTGACGTACTGGTCGTCGAGCCAGGGAAACCGCAGCTTCACCCGGCCCTGCTTCTTCGGGTCGTTGATGTCCGTGACCACCGCGTTCGCCACCCCAGGCAGCCTGACCGAGCTGCCGGCGCCGCCCGACGCCAGCCCGTACAGCGAGCGCCACTGCCGCCCGCTGACGGTCAGGAAGGTCTCGTAGTGCCGGCCGTCGCCGAAGGTGTGCCGGGCGGCGGTCACCGTGTATTTGCCCTCGAACGGCTCACCGACGTCCGAGAGGGCAACCGGAACACCGGGCCGCAGCTTGGGGTTTCCGCGTACGGTCACCTCCAGCTCCGCGAAGGCCGCGGTCACGTCGTCGGCCAGCGCGGCGGCGGCCTTCTTCGCCTGCGGCGCGCTGTCGTAGGGGGTGTCGGTCTCGACGAGGGTGGCGGTGCCGAAGGCACTGACGGCCTTCGCCGGGGTGGTGCCGATCTCGTAACCGGGGTTCTTCGCGGCCGGTGAGCTCTCCTTCAGGTCCTGTTTCTTCGCCACGTCCCAGCCGCGCACATCGACCCTGCTCACCTGGTCGGCGGAGGTGACGGCGGCCCGGCAGCGCAGGATGTCGACGCCCGCCTCCAGGACCAGCGGGCTCTTCTCGCTCGGGGTGCTCACCGGCGGCGCGCCGGACGCCGGGTCGGCGGTGACGAACTGGAACTTGCCCTTCGAGTCGATGGACATCACCATCTCGTTCTCGTCGGCGAGCCGGCCAAGGAAGTCCCAGTCGGTGACGTTGGCCTGGGAGATGAAGTCGTAGACGGTCCTGGTCCGGTCGATGGTGCCGACCGGGACCTTGTCCCTGGCCGCGAGCTTCCTGGCGATGTCCGACGCGGTCACCTTGGTGTGCGCGAGGACCCGGCGCTGGCGCAGCATGCGATGCCCGAGGTCGTATCCGCGTACGACGGTGAAGGTGCCGGTGCCGTCGTAGTCGCTCTCCAGGCCGGTGACCTCGCCGGTGATCAGCGGGGACTGGGCCCCCTTGCCGTCGGCGACCGGCGCCAGCACCACGTCGGCGCCGATCTTGGCGCCGGAATCGGCGAGCACCTTCCTCTTCGGGTCGCGGAAGGTGAGCTGGAACGCGCCGGGTACCCCGGCCCCGAAGTCGACCCAGCCGGCCACCAGCAGGGTGGCCAGGCTCGGCGTCAGCGGTTTGCCGGCGATGGTGACGTGCAGGACGTTGGAGTAGCCGATCTGGGTCATCAGTGGCCGACCTCTTCGGCGGCGGGAAGCATGAGTTCGGTGCCGGGGCTCAACTGGGCGGGATCGTCGATGTCGTTGGCCTCGGCGATGGTGCGCCAGACGGTGGCGTCGCCGTACTCCCGCCAGGCGAGGAACTGCAGCGAGTCACCGGCCACCACCCGGTGCACCCGGCGGGCGGTGAGCGCGCCGGACGTGGGGTTCTGCCCGGCGGTCTTGCTCGGGATCTCGTGCAGATGCACCTGGCAGGTGGCGCGGATCGGCACCCCGGTGGTGGAGAACAGGCTGTAGGTGGCGTCCACCGAGCTGACGTACGCGGTGAAGCGAGCCGTGGAGAAGGCACCCCACTGGAAGACCACCCAGGGGGTCGACGGCTGCTTGGCGGCGATGCTCGCGGAGGTCACCTCGCAGCAGGAGAAGAGTGCTTCGACGTTCTTCCGCACCACGTTGCTGTCCGGCTTGTCCGAGCAGTCGAGGAAGACCTCGACCGTCATCTCGCGGGGCTCGGGCCCCATGAACTCCGGCACCGCGCCGTCGCGCACCGCGGCGGTGGGGGTGGTCTTCCACTGCGCGCGACGGCTCAGCGCCAGCTGGGAGGGGTTGAAGTCGAAGTCGAAGGTGCGGATCAGCCCACCGGGCGTGGTGCTGTAGCCGACCGGCGGCTGGTGGATGGCCAGCGTGGCACGCACCAGGCTCTTGCCCGCGCCCTTACCGCCACCCTTGCCACCGCCGCCCTTGCCACCGCCCTTGATCGCCATTTACGCCGCCCCCGCGTCGGTGAAGCCGTGGTGGGTGATCTCCAGCGTCTCGACGGCCACCGCGGGGCTCGCCGGGTCCAGCGAAGGCCCGCGCCAGCTCACCGGCAGCACATCGATCAGCCCCCAGCGAGCGACCAGCGAACCGTCCGCGCGCAGTGCGGAGATCTGCGCGGTGGGCCGGGTCACTCCGGTGGTGATGGAGGAGATCCAGGCCGCGACCTTCGAGGTGTCCGGGGTGAGCGGGCGGGTCAGCGTGATGTTCGAGAAGGTGACCCGCGACGGCAGCTGCCACACGAAGCCGTTGTTGCCGCCCTCCTGGTGCTGCTCGACCTCCACCTGGGAGGAGAGCCCTTCGCATCCGTTGAACGTGCCCAGGCTCTCGCCGTCGATGGACAGGCTGAAGAAGATGGTGGAGCCGGGATCGAGGTCCTGGGGCATCGGGTGCGGCTTTCCTTCCTTGGCGGTTCGAGTGGTGCGGGCGGTGCGGTGTGTCGTTGTTGCGGGGTTCCGGCGGCGGGGTTCGGCGGTGAGGGTCAGCGGCGGGGGTCGCGGAGTCTGCCGATCCGTTCGCGGTCCATCCGCAGCTCGGTGCGGAGCAGCCGGGTGATCGGGCCGATCAGCCGGTGCGTCAGCTCGTCCACCTGCCCGTCGGAGAGCTCCCTCGCGTCGAACCGGCTGCCGGTGTCCTCCGTCGAACCGTCGCAGCGCGGACCGTTGTTGAGGCTCGGCGGTGCCGGCCGGGCGGGTGCGGTGTACGGCGGGGGGCTCGCGGCGTACTCGGTGTACGGGGGTGGCTGCGCGCTCCCGCCCCCGCCTGCTCCCGCCCCACCGGCCGGCGCGGTGACCGGGGACAGCTGCGGTGGTGCGGGCCGGGACGGTTTCACCAGCGCGGGGGGCGGCGGCGTACCGGGCGCCCGCTGCACGGGCAGCGCGGCCGGGGCCGCGGCGGCCGGTGACCCGGCGGACCGGATCGGCACCACGGGGGCGTCCTGCCGCCCTGCGCCACGCAGGGGTACGGGGGTGGCGAGCGCGGCCGTCGTGGTGGCGGGTGCGGTCGGCGCGGTGGCGGGTGCGGTCGTCGCAGTGGCGGGTGCGGTCGGCGCGGCGGCGGGTGCGGCGGTCGCGCCGGGTACGGACGCGGCACGTTGCACGGGCAGCGCGGGGAACGCCTCGGCGACACCCCGGAACCGTTGGCCCTCGGCCCCGCGCCTGACCGGGTCGCCTCCGTGTGCGGCGGCGGGGGCCTGACCGGGCACGGGCTGTGCGGCCCGCGGTTCCGGCGAAGCCTGCTGAGCCCGCGGCGATACGGGCGACGGCGTCATCGCCGTGCCGTGCCCCGGCGTGGGTGCGGCACGACGCTGCACCGCGGGGGCGGCGGCCGGGGTCGCCGACCGCTGCCCGTGCGGACTCGGTTGTGCCGGCTGCGCGTTGTCGTGGCGCGCAGGAGGCCGGGGCCGGGTGACACGACGTGGTGTGACCCCCGCATCGGAGTCAGGCTCCCCGGCCCCGGGTGCGACGGGGCGGAGTGCCACCGCATCCGCTGCGGTACGCGGCGGTACTGCGCCGGACGTCGACGGCGGCGGCTGCACCGCTCGCGCCGAGGCCAACGGACGTACCGGCGCTGGGAGTACAGGCCCGGACCGACCGGGAGCGGCGGTTGCCCGCACTGCCGAGCCGGTGCTCGTCGGAGCCCCCGGACCGGGCACGGCGGACGCGGGCGCGCGTTGCACTACCGGCCCCGGCCCGGTGCGCGGCGCTGCGCCGGGCACCGGAGGCCGGGCCAGGACGGGCGCGGGCGCGGGTGCGGGCGTCTTCCGCTTCGGGGATTCGGCACCGGTCTCCTTGGTCGGCAAGGGCGTCGGGCCGGCCTGCATGCCGTCAAGTGCCCGCGTCCCGGGCGGTGGCCCGGCCAGTGGTGCGCCGAGCAGCGGGCGACGCCGGGCAGGGGCCGAGGGCGAGTCGGGAGTCGCCCGACGGGTCTGTACGGGGGTCGGCGCGGACGCGCGGCCGGGCCGTTCGGACGCGGGCCGCACGGCGCCGCCGACCGCCGGACCATCGGTCACGCCGGGTGCGGGGGCACGCCCCGCTGCCGGGACCGGCGGAGGCAGACCCGGGCCCGCGGAGGCCGGCGGCACGGTGACGTCATCCGCCGCGCCGCCCGCTGCAGCGGCCCGCTCCGGGGCCGAACCCTGGGCGGGCGCACTCGGGCCCACGGGGCTGCCCAGCCCAGGGGCAGCAGCACCAGGCCGGGCGGAAGTTGGCTCCGTGCTGCCACGACCCGCCGGACCGCCGGGTGCGGCGGCCCGTCCCGGGCCTGACGCGGCAGCACGCTGCACGGACACCGGCCGCGCGGAAGGTGGCTTCGCGCTGCCACCGTCGGCCGAACCACCGGAGGCCGCCACCGCAGGTCCCAGCGCGGATCCTCGTGCGGCCGCACCGGTGGCTGTACCGGTGCCGACGGGCCGCCCCGCTCCCGAAGCCGTGCCCGGTGCGGGGGAAGTGCCGGTGATCGGTCTGCCACCGGGCAGCGGGGCGCCGAGCCCGGCCACCGACCTGCGCGGTCCCTGCGCCGCTCGCCGCTGCACCCGATCGGCACCCGGCGGTGTCACACTTCCCGGCGCACTGCCTGCCAGACCGGCACGTCCTGGCGCCGTGCTCGTACTCGTTGCGTCGGTGGGGACCGAGCCGGTGCCCTGCGGACGCGGGGACGCGACCGGAAGGGGTGCCGGCGTCGGGGCCGAGTCGACGGGCCCGGTCGGGGTGTCCGACAGCGGCGCCGGACGCCGCGTCGGCGCGCTGTCCGGCGCGGCTCCGGGCTGCCGGTCGGCGCCGGCGGGCGAAGCCGCACGGCCGGAAGGTTCCGCCGTCACCGACCGCTGGACCCGCAGGGAATCGGAGTTCGTCTGCTGCCGCAGGGGCGAGGGCCGTCGGTCCACCGGGCCGCCCACGTCGGCGCCGGGTGGCCCGTCAACGGCACGGGGACCGGCGGGAGGGCCGGCAGGAGAACCGTCATGTGCACGAGCAGGGTCACCAGCACCACCGGTCACGCCCGCCCCCGCGGCAGCCTCACTCGCCGGTGCTCGGCGAGGCGCGGCCGGAAGGACTCGGCGCTGTACGGCGGCCGGTGCGGGCGACCTGGTCAGCGCGGGCCGGCGGCCCGATTCCGGTCGCACGGGCGCCACCCGGGGCCCGGTCGCTCGCGCGGCGGCGACCGTCCGCTGGACCGAGTGGCCCGGCGCGCCCGACATCGAGGCGCCGGACAGCCCCTCCGGGCCGGCCGGTTCCACGCTGTCGTCGACCACCGCGACCGGAAGCGACAGTCCGGGCAGCCCGAGCCCGCCGCCCGAAGGTGCGGCCGTCGGCGTCAGCGCGTCGCGCAGCAGACCGGCCGGTGCGCCGTCCAGGACGGCATGCGACAGCGTCCTCCCGAAGGAGGGGTTCTGCCACGTCGCCAGCCGGGAGCCGAAGTCGGCGGTCGCCACCGCGTGCCCGGCGACACCGGAGGCGGCGCGCTGGATCGGCGGCAGCTCCCGCCACCCGCTGGGGGACGGCCGCACCGAGGCCGGTTCCGCCGCGACCGGAGCCCCGGAGGCCGGAGCCGCAGAGGCCGGAGCCACCACCCCGGGGGCCGAATCCGGAGCCGTACGCCCCCGCAAGCGATCGAGGAATCCCATGACCGTCGTCCCGCCTCTACCGATCGGCCGACGCGCGCGTCACGAGCGTGGCGATCTGCTCGGCGTACCGGCGGCGGTCACGGTGTTCGAGGTCCAGGATGTCCTCCAGGCTCCAGTGGAAGTGGTAGGCGATGTACGCGATCTCCTCATGGACACGGTCGGTCGCGTACGTCACGATTCCCCCAGGCGGCTCCCGCCGAGTTCGACCTCGAACGGCTGCTCGCAGTGCGGACAGGTCACCCCGGCCCTGGTGTGGCCCTCGGCATTGACCTGACGGTAGAAGTCCTGCAGGAACGCGAGGTCGGAGGCGAACATGTTCTCCACCACGCCGTCGTGCATATGCGGCACGCTGCCCAGCCGGGTGATCACCCGGCCCAGCAGCACCACCGACAGATAGGCCGGGTTCTCCTGCACCCGTACGTCCCGCAGCGGGATCAGCTCGTCCCGCGCGGTGGCCAGCCGCATCACGCCGTCCCGGTGCACGGTCCCCGACTCGTCGACATAGCCGCGCGGCAGCTCGAAGGCGAACTCGGTGCGCAACTCCCGGCGCACCGGGGCCGGTTCGGCCGGGGCGGCCGCCGGCGCCGGATCCGTACGATCGGCGGTGACGGCGGCGCTCCCGGCAGGCTGCTGGACAGCCGCTCCCCGGCGCATTACTCCATGATCATTTCTTCGTAGGTGATGGTGACGCTCTCGGTCAGCGCGGACGCCTCGCCGGCCTTCACCGTGCTGGCCGACACCTTGCTGCACCAGGCGTTGCGCAGGTGGTACCGCTTCACCGGGTTGTTCTGGTAGTCCATCACCAGGATGCTGGCGTTCTTGCGGGCCGAACCCATGTCGCCGCGCACCGAGGCGTTGATCCAGTCGTTGAACGACGACGACTGGGTCATACCGCGGACGACGGTGGCCTCTCCCGCCTTCTTCACGCCGGGCAGTTTCTTGGTGACGGGCTGGCCGTTGGCCGATACCTGCTGGAACTCGATGACGTCCTGCGTCATGTCCAGGCCGTTGACCTCCTGCAGGTACTCGACCATGACGCCGTCGATCTGCAGGCCGAAATTGTGTGAAGTGAGGGAATCGCCGGGCTGGAGACTCATGAACTCTGTTCCTTCTGCTGAGACCGGTCGTTACGGGGAGGGCGCTGGGGGCGGCACCGGCCGGACGGGCCGGTGCGGAGAAGCTGTTACTCCTCCAGCTCGCCGCCGCCGCTGGAGAACTGGGCCAGCCGGAAGATCACGAACTCGGCCGGCTTGACCGGGGAGACGCCGATCTCGCAGATGACCCGCCCGAGGTCCACCGACTCCGGCGGATTGGTCTCGGCGTCGCACTTCACGTAGTACGCGTCCTCCGGCGTGGCGCCGAAGAGCGCCCCGTTGCGCCACTCGGTGACCATGAACGCGGAGATGTTGCGCCGGATCCGGGCCCACAGCGCCTGGTCGTTCGGCTCGAAGACGACCCACTGGGTGCCGGTGAGGATCGACTCCTCGAGGTAGTTGAAGTACCGGCGGACGTTGAGGTAGCGCCAGGCCGGGTCGGAGGAGAGGGTGCGCGCACCCCAGACGCGGATACCGCGGCCGGGGAAGGACCGGATGCAGTTGATGCCCAGCGGGTTGAGCAGGTCCTGCTCGCCGCGGGTGATCTGCATCTCCAGGTCCACCGCGCCGCGTACGACCTCGTTGGCGGGCGCCTTGTGCACCCCGCGCTCGAAGTCGTTGCGCGCCCAGATGCCGGAGACGTGGCCGCTCGGCGGGACCAGCCGGGTCTGGCCGCCCGCCGGGTCGAAGACCTTGATCCACGGGTAGTACAGCGCCGCGTACTTCGAGTCGTAGCCGGCGGTCTCCTGGCGCCAGACCCGGATCTGCCGTGCGTTGAGGCCGGGCGGCGGGTCGATGACGGCCAGCCGGTCGCCCATCAGCTCGCAGTGCGCGATCAGGCCGAGCTGGACCGCCTTGACGGCCTCCAGGTCGATCGCGCCGCGCTGGTAGGCGGCCATCAGGTCGGGGACGGCGACCATCGAGATCTCGTCCACCGCCTCGAGACCGCCGAAACCGGTACGGTCCGCGGAGTCGCCCAGGTAGTCGCCGATGCGCACCTGCTCGCCAGCCGTCTCGACCGGCAGCGGAGCGGCGGCCGGGGCGGCGGGCGGCGCGGCGAGCGCGACCGTCTGGTTGTCCGGCCTGGCGAGCTGTGCGGCGGCCGCCGCCTCCTGCAGGACGATCAGCTTCGAGCGTTCCTTGACCTGGGTGACGACGTAGTTGCGGCTGCCCTTCTTGGCCGACACGTCGAAGGTCTCGGCCACCTTCTCGCCGTCCTTGACGACCAGCTTGAAGCGGTCGGCCGGACCCTCGGTGTCCGCGACCTCGACGCTGATCGCGCCGCTCTCGCCGGGGGCGACGGCCGATACCTCGAAGGTGCCGAGCTGCTTGGGCTCGCCGGGCGGCAGCGCGGCAGGCGCGGCACCGGCGCCGACGGCCGCCGGTCCCTGCGCGGCCTCGTCCGCGACCCCGCCGGGCACTCCGCCGACCCGGACCACATAGGCGGCCGAGCCGCCGTTGTTGAAGAAGCCGTAGACCGAGTGCGCGAGGAAGTAGCCGTCGGTGAACTCACCGAACGAGGCCACGTACTGCGTCCAGTTGGTCACCAGCGTCGGCTCGTTGAGCGGACCGACGGGGGCGAGACCGACGAAGGCGGCCACCGAAGTGCCCACTCCCTCGATCGGACGCGAGCCGCTGGCCACCTCCTCCACGTACACGCCTGGTGACAGGTAAGACGGCATACTCAGCTCTCCTCGGGGTACAGGACAGGACTGGACCCCACCTTTCCGGGCGAAGCCCGCCGGCGGAACGTCCCGGCGTACCTTTCCGAGGGCATGACGCCTGCCCCGAAGGGACATCGCGGTGCCCGCCGCCCGCAGCCCGGCGTGCGTACCCGCACCATCTACCGGAGCGCGCCTGCCCCTTCGGGCACCCGAGGAGGGCCCCGGTGTGCCCCTGGGCTACCTGCGGCAGCGGCGGCGACCGCCATAACGTCGTCGGGTGAGCATCTGGACCTCGCTGGAGCCCGCGTCCACCACGGTGGACCCCGGCAGCACAGCCACCGTGCGGCTCAGGCTGCGCAACACCGGTGACATCGTCGACGAGTACCGGTGCGTACCGGTCGGCGACATCGCCCCGTACGTGACCGTCGAACCGCCGAGTATCCGGCTCTTCCCGGGCACCACCGGCACCGTGGAACTCACCTTCGCGCCACCGCGCACCCCGGACGCGACGGCGGGCCCCAACCCGTACGGCGTGCAGATCATCCCCACCGAGCACCCCGAGGCCACCACGGTCCCCGAGGGCAACGTGACCATCACGCCCTTCACCGAAGTACGGGCCGAACTCGTCCCGCACACCGTCAAGGGCCGCTTCCGGGGTCGCCCCCGGCTGGCCATCGACAACATCGGCAACACCAGGCTCACCGCCTCGGTCAACGGCAGCGAGAACGGCGACCAGCTCTCGTACGAGATCCACCCCGCCAACGTCCAGATCGAGCCGGGCCGCGCCGCCTTCGTCGACGCCACCGTGCGCCCCCGCCAGATCACCTGGTTCGGGCGCAAGGAGAACCGTCCCTACCGCCTCGCCGTGCAGCGTTCGGGCGTCCAGCCCCTCACGGTGGACGGGGTGTACGTGCAGAAGGGGTTCCTGCCGCGCTGGCTCGCCACCTTCCTCGCGATCGCCATGGCGCTTGCCGTGACGTTCGTGATCGCCTGGTTCGCCTACAAGCCCCCCGTCCACAGCCTCGCCGCCGAGAAGGCCGCAGACGTCGGCCACACACTGACCGACCCGACACCGACTCCCGGCGCGAGCCTGGAACAGCCGTCGCCGAGCGCACCCGCGGCGCCGGTGAGCCAATCGCCGGCCGGTGATCAGGGAGGGGCGGGCGGTGGGAAGCCCAAGGCGAAGAAGAAGACGCCGCCGGATCCGTCGAACTCCAAACACGTGTTGGTCCAGAACACCGCGACCGGACTGTGCATGGAACTGCCCGGCCGGGACGCAGGCAAGATCAACGGCCCGGTCGTGGAGAACGACTGCAACCCCACGGACCAGGACAACCAGATCTGGGACTTCGAGGTGCGTTACGCCCATGGCGGCCCGAACGGCGCCCCCCTCTTCCAGATGCGCAACGTCAAGGACCACCTCTGTGTCGACCTGGGGGAGCTCGGAGGCCGGCCGAGCGGAACGCCGCTCGCCGAGTTCACCTGCGTCGGTACGCTGGCCGACAACCAGCTCTGGTGGCTGGAGAAGCAGCCGAACGGCGGCTACTGGTTCCACAACTACGCCAGCAACCAGATGTGCCTGAACGTGGCAGGGTTCCTGCACCCCGGCCCCAACCAGCCCTCCGAGACGTCCCAGCTCACCATCTTCGATCCCTGCAGCAACACGGATGACCGCGAGTGGAGGATCCTCAAGGTCGAACCGAGTCAGTGACCGGACGGCAGGCTGGTGACCGGACGGTCACCAGCCTCCGCTGTCGTCGAGCACCAGGCGCCCGGCCTTGCGGTATTCGCGCCGGGCGCCGGCCAGCAGGTCCGCCGTGGTGACCGGTGACCCGCGGTCGGCCGCCGCATAGGCGGCGGTGACCACCGCGCTGCGGATGGAGCCGCCGGACAGTTCGAACTCCTTGGCGCAGCGGGCCGGTTCGACGTCATCGGCGCACGGCACATGGCTGAGGCTGTGCCGCCACAGCGCCAGCCGCTGATCGGCGTCCGGAAACGGGAAGTCGACGATCAGATCGAGCCGCCGGGTGAACGCCTCGTCGATGTTGGCCCGCAGGTTGGTGGTGAGCAGCACGATGCCGTCGAAGGACTCCAGCCGCTGCAGCAGGTAGGCGCTCTCCAGATTCGCGTAGCGGTCGTTGGAGCTGGTGACCTCGGAGCGCTTGCCGAACACGGCGTCCGCCTCGTCGAAGAGCAGCACCGCGTCGGTGCGGTCGGCCTCGGCGAAGATCCGTTCCAGATTCTTCTCGGTCTCGCCGACGTACTTGTCGACGACCGACGACAGCTGGACGACGTAGAGATCGAGGCCGAGTTCGGCCGCCACCACCTCGGCGGACAGCGTCTTGCCGGTGCCCGAATCGCCCGCGAACAGTGCGAGCGCGCCCCGGCCGCGGCCGCCTCCCGCGCTCAGCCGCCAGTCCCCGAGCACCCGGTCCCGGTGCCTGGCCCGCAGGGCCAGTTCGCGCAGCTGCGCCAGCGGCTGCGCGGGCAGCACCAGGTCCTGCCAGCCGACCTCCGGCCTGATCCGCCGGGCATGCTGCTCCAGGCCGGAAGCGGACTGCTGCCGGGCGGCGAGCCGCAGATGCGCGGCCGACAGCGGGGTCCTGTCGAACGCGGCGAGGTCCAGCGCGGCCCGCGCGGTACGGCGGATCCGCTCACCCCCCAGCCGGTAGGGAGCGACGACCGGCGCCAGATCGAAACCGAGCGTATCCGGCCCCTCCGGCCCTTCCGGCACGCCGAGCGCCGCCGACCAGACGCCGAGATCCCCGGCCCGCTGCCGGGGGGCGTCGAGCACCAGCGGGTCGCTGTCGCACCACTGCGGATCGTACGGTCGGGCCCCGGCGAGCAGCACCGTGACGTCGTCGGCCGAGGCCAGCGCCCGCAGCATCGGCCCCGGGTGCTGCGGCAGCGGGGCCACCACGAGCACACAGCCGCGCAGCCGGGCCTCGCGGACCAGTGCGGGCAGCGGGTCGGATGTGGCGTGGCCGGCGCCGATTCCGGGTTCGTGCCCGCTGTCGCCTTCGCCGCCGGTGCCGGTGCCGGTGTCGGTTCCGTTTCCGTTTCCGTTTCCGGGCGTGAAGTGCAGCGCCTCGAGACCCGCCGCGTCCAGGGCGGCCACCGCGTACGCGAGCGCGTCCCCGTTTCGGTCCTCACGCAGATACGCCGTCAGCGGGCCGGCCGACAGCCGCTCGGCCAGCCGCGCCACCGACGGGTCGGTCACCGGCGGCGCGGACCCCGCCGGGTCCGCCGGCCGCAGACGGGTGTGCCCGGCGATGCGGATGTCAGGGGTGTCGTCGCCGAGCAGATGCGCGACGACCCGGTCGGGCACGCGCAACGACCTGCTGAGAAAGGGGCGTTCGGTCTCGTCCACATCCATCAGGCCCAGGGCGGACAGCGGCGCGGAGGGGTGAAAGCGGGCGCGCGCCGACACGTCGTGCGGGGGCAGACCGCACAGCTCGACGGCCAGACCGACGGTGGCCCGGCGCCGGCCGACGTCGTCGTTGAGATAGCCGTACAGCGGCTCGAAGTCGCGGTCGAGGTCCGGGGCGAGCGCGATCAGCAGGATCGCGAGGTCCAGCGTTCCGAGGCCGAGCCGCGCCGCGAGCAGCCCCAGCCGGTCGTCTTCGTTCCCGGTCGGCGGGTCGCCCGCGGGCGGCGCCGACCGCTCGTCCTCGCCCCCGGTTCTCAGCAGATGCCGCACCGCCTCCTCGGACAGATACAGCCCGCGCAACGGGTCCCCGGCCGTCGGGTCGGTGGCGCTGCGCCGCCCGACCAGCTCGGCGACCCGGTCACGCAGCATCCCGAGCCGGACGAGCAGCGCGTCGGCCGCGGCGGGACCTGCGCGGTGGGGGGCTGTGGCGTGGAGGTCGGTGGCGTGGGGCGCTGCGGTCATTCGGGCTGCGCTCCGCTGCTCGTCGGTACGTCTCTGCCGCCCCGGCGGGCGAAGTGCCGTGGCTGATGGTGCCGTTCCGGCGAGCCGTCCAGCGTGCCGTCGGTGCCGCGCACCCGCACCCCGGCGCCCTCGGTGACCGGCGGCCCGACCTCGTACTCGGGAAACGCCGGAAACGGCGCGGTGATCACGAGATCGAGCGACGGCTTGAGTTCGCCGCCCAGCGCGGACCAGATGTCGGCGAACGACCGTGCGTCGGTCTGCAGTCCGGCGACCGTCATGGGCACCGTCAGCCCCAGTTCGGCCAGCGCACCGGTCAGTTCCTCCGGCGGCAGCACCTCCCGGGGCAGCAGCGTGGCCAGTACCGCGGAAAGCATCCGGTGCTCGTCCTGCGGCTGCTTCGTCCAGGCGGTGACCAGGTACGAAAGCCGGAACCAGCGCGGCGGCTGGCGCCGCCTCAGCACCACGCCGCGCTCGTCCTTGACCGCGATCGCGCCCCGCTCACGCCGGTTGACGTCCTCGCGGATGTCGTACAGATAGGCGTCGATCGTCGGCGCGTTGCGCCGGGCGGCCCAGTCGCGGGTCGGTGCGTCGAAGGCGATGTCGACGCCGGTCCCCGCCAGCGCACCGCCGGACAGCAGCCCCTTGAGGACCTCGTCCACCTCATGGATCACTGCCGCGCCCTTCACGATTGCCGGTGTAACGGTTGCGGAACCGGCAACCCGCACGGGCCCGCACCGCCATCCTGCCTCGCCGGTCCGGCCGGGCCGTAGCCACCCGGGGACGTCGTGCGGGCAACTCCTATACAACACAGGGACCCTGCGGGCTGCCCTCGGGGTACCCGGCTGCGGGCCGGAGGGTCAGATGTAGCCTTCCCGAAAGGCATAGGCGACGGCATGCGCCCGATTGCGAAGTTGCAAACGGGTGGTCAGGCCGTGCATCACATTCTTCACGGTGCGTTCGGAGTAGGACAGTTTTCTGGCAATCTCCCCGGTGTCCATGCCCTCGGCCACCAGGTGCAGGACATCGAGTTCGCGCGGTGACAGCCCCGCCGCGGGGGCACCGGGAGGTCCGGCGGAGGCGTTCCGCTGCAGGGCGCCGACCTGGGATATCAACCGTCCCAGCAAATCGGACGGCAGGTCCCCGTCCCCCCGCGAGGCCGCGATGACGGCCTGCAGCAGCCGGTGCCCGGTCGCCTCGTGCCGCCAGACGATGGCCGCGACACCGCTCTCGATCACCTGCAGCAGCTCCGCCTCCCGGATCAGCCCTGCCACCAGCACGGCCCGGGTGCCGTCGACCCGTACGAGCCGCCGCAGCCGGGACAGCGTGGGCTCGTCCAACGCATCAGCCAGCAGCACCGCCACGGTGCCCGGGCGCCCGTTCGCCTCGTCGACCAGTTCGATCGCCGGCTGCTGCCGCAGCTGGGTGGTGGCCCCCGCCAGAGAGAGCGGATCGGACGCATGGATGGCAACCGGGATCCTCGCGCGTACTTCTGTCGTCTCGAAAGACGTGTGCAAACCGATTCCCTACGTTCTCGTAAAACACATGTTCGCTTACAGGTGCTTCCAGAATCCTGTGGGCGGCATCGCGCCCGCAATCGTGGACCACCACGAGATCACCGAGAGGGCACCACGAGAGCACTTTCGGACAGGCCGCGAAGCCACCCCCCACGCCGAACACGTACTCCGGAGGAACCGATGACAGCGCTCCGCGAGCGACGTGCGGCCCTGGAACTGCTGTCCGCCGAAGCCGCCGGGGCCCGAGCCGGGTCCGGACGCCTGGTCCTGCTCAGAGGCGCCACCGGCACCGGCCGCACCGCGCTGCTCGACGCGGCGGCCACGCTGGGCGCCGAGGAGGGGATGCGGGTCCTGCGGGCCCGCTGCGCCGCCGACGACCCGGGCACCGGCACCCCGTTCGCCGCGATACGGCAACTTCTCGATTCCCGGCCGGACGGCGGCTCCGACGACGACATACCGCGGACCACGCCGCTTCGGGACCTGCCCGACCTGCTGTGGAAACGGCTGCTGTCCTACGCCGACGACTCCCCGCTGCTGGTGGCCGTGGACGATGCGCACCTCGCCGACGCCGACTCCCGGCGCTGGCTCACCTACGCGGCCCGCCGGCTCGACCCGTTACCGGTCCTGCTGGTCGTGACCGAACGCGGCCAGTACGACATCCGGCCTCCCGCACCCGGCCTCGCCCACGCCCTGTCCCCCTCCCTCGTCCGCGTACACGCGCTCGCCCCGTTGAGCCAGGACGCCGCCGCCGACGTGGTCCGCGCGTCGGCCGGCCCCGACGCCCCGGACCCGTGGGTGCACGGCTGTGTGCGCGCGAGCGCCGGCAGTCCCCTGCTGCTGAGGGCACTGCTGGACGACCTCCGGGCAGTCTTTCCGGACGGTCCGGCCCCGGCCGGACTGCCGGACAGCTGCGCCGAGTTGTATCCGGGCGCCTTCGTCGCCGCGGTCACCTGGTGGCTGGAGAGCGCCGGACCCGGCACCACCGCCGTCGCCCGCACCCTCGCCGAACTCGAAGACCTGACCGCCCTCCGCACCCAGCAGGACAACGATCAGGAGGACGACGACAGCGACGGCATCGACGACCTGCTCGGCGAGGTGACCGGCACCGACCCGGCCCGGGTGGCCGGCTGGATCACCGCCATGGTCCGGCTCGGGCTGCTGCGCCGCGACCGGGCCCACGGCCGGCCCCGCTTCGCGCACCCCCTGCTGCGGGAAGCCGTACTCGACGGCTGGCCCCGCCCCGACCGGCAGGCGATGCATCGCGCCGCCGCCGAAGTGCGCCATCGCCGGGGACACCGCGTCGAAGCGGTGGCCGCCCACCTGTTGCGGGCGCCCGCGGTCGGCGCGCAGTGGGCCACCGATGCCCTGGCGGACGCGGCCCGGAACGCGGCGCGCGACGACCGCCCCGGGGACGCCGCCGGCTTCCTGCGGCGCGCCCTCGACGAACCACTCACCCGCGCCCACCGGGCGGCCGTGCTCACCGAGCTCGGCTCCGTGGAGCTGTGCACCGTACGGTCGGGCGGCATCCCCCGGCTCACCGAGGCGCTCCGCCTGCAGGACCTGCCGCGGAACAAGGTCAAGGCCGCGGTGCTGCTGGGGACCGCGCTGGCCCACCGCGGCGAGGCCCATGCCGCGTTCGCCATGCTCCGCGACATCGACGACGGCCTGCCGGACGACCCGGCGCTGACCCGCAGCGTGCGGGCCGCCGCGCTGCTGCTCTCCGACCACGACCGGGAGACCCGCCAACTCGCCTACACCCGCCTGCGGCAGACCACCGAGAGGTCACCCCACCTGCTCGGCCCGGCCGAGAAATCCCTGCTCCTCCGTTACGAGGCGACCGCCGGTCTGCTCTCGGCCGACCGGGCCATGCAGCGGCTCGGCGCACTGCTCGCGGCTCCCGAGGAACCGGTCCTGCTGTCGTACCTGCTGCTGACCGCGGCAGCCGTCGCCCAGTGGGCCGACCGGCTCGACGAAGCGGACCGGCTCATCCAGCGGGGCCTGGCCCAACAGCGCACCTCGCACTCCCACCTCATGCGCCGGGCCCTGGTCAACACCCGGATGGACACCCTCGCCGCGCGCGGCCGACACGAGCGGGTCCTCGCCTATCTCGACGGCCAGGGCCTCCCCGGCGACCAGCCCGGCCACCGGGGGCCCAGCAACTTCCACGCCCATGCCCTGATGGCCCTGGTCGAAGCGGGCCGCACCGCGGAGGCCCACCGCCTGGCGGCGAGCGTCTCCCTGCACGACGCCCACGACCACTGGGAGGTGAACCGCTTCCTCTACGCCCGGGGCGTGCTGCGCGCCGCGACCGGAGACCCGGCAGCGGCGCTCGACGACTTCCTGGAATGCGGGCGCCGCCAGAGTGCCCGCGAGGTCATGAGCCCCGTCGTCACCCCGTGGCGTTCAGCGGCCGCCGAATGCCAGCTGGCCCTCGGCCGACCGCAAGCGGCCCTGGCACTCGCCGAGGAGGAACACCGGCTCGCCACCGTCTGGAACACCCCCCGGGTGCTCGGCCGCGCCCTGCGCACCCTGGGCGAGGCCACCGGCGGCCGCCGCGGACTCGACCTCACCGGCCAGGCCGTCCGGACACTGCGCGACGGCTCCCGCGACGGTATGGGGGCCGGCGACGGTACCGGAGCCCGCGACGGCTCCTTCGAGCGCGAGGGCTCCGGCTCCGGCGCCGCCTCCCCCGGCCCCGACAGCTCGGGCGAAGGACCGGGCAGCGCTGCGCTGGCCGCCGAGCTCGTCCCCGCCCTGCTGGCGCACGGCCGCCAACTCACCGCCGCCGGCCGCCGCGCCCACGCCCGCCCGCTCTTCCGGGAAGCCGCCGCGACCGCCGAACGCCTGGGCGCCGTACGGTTGCGCGCCGCTGCCGACCGGGCCCTGCGCGACAGCGGCGCCCGCCCCCGCGACACCCGGCACACCGGCGCATCCGCCCTGACCGGCAGCGAAGCACGGATCGCCGCGCTGGCAGCGGACGGCAGCACCAACGCCCAGATCGCCGAGCTGCTCCACCTGGCCCGACGCACCGTCGAGACCCACCTCACCAGCGCCTACCGCAAACTCGACATCCGGCGCCGCGCCGAACTCCCCGCCGCCCTGAGCGCCGACGGCGGCCGACACGGCGAGGGGGAGTGAGACCGGGCGGACCTCAGGCGTCCAGCACCTGTCCCTCACGCCGCACCACGGGCGGCTCGACACTCCACGGGAAGTTGATCCAGGCGTCCGTGCGCTTCCACACGTACTCGCACTTCACCAGCGACTGCGCCTTCTCGTAGATCACGGCGCTGCGCACCTCGGCGACCGCCCCGACACAGAAGTCGTGCACCAGCTTCAGGGTCTTCCCGGTGTCGGCGACATCGTCGGTGATGAGCACCTTCTTGTCCGAGAAGTCGATGGCGTTGGGCACCGGAGCCAGCATGACCGGCATCTCCAGCGTGGTCCCGATCCCGGTATAGAACTCGACGTTGACAAGGTGAATATTCTTGCAGTCCAACGCATAAGCAAGCCCCCCGGCGACG
Organism: Streptomyces sp. NPDC051322; assembly: GCF_040689485.1. Taxonomy (NCBI): domain Bacteria; kingdom Bacillati; phylum Actinomycetota; class Actinomycetes; order Kitasatosporales; family Streptomycetaceae; genus Streptomyces; species Streptomyces sp. NPDC051322. The sequence continues at coordinate 415,721 of NZ_JBFBAK010000003.1, read as the reverse complement.
AAGACCCCACCCCGCGCGATGCTGAGCACGATGTCCGGCTCATACCCGTCGTCGGCAACGGCCTGCGCCAGCTCGCGCACCGCGATGCCGAATCCCTCGTACGTCAGGTTCTCGCGTTCGTCACTCATGCCGCATCACACCTGGGTCCGATGGAAGTTCAGGTACGACCGGGAGGCCGTCGGCCCCCGCTGGCCCTGGTAACGCGAGCCGTACCGTTCACTGCCGTACGGGTGCTCGGCGGGCGAGGACAGCCGGAACATGCACAGCTGCCCGATCTTCATCCCCGGCCACAGCTTTATCGGCAGCGTCGCCACATTCGACAGTTCGAGCGTCACGTGCCCCGAGAACCCGGGGTCGATGAACCCGGCCGTGGAATGCGTCACCAGACCGAGCCGCCCCAGGCTGGACTTGCCCTCCAGCCGCGAAGCGAGGTCGTCGGGCAGCGAGATGACCTCGTACGTCGAAGCGAGCACGAACTCCCCGGGGTGCAGGATGAACGCCTCGTCCCCGGCCGGCTCCACCTTGCGCGTGAGGTCCGCCTGCTCGACGGCGGGGTCGATGTGCGGGTACCGGTGATTCTCGAACACCCGGAAGTAACGGTCGAGCCGCACATCGACGCTGGAGGGCTGCACCATGTAGTCGTCGTAGGGCTCGATGCGCACGCGTCCGGTGTCGATCTCGGCCCGGATGTCCTTGTCTGAGAGAAGCACGCCCCGAGGATACGGGGAGCGCACGGCCCCGCCCCAATCGGCGGCCCGCACGCTCCGTGCTGCCGGCGACTCCCGCCGCCGCTCCGACTACGTCTGCTGCCTACTTCTGCTCGGCCCCCACCGGAACCGCATGCCGCAACCGGGCACAACGCGGACACCGAATGAGCCGCCCCGGCCCGATCCGATCAGTCCCCAGCTGCTGCATCGGGAACGAAGCGGTACTGAACACATGCCCTTCGGCACAACGGACGACGGTGCTTTCCATCGGGTGCATCAAGTCCCTTCCCCATCAAGCGTGGACGAGAGAAAACACCACATTAGGGGATATACGGAACCCAGCCTCACCCGGCACTCCGGACCTCCACGCTACGCCCCAACTCCCACACCTCGCACTCCGATCCCCGCCCCCCGGACAACAGGACGGCCCCATGGCGCAGACGCCTGGGGCCGGATATGAGGTAGAGTGAACGCCGATGCGAACCCCTCGGGGGCCGCTGCGCGAGTGTAGTTTAATGGTAGAACATGAGCTTCCCAAGCTCAGAGCGCGGGTTCGATTCCCGTCACTCGCTCCATCGCTGAGGCCCAGGTCATCGACCGGGGCTCTTGGTCCCCAGGCCTGTTCATCCCCGCGGTGTGCCGAGTCACCTGGTGGCGCGTCCGCGAAGGTCCTCCTGACATCGACGTCACGCGCCGGTGAGCACTTCCCACGCCGCACGGCCGTCTTCGCCGTGCTCTTCGAGCGCTCGCCAGTACGGAGACGACCCATTCAGCTTGGCTGCCGCCACCTTCAGCCGCTTGCGGTCCTTCGCAGTGACGGCTTCCTCCATGACGAACGGGTCCTCAACAAGGCTGCACAGGAAGGTGAGATCGCGGACATGCCGCTCGGCATCTCTGTTGTCGGCAACCGCGCCGACCGCTTTGCCAACGATCGCGCCAAGCAGGTTCGGGCGAGGTACGTGTGCCTGCCTTCCGGCGTACGAGACCGGCAGCAGTTCCGTGCGCGTCAACGCCTGCGTGGTGCCGGGCGCCGGGAAGGCGCGGCCGTGGCGGCTCGTCGTCACATCAGCAGCGGGCCCCAGCCCTTCTGGGACGAGGACGTCCACCGATGACACGGGCTTCGCGAGATCGACGGCGACCTCCGTTCCCGGCCTCACGTACCGGTGCATCAGTCCGTTCGGGCCCGGGTCCCCTGCCGGCACGAGACCGAGATCCGTGAGAGCTCGCACCATCCGGCGCATCCCCCGAGGGTCAGATCGCACGTCGACCACGGTGTCGATGTCCGTGGAGACGCGCGGAGACGGCCGCCCACGCTGAATGCCGTGCAGCATCACCATCTGACCGCCAACCAACGTCCACGGCGTGTCGATCGCGGCAGCCAGAGAAGAAGTCGCCACAGTTCATCGGCCGCGCCCCCGAGCGGCGGCAGCGCGACGGGGGCAATGTCCAGTCGCGGCACATCCTGGTTCACTTCACCTTCTCGTTCCGAGCGGGAAACTGAACGTCGAGCAGACTTGAATACAGCCTGAGGGCGGTACGGCGCGACCGCTCGTCCCCCGCCTCCCACAAGTCCAGCGCGACCTTCGCACGTGCGGGACCTGTTTCGAACGGCCAGATGCCCTGCGGCACTTTCACCACAGCATTCGCCTCCCGACGGGAGACGGGGCGAAGCGCCAGTTTCCGAATCGCCTGCTCAGCACAGTGCTGCCGCAAATAGACCTCCACCCGCCTCGGGTCCACGATGTCCTGACCCGGCGCGGACGCCCCCGTAGGCACTGCCCCTTCGAAGGCGAGCAGCCTCGGCAGTGCGGCGGTATGTCCCCGCAGCCACAACACTCGGCTACGTCGCCGCACCCAGCGGCTGACCTGTTCGATCGACGGTCGTGACCGGAGCCGAGAACGTAGCCGGGAACGTTCGGAGGCCGTCAGCCAGTGCGCGTTTCCGCCGTCCAGCAGGTCAAGAAGCCCCCAGGCGATCCTGCCTGCCATCGGTCTGCCGTTGGACCGGGCGCCCACCAGTTCGTCCACGTCTTCCAGCATCAGCACCCACCGCCCGCCAACGAGCCTGGCTGGCAGTTCACCAGCATGGATCCGCGCGAGTATCCGCTGGCGGCTCACGCCCAACCGCTCAGCAGCCTCGGACACCGACAGCTCGATCATCACACTCCTTCATTGACAGATCCATTGTCGAACGACAACAGATAAGACCGCGCTTGCTTCTTAGGTTGCCCATCGACAATAGAACTGTCAATTCCTGGCCACGGCTCCTCCGCCGCCTCCACCCCACAGGCTGTGCCGGGACAGCACCGAGAGCGGGTAAGTGCGACCGGCTTCGGTGGCGCGCGTGGGACGACAAGTCACAACAAGATCTCCAAGGCCGTACGCAGATATGGTGCGGCCTGCGGGAAGTGCTTGGCCATCGTCATGAGCGCCGTCGGACGGCTGTCGCGTCGGCGCAACCAGGTACGCAGGGCTTCCACCGCAAGATCCGCTCCCTCGCGATGGCGCAGCCGAAAAGCGTCGATGATGCACCGTTCCGCGCTGTAGATGCCGATCTGCTCATCCGGCCCGACGGGAAGATCTTCCCGGCCGATCGAGAAGGTTTCGCCGGCGAAGTGATGCCAGGCGACCGGGGCGGTCAGGCGTGGCGCACGGTCGGCTCCTCACGTCAGTGGCTCTCTGCGACGGCTACGCGGCCCGACTGCAAGGAGGCCCGCCCCCGTGCCGGGCTACCGAGGCTGTGCGCGCGGGCGAGGAGGGTGTCGTCCGACACCACCCGCAGGCCGTGTTCCGCGAGCAGTGCGGCCATCTGTTGCGGCCTCCACAACGAGCGCCACGGCTCGCCTGACGTGACGGAACTGCCGAGCACGCGTGTCAGCAGCCTCCCTGCGGCTGCTTTCACCGATGGCGCCTGGTAGTTGACGACGAGTGCGCTGCCCGGGACCGTCCGGGCAGCGAGCGCGGCCACCGTGGCGCGCACCTCGTCGCGCGTGAGGTAGGGGACGACGCCCTCCCACAACCATGTCGTCGGCGCGGAGGGATCGTGCCCTGCGGCGTCCAACGCCATCCCGAGATCATCGACGGCGAAATCGACCGGGGTGAACCGTACGGAACGGGCGACGGTAGGCAGTTCGCCGACTGGGAGATTGCCCTCATCGGGCCCTCGGACCGCTTCCACGGCCTCGACGAGGCGGGCGCGCTTGTCCTGCTGGGAGGCGGGATGGTCGACCTCCCACACATCTGTCTGCGCGAGCCCGGGCAGACGCCACGCGCGCGTATCCAGACCTGCGCCGAGGATCACGAGCTGGCCGGTCGCGTGGGCGCCCAGGGCATCGTCGATCGCGACTGTCCGCGGCACGACCACCTCGGCGCACGCCCGCACACGCTCGTACGCGGTGCGCGCCTGCCAACCCTTCGGCGGAGTACTCCGGCGCACCTCGTCCACGGACGTACGCTCCGCGGTGCGCAGCAGCCGCACCGCCACCGGATCGGCGAACCGTCCTGGAGCAGCCTTCCCATCCGCGACTGCCCGCCCCTGGCAGACCAGCACCGCTGTCCGGCTCGCCGCACGCCCACTCTCGCTCATGAAGCCGTATTCAACACTCCTGCCTGCCCCGACCTCAGGGAGAAACGGACATCAGCTAAGGATCAGCGGATGCCGCTCACGTGCGTAGCCCCCACGCCCAGCCGAACCTGGCAGCCCCGACCACTACGCCCTGCTCCTGCTCGACATGACCGTCCTTCTTTCCGAGGCGCTCAACGGAGCAGCGGCGGCAGGTTGAGGTGATATGTCCGGCGCCCCACCGGGCAGGGATCGAGGCATGCCCGTGCTCGTCGGAACCTCTGGGTGGCAGTACAAGGACTGGCGCGGTGTTCTCTATCCGCCACGGGAGCCGCAGCGGCTGTGGCTGGAGGAGTACGCCCGGCACTTCGCCACCGTGGAGAACAACAACGCCTTCTACCGCCTGCCCACCACGGACGTCTTCGCCTCCTGGCGGGAGCGGACGCCGGACGGGTTCGTGATGGCGGTCAAGGCCAGCCGCTACCTCACCCATATGAAGCGACTCCGCGATCCCGATGAGCCGGTGCAGCGGTTGATGGGCCGGGCAGCGGGTCTCGGCGACCGGCTGGGGCCGGTGCTGCTGCAACTGCCGTCGCACTTCCGGGCGGACGTGCGCGCTCTGGACGCCTGCCTGAGCCGCTTTCCCGACCCGGTCCGGGTGGCCGTCGAACTCCGCCACCCGTCGTGGTGGGCGGCGGAACGGGAGCTGCGGGCAGTGCTGGAGCGGCACGGTAGCGCTCTGTGCTGGGCGGATCGGGGGTCCCGGCCGGTGACGCCGCTGTGGCGGACCGCGCCGTGGGGGTACGTCCGGTTTCACGGCGGCCTGGCAGAGCCGCCACCGTCCTACGGCCGCCAGGCGTTGAAGTCCTGGGCGCGCCGGATCGCCGACGCCTGGCCCGACGAGGAGGACGTGTATGTGTACTTCAACAACGATCCGGGCGGCGCGGCCGTCGTGGACGCCGCGAAGTTCGCGCGGGTGGCCGCCGCGCTGGGCCGGACGGTGAGCCGTACACCCCTGCCGTCCGGCCCCGGCGGCACGATCCACGCTCCTTGACCGGCACGGTGGGCCTGCCGCCACGCTTCGCTCTTCTCGCGCGCTTACGCCGGCACCAGCTCCGGGTGCAGCACCACCTTCGTGTAGCCCTCGATCCGCTTGTCGAACTTCTGGTACGCCATCGGCGCGTCCGCGAGCGGGAGTTCGTGGGAGACCACGAAGCTGGGCTCGGCCCGGCCCGCAGTGATCATGTCGCGCAGCTGGCGGTTGTACCGTTTGACGTTGCACTGCCCGGTGCCCATCCGCTGGCCCTTTTCGAACATCCTGCCGATGGAGACCAGCAGTTGGCCGTGCTTGGCGTGCTCGTCCGGGCCGCCCGGGTCGGACGGTACGTACAGGCCGGGGATGCCGAGCATGCCCGTCGGCCGGACCGTTTCGACGAGCGTGTTGAGGACGACCGCGGGCTCTTCGTGGCTGGCGTCGTGGGCCTGGGCCTGGTAGCCGACCGCGTCCACGCCCTTGTCGGTGCCCTCGCCGGCCGTCTGCTCCTTGATCTGCTCGGCCGGGTCGCCCTTGGTGAAGTCGATCGGGATGGCCCCGATCTGCTCCGCCTTGGCCAGCCGCTCGGGTACCCGGTCGACGGAGAACACCTTCGACGCGCCGCGCAGCAGCGCCGAGTAGGCGGCCATCAGGCCCACCGGTCCGGCGCCGTAGACGGCCACGGTCTCGCCGGGGCTGACCTGGGCCAGTTCGCAGCCGTGGTAGCCGGTCGGGAAGATGTCGGCGAGGAGCACGAAGTCGGTCTCGAACTGCTCGCCCGGTGGCAGTTTCAGGCAGTTGAAGTCGGCGAACGGCACGCGCAGCCGTTCGGCCTGCCCTCCGGTGTACGGACCCATGGCCACGTAGCCGTAGGCGCCGCCGGCGAATCCGGGGTTCACCGTCAGGCAGAAGCCGGTGTTCTCGGCGAGGCAGTTCTTGCAGAAGCCGCACGCCACGTTGAACGGCATGACGACGCGGTCGCCCACCTTGAGGGAGGCCACACCCGTGCCGACCTCCTCGATCACGCCGAGGTTCTCGTGCCCGAACACGATGCCCGCCTCGGCCGCCGTGCGGCCCTCGTACATGTGCAGGTCGGACCCGCAGATGGCCGACGACGTGACGCGCACGAGCACATCGTTCGGGTGCTGGATCCGGGGGTCCTCCACCTCCTTGATCCCTACGGTGAAGGGCTTCTCGTAGACGACGGCCTTCATCTCCACCACCTCCGGGAGGACAGCGCTCCGGGCCAGCGACGATCGGCTGGCTCCCGTGCATTTCCGGGTACTTCCAGCGAACACCTAGCCAGGACCTCGTTCAAGTGCGGACGTCGGCTCGTGATCCGCCGCGCCCGCCGCCGGGCGCTGGTCGCCGATGCGCAGCAGCGCGAGCGTGAGGTTGTCGGGGCCGCCGGCCTCGATGGCGGCCTTCCACAGCTCGAACGCGGCCCTGCCGTCGTCGTGGGACCGGAGCAGATCGCCGAGTTCGTCCTCCGGTACCGGGTCGGTCAGGCCGTCGGTGCAGACGAGGTAGCGGTCGCCCGCGGCCAGCGGTGACGTGGTCACGTGCGGCGTGATGCCGACGAACCGCGGGGCGCCGCCCAGCGCCTGGGTGAGGATCGGCGTGGTGCGCTGCCCGGGCGGCAGCGGGGGGTTGTCGTCTCTGCTGAGCAGCCGGAGCCCGCCCCGTCGAGGACCGCCCTCGTGCTCCCCGCCCTGCGTCGCGTCGAGCACCCTGCTGTCGCCGACATTGAACACCAGCAGCGACTCCGCCAGCACGACGACACCGGCGACCGTGGTGCCCATGCCGGCCAGCGCCGGATCGCGCTCGGCGGCCGCGTACACCTCGCGGTTGCACCGGTTCAGCGCGTCGCTGACGGCTTCCTCGCTGTCCAGCGCGGGGCCGAGGGCCGCGAGTCTGCGGGCCACCAGCGCACTGGCCACCTCACCGGCCGGAGCACCGCCCATACCGTCGGCGACCGCGACGACGAGCGGATTGCCGTGCGGGAACACCAGCGTCTGCGGGTTCTCGGTCACCGTGCCGCACAGGGTCCACGGTCCCACGACGAGGCTGTCCTCGTTGTGCTCGCGGATCAGTCCGGTGTGGGTCAGTGCGGTGACCGCTATATACGGCGTCATAGCGTCCCGCCTCTCTGGAGGGACGTGCGATTGCAGTCGCGTTACCTGCCCCCATTGTCGCGCTTCCGAAGCGCGCCCGGGTCGAGGGCGCACGCTCCCGGGAGCTTGCGGGGAGAGCCGAAATCCCGCCCCGGGCTGGAGTGGGGCCGGGCTGGGGGACGGGAAGCCACGGCCGGCCGGCCGGTCATGCGGCCGCTGGTTGCGGGCGTCTGCGGCGGGTGAGGGGTTTCTCGAGGAGGTAGTGGGAAGCGGTGGCCGCTGCGAAGCTGGCGGCCACCGTGGCGGGCAGCAGCCCGTTGTCCACGCCGATATCGGACAGCAGTCGGCCCAGGGGGTAGTGCCACAGGTAGAGGCCGTAGCTGAGGTTGCGTCCGATCCAGACCAGCGGGGCCAGGGACAGGGCGCGGGACAGCCGGCTGCCGGACTGGAGGTCCAGCGCCGCCAGCACCGTTGCCGACAGCAGGGCGGACACGAGGAACCCGATCGTGTACCAGGGCTTGGTCCAGGCGCTCGCGCCGGTCATCGGCACCTGCCAGACGATCACGGCCAGCAGCGCCAGAGCCGGCCAGGCCAGCCGCCCCGACCACAGGCGCAGCGCGATGAGCCTGCTGTCCTGCGCGTTCAGTCCGGCCACGACCACGGCCAGCAGCGCGCCGATCAGCAACTGGTCGGCGCGGGTATCGGTGCCGTTGTAGATGCGGTGCGCCGAGGTCGGGCTCCACAGCTCGTACCGCCAGAGCACCGGCAGCACACACAGCACCGCCGTGCAGAGCACCACCGCACGTCGTCCGACCCGGCGCAGGAGCAGGCGGAGCAGCGGCGGCCAGAGGAGGTAGAACTGCTCCTCCACCCCCAGCGACCAGGTGTGTCCCAGCAGCGCGGTGTCACTCGAGTACAGGCCGGGCTGGGCCGCCCGGACGATGTTGACCAGGAACACGGCGGTCAGCGTGATGGAGGGCCAGGCGCCGTCGAAGCCCGGCAGTGGGGTGGCGAAGGCCAGCACGGCACACAGCGCGCAGACCGTCAGCAGGGCCGGTACCAGTCGCAGCCAGCGCCGCCAGTAGAAGGCGCGCATCGCGATGTCGCCGGTGCGGGCGAACTCGGCCAGCAGAAGCCGGGTGATGACGAAGCCGCTGATGGTGAAGAAGACGTCCACACCGAGGGCACCGCCGGGCAGCAGGCCGGGTTTCAGGTGGTAGACCATGACGAGTCCCACGGCCAGCGTGCGCAGCCCGTCGATGCCCTGCACCCGCCCGCCGATGCGCAGCGCGGAGGGGAAGACACGCCCGGTCCGTACGGCCGGGCCCGCCTCCGGTGCGGAGGCGGGCCCCGGTGAGGCGGGGCGTACGACGTCGGGCGGAGCGCGTTCGGCCAGCCCCACGGCATCCCGGGCGGAGTGTGTCGCGGGGGAACTGTCTGCACTGTCCACGGAGTGCGCCTGCCCGGGCAGGCACAGGGCACGCGGGTGTTAATCGAATACTCATGGAGAACGGCGCGTCAGTGATAGGCGTGCACGACGGCGTGGCCCTTGCCACGACCGATCACCCACCGGTTGACCGGTGTCGTGATGAGGAAGGCGACGGCGAGCGAGCCGGCGAGGGAGATCCAGAAGAGGACGTCGGCCAGTCCGGCGTTCATCGTGCTGAGCGCGTAACCGAGGACGAAGGCCAGCAGGATGGACAGCGCCACGGTGACCCCGTTGTACAGACCTGCGGCGGTGCCGATCACCCGGTGGGTGTGTGCGGGGCGGTCCATGGCGCCTCTCCCTCTTCTGTCGCACGGGGCAGTGACCCGGCACAGACGCCAACTACGTACCCCCCGGGGGTATTCCCCGGGGGGAACGGTGGACCGGTCGCCCTACCCTTGAGCGCTCGCCAGCCGGTAGTGGTTGGCGACCTGCGTACCGGTGAGGACACGGGGATAGACGGCGGTCTCGTCCAGCTGTCCCTTGAAGAAGGCACTGGTGGGCTTCGACGGCCAGTTGTTCAGGGTGTCGCCGCCGACGTGCCAGAAGCCGGTGTAGTTCGCGTTGCCGGTCACGCTGTTGGTCTTCAGCAGGCGACCGTCGACGTAGAGGGCCATGCCGCCCGAGCCCTGAGTGGCGACGACCTGGTGCCACTTCCCGTCGTTGTACGCGCCCGTGCTGACCAGGGTCTTGAGCCCGCCGCTGCTCACGCCGAAGATCAGCTTGCCCGCATTGGTCATGTACACATGCTTGTCGTACTTCCCGCTGCCGGCGGTGGTGTTGTCGCCGAACCCGATCAGTTTGCCGCCCGCGGAGCTGGTCGTCCTGAACCAGGTCTCCAGGCTGTACGTGGTCGGCTGCGCCGCTCGGACGTCGGTGGAAACCTGCTGGTTGGTGCCGTTGAAACCGATCGCGGTGGAGGCGCCGTGGACGGCGGCGGGGGTCTGCCGGAGCGAGGGACCGTTCGCCTGGACGCCGGCGGTGTTACCGGTGGAGGAGTCCGCGACGAAGGGGGACGACGGGTCGTCGTACCGCCAGTACAGCTTCGCGCCGTCGCCGAGGACCGCGGCCGGGTAGGACTCCGAGCGGGCCGTCGCGGTGGTGGTGGCCGTCGCCGACAGGGCGCTGGTGTTGCCCGCCGCGTCGGTCGCGGTGACGCGGTAGCTGTAGCTCTTGCCCGCGGTGACCGAGGTGTCCTTGATGGCGACCTGGGGCCGGTCCCACAGCAGCGAGTCGGCCTGCACGGTCGCCAACGGCGTGCCGGAGCCGTTGCGGTACACCTTGTACGTGAGCTTCGAGTCGTCGGTGTCCATACTGGCGCGCCAGCGCACTTCCACCTCGCCGGCCTTCTCGCTCGCCGCCCGGACCACCGGGACGGTCGGCCGGCCCGTGTCGCCGGCGGAGGCGAACCGGGTCAGGCTCTGCGCGGGTGCGCCGTTGACCGTGGTGAACTCGCCTCCCGACCACAGGTACTGGGTGCTGCCCGAGGCGGCGACGGTCAGCGCACGGGGGCCGATCTTCTCGCCCGTCCCGTCATTGGTGTCCGGGAACCACCCCAGCTTGCCCGTGCCCGTGGTGGGTTCGGCCAGGAAGTGGTGGCGGCGGCCGTTGGGGAATTCCCCGACGCTGGAGCAGTCGTGCGCGTGCGAGGCGATGTAGAGGACGCCCTTGTAGGACTTCAGGGCCTGGGTCGCGCCGAGGCAGGTGTCCCGCCAGCGCTGGCCGAGGTCCGCGGCGTTGAGTGCGATGCGCCCGTCGAACACGCCGCCGCCGGTGCCCTCGTTGCCGGTGTAGATGCCGGTGGCGTCGGTTTCGATGGCCTTGACCACGGAATTCGTCTCGATGAACCCGGGGTAGGACTTGGCCACCGCGCCGGACTTGGCGTCCACGACGGCCAGGGCGTGCGAGTTCGACCCGTTGACGGTGAAGAAGTCGCCGCCGAGCACCACCTTGGTGCCGTCGGGCGTCAGCTGGATGGCGCGGCCCGGCTCGTCCGCGTTGGCGGTGAAGGGCAGCACCGAGCCGTCGGTCGCCTTGACGGCCGCGAAACGCTGGTGTTTCTGGCCGCCGACGGTGGTGAAGTCACCGCCCGCGTAAACGGTGTCGCCGGTGACCGCCAGCGCCCGCACGGTCGCGGGGAAGCTCGCGCGGAACGACGGCTTCGGCTTGCACGTGGCGATGTCGATCGCGGCCAGTGAGGACACCGGAGTGCCGTTGACCGCGCCGAAGTAACCGCCGGCGTACAGCGTCTTCCTGTCCGGTGACACGGCGAGGGCTCGCACGGTGGCGTTGCCGCCGCTCTTGACCGTGAAGGACAGTTGGCAGCCGTTCGGGGCACCGGTAGCGGCGTTGAACGCCGCGAAGTTCACCGCGGAGCGCGCGGTACCGGTGGCGCCCTGCGGCGGCCGGATGGCGGAGAAGGTGCCACCCGCGAAGACGACGCCATCGGCCTGGGCGAGGGCCCAGACGATGCCGTTCGTCTGCCAGGTGGGCAGATCGTCGGCCGTGAACGCGACCGGCGGCGTGATGGCCGAGGCCTTCGGTGCGGTGGCGATCACCCCGAGACCGGCCGTGGAAATCGTCAGGACAAGGGCAGCTGACAGCCCTCTTGATCGGTGCATGGACCCCCCAGGTCTTACAGCCCGCCGACTCACCCCCGGAAATACGGGGGGAACGCTAGGGCGCAAGAGTAACCGTGCACAAGACATTCACACATCGAACTGACGGCCTGACGGGAACGACTCACTGCGGAGGAGCCCCTCGAGGTGCTCTACGGGTCCGGGTCAGCAGGAGAAAGCCGGCGGTGACGATGGTGACGGCCTGGGCGACCACGGTGATCTTCTTGTCACTGAACCAGACCGGTTCGTACATGTTCGGCACGGGTCCCAGCTTGCCGACGTCGATGTAACGGTAGATCAGCAGGAGTGCGAGTCCGCCTGCCGCGACGAGCCAGGCGAAGGCGTCGGCCGGTGCGCGGCGCCAGACGAGGACGAGCAGCGCCGCCAGCGCGGCTACCGCGGCCTCGATACGGAACAGGGTGCCCTGGCTGATACTCGCCGCGACAGCGTCGTACTGATCGGCCAGATGGGCGTGGATGTAGGCATCCACGCCCAGGCCGGCGGCGGCCAGCAGCCTCGCGACACCTCGCACGACCCTGCGGGCCGGCCCCGGGACATCAGACTGCATGGCTCTTCTCCAGGCGCTGTCGCGCTCGCGTCGGTGGACGGCGAACGGGCCCTTCATGAACGGGTGGACCGGGCAGGGCTGCTCAGTAGCCGTTGCCGGTGGCGCTCTTCGACGGAGAACCGGTCATCGTCGGCGAGCTCGTGGCCATCCGGGTGACTTCCTTGCCGGTGGGGTCGAGGACGTACCACTTGGCGCCGAACTGACTGAGCCCCTGGCCGTTCATGTCACCGGCCGCCTGGTCGCCCTTGTACAGGTAGAGGGGCTGGTCCTTGTAGGTGACCTGCTTGCTGCCGTCGCTGCGGGTGATCGTCCCGAGCAGGTTGCTCTTCACCCCGTTGCCCGCGGTCGGCTTGCCCTTGGCGGTGAGCGGCGGCCAGGCCTCCGCGCAGGCCCCGGTGCAGGTCGACTTCTTGGGCTTGTCCGCCTTGAACAGGTAGAGGGTCCGGCCCTTGTCGTTGACGAGGACCTTTCCCAGTGAGCCGGACCGGGTGTCCACGGTCTTGCCGGTACCCGCCGTCGCGGTGGCGGTGGTGCTGGCAGCGGCCGGGCTCGCCGGCGCGGCGCTCGCCGCCGCGGACTTGGAGGGAGACGATCCCCCACCGCTGCTGCTGGAACACCCACTGACAGCCACAGCGCAGAGACCGGCTACCACCCATGCGGCTGCGGTCCTGGTGTCATTCCTCATCAAGAGCTCCTCCGGTGACGGCTGCCCCTCGGGCAGTGCGGCCCGCCCGAGCGGGGCCGCCTCATCCACTCGACAGCAGGCGCCGGTGCCCGGCCACTTGGCAGACCCATCCGGGGAGTCCGTACCGGCCCGATCGGCGTACGCGAGTTCGATAGGTGCGGCACATAGCGTCCGTCACCCTGCGAACGGCCGAAAGTGGGGGTGTGATCGCCCGGCCGCGGAGCCATCGTCACGGTCAGCACGTTCGAGGGCGTCCTGATCGGCCTGGCTCTGTCCCTCGTCAAAGGCGCCTGGGACACCTCGCACGTCCAACTGCACACCGTCGAGCGGCCCGACGGACGCCCGGCCCGTCGAGCTGGACCTGACCGGTCTGCGCCATCAGGATCACGCCTGCACCGTGAGCCTGCTGGCCTGGGCGGAACAGCACAACGCCCAGGAGCCGGGACAGGTCCTGCTCGCTACCGCCGGCTGACCGGCCGGCCCACCCGGCAGCCCGGCCGCCGTCTTCCGTACATCGCGGTGACTAGCGGTCGATTCCCCCGTAGCACCCAGGTATGACCCACGACCAGTACGCAGGCGGATTCATGGAACCCCCGCTTCCTCATAGCGTCTTGACCGGAGAAGAAAAGCCGGAAGACAGGCGCGACAGTGGGGCAGGTGGGCACGGGTGACGCGGGCGACGCAGCAGGAAACGGTGCGGAGGAACGCCGGGCACGGCACAGCCGTACGGGACGAGGCGGTACGGGTAGACACCGCACCGGGCAGAGCGGTCGCACCCGAGTACCAGGGCGCGCTCGGCTCCCTGTCGGTGAACTCCTCGCTGAGCGATGTGCTGGCCAAGGGCATCGAGGAGCTGCGGACCGCGGAAGCGGCCGGGGAAGAGCGGGAGACCGCACGCTGCGGACTCGCTGTCGCTGAGGCGTACCGGCGGCTGGGACGGGTGATCGAGGCGGACGCCGCGTGGAAGGCGAGTTACCGCGCGGCCCGCTCGGCGGAGGATGTCGGGGCGATGGCGTGGGCGCTGTGGAGCGGCGGCACGCTCGCCCGGCAGCGGGGCGCGCTGCCGCTGGCGTACCGGCTGCTCGGGCTCGCCGCCGAGCTCGGCAAACGCGGGGGCGACGTGGTGGTGCGTGGCTACTCGCTGGCCGGGCTCGCCGAGACCGGGCGCATACAGGGCGACTACCAGGCAGTGGGCGAACTGCACGAACAGCTGCTGGTGGAGGCCCGCAGGCGCGGCGAGGCACGGCATACCGTGTGGGCGCTGGAGGGCATAGCCCAGATGCACCGCAACACCGGCTCGTACGACAGAGCGCTGGCCCTCTTCGAGGAGGCGGCCGAGACGGCCGGCCGGGCCGATGACCGGCGGGGGCGGGCCTGGGCGCTGCGCGGCATAGCGGACGTGCTGTCCGTACGGGACGGTGACGTGGACCGGGCGCTGGCGCTGCTGACCGAGGCCGAATCAGCCTGCCGGGACATGCAGTTGTCGAGCGCTCTGGCGTACAACCACAAGATGCGCGGCAACGTGTACTACCGGGCCGGGCTGTATGCGGAGGCCCGTGACAGCTACGCGCAGGCGCTCGCGGAGTTCCGCGCGATGAACGAGCCACGGGGGACGGCGCTTTCCCGTCTGGGACTGGCCAAATCTCTGGCCCGGCTCGGGCGGAACCCGGCGGAGACGGCAGCCGAACTGGCCGAACTGCGCCGCACCCTGGACCGCATCGGCCTGCGGCACGCACGGGACATGGTCGACAAGGCGACGGCCGAACTGGGGGTGGGCCCGCTGCCGGACCTGGCCGAACCCACCGGGCCGGCCGCGCCCTCGGACGATGCCCGCCCGTCCGGGGCGGTGGTGCTGCGATGACTTCCTCCGCCACCGCTCCTCCGGCAGCCGCACCGGCCGCCGCTATCGCAGACAGCACCGCAGACATGGCCGCGGACATCACCGCGGACGGGACGAGGGAGGCCGCGGCCCGGGTACTCGCCCGCTGCCGCGAGCTGGTGCGTCCCTCGCTGGTGGCCGCCATCGGACGGCTCCATCCGTGGCCCGGCGAGATGGCCGCCTTTTCCCTCGGCTGGTGCGGAGTGGGCGGGGCGCCGGATTCCGGCGCGTCCGAAGGCAAGGGTGTGCGCCAGACCCTCACCGTACTCGGCGCGGAGGCCGCCGGGGCGCCCGGCGAGAGCGCTGTCGCCGGTGCGGTCGCCGTCGAGTTGATCCACGCCTTCTCACTGCTGCACGACGACATCATGGACGGCGACGGGACCCGCCGGCAGCGGAAGACCGTGTGGAGGGCCTACGGGACCGGACCGGCCGTGCTGGCCGGTGACGCGCTCTTCGCGCTCGCCGTTCAGACCCTCGCCGAGGCGCCCGGCCCGCACACCGCCGCCGCCGTACGGTGCTTGTCCGGGACGCTGAGCGACCTGGTGCGGGGCCAGGCGGATGACCTGCTCTTCGCAGCCCGCCCGTGGACCGGCCCCGACGCCGTCCGGCCGGACGAGTACCGGTCCATGGCGGAGCTCAAGACCGGTACCCTCCTCGGCTGTGCCGCGGCGCTCGGTGGTCTGCAGGGCGGCGCGCCCGAGGCGACGGTGACCGCGCTGGACCGGGCCGGGCGGCACCTCGGCGTGGCTTTCCAGGCCGTCGACGACCTGCTCGGCATCTGGGGCGACCCGGCGGTGACCGGCAAGCCCGTGTACAGCGACCTGCACCGGCGGAAGAAGACCTACCCGGTGCTCACCGCTCTCGCGGGTGACGGCGCCGCCTCGCGCGAACTCGCGGCGCTGCTGCGCGCCCCGCTGCCGCTCGACGACTCCGCCGCGGTCCACGCGGCCGGGCTCATCGAAGCGGCCGGCGGTCGCACCGCCACCCTGGCCGAGGCCAGCCACCACCTCGACGCCGCCCGCGACTGCCTGGGCAGCGTCCCGCTCGCCGCGCGCGCGGTGCGGGAGTTCGATGTGCTGCTCGCCTTCCTGCTCCACCGCAGGATGTGAACTCCGCCGTCCGTCCGTATGGACGCGAAATCCTCACCGTCCCGCGACGTACACCGTGTTGGACGCCGTGCCGCCCTGCAGGGGGTTGTCGAAGTCGACGACGTGGGCCTGCGCCCGGCTGAACACCTCGGCGAGTACCGAGGTGAACGCCTCGTCGGGCGGGTCGTTCGACCAGAGCGCGAACACGCCGTCCGGCCGGAGCCGGTCGGCGAGCGCGCGCAGCCCGGCGGGCCGGTAGAGCGCCGCGTGGCTGGGGTGCAGGACGTGGCGCGGCGAGTGGTCGACGTCCAGGAGCACGGCGTCGAAGCGGCGGCCCGGCGCGTCGGGGTCCAGGCCGTCGGCATCGGCGATCTTCGCGAAGAAGTCGCCGTGCACGAGACGGCAGCGGGGGTCCCCGGCGAGCCGCGACCCCAGCGGGACCAGGCCCCGCCGGTGCCAGTCGATCACTTCGGCCAGGGTGTCGACCACGATCAGCGAGTCGACGCGCGGGTCGTCGAGCGCCGCCTTGGCGGTGTAGCCGAGGCCGAGGCCGCCCACGGCGACGTCGAGCCGGCGATCGGGCAGTTCGGCCAGGCCGAGGCCGGTGAGGGCGATCTCTCCGGCGGTGAAGAGGCTGGACATGAGGAACTCGTCGCCCAGCTTCACCTCGTACACGTCGTCACCCGACGACGGGTCCCGACGACGGCGCAGACTGATGTCGCCCATGGGCGTCGGCTGCCAGTCGATTTCCTCGAAACGTGCGCTCATTCACTGCCTTTTCCGCGACCGGTGCCGGCGCGCTCGGAGTGCTGCCCGGTGCCGGGGCTGCGGCGCGGTCCGCGTTCGGCGGCCTCACGGTCTGCCTCTGCTGCCAGTTCGCCCTGCAGGAAGGCGTCGGTGTCCGGGTCGTACGGGCCGGCCTGGTCGGCGAGCAGCCGCGCGATGCGGCGCCACTCCTCCAGCTCCGCCCGGGCGCGGGCGGCCCCGTCCGTCTTCTCGTCGTCCGCCGGGTCCTCCGGCAGCTGGGACTGGGCCTCCTTGAACGCGGCCTTGACCTGGTGGTGGGTCAGTCCACGCGCTTGGGTGCGGACCTCTGCCCGGCCCGCCTTCTCCTCGTCCCGCAACCGGTCCGACTCGTCCGCGGTGCTGTCCGGCGCCTCGGGGCGCTGATTTCTCCTGGCGGTCATCGTTCGCCTCACCGACTGGTCGTTTCTCCACTGGGGTTCCACTCCAGGAGCCGGAGTGAAACCCCACCGCACCCCACAGCTCTCGGTCTGCTCAGCTCCCTCCTCGGTAAACGTCATCGCCGGCCCGGGCGTGCCCGAACAGCCGCCCGGCCGCGCCGTCAGCCGGGCGCGAAGAGCCGCTGGGCCGCCACCGCAGCCGCGCCCCTGGCCCAGGCCTCGAAAGGCAGCGGACGGACCACCAGATCGCAGTCGGCGGCGGCGCCGAACGCCTGGGCCGTGAACGCCTCCCGTATCCGCTCGGCGAAGAGGTCGTAGGAGGCGACACCCTCGCCCGAGATGATGACGCGCTGCGGGCCGAAGAGGTTCACCACCGAGGCGATCGCCAACCCCAGTGCGTGGCCTGCCGCGCTGAAGGCCTCGCCCGCCGCCGTCTCGCCCCGGCGGGCGAGACGGACCGCGTCCTGCAGGGTGAGCGTGCTGTCGCCGGTGGTCCGCCGTACGTGGTCGACGATGGCCCGGGCCGAGGCGACGGCCTCGACGCAGCCGGTGTTGCCGCAGGTGCAGACCCGGTCGGAGCCGCCGACCGGGAGGTGACCGAGCTCGCCCGCCACGCCGTGGGCGCCGGTGACCACCCGGCCGTCGAGCGAGATCCCGCAGCCGATCCCGGCCCCCACCGTGACCAGGGCGAACGAGGACAGACCGGCCCCGGCTCCGAACCACTGCTCGGCGACGGTCAGGGCCCGCACATCGTTGTCGATCACGGTCGGAATGCCGGTCGCGGTCTCGACCAGCCGGCCGAGCCGCACACCGTGCCAGTCCAAAAACGGTGAGTAACGCACCGTCCGGGTACGCCCGTCGACGTCTCCGGCGACCGTCACGCCCACCCCGTGCACCCGGTCCACGCCCGCCGTGAGCCGGCCCACCAGCCTGGCGATCGCCCGGACGACCGCGCCGACATCGCGGGAGTCCAGGGCGGCGCGGCCGGTGGCGAGCTCGGACGCGGTGAGGTCGGTCCGTACGCCGATGAGTTCGTCAGCGGTGACCTTCACCCCGATGAAGTGGGCGCGCTCTGCCCGCACCGCGACCAGGGTGGCGGGCCGGCCCGGCTGCCGGTCGCCGGTGGGGCGGCCGATCTCGGTGATCCAGCCGTCGGCGAGCAGCGGGGTGGAGACCTTGGTGACAGCGCCGGACGACAGCCCGGTACGCCGTCCGAGCTCGGCCCGGGTCAGCGGGCCCTGGGTCAGCAGGGTCTGGAAGACAAGGGACGCGGCGGGCGGCTGTTGGTGGGGTGCACTCACAGGGACGGAGATTACCTGCACACGGAAATCAACACGCGGCCCGAACACCTGGGACCTTTCCCATCAGGCCCGGGGCCGGCTCCGCCGTAACACCAAGAATAGATTGACCGAGGAAGGAAACCCCGCCTACAGTCGCGGTGCTTCCCCCTTCCGTCCGAGAGGATGTCGCATGCCCCGCACCACCGCGCGGACCGCCCATCTGCGCGCGGCCGGAGTGAGCTTCGTCGTGGAGCTCAGCAGCCCGCTGCCTCGGATCCTGCACTGGGGCGCGGACCTCGGCGACCTGACGGACGAGGACGCGGACGCGCTGACCCTGACGGCCGACGGCGCCGTGCTGAACAGCGCGCTCGACCTCCCCCGGCAGTGCACCGTCTGGCCGACGGAAGCGGACGGCTGGTCCGGCACCCCGGCGCACCAGGGCCACCGCGGCGGCACCGCGACCACCCCGCGGGTGCGGCTGACCGGCGCCGAGGAACGCCCCGGCGAGCTGGTCCTGCGACTCGCCGACGAGGTCAGCGAGCTCGACATCACGCTGACCTACCGGCTCGACCCCTCCGGGGTGCTGGGCGTGGTCACGGAGCTCACGCGGCCGGTCGCCGGACCCGGCCAGGACCGCGCGCCGTACGACCTGACCGGGGTGACCGCGCTGCTCCCGGTGCCGCACCGGGCCGACGAGGTGCTCGACTTCACCGGGAAGTGGTGCCGGGAGGCGTCCCCGCAGCGCGGCGGTCTCCGCTTCGGCAGCCACGTCAGGGAGGTGCGGCGCGGCAGGCCCGGCGCCGACTCGCCGTATCTGCTCACCCTGGGCGTGCCCGGCTTCGGATTCCGTACCGGCGAGGTGTGGGGCCTGCATGTCGGCTGGAGCGGCAACCAGCGCTGGGTGGCCGAGCGACTGCCGGAGGGCGCCGGGGTGCACGGCGCGGTGCTCGGCGGTGGCGAGCTGCTCGCCCCCGGCGAGATCCGCCTGGCGCCCGGCGACCGATACACCTCGCCGGTCTGCCACTTCGTCTGGTCGGACGCCGGCCTCGACGGTCTCGCCGACCGTTTCCACAACCTGCTCAGGGGCCGGCCCGCCCACCCCGCCACACCCCGCCCGCTGACGCTGAACACCTGGGAGGCGGTGTACTTCGACCACCGCATCGACCGGCTGCTCGAACTGGCCGACCTGGCCGCGGAGACCGGCGTGGAGCGGCTCGTGCTGGACGACGGCTGGTTCGCCGGACGCCGCGACGACACCGCGGGCCTCGGGGACTGGACGGTGGACCCGGCGGTGTGGCCGCAGGGGCTGACGCCGCTCGTCGAGCGGGTGCACGGCCACGGGATGCAGTTCGGGCTGTGGGTGGAGCCGGAGATGGTGAACCCGGACTCGGACATGGCCAGGGAGCACCCCGACTGGCTGCTCGCCCCCTCGCAGGGGCTGGGCCCGAGCTGGCGCCATCAGTACGTGGTGAACCTCGCCCACCAGGACGCCTGGGACTACCTGCTGAAGTCACTGGACGAGATCGTCACGCGTTACGCCGTCGACTACCTCAAGTGGGATCACAACCGGGAACTGCACGAGGCGGTCGCCAGAGGGGCGGACGGCGCCGACCGGCCGGGCGTGCACGCCCAGGTCGAGGCGGTGTACCGGCTCATCGACGCGCTCAAGGGCCGCCACCCGGGCCTGGAGATCGAGAGCTGCGCCAGCGGCGGCGCCCGCGTCGACCTCGGTATCCTCGCCCGTACGGACAGGGTGTGGGCGTCCGACTGCAACGACCCGGTGGAGCGCCAGGCCATCCAGCGCTGGACGGGTCAGCTGCTGCCGCCCGAGCTGGTCGGCACCCATGTCGGCGGCCCGCACAGCCACACATCGGGGCGCGTCACCGCCGAGTCCTTCCGCTACCTCACCGCGCTGTTCGGTCATGCGGGCATCGAGGACGACCTGACCGCGCGCACCCCGCAGGAACGCGCCGGGCTGAAACGCTGGGCCGCGCTCTACAAGGAGCTCCGCCCCCTGCTGCACAGCGGACGGGTGGTCCGCGCCGACCTCACCGACGACGCCACCCTGCTGCACGGAGTGGTCGCCGACGACGCGAGCCACGCGGTCTACTGCTGGGTCAGGACGGCGACCTCCACGAAGGCCCAGTCGGGCCGCGTCCAGCTGCCCGGCCTCCCCACCCGGGGCGGCTACCGGGTCCGGGTCCGCACCGAGGCCGGCCTGCCCGCGCTGCACCAGACCTCGGGCCCCGCCTGGTTCACGGCGGCGCTCGACGGGTGGGTGCCGCTGCCGGGCTCGGTGCTCGGCGGTGCGGGTCTGCCGCTGCCGACGCTGGAACCGGGGCAGGCGCTGCTGATCGAGGTCACCGCCCTCCGGTAGCCGGATCGGCGGCCCGTACGGACGGGCTCGGGAGCGGCCGCCGCACCTGCTCATAGATCGCGTGCACCCGCCGGGCTGCCTCTTCCCAGCTGAACTGCTCGACCGCGCGGACCCGGCCCGCGGCGCCCATGGCGCCCGCGAGGCCGGGGTCGGCCAACAGGCGGTTGACCGCTGCGGCCAGATCCGCGGAGAAACGCTTGGCGTCCAACGGGGTGCCGGTGCCGTCCTGTTGCTGCTCGATCGGCACCAGCAGGCCGGTGTGGCCGTCCGCGACGACTTCGGGGATGCCACCGGTCGCGGTGGCCACCACCGCGGTGCCGCAGGCCATCGCCTCGAGATTGACGATGCCCATCGGCTCGTACAGGGACGGGCATACGAAGACGGTCGCGTGGGTGAGCAGCTGACGCAACGACACCTGGTCCAGCATCCCGTCGATACGGAACACTCCGCTGCGGTGGCGGCTCAGCGCGTCCACCAGTGCCGCGGTCTCCGCGGCGATCTCCGGGGTGTCGGGCTGGCCGCAGCAGAGCACCAGTTGAGCGTCGTCCGCCAGGTCGAAGGCGGCCTCGAGGAGTTGCTTCAGCCCCTTCTGCCGGGTGACCCGTCCGACGAAGAGGACGATCGGCCGTGCGGGGTCGATTCCGTACCGCTCCAATGCCTGAGTCCGGTGGTCGGGTCGCTGCACGGTGGTGTCTATCCCGTTGTGCACCACATGCACGCGTTCGGGATCGACCTCGGGGTAGACGGACAGGATGTCCGCACGCATGCCGTGGGACACGGCGATCACGGCATCGGCCGACTCGATGGCGGTGCGCTCCACCAGGGACGAGAGCGCATAGCCGCCGCCCAGTTGCTCGGCCTTCCAGGGGCGCAGGGGTTCCAGGCTGTGCATGGTGACGACGTGCGGCGTGCCGTGCAGTACCTGGGCCAGCCGGCCGGCGGCATTCGCGTACCAGGTATGGCTGTGCACGACATCGGCGCCGGCGCAGTCGGCGGCCAACCGTACGTTCACGCCCAGCGTGCGCAGCGCGGGGTTGGCGCCGTCGCCCAGGTCCGGCTCGGTGTGTGCCGTCACTCTGCTGTCCTCGCGCGGTTCACCGATGCAGCTCACCCGCAGATCGGTGCTTCTGTGCAGCTGCTTGGCGAGTTCCGCGACATGGACGCCGGCCCCTCCGTATATCTCGGGCGGAAACTCCTTGGTGAGCAGGTGAACTCGTAGGCGAGCACTTCCCTGATCCGGCTGCGTATTCATGAATACTTCCTGAGGTCTAGGAGCTTCCGATGCCGACACGGCCCTGCTGAGGCGTCCCGTCCCTGCGCCGAGGAGGCGCCTCTGACGTTGATTCGCTGCGCGCTGCGCGCACTTTCCGTCCGCACCGTACCGATTCGGGGGAACAGCTGTCCGGCGTTCACCGGGCGGCGGATATTCCTCTCCCGGCACGCAGCTTCCCGGACTCGGGACCGACATCATGATGTCGCGTACGCATCTTTGACGCCCGCTACACGGGGGCCGATAAATTCGCCTGCGTAGCAACGAATCCATGGCTCCGGTCACCCCAGAGGGGGACGGACAGCCGTCAGTTCTTTCTTGCGGCTGTGCCCAAGCCTCCGCACCGGCGCCTCGAGAGTTCGGAAAAAGCGATGTCACACGCCCCGCCCATCATGCGTACGGATGAGTCCTCATCGCAGAGCGAGCAGAGTGAAACGCGAGTCACCACACTCGAGTTGTTCTTCGATCTGGCGTTCGTCTTCAACTTCACCCAGCTGGCCCGGGTGCTCAGCCACGACATGACCCTGCGGGGTCTGCTCCAGGTCCTGCTGATCTTCTGGATGCTGTGGTGGATGTACGGCGGGTACGCCTGGCTGACCAACCATCTCCCGCCGCACAAGAAGCGCCACCGTCTGCTGCTCCTGCTCGGCATGGCCTCCTTCCTGATCGTCGGACTCGCCACGCCCCACGCGTTCAACGGTGACGGGGTCGCTTTCGGCATCGGCTACCTGATGATCGTCAGCGTCCACGCCGCCCTGTTCGCCTTCAGCGGGCCCAGCGCCGCACGGAACATGCTGCACATCGCGCCGTTCCACACCGTGGGGGCGCTGCTGATCATCTGGGCCGGGTTCCTCGACGCACCGATGACCTACGTCTGCTGGTCGGGCGCACTGTTGCTGGAGGTGATCGCACCCTTCATCACCGGTGTGTCCGGCTTCGAGCTGAAGCCCGGCCACTTCGTCGAACGTCACGGCCTGCTCATGATCATCGCGTTGGGCGACTCCTTCCTGGCGCTCGGCGTGGGAACCGAGGGCGGACAGGCCGGTTTCTCGGTGGTCATCACCGCCGTCCTGATCTTCGTCATCCCCGCCTGTCTGTGGTGGGTGTACTTCGACGAGTCGGAGAAGGCCAAACGGGCCGAACGGGCCCTGGAGCGCCAGGACACCGTGCAACGTTCACGGATGGCGCTGGCCGCCTTCTTCTACGCCCATGTGCCCATGCTGCTCGGGCTGATCCTGATCGCGGCAGCCATCAAGAAGACCATCGCGCACCCCTACGACGAGCTCGCGACCGCACCTTCGCTGGCTCTCGCGGGCGGTGTGGCGTTCTACCTCGCGGGCATCGCGTGGTTCCACGGGATCCTCAAGATCGGCCCGCAGCGCTTCCATCTCGCGGCCGCTCTGCTGGCCACCGCCGCCGTCCCGGTCGGCCACCGTGTCGCCGCCGTCGGCGAAGTCGCCGTGCTGGGCCTGCTGATCATCGGCGCCCTGTTCATCGAACACCGGTGGACCAGACGCATGGGGCACACCTGCCTCTGAACCACCGCCCGTAACCGCTGCCGTCCAAGGAGAGAGACCGATGAGTTCTGTGGAAGACCGGCTGGATGTGATCGAGACCTGCACCAAGGTGTCCTGGTATGTCGAT
The DNA here is from genome assembly GCF_040689485.1 of Streptomyces sp. NPDC051322. NCBI lineage: Bacteria > Bacillati > Actinomycetota > Actinomycetes > Kitasatosporales > Streptomycetaceae > Streptomyces > Streptomyces sp. NPDC051322. The sequence continues at coordinate 392,226 of NZ_JBFBAK010000003.1, read as the reverse complement.
CAGCGCGAATGGGACGCCCTGTACGGGGTGTTCACCGACAAAGTGCTGGTCGACTACACCAGCCTCAACGGCGGTGAGCCGTCCACGGTCGATGCCGGGGCCCTGATCGACTCCTGGTCCGGGCTGCTCGGGAACCTCTCGTCCACCCAGCACATGATCACTAACTTCCTGGTCGATGTGCGCGGTGACGAGGCCGTGTGCACGGCGATGTTCCAGGCGGTCCACCGACTGCCCAACGCACTCGGCGGACCGCACTGGACGCTGGGCGGTCAGTACCGCTGGACCGTACTGCGCACCGGGGCCGGCTGGCGGATCTCCGCAATGACGATGACCGCCCTCTGGTCGGAGGGAAACCGCCACATCATGACCCCCGAGGGTCAGGGCGCCTGAAAAAACATCAGGAAGTCGGACGGACATCTTTGGCAGGCCGAAGATCAACCGCCAATACTTTCGATGAGGAAATTCAGGGGACGCGCAGCAGCCGGAATTGAATCATAAGGAGATCATCGCATGAATGATGCCACGGAAGAGACCCGCATAGTCGCCCAGCGCTGGTTCGACGCGCTCGGCAGCGGCGATTTCGAGACGGCGCTCGCCACGCTCGACGACAACGTCGAGTGGATCAACTACGCGCCGGTTCCCGGCTACAACGACGACATGAAGTGGATCGGCACGGTGCGCGGCCCGGCGGCCGTTCTCGGCACCCTTCAGGTGTTCACCGGCGCGGTCGACGTGAAGTCGGAGAAGCTCGTCAACCTGGTGGTCGAGGGAGAGCAGGCGGCGGGAATCATTCACGAGGTGTCGGTGGTCAAGGAGACCGGACGCGAATTCGACATCGAGTTCATCCAGTGGCTGACCGTCCGCAACGGGAAAATCGTCCGCTGGAAGTCCTACACGGACCCCTCGGAGATCATCCGCGCCATCCGTGACGACAAGACGGCCGAGGTGGCCCGATGAGTACCGCACTCATCACGGCGGTCCGCGCCCGTGACACCGCATCGGTCAGCACGCTGCTGACCGCGGATGCCGGCCCGAGCACCCGCGAGAGCAGCACCGGGCTCACCGTCCTCATGATCGCCGCCGGCCAGGCCGACGCTCCCACCGTGCGTGAGCTGATCCGCGGCGGAGCGGACATCCACACCGCGGACACCCGGGCCGGCGCCACCGCGCTGCACAAGGCCTGCCAGGGCGGCAGCCTGGACGTCGTACGCGCGCTGGTCGAGGCAGGGGCGTTCGTGGACGCGGTCGCGCCGACGACCGGGCACACCGCACTGATGGACGCCCTCTGGTACAAGTACCCGGACATCGCCGAGTACCTGCTGTCCCAGGGCGCCGGCCTCAAGGTCTTCACGCACTACGGCTTCTCGCTCGAGCAGCACTTCGAATACGAGCTCAACGTCAACACCTTCGGCAAGGACAAACTGCTGGAGGCCGAGAAGCACCTCAACACCAGGCGCAAGGACGACGAGAACGCCGTCGGGCGTCAGCTGCTGATGGCCGCGGTCGCCGAGGGCGACACGGACCAGGTGCGCAAACTCCTGGACGCCGGCGCCGATGTCGACGAGCGCTCCCCGGTGCTCAACGGCTTCAACGACAGCCACACCCCGCTCCTGGTCGCCTCGCGCGACGGGCACGGCGCGATCGTCAAGCTGCTGCTCGCGGCGGGCGCGGACGTCAACGCGGTGGAGCCCACCTTCGGCGCGGTGCCGCTGCACAAGGCGGTCTACAACGGACACGCCGACATCACCGCCGAGCTGGTCGCCCGGCCCGGCATCGACCTGGACTTCCAGGGCGCCACCAACGGCTACAGCCCGCTGCACGACTCGCTCTGGCACGGCTACGAGGAATGCGCCCGCACCCTCATCGAGGCCGGCGCCCGACTGGACCTGGTCAGCCACGACGGCAAGACCCCCCTCGACATGGCGGTCGACGTCTTCGGCGCGGACCACGCACTCACCGCTCTGATCCGCGAAAGGAGCTGACGCATGCTCTTCTACGTCCAGATGAAATGGAAGCACGAGGGTCGGCTCACCCTCGACGAGCTCTGGGAGCTCGAGCAGGACGAAGCCATCCACGCCCAGGAAACACTCGACTCCGGGTTCTGCGTGGGCATTTGGAAGGTGGCGGCGCAGAAGCGGGTCATCGCCATCATCGACTCGCCCGATGCCGAGGAGCTGGACCGCACCGCTCTCGGCCGGCTGCCCATGCGCGAATACCTGGAGTTCGAGACGGTCTGGCCGCTGCGTGACTACCTGGGTTTCGCAGAGGACGTCAAGAAGCGCTACCAGGTCTGAACTCTGATCGAGGACGGTATTCATGAGCCAGCAGCAGACCCGCACCGCACTCGTCACCGGCGGGAACCGGGGCATCGGTTTCGAAACCTGCCGCCAGCTGGCCGGAGCCGGACTCGACGTCGTACTGGCCGCGCGCGATGCCGCGCGCGGCCGGGCGGCGGCTCAGAAGCTGCGCGGGCCCGGCCACCGGGTCCGCGCCGAAGAACTGGACATCACCAGCGCCAAGAGCGTCCAGGAGTGCGCGGAGCGGCTGGCCGAAGCGGGCATCCAGATCGATGTCCTGGTCAACAACGCGGGTGTCTACCCCACGGACGGGTTCTTCTCCCTCGACGAGGACACGTTCAGCCACGCGCTCGATGTGAACCTGATGGGTGCCTTCCGCACCTGTCAGGCCTTCGTGCCCGCGATGGGCCGGCGCGGCTACGGCAGGGTGGTCAACCTCTCCTCCGGGCTCGGCGCCGTCACCGACAACATCCCGTCACCCGCGGCGTACGGAATCACCAAGGCGGCGCTCAATGCCCTCACCCTGGTGGTCTCCGCGGCCTCGGCCCCTTCGGTCAAGGTCAACGCGGTCTGTCCCGGCTGGGTGCGAACGGACATGGGCGGTTCCGGGGCACCGACCAGCGTCGAAAAGGGCGCGGACACCGTGACCTGGCTCGCCACACTGCCCGATTCAGGGCCCGACGGCGGCTTTTTCCGCAATCGCCGAAGGATCGCCTGGTGACCCCTGCCCGTGCCCATCCAGCAGTTCCGAGTGAAAGAGGAGGCTCGACCATGAGCACCGCCACAGCTTCCGGGGTCAGCGCGAACCGGAGCAAATACGCGTTGGCCGTCCTCGGCCTGGGCGCGTTCGTCATCGGTACCGCCGAGTTGGTCATCGTCGGCGTACTGAATCTGATCTCCGACGACCTGAACGTCTCCGTCGGCACCGCCGGACTCCTGGTCACCGGGTACGCCCTGGGCATCTCCATCGGCGGCCCGCTCATGACGGTGCTGACCATCAGGGTGCCCCGGCGCACCCTGCTCTGGCTGGCGCTGGCCCTGTTCATCCTGGGCAATCTGCTCGCGGTGTCCGCGGGGATCTTCGGGGTGCTGCTGCTCGCGCGGGTGCTCTGCGGTGCCATCCACGGCCTGTTCCTCGGCGCCGCGTCCGCGGTGGCCACCGGACTGGTCGCACCGGAGCGCCGCGGCGAAGCCGTCGGCCTGGTCTTCGGCGGCATCGCGGTCTCCACCGTGCTGGGTGTGCCGATCGGCACCACCGTCGGTCAGTCGCTCGGCTGGCAGGCCACCTTCATCGGCGTCATCATCCTGGGCGTCATCGCCCTCGCCGCCATCCTGGTCTTCGTGCCCCCCGTGGGCGGCAGCGGATCCAACGACCTCGGCGACCAGGCCAAACACGCCTTTGCCCCGCGGGTACTGGGCATGCTGCTCGCCGGGCTGCTGCTGATGGGCGCGCAGTTCACCGCCTTCACCTATCTGGCGCCGTTCCTCGAGGACGTCACCGGCATCTCCGGCGGCGTGGTCAGCGCCTTCCTGATGATTTTCGGCGTGTTCAGCGCCATCGGAACGTTCAGCGGCGGCTTCTTCGCCGACCGGAACGCCTCCAACACCCTGGTCATCGGCAACGCTGTGCTCATCATCGCGCTGGGCGGGCTCTACCTGTTCGGCTCCAACCCCGTGCTCGTCGGCATCGCGCTGGCCGTCTGGGGCCTTGTCGGGTTCGGCGTCACGCCGTCCCTGCAGTTGCGCGTCATCTCGCTGGCCGGCCAGGGCGGCGACCTGGGGGCGACTCTGGGGGCCTCCGCCGTCAACGCGGGCATCGCATCCGGTGCCGCGGTCGGCGGCTGGGCGCTGGCCGCCTACGGCATCGACGACGTCCCGCTGGTCGCCCTGATCGCCTGCGGCGTCGCGCTGCCCGTCGTCTGGGCCACCCGTTTCCTCAAGGTGCCGGTCTCCGCGCCGCTGCCGCTCGAGGGCGACGAACCGGAGGGCGCGGACAACATGACGGCGATCCCCAGCAGCTGACGGGCTCCGCCGTACGAAGGACCGAACTCCCCCGAGAACCCACGCAATTCCATCAGGAGAGGGACCGTGACCGACACCGGGAACAGGACCGTACGCGACGCGACGCTCGACGTACTGCGCCAGCTTGGTCTGACGACCATTTTCAGCAATCCCAGCCACACCGAGATGAAGCTCTTCGAGGCCTGGCCCGAGGACGAGTTCAAGTTCGTGATGGGCCTCCAGGAGGCCTCCGTTGTGGGCATGGCCGACGGCTACGCCCAGGCCACCGGTGAGCCGTCACTGGTGATCATCAACGGCGGTCCCGGGCTCGGCAACGCGATGGGCGGCATCTACACCGCCGCGTCCGCGCACACCCCGATGGTCATCCTGGGCGGGCAGCAGGCCCGCAAGCTGTTGCTCGGCGAGCCGTTCCTGGTCGCCAAGGAAGCCACTCAGCTGCCCAAGCCCTACATCAAGTGGGCGGGCGAGCCCTCGCGGCCGCAGGACGTGCCCGCACTGATCGCCCAGGCGTACCAGATCGCCAAGCAGGCACCGCAGGGCCCGGTGTTCGTGGCGGTGCCCGAGGACGACTGGGTCCGTCCGGCCGATCCTCAGCCGGTACGCATCCCCACGGTGGAGAGCGCCGTCGTGCCTTCGCCGGCGGCGCTGGAGCGCATCGCCGCCGCCCTCAACGGCGCCGAGCGCCCCGGCCTGGTCGCCGGACCCGCCGTGGACGCCCAGGGCGCCCGTGATGCCCTGGTGCAGCTGGCCGAGAAGCTCAACGCCCGGGTGTGGGGCTCCCCGGTGTGGCCGCGCGGCAGCTTCCCCGAGAACCACCCGCTGTTCGCGGGTGTGCTGCCGCCCATCCCCGAACTGATCAATGAGCGCCTGGCCGCCCAGCACGACGTGGTGGTGGTGCTCGGTGCGCCCGCGTTCACCCTCTTCACCGCCTGGGACCTGTTCTCGACGGCGCCCGCGGGCCTCGATCAGAGCGCCCGGCCGCAGCTGCCGGACTCCATCGAGTTCCTGCACGTCACGGACAACCCGGAAGCGGCGGCCGCCACCCTGGCCGGCAGCAGCTTCGTGGCACCCCCCGGCGCGGTCGTCGAGGGCCTCGTTCCGCTCGTCGAACGCCGTGAGCGCGTCGAACTGACGCCGGTCCGGGAGCCGGTGCCGGTACCCGAGGCCTCCACCCCGCTCACCCAGGCGTACCTCTTCCACCTGCTGTCCAAGGAACTCCCCGACAACGCGGTGCTGTTCGAGGAACTGCCGATCGCCCGTGCGGACTTCCACGAGCAGATCCCGCTGGGCCCGGACAACGGTTACTTCGCCACCGCGAGCGGTGCGCTCGGATTCCCGTTCGCCGGCGCCGTCGGTTACGCCGTCGCCCGCCCCGACCGCCGGGCCGTGGTGGTGGTCGGCGAGGGTTCCGCGCAGTACACGCTGCACTCGCTGTGGACTGCGGCCCGGCACAACCTGCCGGTCACGTTCATCATCCCGGACAACGCCGGCTACCTGTCGCTGAAGTACTACCTCGAGGACCAGAAGTCGTGGGAGAGGGGCTACGACCTCAGCGGCGTCGACATGGCCCAACTGGCCCGTGGCTTCGGCGTGCCCGGCGAGCGCATCGAGACGCCGGACCGGCTTCAGGAGGCGCTCAGGGAGTCGCTGCACGCGGACGGCCCGATGCTCCTCGACGTCATGGTCGCCGACCCCGGCCTCTTCCGGCTCTGAGCCCGGCGGCCCGATCCGACACACGAACTGGGAGACCAGATGACCACCACCACTGAGGCCGGTGCGGCGCAGGACGGCCGTTACCCGTCGGGCGATGTCGTCCACCATCCGGCAGGCACCGGACCGACGTACTGGTTCGGCGACGCCATCTACACCTTCAAGGCGACCCGGGAGAACACCAACGGCTCGCTGACGCTCGCCGAGGCCACCGTGCCGCCGGGCGGGGGCCCGCCGCCGCACATCCACCCGAAGGCGGACGAGGCCTTCTTCATCCTCAACGGCGAGATCGAGTTCCTCAACGGCGAGAGCACCTTCGTCGCCGGCGAGGGCGACTTCGTCTTCATTCCGCGCGGCACCCGGCACAAGTTCCGCAATGTCGGCCTGCAGACGGCGCGCCTGCTCTTCATGTTCACCCCGGCCTACCTGGAGAAGTTCTTCATGGAGATAGGCCAGGAGGCTCGTGCGGGTGAGGCGCCGCAGCCCCTCACACCGGAGCAGAAGCAGCAGATCGTGGACTTCGCCCCGCGCCACGGTCTCCAGCTGGCGCTGTGATCACGGCGGGCGCCTCCGGAAGGAGGCGCCCGCCCGAGGCACGCCGCGAGCCCGTCCGGGGTCCGAGTACGGAAAGAGGACATACAGCATGGCAGAACAGCCCACCATGCGTGCCGCGGTGATCGACGCCTTCGGCGCGGCCGACACGCTCCGGGTGACCGAGATCCCCGTCCCGGCACCGGGTGAGAGAGAAGTACTCGTCCGCGTGCACGCCGCGGGTGTCAATGCGATCGACTGGGCGACCCGGGCCGGTCAGGGCGTCGGTGTCGCGGAGTTCCCCGCCGTGCTCGGCTGGGACATCTCCGGCACCGTGGCCGCCACCGGCGCCGGAGTCACGCGCTTCGCCGTGGGGGACGCCGTCTTCGGCATGCCGCGCTTTCCCGCCCTGGCGGGCGGCTATGCCGACTTCGCCGTCGCCCCGGAAGCCGAACTCGCTCGCGTCCCGGCGGGAATCGACCACGTGACAGCGGCCTCCGTGCCGATGGTGGCACTCACCGCCTGGCAGACGCTCTTCGAACACGGCGGTCTGCTCGCCGGGCAGCGGGTCCTCGTCTCCGGAGCGGCCGGCGGGGTCGGGCACCTTGCCGTCCAGTTGGCGGCCGATGCCGGCGCCGAAGTCGTCGCGACCGCTTCCGGCGACAACCACGACTTCGTGCTCGGCCTCGGCGCCCACCGGGCCGTCGACTATCGCACCGAGCCGGTCCACGAGGTGGTCCGGGACGTCGATCTCGTCGTCGATCCCCGAGGGGGCGAGGACTTCCACCGACTGCTCGGCGTGCTGCGTCCGGGCGGAATTCTCGTCACCCTCAAGGGCGAGAGCGCCGATCACCGGCGCTCCGCACGCGAACGCGGGGTGCGCGCGGGATTCACCTACGTGCACCCCGACCGTGCCGCCCTCGACCGTATCGCCGCGCTCCTCGGGGAGGGACGGATCCGCCCGTCGGTCCAGCAGGTGTTCTCCCTCGATGACGTGGCCAAGGCGCACAGCATCGGCGAAGTGGGCCACGTCAGGGGCCGACTCGTCATCGAACTGAACGACGAGGAGTCGCAATGATTCTGGTGACAGGCGCCACCGGTCATGTGGGTGGCGAGCTGACCGCCCGGCTGGCCGCCGAGGGCCGCCCGGTGCGGGCGCTGGTGCGGAAGGCCGACGGCAACGCGCTGCCGGCCGGCGTGCAGAGCGCAGTGGGGGACCTCGGTCGTCCCGAATCGCTTCGCACCGCGCTCGAGGGCGTCACAGCGGTGTTCCTGCTGCCGGGATACGCGGATCAGCCGGACATCCTCTCCGAATTCCGCCGGGCCGGTGTCGAGCACATCGTGCTGCTGTCGAGCATTGCCGTGCCGGGCGGCGAGATGAGCAACGCCATCTCACGCTTCATGATCCTCTCCGAGCAGGCCGTGCGGGCGTCCGGGATGCCCTGGACGATCCTGCGGCCGAGCGGCTTCATGTCGAACACCTTTCAGTGGCAGGCACAACTCGCGGCCGGGGACGTGGTGCACGCGCCCTTCGCGGGAGTGCCGATCGCGATGGTCGACCCGTACGACATCGCGGCTGTCGCCGCACGGGCGCTGCACGACGAGGAGCACATCGGCCGCAGCCACGCGCTGTCCGGCCCCGAGCCCCTGCTGCCCGCTGACCGGGTCCGCGTCCTGGGTGGAGTCCTCGGACGCGCACTGCGCTTCGAGGCCCAGTCGGACGCGGACGCCAGGAAGGAGATGGAGGGCAACACGCCCCCCGAGTACATCGACGCCTTTTTCCGCTACTACGCCGACGGCACGCTCGACGACTCGACCGTGCGTCCGACGGTCCGGGAACTGACGGGCCGGCCTGCCCGCACCTTCGAGGACTGGGCCGTCGCGCATGCCGATGATTTCCGCTGAACGGCCGACATCACAGGAGGAATACCGCATGAGCACAGTAGAGACCGTCAGGTTCAAGCTCCGCGACAGCGTCGATCCGGCCGAATTCGCCGTGCTCGACCGGAAGATGGAGTCCGACTACATGGCCGTACGGGACGGATTCGTCTCCCGCGAGGTCACCCGCAGCGATGAGGGTGAGTACCTGGTGATCGTCCACTGGGCGTCCCCCGAGCAGGCCGACGCCACGATGGGTGCCTTCTTCGGCGCCCCGGAGACCCAGGGGTTCCTGGCCTCCGTCGACCCGTCCACCGTGCAGTCGGGCCGGTACATCTCGGTCCCCCGGCCGTAGCGCGTACCGCCACCACGGACCACGCAGAGGGCGCCCGGACCGGTACCGGGCGCCCTCTGCTGTTCCTGTGCCTGCTCAGTCCTGGGGTGCGGGCACCGCATCGGAGCGGGTGAGCGGCTCGGCCATGACCGGCACCGCCGCCCGCTGTTTCCGCCACTCGACGAGCCGCTGCGTCACCGGTTCGGTGAAACGGGCGGTCAGTGGACCCAGCACCACCAGAAGGAGCACGTACGCGGTCGCCAGCGGCCCGAGCGCCGGCTCGATCCCCGAGGCCGTCGCCAGGCCCGCGATCACGATGGAGAACTCACCGCGGGCCACCAGAGCGCCACCGGCCCGCCAGCGCCCGCGCACGCCGATCCCGGTGCGCCGAGCTGCCCAGTACCCGGTGGCTATCTTGGTCAGCGCGGTGAGCACGGCCAGCACCAGTGCGGGCACCAGTACCGGCGGAATCGTCGCCGGGTCGGTGTTCAGGCCGAAGAAGACGAAGAACACCGCGGCGAAGAGATCCCGCAAGGGCATCAGGAGGTGATGGGTGTTCTCGGCGACCTCACCGGACAGCGCGATGCCCACCAGGAAGGCACCCACCGCCGCGGAGACCTGCACCTGCTGGGCGAAGCCCGCCACCAGCAGGGTGAGTCCCAGGACCACCAGCAGGAGCTTCTCCGGGTCGTCGCTGGAGATGAACCGGGAGATCACCCGGCCGTACCGCACCGCGACGAGCAGCACGCTCCCCACGGCCGTCAGCGCGATCGCCAGCGTGAGTCCGCCGACCGCCCAGCCGGTGCCCGCGAGCAGCGCGGTGAGGATCGGCAGGTACACAGCCATCGCGAGGTCCTCGAGCACCAGCACGCTCAGAATCGCCGGGGTTTCCCGGTTGCCCAGCCGGCCCAGGTCGCCCAGCACCTTGGCGATCACTCCGGAGGAGGAGACCCAGGTGACCCCGGCCAGCACCACCGCGGCCACCGGACCCCAGCCCAGCAGCAGAGCCGCGGCGGCGCCCGGCAGAGCGTTGAGCAGGAAATCGATCCCGCCCGCAGGGGCGTGGGTCTTGAGATGGCCGACCAGGTCGCCGGCGGTGTACTCCAGGCCGAGCATCAGCAACAGCAGCACCACGCCGATCTCGGCGCCGACCTCGATGAAGTCCTCGCTGCCGGCCAGCGGCACGATCCCACCGTGTCCGAAGAGCAGCCCGGCGAGCAGGTAGAGCGGGATGGCGGAGAACTTCATCCGTACGGCGACCCGGCCGAGCAGCCCCAGGGCCAGCACGACGCCACCGAACTCGATCAGGAAGACTGCGGAATTCACCGGATCACTTCCGCTCGAGTATGGCGTGGGCGGCGTCGACGCCCTCGCGGGTACCGACGACGATGACGCTGTCACCTCCGCGCAGCCGGAAGTCCGGGCCCGGCGAGGGAATCGCATGGGCGCGGCGCATCACCGCCACGATGGAGGTGCCGGTGTCGGTCCGCATCCTGGTGTCGCCCAGCACCCGGCCGTTCCAGTAGGAGACGCCGGTCACGGTGACCCGCTCGGCGACCAGCCCGTAGTCGCTGGTGTGCAGCAGGTTCGGGTTGTTGTGGTCCGGCAGCAGGGCGTCGGTCAGTGACATCGCCTCCGCCGCCGTGAGCTTCATCGAGAGACCGCACGAGTCGGGGTCATCGTCGTGGTGCACGTTGAAGGTGCGGGTGCCGTCGCGGTGCGCGATGACCGACAGGGTGTCGTGCCGGCGGGTCGTGATCTCGTACTGCACCCCGATGCCGGGCAGCGGTGTGGTTCTCATGCGTGGAGCGGTCACGGTCATCTCCCTCTTGAGTTGACGTCATTGCGGGCGGAGCCAGACGGCGCCGAGCGGCGGCAGTACGACAGCCGCGCTGGACTCGAACCCCTGCCAGGGGACCGGCTCGGCTCGGATCACGGACGGGTTGACCGTGCCGCTGCCGCCGTACCCGGCCGCATCGGTGTTGAGCACCTCGGCCCAGTCGCCGGCGGCGGGCAGCCCGACGCGGAATCCGTGGCGGGGGTTCGGCTGGAAGTTGTAGAGGCACACCAGTGGTTCGCCGGAGGTGTCGTAGCGCACGAAGGAGTAGACGTTGTCGTCTGCCGCGTCGGCGTCGATCCAGCGGAAGCCCTCCGGGCTCGCGTCCTGGCTCCACAGGGCGGGAAGCCGGTGATAGTGGACATTGAGGTCCCGGACGAGGTCGCGCACCGCGGCGTGCGAAGCGTGCCGCAGCATCGACCAGTCCACACCGGCGTCGTGCGACCACTCGGTGTCCTGAGCGAACTCCTGCCCCATGAAGACCAGTTGTTTGCCGGGAAAGGACCACATGAACGCGAGATAGGCCCGCAGGTTGGCGAACTGCTGCCAGCGGTCGCCGGGCATCTTGGTGAGCAGCGAGCCCTTGCCGTGCACCACCTCGTCATGGCTGATCGGCAGCAGGTAGTTCTCGGCGTACGCGTACACCATCGGGAACGTCATGGAATGGTGGTGGTACTGCCGGTGGACCGGGTCCTGGGACATGTACGACAGCGAGTCGTGCATCCAGCCCAGATTCCACTTCAGACCGAAGCCGAGACCGCCGTGGTCGGTGCGCCGGGTCACTCCGTCCCAGGCGGTGGACTCCTCGGCGATGGTCAGCACACCGGGGCAGCGCCGGTAGACGGTGGCGTTCATCTCCTGCAGCAGCTCGACCGCTTCCAGGTTCTCCCGGCCGCCGTACTCGTTCGGCAGCCATTCGCCCTCGTTGCGCGAGTAGTCGAGATACAGCATGGAAGCGACCGCGTCGACCCGGAGACCGTCGACATGGAACTCCTCGCACCAGTACACGGCGTTGGCGACCAGGAAGTTGCGCACCTCGTTGCGGCCGAAGTCGAAGACCAGGGTCCCCCAGTCCGGGTGTTCGCCGCGGCGCGGGTCCGGGTGCTCGTAGAGCGGTGACCCGTCGAACCGGGCGAGCGCCCAGTCGTCGCGCGGGAAGTGGGCCGGCACCCAGTCGACGATCACGCCGATACCGGCGCGGTGCAGGGAATCGACCAGGAAGCGGAAGCCGTCGGGGCTGCCCAGTTTGGCCATGGGCGCGTAGTAGGAGGAGACCTGATAGCCCCAGGAACCACCGAAGGGATGCTCGGCGACCGGCAGGAACTCGACGTGGGTGAACCCCATCGCCTTGACGTAGGCGGGGAGTTCACCGGCGAGTTCCCGGTAACCGAGCCCCGGGCGCCAGGAGCCGAGATGCATCTCGTACACGCTCATCGGCGCTCGCTCGACGGGGACGCGTCCGCGTCCGGCCATCCAGGCAGCGTCACCCCAGGCGTACGCGGAGGTGTGGACCAGCGACGCGGTGCCCGGTGCCGGTTCGGCCGAGGTTGCCATCGGATCGGCCTTCTGTATCCAGCGGCCGTCCCGGGTGAGGATCTCGTACTTGTACGCGCAACCGTCACCGACGCCGGGGACGAAGAGTTCCCAGACTCCGCTGCCACCCAGCGAGCGCATCGGATGGGCGGCGCCGTCCCAGAGGTTGAAGTCGGCTGTCAACCGCACCCCGCGGGCGTTCGGCGCCCATACCGCGAAGGTGGTCCCCCGCACCGGGCCCGTGCCCGTATCGGCTTCCCCGGTGTTCGCGCCGAGCACCCGCCACAGCTGTTCGTGACGGCCTTCCGCGATCAGATGCAGATCGAGCTCGCCGAGCGACGGCAGGAAGCGGTACGGATCGTCGTAGCTGAAGGCGGAGTCGCCGTAGTGGGCGACCACCCGGTAGTCGGGGATCTCGGCACCCGGCAGCAGCCCGGTGAAGACGCCGGCCTCCAGGTGTCCCAGCTCCACCAGCAGGTCGCCGGACGGCGTGGTGAGGCGCACCCGGTCCGCCAGCGGGCGCAGGACCCGTACCACTGTGCCGTCCCTGCCCGGATGGGGGCCGAGCAGCGCGTGCGGGTCGCTGACCTCGCCGGTGACGAGGCGCTTCAGGTCCGTGGGGGGCAGGCCCGTGAGCATGGCCCCGGGGCGCTGGGAGTACGGTGCCGTGGTCACGACTGCGGCTTCCCTTCGGTGATGATGTGGGCCACCTGGCCCTGCGGATCGAGGCGTACGTAGTTCTCCCGCCCCCACCGGTAGGTCGCGCCCGAGAGCACGTCATGGGCGTTCAGCGGTTCGGTCCGCTCCAGGCCGAGTGCGGGGAGGTCGAGGAACACGGTCGCCTCGCGCACGCTGTGCGGATCGAGACTGAGCACCACGAGCACCCAGTCGTCGTCGGCCCGCTTGGAGAAGCAGACGACCGCGTCGTCGTCGGTGCGGTGGAAGTGCAGATTGCGCAGCTGGTGCAGGGCCGGATGCGCACGGCGCACCTCGTTGAGAGTGCGCAGCAGCGGAGCCAGTGAGCGCCCGGACGTCTCTTCCGCTTTCCAGTCCCTCGGCCGCAGCTGGTACTTCTCCGAGTCCAGGTACTCCTCGCCGGCCGGTCCTGCCGGTACGTTCTCGCACAGCTCGAAGCCCGCATAGACGCCCCAGGCCGGGGAGGCCGTCGCGGCGAGCACCGCACGGATCACGAAGGCCGGGCGGCCGCCGTACTGCAGATAGGCGTGGAGGATGTCGGGCGTGTTCACGAAGAGGTTGGGCCGCAGGCAGGCCGCGCTCTCCTCGCCGCCAAGCCCGGCCAGTTCGGAGAGGTAGGACTCCACCTCGTCCTTGGAGTTGCGCCAGGTGAAGTAGGTGTACGACTGGTGGAAACCGATCCTGGCGAGTCCCTGCATCATGGCGGGCCGGGTGAACGCCTCGGCGAGGAACAGCACATCGGGGTCCGTCTCGTGGAGCGCCTCGATCAGTCGCTCCCAGAACCTCACCGGTTTGGTGTGCGGATTGTCCACCCGGAAGATCCGCACACCGTGGGCCATCCAGTGCCGCAGGATCCGCAGGCACTCCTCGTGCAGTCCGTCGGGGTCGGTGTCGAAGTCGACCGGCACGATGTCCTGGTACTTCTTGGGCGGATTCTCCGCGTAGGCGATGGACCCGTCGATCCGGTGCCTGAACCACTCGGGGTGCTCCGTGACCCACGGGTGGTCGGGCGAGCACTGCAGGGCGAAGTCGAGCGCGACCTCCAGGCCGAGATCGGTGGCCCGGCCCACGAAGTGGTCGAAGTCATCGAGCGTGCCCAGGTCGGGGTGTACGGCGTCGTGGCCACCGTCGGCGGAACCGATCGCCCACGGCGAGCCGGGGTCGTACGGGCCCGCGGTCAGGGCGTTGTTGGCGCCCTTGCGGTGGGTCGTGCCGATCGGGTGCACCGGCGGCAGATAGACCACGTCGAACCCCATGTCGGCCACCGCGTCCAGACGTTCCGCCGCGGTACGGAAGGTGCCGGAGTGTGGGGGCTCGACCACTCCTTCGGCGTCCACGACGGCGGCGACCGCCCCTTCGGAGCGGGGGAAGAACTCGTACCAGGAGCCGTACAGCGCACGCTCGCGGTCCACCCGCAGCGGCAGTTCGGCGGAGCAGGTGACCAGGTCACGCAGCGGCCGGGCGGCGAGCAGCGCGGTCACCGCCGGTTCGAGAGCCGAGGAGAGGCGCTCGTCGGCATCACGGCTGTCGTCCAGGAGCCGGTCGCGCGCCTCGGCCAGGGTGGCCCCGGCCGCCGGGGTCCGCTCCTTCCCTGCCATCGAGCTCAGGGCCCTATCGATCAGCGCCGCGCCCTCGGCGAGCACCAGCTCCACATCGATCCGAGCCGGGATCTTGATCCGCGCGGTATGCAGCCAGGTCGCCACCGGGTCGGACCAGGCCTCGACGCGATAGGACCACTCGCCCTCGCCGGTCGCCGAGACCCGCGCCGCGTAACGGTCGGTGCCGGGGGCGATCAGCCGCATCGGGGTCCACCCGCCGGGGACACCGTCCGGATCGGTGAGCACGACGTTGGCCGCCACCGCGTCATGCCCCTCCCGGAACACCGTCGCCGAGACCTCGAAGACCTCGCCGGGGACAGCGCGGGCGGGACGCCGGCCCGCGTCCACCTGGGGCCGTACGTCCACGATCGGTATACGCCCGACGGTCGGGGCGAACCGCCTGGTGGCGGGGATGCCTTGCATGTTCTTGCCTCCTGGCACCGGAGTGCGGTCGCGGGAAATCACTGAGGGACGCGTACGAAGGCGTCGAGGCATCCAGGTCAACGTCGCAGCCCCGTCGTGCCGTTGCTCACTTCCGAGATGATGCTGCGGTACCCGGACACCAGGGGGTGGTGGGGATACGCGCTGCTGAAGTGCCGCTCACCGGCCAGCGAGGCCAGCTCGGGGGCGTACGGCAGGATCGCGGTGAGCCGGGTGTCGTACACGGTCTCCACATCGCTGCGCAGCCGTTCGTGCCCGATACCGTCGGGCACCATGTTCACGGCCACACTCAGCCGGCCGCAGCCGAGCCGGCCGGCCAGCGCCATGCTCTCCCGGGCACCCGCAAGGTCCAGGCGGTCCGCCCGGGTCACCACGAGCAGGGCGTCGGAACTGGCCATCGCCGTCACCGTCTCGTTGTTGAAGCCGGCATGGGTGTCCAGCAGCAGCACGTCGAGCGCGAGCGAGTCGATCAGCCGGTCGAAGCCCTCCCGCAGCAGACCGACGTCATAGCCACGCCCCATGATTTCGTTGATGCCGGCCGCCCGGCTTCTGGCCGGAACCAGGAACAGGCCCTCGTGCCCGGTACCGGTGTCGGCCGGGTAAGCCGCGTCCTCGATCTCGCAGCGACCGATCAGATAGTCGGTCAGCGAGCTGTGTGCCGGGGGCATGCTGGCGCTGAACATCACGTCCAGCGCCGGCGTCTGGATGTCCGTGTCCACCAGGGCGACCCTGCGGCCGGCCGAGGCCAGCAACAGCGCGAGGTTGGCGGCCGTGCTCGACTTTCCCGTACCTCCTCGGTAGGAGTGCAGGGTGATGATCTGGGACATGTTTTCCACCCGGTGGGTTCGGTAGGGGGCGCAGGCGGACAGGAAACGTGCCGGTCAGTCGGTCGGCTCGGATCCGGTGGCCCGCCAGTGGACGGCCATCATGGTGATGTCGTCGGACTGTTCGGCGGGACCGACGAACTCGGAGAGCGCGCCGTCCATGTGGTCGAGCAGTTCCTCGCTCCGGATGGGCCCCTTGGTCAGGTGGCGGAGCATCGGCTCGTCACCGAGGAACTCCCCGGTCGTCGAGCGTGCCTCGGTGACCCCGTCGGTGTAGATGAAGAGCGTGTCTCCCGGACTGATCTGCGCGTAGCCGAGCGAGAAGCTGACATCGGGGATGACCCCGACGGCGGGCCCGGTGGGCTCCAGCAGGACGGGCTCCGCGCCGTCCGCCCGCACCAGTACCGGCGGATTGTGACCGCCGTTGATGTAGACGAGGTTGCCGGTCGCCGGGTCCAGCACGGCGAAGAACATGGTGGCGAAGTAGCCCTGCCTGATGTGATTTCTGGTCAGGTAGTTGTTGGTGCCCACCACGGCATTCAGCAGCGGGGTAGCGCCCACCACCGGTATCGCTCGGCTCTGCTCCTGCCAGACGGTCGTCTCGCCGCCCAGCAGATCGGCGGCGATCAGGCTCTGCAGTCCGCTCTGCTCCGCCGTGTGGCGCAGCAGGCTGCGGATCAGCGCCATGAAGAGTGCGGCGCCCACCCCCTTGTCGCAGACGTCCGCGACCACCAGTGCGATCCGGCGCCGGTTGACCAGCTCGAACACGTCATAGAAGTCGCCCGCCACCGTCCTGGCCGGCCGGAAGCGGACATTGATCTCCCAGTCGTCGGGACTGGGCAGTGAGTCGGGGAGGAAACCCATCTGGATCTCCCGCCCTATCTCCAGCTCCCGTTCGTAGCTGATCAGTTCGGCGTGCGCGGCTACATCCTCCATGGTGCGGCTGAAGGCCGCGTGTTCATGGCAGTCCCGCAGCCGGGCCCTTACCAGGTCGGGGTAGAACGGCGGCACCAGGTAGTCCGAGCCGGCATGGATGTGGTTGCCGAGCAGGTGCAGGTCGTCCTCCGCGAAGGCCACCACGGTGGGCCACTTGCCTTCGTCGTTCAGCCGGCGGGTCACCGATTTGACGGTGTGCGGAGACAGCCCCGCGTGGACCAGCAGGACGTCAGCGGCCGACAGCTGGCCGGACTGCGCGGCCAGCACGTCCCCCGGGGTCCGGACGTCCACCGCGGCGCCCAGGCTCGCCAGCGCCTTCAGCAGATCGGCGGGCGCATCGCGATGTTCCTGCAGAACAAGCACATTCCGCACCATGTCGCCCTCATCTATCCCGTGACCGGCCGGTTCATCACCAGCGTGCTGACGTTCCGGCCGGACACCAGTTCGTACTCGAAGGAGTCCACCGCCGTGAAGGCGAGATAGACCCCGAGCCCGCCGATCTCCCGCTCCTCCAGCGGGACATCGACTGCGGGCGACCGCATGCCCTGTCGCGGGTCGAAAGCAGGAGCGTCGTCCTCGAAGCGCACCCACACCCGCTCGTCGTCGACGCCCCCCGCCACCGACACCTCTCCGGTGGCGCCCCGGTACCCGTGCATGACGATGTTGGTCGCCAGCTCGTCGGACGCCAGCCGCAGCCGGTACAGAGCGCTCTCGGACAGCCCGGCCTCCGCTCCCAGCCGGAGCACGAACCGGGCCACCTCGTCGAGGGCGTCGATCGAGGCCGGGATGTGCAGCGCGGCCGCCGGCGGGTCGGGGACGAGACGGACACAGCGAGACGGCCGGTCGCGGCGAAACGCGGGAGAGGCCGGGGTGGCGGACACGGCGCCGAAGTCGAATGCCATCTCTCTTCGCCTCCTCAGGCGTCGACGAGGTCGATGCTGTGGTCGAATCCGGCCAGCCGGATGGTGCGGGCCACCGGCTCGGTGGCACCGACCACGGCGATGCGCACCTCGTCGCCCATCTTCTGGCGAGCGAACACCAGGGAGCGCAGTCCGGCGCTGGCCATGTAGGTCAGCTCCTCGGCTTTGATCACAAGTTCCACGGACCCGGCTGCGGAGGCCTTGTCGACCGTCTCGTGGAACAGCGCTGCGGTGGAGGCGTCGAGCTCACCCTTGAGCTCGATCGTCGCGACCCGGTCATTGACCCTCAACCTGACGTCGAAAGACACGATGCACTCTCCTTCTGCTCGGTACGTCGAACGGATCAGTCCGTCGATACGTGAGTGGGACGGCCGACCAGGATCACCACGGAATGCGGCCCCAGGTGGTAGCGGCCCGGGTGTTCCAGTTCCGGTTCCTCGCCGATGGTGTGCAGCCCGTCCGGCAGCAGTGCTCCGGTGTCCGCGAAGAGATGCCAGGCCTCGCCGTCGGGCAGCCGGGGCAGCTCCAGGTCGTGGGCTTCCCAGTGCGAGTTCACCGCGACATAGATGTGGTCGTCGGCGACGGTGCCGCCCTTGGCATGCCGTCCGCAGCGCATCATCGCCAGCACCCGGCCGTGGTCGGCCCAGTCGGGCCGCCATGCCTCCACTCCGTGCCAGCTGACATCGGGGAAACCGCTCCCGACCGAGTCCGTGCCACGGGGGTGCTCGGTGCTGCGCAACACCGGGTGCGCGTGCCGGAAGGCGATCAGGCCGCGGGTGAACTCCAGCAGCTCCGCGTTCGCCTCGACCAGGCCCCAGTCGAACCAGGAGAGGTCGTTGTCCTGGCAGTAGGTGTTGTTGTTGCCGAGCTGGGTGCGGCCTACCTCGTCGCCGGCCAGGATCATCGGCACGCCCTGGCTGATGAGCAGGATCGCCAGCAGGTTCTTCATCTGCCGCAGCCGGAGGTCCCGGACGTGGGCGGAGGCGCTGGGGCCCTCCTCACCACAGTTCCAGCTGTAGTTGTCGTTGGCGCCGTCGTTGTTGCCCTCGCCGTTGGCCTCGTTGTGCTTCTCGTTGTAGGAGACCAGGTCGTTCAGCGTGAAGCCGTCGTGCGCGGTGATGAAGTTGACCGAGGCCGATGCCGTACGCCCCTGGTAGAGGTCCGGTGAGCCGGCCATCCGGGTGGCCAGCTCACCGACCAGGCCCGGCTCGCCCTTGATGAACCGCCGGACGGCGTCCCGGTACTTGCCGTTCCACTCCGACCAGCGTCCGTAGTTGGGGAAGTGCCCCACCTGGTAGAGACCGGCCGCGTCCCAGGCCTCCGCGATGAGCTTGGTGTGGCGCAGGATCGGGTCGTGCGCGAGCTGCTCGAGAAGCGGCGGGTTGGGCAGCGGGGTGCCGTCCGGCGCCCGGTCGAGGATGGCCGCGAGATCGAAGCGGAAGCCGTCGATGTGGTATTCGGAGACCCAGTGGCGCAGACAGCCGAGTACGAAGTCACGGACCACCGGGTGGTTGCAGTTGACCGTGTTGCCGGTGCCGCTGAAGTTGTAGTACTCGCCCTGGGGAGTGAGCATGTAGTAGGTCGCGTTGTCGAGCCCGCGGAACGAGATCGTCGGCCCCTGCTCGTTGCCCTCGGCCGTGTGGTTGAAGACCACGTCGAGCATCACTTCGATGCCCGCCCGGTGCATCTCCTTGACCAGCGACTTGAACTCGTCGGCCTGCATCCCGAATCGTCCGGTCGCCGCATAGCCGGCCTTGGGAGCGAAGAACGAGACGGTGTTGTAGCCCCAGTAGTTGTGCAGCCGCTCACCGGTGGCCGGGTCGGTGCGCGGGTTGTCCAGCTCGTCGAACTCGAAGACCGGCAACAGCTCCACGCAGTTGACACCGAGCTCCTGGAGATACGGGATCTTCTCCCGCAGCCCCGCGTAGGTGCCCGGCGCCTGCACCCCGGACGACGGGTGCCGGGTGAAGCCGCGCACATGCGTCTCATAGATGACGAGGTCCTCGGTGGGGGTCCGCAGCGGCGTGTCGTCGCCCCAGTCGAAGTCGTCGTTCACCGCCTGCGCACGGTAGGGGTAGACGTCGTCCCAGTCCGGCTCGGCGCCCCAGACGTCGCGGCCCGAGATCAGCCGTGCGTAGGGGTCGCTGAGCACCCGCCGGGCGTCGAACCGGTCGCCGGCGGCGGGATCGAACGGACCGTCCGCACGGAACCCGTACTCCAGGTTCTCCAGGTCGAGCCCGAAGACCGTCATGGCGTGGATGCTGCCGATCCGGAACTCCGGCGGGAACGCGAGCTCCGCCGTCGGCTCCTTGGCACCCCGGTCGAAGAGCACCAGGCTCATCGAGGTGGCACGGTCGGAGTAGACCGAGAAGTTGACCCCGCCGGGCACCGGTACGGCGCCGTAGGGGAAGGGCCGTCCGGCCCGTACTCGGTAGCGGCCGATCCGATGGGTGGGGTACGCGTCGACCCGCTCGCGTACCTCCATGGCCTCCTGGGCGCTCCCGGTACTCATCGGCCGGCACGTTCGAGTTCGGAATCGACGTCGTCGCCGATTCGGAAGAAGTCCAGGAAGCCGGTGGCGTTCATGACGAATCTGACTTCGTCCGACAGGCCGACCAGGATGATCCCGGCCTCCAGCTGCTGAGCGCGGCGATGCACGATCAGCAGCGTGCGCAGTCCGGCGCTGGAGACGTAGGAGACCCCGGTGAGGTCGATCAGCACCTCCACCCCTGGCTGGATGAACGGCAGCAGCTGCGCCTGCAGGCCGCCGGACGTGGTGCTGTTGATCTCTCCGTCGAGGACGATCACCGTGACGTCACCCTCGGAGCGCGGGTTGACCTTGACAGTCATCGTGATATCTCCGTTCGGCCGTTCGGGGCGAGACGGACCTTAACCTTGATGCGGCCCGACGTTTCGGGCAGACGCACGGTGAGCGCCTCGGCGTTGAAGTCGGTGTGCTGCTCGCCCTCGATCTCGACGGACGCGATCCGCACCGAGCCGGCCGGGAGCAGGTCGGGGGCGACCCGCAGGATGCGGTCCTCGACCAGCGCCGGGTCGGGCTTGAAGTAGAAGTCCATCGGCTTGCCGTTGATCAGCAGGTTGTTGTAGACCGCCGCCAGATAGCAGAGCTCCGCCGAGTGGTACATGCTCATCGAGTGGCTGCCCTTGAGCCGCTCGACGCCCAGCAGATACGGCAGACCGCTCGCCAGCGTGTTGAAGTAGACGGCGCCCTCGTCGTGGTCGAGGAAGAAGGCGTTGTAGAAGGACTGCGCGTCCCGTGCCTCGGACCGGAACTCCTCGCGACCCGTGGTGCCGTGCAGGATCAGATAGGCGAGGATCGCCTGCTCCTGCTGCCACCAGGCCTTGCGGTCGTGCCAGGCGAAGCGGAACCGCTCCTCGCCGTCCACCTTGAGCCGCTCGACCACGTCGTACCAGCCGCCGCGCTGACGGTCACCGCCGAACTCGGGCATGGTCTCGCCGATGGACGCCGCGGTCTGCAGGTACTCGTCCTTGGCACGCAGCGAGTGCATGCGCATCAGGTTCCAGGCGATCTTCAGGTTGTGGCCGATCACCGCACGGTTCTGCTGCCAGCCGTGCTCCGTGTCGTGCGACCAGTCCTTGTGGAATCGTTCCTGCACGAAGGGGCTGGTCTTGGTGTCGGGGAAGCGCTCGACGATGGTGTCGAAGGTGTACTCCAGCATGTCGGCGTACTTCTGCTCGCCGGTCGCCAGATACAGGTTGATCAGATAGGCGGGAGCATGGTCCCCGACCGAGTTCCAGTTCTTGCGGGACCTGTTGGGGCCGAGGGAGTCATGGTCCGGGCTGAGCAGGATCGGGTCGATGTGCGAGAAGTACCCACCGTCCTCCGGGTCGAGGTAGAACCGGTCGAAGAGCCGGATGGTGGCATCGGCATCGCTCTTGATCCGCGGATCGCCGGTGACCCGGTAGGTCTGGATCGGCCCGGCCAGTGCGTAGATCTGCTCGTACGCCGGCAGCGCGTCGTAGTCGTCGTCGAACTCCGAGGTGAAGAGCTTCTTCTCGGTGTCGCCGTCGATGCTCAGACCGTGGTACCAGTACACGACGTTCTCGTCGGTGTCGACGAAGCGCATGTGCTCGCGGAGGTATTCGGTGCCCCGCTCGGCGATCTCCAGATACTCGTCATTGCCGGTGAGCAGGAAGGCCGATGCCATGCCGTAGACCAGTCGCGAGATGGTGTCGGTCTCCTGCACATGGCTCGCGGTCTTCTCACCGCCCAGCCTGATGTTCGTCCGGTAGCCGGCGAAGTCGATGGGCCCTTCGCCGAACTGGGCCTTGCGGTAGAAGGCGGCGATCTCCTCGATCTGCTGGACCCACCAGCCCGCCTCCTCGAACCGGTAGTCGTCGACCCGGCGACCGACGAAGATCAGCCGCTTGGCCTCGAAGCGAGCCCCGCCGTTGTGCGGGTAGAAGATGCCGTAGGCCAGTACGAAGCTGCCCTCTTCGAGCAGCTCGTCTATGTGGCCGGACGCGTCCTGGTAGGGCTCACCCAGATTGTGCAGCAGCTCCGCGCTGGGGCCGCCGTCGAGGGAGACATCGAAGTCACGGCCGTCCGCGGTGACCACGGAGAAGACACCGTTGTCCCGGTCGAATCCGGTGACCCGCCCGGCCACGGTGTCGGAGAACGTGAAGTTCAGTGTGTCGGACATGCTTGTCACGCCCCTCGGAGCACGAGCTCGTCGATGATGGTCCTGGCAAACAGATGGCAGTGGTCGCCCGTCCGGGCGGTGACCAGGTCACCGTCGACGACGACGTCCTGGTCGACGTAACTGGCGCCCATGTTGCGCACGTCGCCGATCAGGTTGTTGTGGCAGACGATCTTGCGTCCGCGGATCACGTACGGAATCGAGGAGGCGAGCCACATCCCGTGGCAGATGATCCCCTTGACGACGCCCGAGCGGGCGAATGCCCGGCGCAGAAGATCGGTGGCCGGGGCCAGTTGCTCGATGTCATCGGTGTAGCGCAGCCGGTCGGCGACCATACCGGAGGGCACGACCAGCGCGCTGTACTCGCGCAGCCGGCGGTCGTCCAGGTCCTCGAGACTGCGGTTCACGGTGAGCGGCGCCCGGTACTCATGGCCGCTGAAGGTGATCGACTTGTTTCCCCAGAGCCGGGTGACGAAGTCGACGCGCGCCCCCTCTTCGGCGAACCTGCGCTGGTAGTAGGCGATTTCGGGCTCGTAGAAGTCGCTTTCGGCGAAGATCGCGATCTTCCGCCCGGTGAGCGCTCCGTCCCGTGCGGGTATGTCAGCCATGCTGTCCTCCTTCGGTGATCCGCAGGTCGATGAGAAACGGCTTGTCGTCCGCGAGCATCCGCTTGACGGCGTCCGCCACCTGGCCGGGCTCGTCGACGCGCAGCGCGTCGACGCCGAAACCGCGGGCGATGTCGGCGAAGCCCAGGTCCGGATCGGACAGGTCGAACGGCGAGGGGTGCGCGTGCTCGGGCACGCCGCGCTCCCGCCAGTACTGCTCGATGTTGAGGTCGAGCAGCTTGTAGCTGCGGTTGTTGCAGATCACGAACTTGGCGCCGATGTGGTGGCGTACCGCGGTGTACAGGGCCTGGAAGGTGTACATGGATCCGCCGTCACCGGTGAAACCGATCACGGTCTTGTCCGGGTGGGCGAGCTTGATCCCCATGGCCCCCGGGATGCCGACACCCAGCGATCCGCCGCGGGTGGAGAACCAGTGACCGGGCAGCCGGCCCGGCAGATGGGCGTTGAGCGGCCCTGCCGAGGTCAGGGCCTCGTCGAAGACCATGACGTCCTCGGGTGCCTGGGCGGCCAGTTCGCGCAGGAAGTGGCTGAGCAGCGAGCCGTCGTCGGCCGGCTGCGTCGGCTGCTCCCGGCGCCGGGCCTCGAGACGCTCGAAGGCGTTCACCCGGTCCGTTTCGGACAGTCGGCCCTCGAGTTCGTCGCCGAGTGCCGCGAGGGTGGCCCTGGGGTCGGCCACCAGGCCGAGCGTCACCGGATGGTTCTTGGCGATCTCATAACCGTCGAGGTCGATGTGGACGATCCTGGCGTCCTTGCTGAACGGGTTCGTCAGGACCGGGAACACCTCGGGAAAGACATAGGTGCCGACGATCAGGACGGCGTCGGCGTCCCGCACGGCAGCCGCGCTGACCTCACCGAACATGTGGCCGAGCTGGCCACGGTAGAGCGGGTGCGTGGCGTCCAGGTTGACCTCGGAGAAGTCGACCCCCCAGACGTCCGCGCCGAGTTGCTCGGCCACCCGCACCAGCTCGTCCTGTGCGCCCGAAGCGGAAACGCCGTCGCCCACCAGGATGATCGGCTTCTCGGCGCCGGCCAGCAGTCCGGCAGCCTGCTCGACGAGCGGGCGGACCGGCGCGGTCCGGGTGTCGAGGAAGGTGCTCGGGATGACGGGCTCCTCGTTGATCGCGTCCAGCACATCGAGCGGAAGCGAGACGAAGACCGGGCCACGAGGCGCTGTCATCGCCATCTTCATGGCCCGGCGCAGCACCCGCAGCACCGAGTTCGGGTCGGTGACCCGGGTCGCGTACTTGGTCACCGGCTCCGCCATGGCCACCAGGTCGGCCGCCATCTGGGCGTCCATGGCCTCGTACTTCACCCCGGACTCGCCGGCGATCACCACGAGCGGCGAGTGGCCGCGCTTGGCCTGGTAGAGCATGCCGATGGCGTTGCCGAGGCCGACCCCGCTGTGCAACTGCAGGAGGGCCGGACGGCCGGTGGCGCGGGCGTATCCGTCCGCGATACCGGCCGCGACCGTCTCCTGAAGAGTCAGGATGTACTGAAGATCGTCATAGTCCTCCAGCGCATCCAGGAATCCCTGCTCGACCGTCCCCGGATTGCCGAACATATAGGGAATTCCGTCTGCGAGGAACTGCTCGATGATCGCCGCATTGCCCTGCCTGGCCATGTCTTCCTTCTCTCGATCCTGTCGTCCCTCATACGGAACGGTGGCCTTACGGAAACGGTGGCCTTACCGAACGGTGGCGATTTACCAGCCGAACCGGCGAAGCCCGTCCTCGAGGACCTCGACGACCTTCTCGCCGGTCAGGTAGGAATCGGGGGTGGAACGACCGGTGATGAACGGGTAATCCACGATCACCGAGGTTTCCTTGCCGAAATTCCCGTGGTAGCGACCGTCGGGTCCGGTGGCGTCACGCAGGATGTACTCGAGCGGATACGGCGGGGGGCCGATGACGAAATCGGTGCCCAGGAATCCCGTCCCGTCCTTGTAGTCGTATTCCTTGCAGTGACCCGTGACGTGCTTGCCCCAGATGATGGACTTCCGGTCCTCCCACTCACGGGCGAAAGCCAGCGGAGCGACGCCGTAGCATTCGGCAGCGACCGGCTTGTCGGCGCGCACGAAGGACAGAATGATCTGGTGCACCCGCTCGTTGTTGGCGATGTCCACGACGGGTCCACTGCCTCCGACGATCAGCAGTGCGTCGTACTCGTCCAGTTCCTGGGCCACCACGTCGACCGCGCGGTGGTAGGCCTCGAGCTTCCGCAGATAGTTGTCGTCCGCGGTGTAGGGGCGCTCCGGCAGCCAGCCGGCGATGTCGATCGGGTTGGCGAGGCGGTCCGACTCGTCTGTCTCCCGGGTCAGCTTCGCGACCTTCTCGGAGGTGACGGAGCGGCCCAGCGGCGGGTCGATGTAGCCGGGGTCCATGGACGGCGGCAGCGCGTGCGGCTGCTTTCCGTTCGGGGTGGCGAAATCGACCTCGTAACCGCGCTGGTCGAAGTGGTGGAGAGGGCCGACGAGCTCTTCGCCCCAGTAGCCGTACTCCGACAGGATCACGAGGATCTTCTTGGCGTTCCTTCTGGCCACGCCTGCTCCTTCGGTAATCGGTTCAGGAACCGTGGTGGAGCTGCGAGACACCGCTGAGCGGCGCCGCAGCCACCGGATCGGACGGATCAACGGGCCTCGGGGCCGATGATCCAGTTCTCCCTCGCAGCGATGGAGAACACGTACTTCGGGTCGGCGATCTCATCCCGTGCCGCCTTGACCTGGCCGGTGAAGTAGGGCGACCGCAGGACGTTCTGCAGGGCGGCCACGTCGTCGAACCACAGCTGCTCGACGCTGTCGAACCCGGCCTCGCCGAAGACGTAGGCGCCGTCCACGGTGTGTGCGTGCAGATAGCGGCGCAGGCCCGGCGTGCCCTTGACCACCGACGCATAGGAGTCGAGGGTCTGCTTGCGGTAGTCCTCGAGGTCCAGACCGGGACGCCGCTTGATGAGAACGGTCAGCTTCACCCAGTCCTGGCCCTTGGCCAGCGGCGGTCCGGCGACGATCTCGTGCGCCGTGGTGTCCACGACGAGGGTCTGCCAGAACGCCGCCCAGTTGGGCTCGTCCAGCCGGGCACCCTGCAGGAACTCCTCGGTCTGCAGCGACGCCAGCTGCTCCTCGCCGTTGGCCAGGAAGATCTCCGCGATGCCCTGGTGCGGCAGGGCCGGCGTACCGAGGTTGCCCTCGACCTCGACGACGGTGTCGACCATGTACTTCCTGATCTGGGGGATTTTCGCGGCGTACCGCACCGCGTGGACATTCACCCAGTAGTCCTGAAACTCCTGCGCGGTCATACCCGGCTTGGGTGCCGCCAGAATGAACTGGTGGATCATCGAAAACTTCCCCTTTCCCCCACCACGAATGAAGAACTCGCGTAGCGGAGAAGCGCATTCCGGAATACGGCTGCGCAGGTCGTGGCACAGGTCGTGGCACATACCGAAACCCGGCCAGCCGATTCGAACAACTTAATGATGTCCAGCGCCCTGTCAGGCGGTCAACGAACCCTGGACGACTTCCTGACCTGTCGTCGCCCCTGAAATGAGTGACGCTCAGTCCGCCCGGAGCTCGGGCGGATAAAGGAAGTAGTTTGCCGCCGACGCCGCCTGGGCGCCCTCGTGCACTGCGGCGGTCACCTGATGGGAATGGAGCGAGGTGGCGTCGCCGGCCGCGTACACACCGGTTATCGAGGTCTTCTGCTCGGTGTCCACTGCGATGTAGCCGGTGGGGGACAGGTGCACACCGAGCTGTCGGGCGAGCTGTGTCTCCGGGGTCGCGCCCTGGATGCTGAAGAGGGCGTCGAGTTCCAAGCGCAGACCGTCACGGGTGACGATCGCGCGGAGCGTGCCGTCGCGCCCCTCCGCCTCCTTGATCCGGTCGTGGACGACCTGGATGCCCGCCGCATCGAGCCGGCGGCGGAAGAGCGGACTGATGTCGTCGCTGCGGCTGTTGGTCAGCAACCTGACCCGGTCGGTGAGGCTGTGCAGCTGCATCGCCTCACCGGCCGCTGCGTCGGTGTGGCCGACGACCAGGATGCTGCGCCCGCGGTTCTCATATCCGTCGCAGGTGATGCACCAGAACATCGAGTGACCGACGTACGACTGCCAGCCGGGAAAGTGCGGGAAGTGGTCGAGGACGCCGGTGGCCAGCACCAGTGTCCGCGCCTGCCAGGTGTGCCCTTGCGCGTGCAGGACGAAGCCGCCCTCCGCGTTGCCCTCGATATCGGTGACCCGGTGCCGGACGATACGGGCGTTCGGGTAGTTGCCCAGTTGTTCGGCGGCCAGCTTGCGCAGGTCGACGGTGGCCACCCCGTCGGGGAACCCCAGGTAGTTGTGGTTGACCTGGTGATGGGTCGATCGGCCCTGGCCGGTGTCGAAGACCAGGACCTGCCGGTTGTACCTCGCCAGGTAGATGGCCGCCGAAAGCCCTGCCGGACCACCGCCGACGACCGCCGAGTCGACGGCCTGACCGACGCTGCGCGGTACACGACTGCTCATCGTTCCCATCCTTCGTGGGGTCATTGGGTCCGCCGGGCCGGTCGGTCAGCTGTGCGGACGGCGCCAGTGGGCGAGTCGGCGCACCGCCGCCATCGGGATGGGCAGCCATTCGGGACGGTTGCGGAACTCGTAGACCGCCTCGTACACGGCCTTGTCGGCCTCAAAGGCGCGGAGCAGCAGCGGTCGGCTGCGGGGGTCGAGGCCGCCGGCGTCGGCGTAACCCGCGGTGTACGCCCGTCGGTTGTGTACGGCCCAGGCGGAGGCCCGGCGCAGCAGCCTGGCCCGGCGCGGGTTCCTGGGCGACTGCTCACCGGGCGGCATCCCGAGCACCTCGGCCAGCGCATGGTGCGCCGCGTAGTCGAAGGAGCGCAGCATCGCTGCGACGTCACGCAGCGCCGGCTGCAGCCGGCGGCGCACCTCCGGGGGCTGTCCGGGCTCGCCCTCGAAGTCGATGAGGACCCAGCCGTCCTCGGCTCGCAGCGCCTGGCCGAGGTGCAGATCGCCGTGTATACGCTGGGTGGTCAGCGGATTTCCCCGTCGCACGGACTCACCCAGGTCCTGGTGGATGGTGCGGAGCTGTCCGGCGTAGGGCTCCAGCGCGGGGACCTGGTCGAGCGCCGCCTCGAGGCGTGCCGTCACCGACCCGACCATCTCGTCCACCTCCGCCGGGCCGAGTGACCGGGTGGCCAGCTGTCCGGCGAGTGCCGCGTGCACATCGGCGGTGGCCCGGCCGAGCCGGTAGGCCTCGTCGGTGAAGCCGCCGAGTGGTCCGACCGCCTCGCACTCCCCCGCGATGCACCCCCGCGCCTCCTCGACGGCGAGGGCCCAGCCGTCGCCGCGGGACGGGACGAACTCCTGCAGGATGCCGAGTGTCATCGGGCCGTTCGGTGTCTCCGGCGAGGTGTCCATCCAGGCCAGCGGCGCCGCACTCGGCACCCCTCCCGCCCGCTGCAGCCCGGTGAGCATCTCGAGTTCGGGGTTGGTGCCGACGACCGGGCGGCGCAGTATTTTGAGCATCATCCTCTTGCCGAAGACGACGGATGTGTTGCTCTGCTCGGCGGTGCTCAGCGAGGCGGGCAGCCCCAGCGGGACAGCCGCTCTCGGCGTCCGGTGGAACTCCACCTGATCACCCCGCTCCCCGGCGGCGAAGCGCTCGATGAGCCGGCCCATCAGTTCAGGGTCCTCGGTGGCTTCGTAGAACGTCAGGGGCCCTGATGCGGTATCTCCGCCCCGCCCGATGACGGCGCTTTCGAGCTCCGGGGGCAGTACGCTCCGCATCCCGATCAGCAGTTGGTACCAGTCGTCCGGGCCGGTACGGATCACCGCCTGCAGCAGTGCGGGATCTCCCGGACACAAGAGCGTGACCAGCACCGGTACGACCTCAGGAGTCTCCCGGCCCTTCCCCGCGAACCACCGGCGGCTGCCCAGCCACCCGGGGAGCAACCGGCGGAGATCGGCGGCGAAACGGTCGGTCCCTGCAACCTCGGCGACCGGTATGCCGGCCGCACTGTCCGATGTCGTCGTCATGCTGCCGGAGCCTCCAGAGATCGCGTTCCGAATGCGGACAGTGGGTCCCCGGCCGCAGGGGGGACCACGGTGGGAGGCGTCGTCGAGAGCGCGGTGACGGCGTGGGCCAGCGAGACGAGCGTCATGTGGTGGTGCCAGCCCCGGAAGGAGCGGCCCTCGAAGTCACGAAGTCCCAGCTGATCGCTCACCTCCGCCTGGTCACGTTCGACCCGCCGGCTGAGCATGGCGGTCCGGTAGAGCGTGCCCGGCTGCGACTGGGACAGGTTGGAGAGCCAGAGCTCGCTCTGTCCCCGGTCACCCGGGTCTGTCCCGGACCCCAGCAGCACCAGTGGCTGCCGGTATGCCGAGCGGCCCCGGCCCCTCAGCTGGACCCGGGTGGAACCGACGGCGGTGGCCCGCATCGTGCCGGTCGAGTGATCGAACCATTCGACCGGCAGCACCTGGCGGCGCAGCGCGGACACCAGCGCGGCCCGCGTTTCCGAGCGCTCGTCGCCCGCGCCGCCCGGCCGCCGCAGCGCGCTCGGGGACACGGTGTCGATCGAAGCGGAGGGGCTGATCCTGACGACGAACGGGATGCGCCGCTCGATCAGTTCGACACAAACCTGACGCGGATCGGTCTCCCGGAGGTCCATGACCACCGGCTTCTGCCGCAGGCCCCACCCGACCGACATCCTGGACACGGCCGACAGGGCGCACTGTTCAGGTCCGCAGGGCCCCACATGCTCCGGAATCGCGGCCCGCCTGCGCACGTCGGGCTCGTCCGTCCAGCACTCGGGAAGCGAGAGCTGCCAGTCCACCGGGCAGCTGAGCCGGTCCGACGCCAGCCAGATGCCCATTCCCTGCTGGCAGTTGACCACCCTGCCGAGCTGCGGGACGAACTGTTTCCCGACCCCGACGGAGTGCCTGCCCACCTTGGTGATGATCAGCGGCTGGACCACCCAGGCCCGCGGCTCCGCCCGCTCCTGGAAACGTCGCGCCAGCTGCTGGCGCACCGGGGAGCAGTCCCAGGGCGACTTGCTGATGAACTGATGCAGATTCTGCTCGCTGCTGCCGCCGACGTGCTGGGCCAGCGCGCGCATCGTTTTTCGGCCCGCTGCCGAGAGCAGCCCTTTGAC
Organism: Streptomyces sp. NPDC051322; assembly: GCF_040689485.1. Classification (NCBI taxonomy): domain Bacteria; kingdom Bacillati; phylum Actinomycetota; class Actinomycetes; order Kitasatosporales; family Streptomycetaceae; genus Streptomyces; species Streptomyces sp. NPDC051322. Next base: position 362,228 of record NZ_JBFBAK010000003.1, on the reverse strand, counting down.
ATACAGGTCGCCCCAGCGCCGTTGGTCACTTCGTGGAATTGAAGCGAGCGTCTCCGTAATGAACTCGGTGACGTAGTCGTGCGTCATTCCACCAGGCCGATCCTGATCGCGTACAACGGCCATTACCCAGCCCTTTCCATGGAATCGGACAAACAAAAAAGATGCATCATGAAACAATGTTTAGGACGTGGCAAGTTACCCGGGCACCGAGGCCGGTCGAGGAGTGCGACGCCGCTCTCCGCACCGGCCCCGGTGTCCGGCGGCCCGCCGGGCAACGGGGGATGATGGACCCGGCGGGGGTTCGGGGGAGGGCCGCTCTGTCGCGGCGTTGCCGCCGGCGGCCCGCACGGTCTACAGCCGGGGCTGCTCCAGGACCCGGTCGGGTATGAGGCGGTGAAAGAGCATCGGCCAGTCGGTGGGCGCCGCGCCCGGTTCGTTGTAGAGCTCGAAGGTCCGGTTGACGGCCTCCTGGCTGTGCAACGCCTGCACACAGGCTTCTGCGACCGCGGCCCTGGACACCCAGCCGTCGCCCCGGTCGTCCTGCTCCAGCCGGACCCGGTCGCCCGTCAGGCCGTCGTCGGCGAGCCAGCTGGGCCGTACGACGGTGTAGGGCAGCCGGGAGGCACGCACCGCGTCCTCCCCGCGGAGCCGCCAGTCGAGCAGCCTGCCGTAGGCGTTCATCGGGTGTTCCCTTCGTGTCACGAAGATCTGGCTGATCAGCACGAAGTGGGGACGCTCACCGTGTTCGGCGACGGCGGCCAGTACGTTGCGCACACCGTCGTACATCGTGGCCTCGGGACAGTTGGGACCGGAGTCGGCCGTGCCCGGCTCCACGCCGTAGACGACACCGCCGCAGCCGGCCAGCGCGGCCGGCAAGGCGTCCGTGTAGCGGACATCTGCCTGGTGCAGCTCGACCCCGGGGAGATGCCGGTGCGGGGTGCGTCCCGGATTGCGGCTCACCACCCGTACCCGCGCGCCTTCCTCCACCAGTCGGCGCGTCACCAGACCACCGACGCGGCCGGCGCCGCCTATCACCGCGATCGGCCTGTCCATCGAAATCTCCCGCATGCTCGCCATCACACCCATCGCAGAATGTCGTCAGAGCTTCTGAGTTCGGTCTCGGCAGGGACTCCGGTGAGCAGTGGCAACCGGAGTTTCGGATAAACGGTGACCCCACAGAATCGCGACCCGGGCCAGAGAGCTGCGCCATCGCCTATGGCCGAGTACTCCTCGAGCCGCAGCGGGCGGTACCGGTCGGATGCGATCTCGGCCATGGAGCCGATATAGGAGTCGGATATCTCGGCGAACGAACCGACGACCGCGGATTCGCCGCAGGCCGATCTGGTCAGAGTGGCGCACTCCCGGATGTCGGCTCCATCGCCGATATCCGCATGCTCCAGCCGTACACCCGGCCCGATCTCCACCTCGCGGCCGATCCGGACTCCGGGCCCTATCACCACGGAACCCTCCTCGATCTTCTGCGCGAGGGTCGTTCCGGTGACATCGTCCTTGGCCCGCAGGCTGCTCTCGTGGATCCAGCGCAGGTGAGGGGCCTCATCCGGGGCGTCCATCAGCCGGTTCATCTGCTCGTAGTCGCCGTCGAGCACCCGGTGCAAGGTGTCCAGATAGTCAGGGACGTTCCCCAGGTCTCCGAGGCGTCCAATGGTGTGGGCGGCCACCGGGAAGCTCCGTCGCACCAGCCAGGGGAGCAGATCGCCGCCCCAGTCGAGCTGCTGGTGGGACTGCCTGAACAGTTCCGGGTCGCGGGCCAGCAGCCGCAGTTGATCGCAGTCCACCAGGTACATGCCGGCGTTCGTCGGCAGGGTGGACCGAGCATCGGCTGCCGACTGCGGGAACAGCTCGAGCAGCCTCGGCAGACCGGGCTTCTCCACGAATCCCTCGATCATGCCGTTCTCGTCGGTGCGCATGACCCCGTACTTGGCGGCGATCTCCTCCGGCGTCCTGGCCACTGCGGCCACCGTCACCGCGGCGTTCCGCTCGGCGTGCGTCCGCGCCATCGACTCGAGATCGAAGTCGAAGAGGGAGTCCACCGGGAGCACCAGGGCCTGGCCCTTCAGATCCCACTGCTCCATGTTGTGCAGCGTCGCGCCCGCCGAGCCGACGTTGTACCGGTCGAAGCGCGAGCGCGAATACCTGATCTCCACGCCGTAACGTTCGCCGTGCCCCAGCAGCAGCTTGATCTGGTTGCGGTTCTCGAGGCCCTGAGCCACCACGTAGAACCGGCGGATCCCCTGTTCCCGGCAGGCGTCGAGAACCCACTCGACCAGACGGCGCCCCACAAACGGGATGAGGGCCTTGCTGCGGATGTAGTCCGCGGACTTCAGCGTTATCGGTTTGGCCCGCTCCCCCCGGCCTCCCGCGAGAAGGATGCCGACCGTTTCCTTGCGGCGCACGCCCATCACGCCCCCCTTCGAGTTGATTCCACTGGCGGAAAGGGCGCCAGTGGATCGACGCACTCATCTCGTGGGGTGCGCGTATGCGACGGCGCTCATCCACTCCGCTTCTTCTGCCTGAGACGACATCAACACTGGCCGTCCGCAGGCCCCAGGAGGAGGTGATGCGGGCCCATACTTCGGCGGAGGAACGGTGGCCGGGCCACCACGTCAGGCAGGTGAAGCCCTGTCGGCCTGCGGTTCTCCGCACAGTGTGGTGAACTCACCACCGCCGGCCGGACGAGGACCGAAGAGTGGCCGGGGCAGTACGGACGCCGTTACTGCGCTACTTCCGAGTGCTCTTCGCCGACATCTCACGCTGCTTCGCAAGCGTGTGCCGGGCGCCCTGAAGACGCAGAGCCAATTGGATCTCCAGCGCCCTGGACGGAACCTGCCAGTGCGCGCCGAGCAGTTCGGTGATGCGCTCCAGGCGACGCGAGACGGTGTTCGGGTGGACGTGCAGTTCCTCGGCCGCCCGGGTGGGGCTGTTTCCCGCGGCGAAATACGCCTGGAGCGTGCGGAGCAGGTCGGTGCTCTGCTGTGTGTCGTAATCGAGCACCGGTCCGATCGCCGTGCGTACGAAACCGGCGACATCACGGTTGTCGGAGAGCAACAACCCCAGGAAGCCGAGTTGCTGCGGCGAGGCCGAGGTGCCGACACCGCCGAGGACCGTCAGCGCGTCCAGACAGCGCTCGGCCTCCCGGTAGGTGTGCAGCACCGAGGCCGGTGAGGTCACCGGCCCCGCGGCGCCCGCGGTCACCGGCTGACCGAGTACCGAGGTCAGCTCCCTGGCGACGGCCGCGGCAGCGCCTTCGGCGTCGGAGCCGGGCAGCAGAAAGCCGACGCAGCCGCTGTCCACCCGCTTCAGACCGGCGAAGCGGTTGGCGTACGAGGAGGCCCAGACCACCGCTCTGCCCTGAACACCGCCTTCAGGTCTGGCGATCACAATGACGTGGGGATCTTCCAGCTTCATCCCGAGTTGGTGCGCACGCTCCTCGATCTGCGCGGTCTGCCGGGTGGCGCTGAGCAGGTCGTTGAAGAGCTCGTCACGTACCTGGCCTTCGGCGGCGGCGGTGCTGCGCTGCATCAGCAGGAGGACGGCGACCGACTGGGCGACGGACGGCAGCAAGCGCACCTGGTAGTCGGTCGGCGGAGACGTCACATGGAACACGAGCGTGCCCAGGTTCTCCTTGCCGGCGGTGATCGGGTGGATGCACCGGCCGTCGGCGGTCTGCACGGTTTCGCCCTTGTCGTGGGCGTCCAGCGACGCGCTGAGGAGTTGCGCTTCGTCAAGAGGGGGGAAATCCCCGACCCCGACGATCGGCTTGTCGACCGGGTCACGGACCAGCAGAGACCCTCCGAGTTGCTGGGCGGCCTCGGTGACCAGCGCCCGCAACCCGCGGCCTTGCAGCACGACGTCGATCAATCCGCTCTGTACGTCCCGCAGTTGCTGAGCGTTGGACGAGGACCCCCTGGCCCGCGCGGCGCTCTGCTCCAGCTGGGAGACCTCCGCCCGGGTCCGGTCGAGCAATCGGGCCTTCTCGATGGCGATCGTCGCGAAGTCTCCGAGCGACGCCATCAGAGTGACCTCTTCCGGCGTGAAGTGCCGGACATTGCGTCCTGCGACGTACAGGACACCCGTCGCGGAGTTGCCGTCCAGCAGCGGAACGACCATGAACGCGCGTAGACCCTCGGCCCGGGTGACCTTGTCCGTGAACTCGGAGTGCGCGAAGCGTTCATCGGACAGGTAGTCGGACGTCCACATCGGTGCGGAACTCCGCGCCGCCTCATTGCCGATGCCGCCGTCATCCGGTATCCGGAACCCCACGGTGATCGAGGAGGCGTGGCCGTCCGGGGCACGTACCCGCGAATTCCCGTCCGCGGGGTCATTCAGAGTCACCCAGGACATGTCCAGATTCAGCAGCCGCCGGGCACGTCTGGTGATGACCTTGAGCAGCGCATCCAGTTCATACGGCAGGGTGAGTTCCCGAGCGGTGTCCACCAGCGCGGCCAGGCCCGCCTCGCGCTGCTGCCGACGACTGAACAACTCGTGTACGGTTAACGACATTTGTTTGGCCCGGGTGAGCCGCTCGATCTCCTCCGGAGTCGCACCGCGCCGATGTGCGTGGCGAATCCGCTCATCGAATTCCTCCAGCGGTGCCTCTGTCGCCAGCAGTTCGAGAAACCGGAACTGCTCATCTCCTGTTTCGGAGTCCCCCAGAGGCATGTTGCTCGTCTCCCCTTCGAATGAGGCGTGAACCCGGCCGGCCCCCCACCATCCTGCCTGACGGGACCGTAGGCCGCCAGCAAGAACCAGTCAACGGGCCCACGATGCGAGAAGGGCTGGTCAGAGGGGTCGCCCGGTGATCGGATCACCACAGGTTGTGCTCAGGCTGTTACCTGACAACCTTCCTTGGTGCGGTCACGCAGGCAATGGTGGTTTTGCCGGTACGGCGATGGTGGCCGCACCACACACACCAGGGGGCTACAAGATGTCGCAGGTCCAAAGCTATGAACGCTCGCTGCAGCGGAGCAGCCTTTCCATGACGCGGGCGGACCGCCCACAAGTCTTCTCAGCATGTGGACGGGAGTGGGACCTGCTGGAAGAGGTGTTCGCACCGGTGTACTCGCCTTCCACCGACGTCGCCCTCGAATTCCTGAACCTCACCGGGCAGCATTCGAGTTACCGGAATGGCTCATTCCTGGAAATCGGTTGCGGAGCCGGCGTCATCGCGGTGATGGCGGCACTGACGGGCTGCGATCGCGTGGTCGCCTCCGACATCAACCCGCGTGCGGTGGAGAACGCCGCAGCCAACGCCCACCGGCACGGGATGCGCGGCCGGGTGCAGGCGGTGCACAGCGACATGTTCGCCGACGCGGCCACCAACGATCGCTTCGACACGGTCTTCTGGAGCTCGAACTACGTCCGCGGCCCGCAGAACTACACCTACAAGACGCTTCACGAGGCCGCCTACGTCGACGCGGGCTACCGAGCGCACCGTGCCTACATACGTGACGCACCACGCCGACTGACCGAGGGCGGGTCGGCGCTGCTGCACTTCAGCAGCCGCGGGGACCTGTCCGAACTGCACCGGATCGCCGACGAGTACGGACACGAGCTGCGGGTCCTGCAACGTCTGGAGGTCCCGGAGTTCGAGTACGGCAGCGATGTGGTCGAACATCTGCTGCTGGAGATCGTGGCGCCCGAGGCCGATCTGCTGCTCAGCAGTGCGGTGTGACGGAGATGCGTACTCTCATCGTCGACAACCACGACTCTTTCACGTTCAATCTCTTCCACCACATCGCCGAGGTGAACGGCCGAGAACCCGTCGTCATCGTCAACGGGGATCCGGACTGGCACATCGACCGGCTGCGGGAGTTCGACAACGTGGTCATCTCCCCCGGCCCGGGGAATCCCGGCCGGCGGACCGACTTCGGTATCTGTCAGGAGATCATCGAAAGCACCGACCTGCCGCTGCTGGGCATCTGCCTCGGCCACCAGGGCATCGGACTGCAGCACGGCGCCACGGTCTCGCGCAGCCCGGAACCCAGGCACGGGCGGGTCTCCCCCGTACTGCACGGCGGTGAAGGGCTCTTCGCCGGTCTGCCGTCGCCGTTGGAGGTGGTGCGCTACCACTCGCTCGCGGTGACCGACCTCCCGGCGGAACTGGAGCCCACCGCCTGGACACCGGACGGCATTCTGATGGCGCTGCAACACCGCGAGCGGCCCCAGTGGGGGGTGCAGTTCCACCCGGAGTCGATCTGCACCCAGTACGGCCGCGAGCTGCTCGCCAACTTCGCCGAGCTGAGTCGTGCGCACCGGCCGGTACGTACCTCACGCCCGACCCGGCCGTCCGCCCCGGTGGCCGCGAGGCCGGTGGACGACGTGCGCGAACTGCGGGTCGTCGTCCAGCGGTTGCCCACCCGCTGGGACGCGGAAGTGGCTTACGACCGGCTCTTCGGGGAATCCGACCACGCCTTCTGGCTCGACAGCAGTCGGGCGGACGACGACGCCGGCCGGTTCTCGGTGCTGGGCGACGCCTCGGGGCCGCTCGCCCGGGTGGCCAGGGCCGATGTGTGGAGCGGCACGGTGACGGTGGAGTCGGAGGGTTCCACCCAGGTCGTCGCCGGGGAGTTCCTGGACTGGATCGACCGGGACCTGCGCGGTACCCGTACCGACATCCCCGAGCTTCCCTTCGGTTTCACCCTGGGCTGGGTGGGCTATCTCGGGTACGAGCTGAAGGGCGAGTGCGGCGGGGACCTCCGGCACCGCTCCGAAGAGCCCGACGCCACCATGGTGTTTGCGGACCGCGCTGTCGTCCTCGACCACGCCACGCAGACGAGTTACCTGCTCGCTCTCGCGGAGCCGGACGCCGAGCGGGGGACGGAGGCGGAGGCCCGCGAGTGGCTCGCCACCACGGCCGAGCGGCTCGGCGAACTGGTCGGCGTGCGACCCGCACCGCCCGGCGAGGACATGCCCCTCGCTGACATCCAGCTGCGTCACGACCGAGACGCGTACCTCGAGCTGATCGATGCCTGCCAGGAGGAGATCGCGGCCGGAGAGACGTACGAGGTCTGTCTCACCAATATCGCCGAGGTGACGGCCGACATCGACCCCTGGCAGGCATACCGGCTGCTGCGGCACGCGCATCCTGCGCCGTTCGCCGCGCTGCTGCGGTTCGGTGAGCTCTCGGTGCTCAGCACCTCACCCGAGCGCTTCGTGCGGGTCTCGGCCGGCGGCTCGGCCGAGTCCAAACCGATCAAGGGAACACGGCCGCGCGGAGAAACGCCCCAACAGGATGCCGAGCTGGTGGCCGGCCTTCTCCATGACGAGAAGGACCGCGCCGAGAACCTGATGATCGTCGACGTGGTCCGCAACGACCTCGGCCGGTGCGCCGAGACGGGCACCGTCACGGTCGACCGGCTTTTCAGCGTCGAGAGTTATGCCACGGTCCATCAGCTCGTCAGCACCGTCCGCGCACAGCTGCGGCCCGGCCACAGCGCGGTGGACTGCGTCCGGGCCTCGTTCCCCGGTGGCTCGATGACCGGTGCGCCCAAGGTGCGCACCATGCAGATCATCGACCAGCTCGAAGGGGGCCCGCGCGGTGTCTACTCGGGAGGGATCGGCTACTTCTCCCTTTCCGGTGCGGCCGACCTCAGCATCGTGATCCGCACCGCCGTGATCACCCCCGGCCGGATGCGCTACGGAGTGGGGGGCGCGATCATCGCGCTGTCCGACCCGGCAGCGGAGTTCGAGGAGACCGCGGTCAAGTCGGCGCCCCTGCTGGCACTGTCCGGGGGGCGTTTCCCGGGCCGTGAGGCGGCGGCGACCGTGTGATCCCGGTGGTCCGGAGGAGCTGCCCTGTCAGTGCGGTTGCCCCGCAGGGCAGTTCCTCCGCTCCAGTACCTCGGCGACGTCGGTCATGTCGATGCCATGGCTCGCCAGCAGGTCCAGCGCCCTGCGTCCCTCGGAATGCGCGTTCAGCAGGGTGTCCCCGTGCAGCGCGTCATCCCGTACTGCCTGCTCGAGGACGGCGGCGGTCAGCGCCATGACGGTGTTCGAACCGACCAGGGCGCCGATGTGTCCGGGGCCGGCGCCGGTCCAGGCCAGACGCGGTGGGGTGGCGCCCGCGCTGCGGAGCACCTGCCACCAGGTGCTGCCCAGCCGCTTCTCGCGTGCCCGATAGATCAACTGGGCGGTGGCGATGCCCGCGGTGTCCCGGAGCGGGCCTGCCGCCATGTCCGCCAGCCGGGAGTTCACTTCCGCGTCGATCAGGCCGACGGGGAACGACGCGAGAAGAGTGATCCCCTCCAGCGGAAGTCCGTTGGCGAGTGCCAGTTCCAGGCCGTCCATATAGGCGTCCAGGACTCTGCCGTAGTGCTCGGCGGAGAAGATCAGGGTGACATCCACACCGAAGCCCCGCGCGATGCAGGCCGACGCGGCGATGAGGCCGGCCCGGGTCGCCGGCATACGGACCAGTACGTTGGGGCGTCCCACGGATCGGTGCAGGATCGCGGCGTCGGTAATGAGCGCCAAGGCGTCATGTGAGATCGCCTTACCCAGACTCACCGAGACCTGGCCGTGCCGGCCTGTGCTCTCATCGAAGGCCGGACGCAGCGAGTCGCAGGCCGCGCGCAGTGCGGGGCGCGGAACGGCTTCGGGAGCGAAGAGCCCCAGGAATCCCTGTTTCTCGGCCAGACACCGGGCCGCGTCCCACTCGTTGTCCGTGCAGGCCCATTCGGACAACCAGGGGGAGACACCCTCGTTGACCAGCTGTCTGAGCACCGCCGCAGCCGCCTGACTGATCATAATTTTCAAGGGTAAGAGGGAACGGCACATTCCCTTAACGCCCGTTCTGCGACTATGTCAGGTTGATCGGCAGCCCCGGCCTCGCACGGCTGGAACCGCGTTGTTCTAACGTGGCGCCATGGCCGCATCCGCCGTGTCAGGCCCCCTGCCGACCCCCGACGACCCGCGGTTCCCCGCCGACCGGGCGCCCCGCTGCGCCGATCTCCAGGCGCTGGACGCACAGGTGGTCCAGTGCCGTGCCTGCCCCCGTCTGGTGACCTGGCGGGAGCAGGTGGCCGTGCAGAAACGGGCGGCATACCTGGGCTGGGACTACTGGGCGCGGCCGGTGCCCGGCTTCGGCCCGGCGGACGCGGCACTGGCCGTCGTGGGACTCGCGCCCGCCGCGCACGGCGGCAACCGGACCGGCCGGATGTTCACCGGGGATCCCTCGGGGGACTTCCTGGTCAAGGGGCTGTACGCGGTCGGCCTCGCCTCGCAGCCGACTGCCGCCAGCGCCGACGACGGCCTCGCCCTGCGGGGCGTACGGCTGGCCGCACCGGTGCACTGCGCGCCGCCGGACAACAAACCCACCCCCGGGGAACGCGACACCTGCCGACCCTGGCTGGCGGCCGAGCTGGCGCTGCTCGGCCCCGGCCTGCGGGCGGTGGTCGTACTGGGCGGCTTCGGCTGGCAGGCGCTGCTTCCGGTCCTGGCCGACGCGGGCTGGCAGCTGCCGCGGCCCCGGCCGAAGTTCGGCCACGGCGCCCGGGTGACGCTCACCGGTGGCGGTGGCCTCGGGGATCTGCGGCTGTTCGGCTGCTACCACCCCAGTCAGCGCAATGTGAACACCGGGCTGCTGACCCTCCCGATGCTCGAGGCGGTCTTCCGGGACGCCGCCGCGGCGGCCGGGCTGCAGGAACCGGGCCGCACCGGACCGACCGGTTAGCCCGCGCTTCCCGCGTGCTCGATGTTCCGGCCCCACGCCTCGAGAAGCGGACCGTCCTGGTCCGGCTGCACCTCGCCCAGGCGATGCCAGCCCCAGTCCTGGAAGGCTCGGATGACCGGAGTGTTGGCCGGCTCGGCCAGCGCGGCGGCCAGCGCGGACCGCGCACGGACCAGCAACTGCTCCACGAGCCGGGAGGCGACCCGGCGGCGCCGGAATTCGGGCAGCACCATCAACTCCGCCAGCACCATGACCTGTCCGGAAGCGGTCAGCTCCTCGAGATCCTTCGGGACGCCGCCCCGGAAGCCCCGCCACAGGACGCCCTCGCGCTCCAGCCGGTAGCCGTACGCGCACCCGGCCAGGGACGGACCGTCGCCCACCATCATGTCGAATCCGGGCCGCTGCATGTCCTCGACGAAGCGCTCCAGGAACCGCTGACGGTCGTGGAACTCCTCCCCGGGCGCGCGCAGATACGACTCGACATAGGTGTCCGCGATGGCCTCCCGCTGCTGTTCGGCCTGCCATCGGGTCAGCCGGCGCATGAAGACCTCAGTCATGGGTTCCTCCCCGTTCCGGTACATCGTCTCAGCGGTTCGCGACCAAGGAAGCGGAAACGACAAGATCCAGTCTCCCCTTGACGCGAACCGGAACTCAACCCGACCGGAGGACCGAATTGGCCGAATGGCGCCGTCCGGCGTGCGAGGCGCTGCCCGGTGTCCTCCCCTGGAGAGGTGACGGACGATTCCCAGCGCCACCGGGTGCGCGCGTGCTTCGCCGTACTGCTGATCGTGCTCGCCGCACTCCTCACCCCGGTCTCCGTCGTCGCCGTCTGGGCGCACGACGAGATCGGCGACGCCGACCGCTATGTCGACACCATGCAGCCGCTGGCCGCCAACCGTGCCGTGCAGGGCACCGTCACCGACCGGGTGACCGACGCGGTCATGCGGCACATCGATGTGGACGCCCTGCTCGACACGGTGGCACCCGCCGACCGGCAAGAACTGCGCGAGGCCATCGGACCGCCGGACGAGCCGATCTCCCAGGGTCTGCGGAACGTCGTGCACAGCGCGGTGGGCAGCCTGGTCGCCGGTCCCGCCTTCCGGACCGTCTGGAGCCGACTGAACCGGACCACGCACGCCTCCGTGGTACACGCGCTGGCGGGCAGCAAGGGCAAGAAGGTCACCGTCGATCTGGCGCCGGTGGTCGAGTCCGCCAAGGAGCGGCTCGACGACAGCGGCGTGGCCGCCGCGACGAAGATCCCCGAGGTGCACGCCCGGTTCACCGTCCTGGAGCCCGGCGCCGTCGGCCCGGCCAGGACCGGTTTCCGGCTGGTGCGGATCGCCGGGGTCTGGCTACCGCTGGTGACCCTGCTGCTCGCCGCGGGCGGGGTGCTCCTCGCGACCCGCAGACGGCGCGCCCTGGTCGCCGCGGCGCTCGCCCTCGCGGGCGGTGCGTTGCTGCTGGACCTCGGCCTCATGGCCTTCCGCGCTCTGTACCCGGACCGGCTGCCGGACGTCGTCCCGCGGCCGGCCGCGCTGGCGGTGTTCGACGCCCTGGTGGTCCTGCTGCGGACCGGCATCCGGATGGTCGTCGTCGCCGGTGCCGTGGTGGCGCTCGGCGGCTGGCTCGGCGGGCCGGGGTCGTGGCCGACCCGCGTGCGGGCCGGGTGGACGGGCGGCATCGGCGCCGTACGCGCCGCGGCGGGGCTGCGCCCCGGGCCGCGGTGGGTGCGGGTGAGCCGTGCCACGACCTGGCTGAACTGGCTGGTACTGGCCGGGGCGCTCGCCGTCTACCTGCGGTGGGACAGCCCCGCGCCACTCGTGGCGGCCGTCATCGCGCTGTGCGCGCTGACCGTCATGGCGGTCGTCGAACTGCTCGGCGGCGACGGCACGGAGCGGAGGCCTCGGCCCTGTGAGGACGTGGGCGAGCGTCAGTCCTCGTGGGTGTAGATGAGGTAGAAGGCCGCGAGCAGCATGCCCATACCCAGGAAGAAGCCGATGAACGACGACAGCAGCACGCTGTGTCCGGTCAGCGAGTACGTGAAGCCGATGATCCCGCCGAACAGCACTCCGTACCCCGCCGCCCGCAGCTCGCGCGGCAGCGCGTACTGGACCCGGCCGAAGAGGAACGTCAGGACCGCGACGGCGACGCCGAACACCACACTCAGGACGATCTCCCCGGTGGTGAGCCCCCCGGAGTTCTCGATGTACCAGGCGTAGAGGCCGAAGAACACTCCGAAGATGAGCGGCAGCACCCAGGACAGACTCGAGCGGTGACGTCGTGCCGTCGGTTGCCGATGCCGCCACGGCACCTGGTGATGCTTCCGCGCCGGGCCCGCGGCCTGTGTGGTCATCGCAGAACTCCTTCCGCTGATCCCACTCCCAGAGCACACCCACGGCGGCTCGTCGGCAACTCTTACGGCCCAGTAATTCATCCGTCTTTGTACCTGTCACACCCATGCTGGTGGGAAATACACGAATCCCGTCACCCGCGGATCCGGTCGCACCCGGGCCCGTCACAGGAGGCCCCATGAGCCACCACGCAGCACACCAGGCCCCCGGCACCGGCGGCGCCGCCCCCGATGCCCGGCCCGTCTCGGGCTGGGCCGCGGGCGGCGCCATGTTCGCCGGCGTGCTCCTGGTGGTCGAGGGCATGACCGGCATCCTGCAGGGCATCGTCGCCATCTCGAAGGACCACATCTACGGCCGGGTCGGCGACTACACCTATGCCTTCAGCCTCACTGCCTGGGGCTGGATCCACCTGATCCTCGGCATCCTGATCGCCTTCACCGGCTACGGCATCCTCTCGGGCGCCCAGTGGGCCAGGATCGCCGGTATCGTGCTGGCCTCGCTGAGCGTCGTACTGCAGTTCATGTTCCTGCCGTACCAGCCGATCTGGGGCGTGGTGTCGATCGGGATCGGCCTCTTCGTGATCTGGGCGCTCGCCACCTATTCCGGGAAGCGGGCGACCGCGACCGAGGTCCTCTGACCCGGGGGCCGTACTTTTGATGCCGTGACCCCCGTGGACGTGACCCCCATGGATCGGACGGCATGACCGAGAAGACCCGGGCAGCCCACCGACAGCCGCTGCTGTCACCGCCGGAGTGGCTGATCAGAGGAGTGCGCCCGCAGCCCGCACCGATCCGCTGGGCCGCGGTCGTCCGCGCGAGCCTCGCCATGGCCGCCCCGATCGCGGTCGGGCTCGCGGCGGGCCGGCCGGCCTACGGGGCGCTGGTGTCGATGGGCGCCCTGATGGGCGTCATCAGCGACACCGCCGACGCCTACCGGATGCGGGTCCTCAACATCGCCGTACCGCAGTGCTTCGGCGCGATCGGCATCATGCTCGGGACGCTGGTGTACGGCACGGGCTGGCCGGCCGTCGGGGTGCTGACCCTGGTCGCGCTGATCTCCGGAATGATCTCCACGGTCGGCGCGGTGGCCTCGGTGTCGGGGTTGCTGCTGCTGGTCGACACGGTGGTCGGGGCGGGGCTCCCGATGCCGGACCCCTGGTGGAAGGCGCCGCTGCTGCTCTCGCTCGGCGGCCTGCTGGTGCTGGCCCTCACGCTGCTCGGCTGGCCGCTGCGGGCCCGGGCACCCGAGCGGGGAGCCGTCGCCGGCACCTACCGCGCGCTGGCCGAACTGCTGGCCGCGGCCGGCACACCGGCGTACGACGGCCGACGCCAGGACGTCACCGCGGCGCTCAACACCGCCTACGACCTGATCCTCACCCGGCGCGCCCACGACCACGGCCGCAGCGGCCCGCTGGTGCGACTGCTCGCCCAGCTCAATGTGGTGATACCGCTGGTGGAAGCGGCCGCCGCCGCCCACCTGCACGGCCGCGCCGCACGCCGCCCGGAGATAGCCGCCGCCGTCCGGGACCTGGCCGATGTCATCGCGTCGGGCCGGGCGGGAGCCACCCCCGATCTCGTGCTCCCCGAGCCGGAGGGACCCGCCGACCGCGCCGTGAACGCGGCACTGCGCCACGCATCGGGCGTCGTGCACCACCCCGACCCCGACACCTCCGCCGACCGGACCGCGGCGAACCCCGGCGACCGGCTCGGCCGTCCCGCTCCGCTCGGGGTGCGGGCCCGCCGGGCCGCCCGCAACGTCCTGCTCACCGCCGCCTCCTGGCGTTACGGACTGCGGCTCGCGCTCTGTATCGGCCTCGCCCAGATCCTGACCTCGGCGGTGGCGGTGGACCGCTCCTACTGGGTCGCGCTCACCGTCACCTTTGTGCTGAAACCCGACTTCGGTTCGGTCTTCTCACGGGCCGTGCTGCGCGCCCTCGGTACCGCGGTCGGGCTGCTCACCGCCACCCTGGTGCTGGGTCTCGTGCCGCGCGGCTGGTGGGACGTACCGGTGACGCTGGTGCTCGCGGCCCTCATCCCGGCCTTCTCCGCCAAGGGGTACGCCTTCCAGACCGCGGCCATCACCCCGGTGATCCTGCTGATCTCCGACCAGCTCAACCACCTCGGCTTCCAGCTGATCCAGCCGAGGCTGGTCGACAGCCTCATCGGCTGCGGCATCGCGCTGGTGGCCGGCTACCTGCTCTGGCCGGAGAGCTGGCACGCCCGGATCGGCGACCGCCTCGCCGACGCGGTCGCCGATACCGCGCGCTATGTGGAGTGTGCCTTCGGCGGCGACGGCCGGGGCGGCGACCCGTCGGACCGGGTCAGACTGCGGCGCCGGCTGTACCGGGATCTGTCCGCCGTGCGGTCGGAGTTCCAGCGGGCCCTCACCGAGCCGCCGCCGACGGGTACCCGGGCCGCCGCCTGGTGGCCGGTGGTCGTCGCCGTCGAGCGGATCGTGGACGCCACGACTGCCGCCCGGGTCCGGGTCGACCACGGGGCCGGTCCGCCCGCCCCGGCCGAAGCCGCCGACATCGCACGCCAGTTGAACGGACTCGCGGAGGGTCTGCGGTCCAGTGCCACGCTGGTGGCGGTACGGACCGCGCTTTCCGGCGACGACCGGGGCGTCCTCGCCCCGCTGCGCCAGGAGGTCATCGCCGCGCGGGGCATCACCTCACCGCAGTAGCCGCAGTGGTGGCCGGCCCCGAACGCAGGACACCCGCACCCGGCGTCGTCAGTGACACCGGGTGCGGGGGGTGGGGGGTGGGGCGTGCCGACGGGATCCGGCTTCAGTGGACCCGGTTCACCTTGGCCAGCGCCTTCGCCAGTCCGTTGGCCCAGAGCGCGTCGACCTGGGCACGCTCCTGGGCGTCCGGCTGGCGGTTGGTGCAGGAGGGGCCGGGGCCGCCGCCGGACATCAGCTCGCTGCACGGACCGCTGTAGGTGTCCGGCAGGCCGAGGACGTGGCCCGTCTCGTGCGCGGTGACCCGGATCGAGTCGTACTCCTGGGTCTGTGCGTGATCCAGGAAGACATAACCTCTGCCATGACCGTCGGTCGACGCGTACGAACCCTGCGGGTCGTCGCCCTCACGGTAGGAGAAGTCGGCGTTGGAGCCCGCCTGGAGCTTGACGTTGGTTTCGGCCGCGTTCCATATCTGCGCGCTGGCCGCTATCTGACTCTGGTAACTCGGGGCGGCCGACGCGTCGTAGACGACGGTCACGGACTGCAGACCCGGGTGCGCGGCCTGCTTCTCGGCCACCGACTTCAGGACTGCCTGGAAAAAGGCCTTGTTGTCCGATTCCTGCTGGGCGCCCGCGTAGTGTTGGGCGGCCGCCCGCAGATGCGGTGTGGGAGTGGCTGCCTGCACAGGGCCCGCGGTGCCGAGCGCCGCGGCGATGCCCAGGCCGAGGATGGCGGACAGGGCGGTATGACGGTGCTTCATGTGGGGGGCTCCTACTCGTCCGGTGTGGGGGTGAACGGGTGGTTACCGGAGAGTGTGCTGGGCGGGCGGCCCCCGGGGATGATGGCAACTGGCGATAACTTCGGTCTATCGGGGGTGGTTTGCAGGTCTGGTGCGGCCCGCAGGACCGCCTTACTCTCGGGTACATGGACCTCGAGGTGAGGCACCTCCGGGCGCTGTGCGCCATCGCCGACCGCGGCAGCCTGCACCGGGCAGCCCGTGAACTCGGCATGAGTCAGCCCTCGCTCACCACCCAGCTCCGCCGGATCGAGAACTCGCTGGGCGGTCAGCTCTTCACCCGGGAACGCACCGGCTGCCGGCCCACCCCGCTCGGACGCACCGTGCTCAGCCGGGCCCGTCCGCTGATCGCCGAGATGCGGGATCTGGTGACCGACGCCAAGGCGGCGGCCGCACGCGCCGCGGGGCCGCGGCTGCGGATCGGCTCGACCGCGAGCCGCGCCCTGCCCGGCTGGCTGCGCCGGCTGCGGGCCCGGTTGCCCGGCACCGAGACCTCACTGCACATGGACGTCTCCGCCAACGCGCTGCTGCGTCTGGTCGCCGCGGACCAACTGGACGTGGCCTTCGTGCACGAGGTCGAAGGGTGCCGGCTGCGGGTGCCCGAGGGTCTGTCCGTACGGGTCCTGGTCGAGCGGGAGCCGCAGTCCGTGACGCTGGCGGCGGACCATCCGGCGGCCGGCAACCCGGTGGTGAAACTCGCCGACCTGGCGGACGACCGGTGGATGGTCGACCCCACGGTCGACGGCGAGTGGGACGGGATGCGCCGCATGTTGCAGTCCGCCGGTCTCAACCCGCCGGTCCTGCACGGTGATTACCTCACGGCGTTCTCCCTGGTCGCATCCGGGGAAGTCGTCACGGTCTGCCAGCCGACGAGCCGGCCGCGGCCCGACACGGTGATACGGCCCCTGGCGGGGGATCCGTTGGGGGTGCGGCTGTTTCTTGCCGGACGGGCGGGGGTCGACGAGTCGGACCTGGACGTGGCGTACGAGGAGTTGGCGGTCGCGTACGCGGAGTTGGCGTAGGGATTTCTGCTGCCCTCCGCCGGACCCCCGCCTCGTGAGGGCGACCCTCCCAAAGATCGCGCAGCGCGGTCGCTAACCTTACGTGTCCGCCCTGGCCAGGGATCAATTTCCGGCGGCGCGGACATAACTCGCACTCGACTCATGCGAAAGGTCTCGCCCATGGGCATTCGGAGCTTGCTGCGCAAAGTGTTTGGACGCGACCGCGTGGAGTACGGCGAGCCGTCGGCAGCCGCGTCCGTGCCGTCGCAGGGCGAGCGCACGGCGCCGTCCGACGAGCCGGCGCAGAACGTGACAACAACGACATCGACTTCGTCGTCGGCCACGGCGGGTACGGCAGGCACGGCGTCCGTACCCGCCCAGGCCGACAAGAAGACCTCGGTCAAGAGGTCCGGCGGGACCGGCAGCGGGATCGCGTCCGACCTGGTGGCCGAAGCCTTCGACCGCCCGAAGCGGGGGGAGACGGAGCCGAAGGTGCCGGCGCAGGCCTCGTCGTCCGGGCACCCCGTTGCCGATACGGAGGCGAAGGCCACCCCGGAGCCGGTCACCCCGGAGCCCGCCGCCACCGAGCCCGCCGTCGCGGAGCCCGTCGCGGTGGAGGCCGTCGCGGTGGAGGCCGAGCCGGTCACCCCGGAACCCGTCGCGGTGGAGGCCGAGGCCGCGCCGGCGGCCCCCGAGGCCGTCGAGCCGACACCCCAGGCCGAGGTCAAGGCCGAGGCCGAGCCGGTGGCCGCGGAACCCGAGCCGGCTGCCGTCAAGGCCGAGCCGGCCGAGGCCGAACCCGCCACCGCCGAAGCCGAGCCCGAACCCGCCGCGGCGAAGCCCGCGGCGGCGAAGCGCAAGGCCGTCGCCGCGAAGGCGAAGGCGAAGCCGGTCGCGGACCGGCCCGAGAAGAAGGCGAAGCCGGTCGCCGAGGTCGGGGAGCCGGTAGCCGCCGCACCCAAGTCGAAGGCCGCAGCGGTGACCGCTCCGGCCGACCTGAAGGCCCGCGCCCCGCAGCTCGTCGCGCCGTACCAGGCGGCCGGCGCCGAGCTGGCGAAGGCCGGGCTCGACGGGACCAGGGCGGCGGTCTACCTGGTACTCGACCGGTCCGGGTCCATGCGGCCGTACTACAAGGACGGCAGCGCCCAGGCGCTCGGCGAGCAGACCCTCGCTCTCGCCGCACACCTCGAAGAGCAGGCCACCGTCCGGGTCGTCTTCTTCTCGACGGACATCGACGGCACCGGCGAGCTGACTCTCGACTCGTACGAGGGAAAGGTCGACGAGCTGCACGCCGGTCTGGGACGGCTCGGACGTACCAGCTACCACCGGGCCGTCGAGGAGGTCGTCGCGCTGCACGAGAAGTCCGCCGATCCGGCGGCCCCGGCGCTGGTGATCTTCCAGACGGACGGTGCGCCCGATGTGAAGACGGTCGCGAAGCAAGCGCTGACCGAGGTCGCCGGCAAGCCGCTGTTCTGGCAGTTCGTCGCCTTCGGTGAGCACGATTCCAAGGCCTTCGACTTCCTGCGGAAGCTCGATCTCCCGCACACCGCCTTCTTCCACGCGGGCCCCGCCCCGCGCGAGCTCGCGGACTCCGAGGTGTACGAGCAGCTGCTCGCCGCCTTCCCGGCCTGGCTGGCGGCCCGTACCGGCTGAAACCGAGGACGACCGACCGGAGCCCCGTTCCGCCGGGGCTCCGGTCATCGATGTGAGTGGATCATCGGCGGGCCGTTAGGATTTCGGCCATGGCGGCCACTGGATCCGAGAAGCAGGGGACGAAGGCGTTCTACGTCTCGACCCCCATTTACTACGTCAACGACGCTCCTCACCTGGGCCACGCCTACACGACCGTTGCAGGGGACGTGCTCGCGCGCTGGCACCGTCAGCGCGGCGAGAAGGTGTGGTACCTCACCGGCACGGACGAGCACGGTCAGAAGATCATGCGCACGGCCGAAGCGAACAACGTCACGCCCCAGGCGTGGTGCGACAAGCTCGTCGAGGAGTCCTGGAAACCCCTCTGGGAGCATCTGAACATCCGGAACGACGACTTCATCCGGACGACGGAGAAGCGGCACACCGACCGTGTGCAGGAGTTCGTGCAGGACCTGTACGACAAGGACGAGATCTACAAGGGCGGGTACGAAGGCCCGTACTGCGTGGGCTGCGAGGAGTACAAGCTCCCCGGTGACCTGATCGAGTCGGAGGACGGCACGAAGCTGTGCCCCATCCACAAGCGTCCGGTGGAGCTCCTCAAGGAGGAGAACTACTTCTTCAAGCTGAGCGCGTACGGCCCGAAGCTGCTGGAGTTCTACGAGGCGAACCCCGGCTTCATCCAGCCCGAGTCGGCCCGCAACGAGGTGCTGAACTTCGTCCGGCAGGGCCTGCAGGACCTGTCGATCTCGCGCTCGACCTTCGACTGGGGCGTCCCGGTGCCCTGGGACGAGAAGCACGTCATCTACGTCTGGGTGGACGCGCTCCTCAACTACGCCACGGCCGTCGGATACAACGAGAACCCGGAGAAGTTCGAGCAGACCTTCCCGGCCGACGTCCACCTGGTCGGCAAGGACATCCTCCGTTTCCACGCGGTGATCTGGCCCGCGATGCTGATGGCGCAGGGGCTGCCGCTGCCGGGCCGGGTCGTCGCCAACGGCTGGCTGATGGTCGGCGGCGAGAAGATGTCCAAGTCCAACCTGACCGGCATCAAGCCGCAGGACCTGACCTCGCACTTCGGCGTGGACGCGTACCGCTGGTACTTCCTGCGGGCGATCACCTTCGGCAGCGACGGCTCGTTCTCCTGGGAGGACTTCTCCGCCCGCTACACCTCCGAGCTGGCCAACGACTACGGCAACCTCGCTTCCCGGGTGGCCGCCATGATCGGCAAGTACTACGGCT
This sequence comes from Streptomyces sp. NPDC051322, assembly GCF_040689485.1. Classification (NCBI taxonomy): domain Bacteria; kingdom Bacillati; phylum Actinomycetota; class Actinomycetes; order Kitasatosporales; family Streptomycetaceae; genus Streptomyces; species Streptomyces sp. NPDC051322. The sequence continues at coordinate 342,827 of NZ_JBFBAK010000003.1, read as the reverse complement.
CCACGCTTCCGGCGGCGGAAGCCGACGGTGACGCGGAGCAGGCGGTCAAGGACGGCCTGGCCAGGGCGGTCGCCGAGGCGGACCGGCTGATCGGCGACGAGCTGGACTTCCAGGGCGGCATCCTGGCGATCTTCGACTTCGTGAAGCAGGTCAACGGTTACATCACGGAGCAGGAGCCCTGGAAGGTCGCCAAGGACGACAGCCCGGAGGGCAGGGCGCGGCTCGCGACCATCCTGTACACGGCGGCCGAGTCGCTGCGCGGTGTCGCGGTCCTGCTGAATGCCGTGATGCCGGTGACCTCGCAGAGTCTGTGGGGCTCGCTGGGCGCCGAGGCCGGTCTCGGCGAGCTCGAGGCCCAGCGAGTGCAGGACGCCGGCCGCTGGGGGCAGCTGCCGGCAGGCGCCACGGTGACGAAGGGCGCGGTGCTCTTTCCGCGGCTGGAGGAGAAGGCCGCGTAAGCAATGTACGCACGGTTTCACTGCCGTGCGTACGGGCTCCGTTCAACTGCGGCAGGTGCGCAGTTGAACGGCCGGGGCGCGATTGCCGATCGGTTGACGCAATTCGTTGGCCGGGGCGAAGATTTCATCACTCCCCGGGGAAAAGCCCGGAACAAGAATGAGATGGGAAGTGACTCACGATGGAGAACGTCGACTTCGACGACATCGAGTTCATTGAGACGGCGGAGGAGCTGCTCGCCACCTCGTACTACAAGAACATCCAGTAATTGTTCTTGCAGTAGCCCATGTGGTGAAGGGCGGCGTCTCATCGGACGCCGCCCCTTCGCTGTCACCACCGAACCTTGTTCCACCATCGGGTAACTGCGACAATCCCGGAATGACGACATCAGAAGCAGCCTGGGAAGAGCAGATCTCCGCCCTGTGGGCAGACATGGACAACCACGAAGAAGACGAGTTCTTCGCGAAGGTGAAAACACTTGCCGACGAACTTCCGGCGGGGGACGCGAGGGCTCTTTTCGAGCTGGCGTGTGCGAATGACTCCACCGGTCATTCCGACCGGGCCGCCCCGCTCTACCGGAAGGCCCTGGCCACCGGCCTGACCGGGGAGCGCCGCCGCCGGGCCGTCATCCAGCTGGCGAGCTCGCTACGGAACCTCGGGCAGGCCGAGGAGAGCGTCGAGCTGCTCAGAGCGGAGCGAGAAGCAGGCTCGGACGGCCTCGATGACGCGGTTGCCGGGTTCCTGGCGCTGGCGCTGGCGGACACCGGGCAGGAGCGAGAAGCACTGTCGCTGGCGCTGACCGCCCTCTCGCGGCATCTGCCGAGGTACAACCGCTCACTCTCGAACTATGCCGGGGACCTGGCCGGGGAGCCGGCCGCGGAATCCGCTTGATCACCAGGCCTTCAGCGGCCCGGGTGTCATCCGTCGATGACACCCGGGCCGCTTTTCTCTGTTCAAGTGCGGCAGGTACACAGTTGAACGGTCGGCGTGCGATTGCCGATCGATTGACGGAATTCATTGGCCGGGGCGAAGATTTCATCACTCCCCGGGAAAAGCCCGGAACAAGAATCAGATGGGAAGTGACTCACGATGGAGAACGTCGACTTCGACGACATCGAGTTCATTGAGACGGCCGAGGAGCTGCTCGCCACCTCGTACTACAAGAACATCCAGTAATTGTTCTTGCAGTAGCCCTGTGGTGAAGGGCGGCGTCATACCGGACGCCGCCCCTTCGCCCCCGGCATCACGGCGGAGCAGCGGAACCATCGGGCCGCCCCGGCCCCTCTGAATCGACTACGCACACGCATGAAGGAGAGGCAGGCATGGCGAACTACGAATTCGCGGACCTGGTGGGAGACGAAAAGGTCTTCTTCACCGAGTACTTCAACAAGAAGCCCATGCTGCGGAAGAACGCCGTGCCGGGGGACCCGCGCGACATACTCTCGCTCCGCCGGCTCGACGAGCTGGTCAATCTCGAAGTTGTCCGGCCGCCCTACATCAAGGTCAACCTGAAGGGCGACGGGGTGCCCGAGCAGGGCTATACCCGCGATGTCGTCGTCCAGGGTCAGACCATCACCGACGCGGTCGAGCCGGAGAAGATCTACGAGCTGTTCCGGGCCGGCGCCACCGTCACCTGGTGCTCGCTGAACCAGTTCGACGCGCGACTGCGCGACTTCACTCGGGTCATCAGCGAGAAGATGGCGGTCAGGACCGACTCGGTCGCCTTCCTCACCCCGACGGGGAAGAAGGGCTACCCGCCCCACCACGACCCGGTCGACCTGTTCATCGTCCAGCTCGAGGGCACCAAGCACTGGAAACTGTGGAACCCGCCGGCTGTGCGTTTGGGAGACAACGCGCAGTACACCCTCGAAGGACTCGGGGAGCCGGAGATCGAGGTTTCACTGACCCCCGGCGACGTGCTCTACCTTCCGTACGGCACGCCGCACGCGGCGGCCGCGGAGGGCAAGGCCTCGCTGCACCTCTCCGTCATGATGCGTCCTCGCATGTGGAAGGACCTCCTGCGGGAGACCTTCGACGAGCTGGTCGCCGGCGAGGGGTTCGACGAGTTCGACACCTTCCCGTACATCGGCGAGCTGCGCGACGACTCCGTGGAGTCCGCGTTCAAGGACAAGGTGCGTGCCCTGGTGGCGCGGCTCGAAGCGGTGGATCCGGTCTCGGAACTCGACCGGCTGGCCGATGTCGGCCGCCACCTGGACGGCAGCTCGTCGGGCCGGACCTTCGAGACCATCGCCGCCATGGACGACCTCGGTCCCGATGCCCGGCTGCGCCGTGGACGGGCGCCACTCGAGTTCGGCCAGAACGAGAACGGCCGTACTCAGATGACCGTCAACGGTCACAAGATCGCGGTACCCACACCGATCGCCGAGACCCTGGCCGCGCTCGGCCCGGATGCGTCGATCACCGCGTCCCATGTTTTCCCCGGTGTGGACGAGCGCCGTTCGACCAAAGCCGCGCAAGGGCTCACCCGACTGGGTGTGTTCGAGGTGGCCGCGGCCGGCTGACGGCCCCTGGTGCCTCGTCGCGGGCCGCCGCTCGGTGGCCCGCGACGAGGCCGGCCGGGTATCCGGCGGTACCCGGCCGCCCCGAATCGCTAGTGGGAGGCAAGAGACGGTGGATACCTACTCCTTCGAGGATTTCGTCGGCGACGAGAAGGTCTTCTTCGCCGAGTACTTCAACAAGAAGCCCATGCTGCGCAAAGGGGCCCTGGCCGGCCGGCTGGACGGCCTTCCCTCCGTGCGGCAGCTGGACGACGTGCTGGCCCTGGAGTCGGTCCCGCCGTCCTATCTGCGCGTGACCAAGAACGGCAAGGGCGTGCCCAGCGGCGCCTATACGCGCACGGTGGCCCGGGGCGCGGCGCTCGCCGAGGCGATCAACCCGGAGAAGGTGTACGAGCTGTTCCGTTCGGGCGGCACGGTCACCTGGAACGCGCTGCATCATCTCCTGCCCTCCGCCCGAGGCCTGAAGGCCCCCTTCACGGACGCGCTGGCCTGCGACGCCGAGGTCGTGCTCTTCGTGACCCCGGCCCGTAACGACGGGTTCGCGCCGCACCACGACTCCATCGACGTCTACGTCGTCCAGGTCAACGGCAGCAAGGACTGGCGGGTGTGGGCCACCCCGGAGATCCGCCGCGGCGACGAAGGCTCCTACACGGCGGAGGAACTCGGCGAGCCCCTGCTCGAAGTGACCCTCGTCCCGGGCGACGTGCTGTACGTGCCGCACGGCACCCCGCACGCGGCGGCGGCGAAGAGCGAGCTGTCGCTGCACCTTTCCGTCGGTGTGGAACCCCGCCGCTGGCGCGAGCTGCTGCGGGACATCGTCGCGTCCGTCGTCGAGGACGACGAGTTCCACGGCTGGCCCCGGCTCGACCACGGGCAGGACTCCGACGTCCTCACCGCTCTGTCCGGAAAGCTGGAGCTCCTCCGCGAGCGGCTCTCCCGCCTCGATGTGGCATCGGAGGCCAAGCGACTGCACGAAGCCGGCCGGGCCAAGGGCGGCGCCGGCGGCCCGCGGGAATTCCAGCGGCTCGCCACCGCGGACACCCTCCACCCGGCCTCCCTGGTCCGCCGCACCGCGGCACCCGTGGAGATCGGCGCGAGCGACGGCGTGAAGACCGGACTCCAGGTCAACGGCCACCGGATCGCCGTGCCGGACGCCGTCGCCGCAGCCCTGCGGGGTCTGGACGGCCACCAGCAGGTCGTCGCGGCGGATTTCTTCCCCGGGGTTCCCGAAGCCCGGTCGCTGAGCGCCGTCCGGGGCCTGACCCGCATCGGCGTACTGGAAGTCGCCGCACCCGTACAAGCCGTTCACGAGAAGAGGAAGTGAGCCCGAGATGGCCACCGACACCACCCCATCGACCTCCGCCGAGGTCCCGACCGCGTCGCGAGCCGCCTGGCGGGAGGTGTACGTCCTCTCGGGCATGCGGGGTCTCTCCTTCGCGGGTGACATCGCCGCCGAAACGGCGATCGCACTCCAGCTGCAGGCGAACGGAGCCGGTTCGTACGCCGTCATGGCGCTGCTGCTGGCAGCCACGGTCCCGCCGGTTCTCCTCTCCCCGCTCACCGGCAGGTTCGCGGACCGTTTCGACAGCCGCACCCTCATGGTCTCCGTCGGATCGCTGCAGGCCCTCATCTGTGTGGCGATGACGATCTGGTCATCGCCCGCGGTGCTCATCACACTCTCCGTGCTGCTCTCGGCCGGACTGGCCTTCACCCACCCGGTGTTCGGCTCGCTGCCGAGCGCGATCGTGGGCAAGGAGAACGTCCCCCGGGCGTCGTCGATCTCCCAGACCACGGCCATGGCCGGCATGGTCGCCGCCCCGGGCGTCGCCGGCTTCCTGATCGGCCGCTTCGGCGTGCAGGTGCCGCTGCTGATCGATGCCGTGAGCTTCGCGGCGGTGGTCGCGGGCGGGCTGTTCATCAAGACCCGCCTGCACAAGGGGCGCGGCGGTGCCTCGGCCGAGCAGAACGAGCCGGCCGAGCAGGCGCCCGAGACTCCGTACAAGGTCACCTCGGACCGGTTCCTGACCGCCGTGCTGGTGCTGAGCGGCGCGGTCATGGCGGCCGCGAGCATCATCAACGTACTGATCGTGTTCTACGTGCGGGAGACCTTCGGGGCATCCGAGGAGACGTTCGGCCTGATCATGTCGGCCTGGATGCTCGGCCTGATCCCCGGCGGGATGCTGGTGCGCCGACTGAAGAAGATGAGCCACGAAGCCATCCTGATCGGCACGTTCCTGTGCATCGCGGTGGCCATCCTGGGCACCGGTCTCGCACCCGGCGTCTGGTGGATCCTGCCCTTCTACTTCCTGGGCGGCATCGGGAACGGCGCACAGGCCACCGTCACGCACATCCTGCTCAATGTGCGGGTGCCCGACACCCACCGGGGCCGGGCGTTCGCCGCCCTGGGCGCTGTCTCCAACACCGGTCCCGCGATCGGATATCTGGTGGGCGGCGCGATCATGAGCTTCACCTCGCCCCGCTACGGCTTCCTCGCAGCCGGTGTGTTCGCACTGGTCGCGCTGGCCGTCTTCGCCAACGGCGTGCTCAGGAGCGCGGACTCCAAGACTCCGGCGGCGCAGCTGAACGAGGCAGTCTGATGACGGTGGCCCCGGTCCCGGCGACGGCGCTGTCCGGTGTACCGGAGGACGTGGAACTCGACGTCTCGGTCAGGCCGCAGGACGACTTCTACCGGTTCGTGAACGGCCGCTGGACGGACGCGTTCGTCCTGCCGGCCCACGGGTCCGAGGCCACCACCCTGACGTTGCTCGCCGACAAGGTGCAGGACGACGTCGAGGCCGTCATCCGCGCAGCGGTCGACGCACCGCGGGACCGGACCGACGGGGCGGGCCGCCGGCTCGCGGACCTGTATGCGAGCTTCATGGATGAGGACCGGATCGAGGAGCAGGGTGCCGCGGCCGGGTTCGCGGCCGATCTGGCGGCCGTCGCCGCGGCGACGGACCATGCGGAGCTGGCCGAGATCCTCGGCCGGTTCCAGGCCCAGGGGATCGGCGGCGCACTGGACTTCTCGGTCGCGGTGGACACCGCCGACGCCGACGGCTATGTCCTGATCCTCTCGCAGGCGGGACTCGGCCTGCCCGCGGCAGCCCTGCGCAACGACGGCGACGGCGACGGCGACGGCGACGGCGCGGAACTACGGGACCGGTACGCCGAACACATCGAGACGATGCTGGCCCACGCCGGCCTCCCCCGCCCCGGCGCCGCTGCCGCCGAAGTGCTGCGTATCGAACGGACCTTGGCGGACCGCCACGTGGTGCCGCAGCCCGGCGAACGGCCGGCGAAGCCGCTGCCCTGCTCCGTCGCGGACCTCGCCGTGCGCACACCGGGCTTCCCCTGGGCCGCGTGGCTGCGGGGTCTGGGGGACGTACCCTCCGACGGAGCCGTACGCGTACGCCAGCCGGAATTCCCCGACGCGCTCGACGCCTGGTGGTCGGGGCTCGGTCTCGATGAGCTCAAGCTCTGGCTTGCGTGGCGCTACGTGCACGAGATGGTGCCGTTCGGCCCGCGCGCGGTCTTCGCGGACAACTTCGCCTTCTACGGGCAGCTGCTGAACGGATTCACCCGTCCCCGGCCCCGCCGGATGCGGGTCATCTCCTTCGTCGAGACGTTCCTCGGGGACGCCGTCGCGGAGCGCTATCTCGCCGAGTTCCTGGCGCCCGGCACCGTCGAGGCCGCCGGAGAACTGGTGGACGCGCTCGTCCGCAGCTACCGCAGGCGGCTGGAGAGTGCCGACTGGATGGCACAGAGCACCCGTAGCGCGGCGCTGCGCAAGCTCGACGAGATGGTGTTCGAGATCGGCTTCCCCCGTGGCGCCGGGCCCCGGCCCGGCGCCACGGAACTGACCGTGGACCCCGCGGACCTGCTGGGCAACGTGAAGCGCGGTCGCGCCCGGCACATCAGGCAGGAGATCGCCCGGCTCGGCTGTGCGGTCGACCGCTCGGAGTGGAAGATCCATCCGCATCAGGTCACCGCGTACTACCGCCACGGACTCAACCAGGTGGTCATCCCCGCCGGGCTGCTCCAGCCACCGGTCTTCGACCCCGCGGGCGACACCGCCCGTAACTTCGCGGTGCTCGGCGCGATCATCGGCCACGAGATGTCGCACGCGTTCGACAGCCGCGGCTCCCGTTACGACGGCCGGGGACGGGTGCGCAACTGGTGGGCGCCCGAGGACCGGGCCGAGTTCGCCCGGCGCACCCAGCTGCTGGTCGAGCAGTACAGCCGGTACGAACCGGCGGGTTTTCCCGGCCGGCGGGTCAACGGCGCCCGCACGGTGGGCGAGAACATGGCGGACATCGCCGGGGTCAGCGTGGCGTACGACGCCTTCGCCGACTGGACGGCGTGCGTGGAGGAGACCCGGCGGTTCTTCGTCCACTGGGCGTCCATGTGGCGTGCCAGGACCACCGAGGCGCGGATGGTCGAACGGCTCGCGTCGGACCGGCATCCGCCCGCCGAATTCCGCTGCAACGGCGTGCTCGGACACATCGGCCCGTTCTGTGACGCATTCGGCGTGCGTCCCGGCGACGGCCTGTTCATCGACCCCGAATCGCGATTCTCCATTCTGTGAGGCCCTGACATGCTTTCCACCGACATCGAGTTGCTCCCGGTCCTCGGGAATCCGGCCCTGTCGCCCGACGGCCGCCATGCCGTCGTCGAGGTGTCCCGTCCCGACCTCGCGGCCGACGACTACACCGATGAACTGCTGCTCCTGGACACCAGCGGTGCGCTGCCGCCCCGCCGGATCACCCAGGGCCCCTACGACGGCGCCCCCGCGTTCTCCCCGGACGGACGTTTCCTCGCGTTCCTGCGGCCGGGCCCCGGCGGCCGGGCGCAGATCCATCTGCTGCCGATGGACGGCGGCGAGGCCTACCCGGTCACCGACCACCCGATGGGGGCGGGCCAGCCGGTCTGGAGCCCGGACTCGACCCGGATCGCCTATACGAGCCGGGTCCCCGAGCCCGGCAGGTACCAGGGTCCTGCGGACACCGAGCGGCCCCGGCGGATCACCACGCTGCTCTACCAGATGGACGGCTTCGGCTACACCGTCGACCGGCCGCGGCAGGTCTTCGTCACCGACCCGTTCGATGCCGGGGCGCCGCCGGTCCAGCTCACCGAAGGGAAGTACGACCACGGTGACCTGGCCTGGCGCCCCGACAGCGGGCTGCTGGCGTTCGTCGTCGCCCGGCACGCGGAGAGCGGCAACGACTCGCGCACCGACATCTGGGCGGTCGCACCCGACGGAACCGGCCTGCGCCCCCTCACCCGCGGCGGCATGTACCTGTTCACACCGCGCTTCGCGGCGGACGGCGAATCGGTCGTCTTCGTCGGCTCGGAGCTCGACAAGCACAACCACTCCTGCGCGACCTCCGTGTACGGCCTCTGGTCGGTGCCGGTGGCCGCCGCGGACGACGTCCTCGCACCCGTCGACAGCTCCCTGGCCCCCCGCCGGCTGACCGGCGACGCCTACCACCTCAGCTTCGCCAGCCAGCTGATCCAGCCCACCGCGGACGGCGTCTACTTCGCCAGTGACCACCGGGGGGAGGTGCACCTGGTCCTGGTGCCGTACGACGGCGGTGAGCCGCTTCCGGTGCTGACCGGGCCCCGCCAGGTCAACGGCTACGCGGTGGCCGAGGGCCCGGACGGGGTGACGATCGCCGCCGTGGTCTCCAGCGCGCACAGCGCCGGCGACCTGCTGGTGCTGCGGGACGGCACGGAGCGGGTGCTCACCTCGTACGGCAGTGAACTCGTCGCCCGTGGCGGGCTGTTGCCGATGGAGCCGTTCACCGCGACCGCCCCCGACGGCTACCCGCTGCAGGGCTGGGTGGTCCGCCCCGAGGGACCGGGACCGCACCCGGTGATCTTCCAGATCAAGGGCGGACCCTTCACCCAGTGGGGATACACCCTGAACGGCCCCGCCGCCTTCGACGAGGCACAGGTCTACGCGACCGCCGGATATGCGGTGGTGCTCGGCAACCCCCGCGGCTGCTCCGGATACGGGCAGGCCCACGGCTCGTACGTGATGGACGACCTGCCCGGCAAGTCCGCCGTCGACCTCCTCGCGATTCTCGACAAGGCCCTGGAGTCGCCCGAGCTGGACGGCTCCCGGGTCGGCGTGATGGGCGGCTCCTTCGGCGGTTACATGGCGGCCTGGTTCAACGCCCACCACGGCGAGCGGTTCAACGCCATGATCGGCGAACGCGGCCTGTACGCCATCGACAGCTACGCCGCGACCAGCGACGACGGCGTCGATCTCGCGATCGCGCTGTACGGGTCCGACCGGGACCGCTGGGCGGAGCAGAGCCCGCTGACGTACGTGGACCGGATGGACTCCCCGATGCTGATCATCCAGTCCGAGGAGGACCGGCACTGCCCGCCCGAGCAGGCGCAGCGGCTGTTCACCGAACTGAGGATGCGCGGGGTGCCCGCCGAAATGCTGCTGTTCCCCGGTGAGGGACACGACATGTCCCGGTCCGGTCTGCCGAGCCACCGGCTGGCGCGGTTCGAGGCGGTCCTGGAGTGGTGGGGACGCCACCTGTGACCGGCAATGCTGAGCTCGCGGAGCTCGGCCCCTCGAGGAACTTCGGACCGATCGGGAGGACATGCGGATGAGCGGCACACTCGTTCAGCAGGCAGGCAGCCTGTCACTGGACATAGACGCGGACCGGCTGCTCCGGCGGATCGCCGACCTCGCGCGGATCGGCCGGTCCGAGGTGACCGGCGGTATCACCCGCGAGGGGTTCAGCGCGGCGGACCGGGAGGCCCGGGCGTATCTGATGGCGGAGGCGCGGGCCGCCGGTCTGGCCCCCAGCATCGACGCGGCGGGCAATGTCATCGTCCGTCCGGTCCACGTCTCCTCGTCCAGCACGGACCGGCAGGCGCTGATGATGGGTTCGCATCTGGACACGGTCGTCAACGGGGGAAGGCTGGACGGCGCCTACGGTGTGGTGGCAGCGCTGGAAGTGCTCCAGACGCTGGTGGAGTCCGGCACCGAAACGCGGCACGAGCCGGTCGCCGTGGCATTCGCCAACGAAGAGGGCGCGCTGTTCCCGCAGCCGTTCTGGGGGTCGATGGCGATCGCCGGCCGGCTTGCGGGACTGCCCAGGGAGCCGCAGGACCACCAGGGCCGGCCGCTGCGCGAAGCACTCCGGCTCGCGGGTGGTGACCTGGACGCACTCGGCAGCGCCGGCTGGCCGAGCGGGTCGGTGGCCGCATACCTCGAACTCCATGTGGAGCAGGGCCCGGTGCTGGAGCGCAGTGGCAACCGGATCGGCGTGGTGGACGCGATCACCGGCCGCATCGTTCTCACCCTGGAGGTCCGCGGTGCGGCCGGCCACTCCGGTACGGCCCCCATGGAGGGGCGGCGGGACGCGCTGGCCGCGGCGGCCCGGGTGGTACTCGCCACGGAGAACATCTCGCGTGAGCGAGGGCTGTGCCGGGTGGCCACGGTGGGCCGGATCGACCCCCACCCGAATACGCCCAACACCATCGTGGGAGCGGTGCGGATGACCGTCGACCTGCGGGACACGGACGTCTGGCGGGCGGCCACCGCCGAGCAGGCTCTGCGGCACGCGCTGGACGCCATCGCGGCGGCGACCGGCACCGAGATCGAGGTCGTCGCCGAGACCCGTTCCGACCCGGTGTCCACCAGCCCCGCACTGCGTACCGCGATCGAACGCAGCACCGACGAACTGGGCCTGCCCTACGAGACGCTGCCGAGCGGAGCCGGACACGACGCACAGATGATCGGCGATATCGCGCCCATCGGAATGATCTTCGTCCCGAGCCTGGGCGGCATCAGCCACGTACCGGAGGAGGACACCGACCCGGCCGACCTCGTGGCCGGGGCGCGCGTCCTGTTCCGTACCGCACTGCGCACCGTCGGCCCCACCTCGTACCCATCCCACCAGGACTAGCCCGACGAGGAATTGAGGAGAAATGCAGACGCTGGTCAAGAAGAGCGAGCGCATCGCGGTCTTCTGTGGTGCGCGACCGGGGAACCGGCCGGACCACATGCAGGCCGGACGAAGTTTCGGCCTGGCGCTCGCCCGCCGGGGCCTTGATCTGGTCTACGGCGCGGGCGGGGTCGGCGTCATGGGCGCCGTCGCCGACGGTGTGCTGGAGGCCGGTGGCAGTGTCACCGGGGTCATTCCGCGCAGCCTGCACGAGCGGGAGCGCGCCGACCGGGCCCGCGGGGCGATCTTCGTGGTCCGCTCCATGCACGAGCGCAAGACCGTCATGTACCGGCTGTCCTCCGGGTTCGCGGTGCTGCCCGGCGGGTTCGGGACACTGGACGAACTGATGGAGGTGGCGACCTGGAACCAGCTCTCCCTGATGGACAAGCCCATCGTCGTCGTCAACCTCGGCGGGTTCTTCGACCCCATGCTGGCCATGCTCGACCACCTGGTGGCGGAGGGCTTCCTGTCCGCGAAGGACAGACGGCTGATCCAGGCGGCCGACACCGTGCAGGAGGCCCTCGACCGACTGGCGCCGGCCGAGCCCGGTCACGCGGACCCCGCTCACGCGAACAGGGCGGTCTCCCTCATCAGGTCCTCCGCGTGAGCTAGTCGCCGGAGGAGGGCAGGTAGCCCTTCTGCACGGCAACAACACCGGCCTGGAAGCGGCTGCGGGCATCCAGATACGCCATCAGTCCGGATGCTATCCGGCGAGCGGTCCGAGCGGATACGCCCAACCGTTTGGCGATCGCTTCGTCCGTGCACCCTCGCGCCAACAGCTTCAGTGCTTCAGACTGTTGGGGAGCGAGGCAGCCGGGATCCGGCTGCATCCGTTCCTTCAGTGGTTTCGCCGACTGCCACACGCTCTCGAACAGGGCGTGCAGCGAGGCGATCAGGCCTGGTGAGGTCAGCTGAACCGCGCCGGCAGCGGTGTTCTCGGCGTCACCCGCGATGATCGCCGATTTTCGGTCATAGATGATCATCCGGTTCGGCAACGTGGGCACCGTGCGCACCTGGCAGCCCTGCTCCACGAGCCAATGTGCGTGCCGCAGAGTCTCCGGATCGCTCCGGATGCTGTCGAGGTACACGGTGCGCATCCGCACACCGCGTTCCAGCAACTGCTGGTTGAGCGGCCGGGACGCCTGCATATTCGCGGGAGTCTGCGGGCCGCCGGCTGCGAAGGTCAGCAACTCCTCGGTGACCTGGTCGCGCAGGGTGGCGAGGTGGTCTCGGATGGAGTCCAGGCCTTCCAGGTGCCGCACTCCCGGAGCGGCGGCACTGGGCCGGCGCTGATCGTCGTACTCCAGGATCAGTTTCGCGGCGGCCGCCCGGCTCGCCTCGAGCCGTTGCTGCTGTGCGGCCAGCTGGTCCTGCTGCCGGGCGAGCAGTAGTTCCATGCCGACATGGGGACTGACGGCATGGAGCTGACCCGGGGCCTCGGCGGAGACGCGTACCAGCGCCATCTCACTGAGCCGGTCCAGCGCACCCCGCACCTCCTGCTCGGACAGCTGGAGTCGGGCACAGAGGTCGGCCACTCCCTGGGGGCGGTCCAGCATCCCCCTGTAAACGGATTCTGCGACGGCGTCAAGACCGAGAAGCGAAAGCATCAGTCGGGCAGCTCCGGTTCCGTGTCCAGAAGTCGATGAAACCAAGACGGCCGGTGGGGCCGGCATCGCTGAGAGTTGCTTGACGGTACGTGCTACCGGGTGCGGGAGCAAGTGGTCCCCCGCGATGGGCCGTTGCGGGCGCCGCGCCACGTCCTCCCGGTCATTCCCGTCCGCCGATAACGCTCCTGAACGAATTCAAGGTCGCATCATGTATCTCGTCCACGTGCATCTCCGGACACACCCACGCGGTGAATACCTTCCGGAATGGACTGCTCCGGCCCTTGCCCACTGTGCTGCCGGCTTCGACGGGTTCGAGCATGTCACCGTGCACGCGGCCGAGGGGCCGCACCCGGTCATCGGGCTCTACCTGCGGGCGCCTTCCCTGGAAGAGGCCGAATCGGCCGCCGAGGGGCTCTGGTGGTCCGCGTGGTCCACTCATCACCGGCTGCGCGACTGGGAGTTCGTGCGGGCCGAGGTCCCGTTGTTGATGCCCGAGGTCAACCCCCGGCCCAGGGACTGAGACGGCCACGGGTGCGTTTTGCGCTTTCTTGACCCGATCCGGACCCGGTCAAGAGGAAAGCTGGACTGAGTATGCCAAGGCCGGTTTGACCCGGCCGAAGGCCCTTTCGTGAGCCGACGAATGACGGCAACACTCTTACTCGTCAGCGAAAGCAGGGCCCACCGAAAGGTTACGAACAATGTCTCGGAAGTTCTCCGTCAAGGTTATTCGTGGCGTCGTCGTGGCGAGCATCATGGTGATGAGCGCGGGCATCACCGCGGCCGCAGCCGACGCCGCGCCCTCCGCGACCGTTTCGGCCGGCGCCGCATCGTCCTTGGTCAACACCGCGGACGACCTCGGCTGGCAGTGACACGGGCCGGATGCGACCGTCTCGGCCGAAACCGCTTCTCATGGCTTTGCCCGGCGCGTGACCAGGGGGAGACATCATGGATCGAGGAAATGCGGATTACCTGATCAGGCTGCGCGACAGGGAATTGCTCGATCAACCGGTCGAATACATTCCGCTTGAGCGGCTTGTCATTGACTTCTCGCCGCGGATCGACGGCGAGGACGAGGATTACGTACGGACGCTGGCTGAAACGGAGTCAGACCTCCCGCCCATCCTCGTGCACCGCACCACCATGACCGTCGTCGACGGTGTGCACCGACTGCGTGCGGCCGCTCTCAGCGGAGACCAGCGCATCGCAGTGCGGTTCTTCGACGGCGATCGGGCCGACGCACTGCTCCTCTCGGTGGCGACCAACATCGCGCAGGGGCGCCCGCTCTCGGCGGCCGACCGGACAGCGGCAGCGGAACGCATCTTCGCCTCCCATCCCCAGTGGTCGGACCGGGCGGTGGCAGCGGTCACCGGACTGTCCACGCGGAAGGTGGGCCGACTGCGCGAAGGAACGGCAGCCGCGGCGAGCGGGCACCGGATCGGCCGGGACGGCCGGGCACGCCCCGTCGACTCCTCCCGCGGCCGGGAACTGGCCGGGGAGATCATCAGGAACGATCCCGGTGCCTCACTCCGCCAGATCGCGGCTCGGGTCGGCCTGTCGCCGGCCACCGTCGCCGACGTACGGGACCGGCTGCGCCGCGGCGAGAACCCGGTGCCTTCCGGACGACGGATCTCCGCGGCCTCCGCGGACTCCGGAGACGGCGCAGACTCCGGGTCGGGCGCTCCGCCGCTTCCGCTGCCGGTACGGATACCGACAGCGCGCCCGGCGCCACGCAGGACGCCGGAGGCCGTCGCCCCCGCCGAACTCCTGAAGATCTTCGACTCGTTGCGGCGTGATCCCTCCCTGCGGTTCAGCGAGTCGGGACGCAATGTCCTGCGGATGCTGGATGCCTGCGCGCTCGTCGCACGGGACCGCCGGAAGATCGCGGCCACCGTCCCGTCGCACTGCAAGGAACCGATGGCGCTGCTTGCCCACGGCTACGCAGGGGTCTGGCGCATGCTCGCAGGCGACCTGGAGGAGGCCGAAACGGAGGGGCTCCGCCCGGCGGAGGCCGGTGAGGCGACCTCGATCGGCGCGTGACCCGGCGCGTGAGCCCCGGCGCGTGATCCCTGGCGCAGGAGCCCGGGCAACCAGGAGAAAACAGGGGGAATCAGGGGTAATCAGGGGGGGGGAAGGCATGGCCGCTCCACAGAACGGCGTCGCAGCACATCGGCTGGCACAGCTGATCGGCGAGTGGCGGCAGGGCGAAGGCAGCGCCTACCAGCTGCTGGCCACCTCCGTACGGAATCTTGTGCAGCAGGGCCGGCTCCCGGTGGCGATCCGGATGCCGGCCGAGCGGGAGCTGGCCGCGGCCCTTACGGTGAGCCGGACCACGGTGTCCGCCGCCTACGAACAGCTGGGCGTGCAGGGCTATATGACGGCGCGCCGGGGCTCCGGCAGCTATGTGAACCGTCCACCCGGCCACCCGGCTTCCCTGCGGCGCGCGCTCGTCCCGCCGGACCTGGACGGAGCCGTCGACCTGAGCACGGCTGCGATGTCCGCGCCGGAGCCATGGCTCTCCCGGGCCCTGGCGGCGGCCGGGGACGAACTCCCCTGGTACGCCCGCACCCAGGTCGGTTCACCGGGCGGGTTGTGGGGGCTGCGTCAGATGATCGCGGCCAGATACGAGCAGCGGGGGCTGGCCACGGAGCCCGACCAGATCTTGGTCACCCGGGGAGCGACCGACGCGTATGCGCTGCTCCTGCAGGAGTTCGCCGCCGCGGGAGAACGCATCGCTGTGGAGTCTCCCGGCTGTCCGGGCCGGCTACGGGCGCTGCGCTCGAACGGCGCCCATGTGGTGTCCGTGCCGTTGCCGGACGAGGGCTGGTCCACCGCTGCCTGGGCGGGCATGCTGCGCGCATCCGCACCCCTGCTGGCCTGTCTGACGCCGGACTTCCACGATCCGACCGGACGGCTGATGCCCGAGGAGCAGCGGCGCGAACTGGTCGCGCTGGCTGCTTCCGCCGGGGTGACGCTGCTCGCCGACGAGAGCATGGCCGAGTTGTCACTCGATCCGGCGGGCCCCGGAGGGCAGGTCCTCCCGCTCGCCGCTTCCGACCGGGGCGGCACGGTGATCACGGTCGGCTCGGCGTCCAAGGCGTTCTGGGGCGGGCTGCGCATCGGCTGGATCCGGGCCACCGCGGAACTCGTCCGCCGGCTGACGGACCGACGGGCGGGGCTGAACATCGGCCCACCGGTCCTCACTCAGCTGGCCGTCCGTCACCTCCTGCTCGACGGAGTCCTGGCGGATGTGCTGGCGTTTCAGCGGGGCCGGGCACGGGTCCAGCGGGACTCGCTCACGGCGGCCGTACGCACCCGACTGCCCGGGTGGACCTTCCGGGTGCCCGACGGCGGACTCGCGCTGTGGGTGCGTACCGGTGGAGCACCGGCCGCCGAGGTCACCGCCGCCGCCCAGCGAACGGGAGTCCGGCTGCATGCCGGGCCCCGGTTCGCTGCGGAAGGCGGGTCCCTGGACGGCTTCGTCCGCCTCGCCTTCGCTCAGCCCCCGGAGGTCGTCGAAGAGGCAGTCCGGCGCATCGCCGGCCACGTTCCGCTGCTCGGCCGGGCCGGGGAGCTCACCGAAACCACAGGAGGAACCGCGTCATGAAGCTACAGCTCGAGGCTCCGCTCACCCAGGAGATATCCGGCGTCGTCGACGCCATGGTGACCACCAACCGGGGCACCGACGGCAGCCTGGCGTTCCATCTCGTCGTCGGCCCGGCGGACCACCCCCAGGAGTGCGACCGGATCGAGTTCGTCCTCGGCCCGGAACACGCCAGAGCGCTGTTCGGCTCGATGAGCGACTGGTCCGGACCGGCTTCCCACGGATCTCCGCCGATGCCCTGCCGGGTCGGCGTGGAGCTGAACACAGGCTCGATGGCGCGCTGAGGGCGACGGCGGGTTCCGGGCCGCTCGGTACGCCGCTTCACTTTTGCAGCGTCGCGGCGTCCCCCATCACCACCACCGGCTTCTTGGCCGGGTCCAGCCAGCGCAGCAGTTGCTTCATCCGGGACTCGGACAGCGACACGCAACCATGGGTCGGACCACCGTGGTCCACGTGGAACCAGATGCCGCCGCCCCGGCCCGCGCCCAGCGGACGGGTCCAGTCGAGCGGGGTGGTGCCGGGCTTCCGGTTGTAGTTGATCGCGACCACGTAGTCGAAGGCGCCGGCCAGCGACTCCCCCTTGAAGCCGGTGCCGTGGGCGACGAACCCGGGCCCCCTGTCGTACGGGAGCCGGGTGCCCGGATCGGCCCTGCGGCCGCCGGCGTCGGTCAGCCCGAAGACGCCCTCCGGCGAACGGAGGTCGCCGACCCGGTGGTGCTCGCTCCAGCCGTTCAGGGCGTTGTGCGCCGACCAGGGGTCACCGGCCTGCTGCCAGCCCTTGTCGGGATCACGGGTGTAGAGCACGACGGTGGAGCGACTGGTGTCGTGGCCCTCGCCGGTGACGACGACGGCCTGGTCCGCCGAGTCCGGGATCTGCCCGCGGGTATGTGGCCCCAGCGAGGGGATCTCCTGCGGGGCCGCGGGCACCTCGGCCCGCGCGGCCAACGGGCGGGGCGCGGACTTCCCGGCGTGGCTGCCGCCGTCCGCGGCCGTCCGGCCCGCCCCGTCGGCGGCAGGTGACGGGGCGCCCGCGCAGCCGGACAGCAGCATCCCGGTGGACAGGAGAGCGGCAGCCACGAGGGAGCCTCTGCGCGACGGCACAGGCAGGGACACAGACATCGACGGGCCTTTCATTTCACTTCTCGGTGTGGTGCGTGGTGCGGAATGCGGCGTCGGCCGGGGCCGGACGGCATCCTGTTCCTTCTTCCACGCCTGTCTAACGCGCCGGGAAGCCGATCATGTTGCCCGTGACACGAAAGAGGGGCTCAAGCCGAGGGCTGCCACGCAGAATGCGAACGGGACCCCGGCCTCCGGGGTCCCGTTCGTTTCGCTCGTCCGCTACTTGTCCGCGACCGGCTTGCGCAGCTGGATGTTGAGCTCCCGCAGCCGGCTCTCGTCGAGCACCGTGGGCGCGCCCATCATCAGGTCCTGCGCGTTTCCGTTGAGCGGGAACGCGATCGTCTCGCGGATGTTCGGCTCGTCGGCGAGCAGCATCACGATCCGGTCCACGCCCGGGGCGATGCCACCGTGCGGCGGGGCGCCGAGACGGAAGGCGCGGAGCATGCCGGCGAACTCGTGCTCGACGGTCTCGCGGTCATAGCCGGCGATCTCGAAGGCCTTCAGCATCAGCTCGGGCTCGTGGTTGCGGATCGCGCCGGAGGACAGCTCGATGCCGTTGCAGACGATGTCGTACTGCCAGGCGAGGATGTCCAGCGGGTCCTCGGTCTCCAGGGCCTGCAGGCCGCCCTGGGGCATCGAGAAGGGGTTGTGCGAGAAGTCGATCTTCCCGGTCTCCTCGTCCTTCTCGTACATCGGGAAGTCGACGATCCAGCAGAACCGGAAGACGCCCTCCTCGAAGTGACCGGCGCGCCGGGCGGCCTCGACGCGCACCGCCGACATGATCTTCGAGACCTCGTCGAACTCGCCCGCGCCGAAGAAGACCGCGTGGCCCGGCTTGAGCTCCAGGCGCTCGGTGAGGGCGGCGATGTCTTCCTCGGTGAGGAACTTGGCGATCGGCCCGGCCAGTGCCCCGTCGTCGCCGACCCGCACCCAGGCCAGGCCCTTGGCGCCCTGCTCGACCGCGTACGCACCGAGTCCGTCGAAGAACTTGCGGGACTGGCCGGCGGTGTCCGGGACCGGCAGCGCGCGGACGTGCTTGCCGGCGAAGGCCTTGAAACCGGAGTCCGCGAACACGTCCGAGACGTCGACGAGTTCGAGCTTGGCGCGCAGGTCCGGCTTGTCGTTGCCGTACTTCAGCATCGACTCGCGGAACGGGATGCGGGGGAACGGCGAGGTGACGTGCCGGCCGTTGCCGAACTCCTCGAAGAGCTCGGTCATCAGCTTCTCGATCGGCTGGAAGACGTCCTCCTGCTCGACGAAGCTCATCTCGACGTCGAGCTGGTAGAACTCGCCGGGCGAGCGGTCCGCCCGCGCGTCCTCGTCACGGAAGCACGGCGCGATCTGGAAGTACCGGTCGAAGCCGGAGATCATCAGCAGCTGCTTGAACTGCTGCGGCGCCTGCGGCAGGGCATAGAACTTGCCCGGGTGCAGCCGGGAGGGGACCACGAAGTCACGGGCGCCCTCGGGGGAGGTCGCGGTGAGGATCGGGGTCGCCATCTCGTTGAAGCCCAGCGCCGTCATCTTGTTCCGCATGGCGGAGATGACCGCGGTGCGCAGCATGATATTGCGGTGCATCCGCTCGCGACGCAGGTCCAGGAAGCGGTACTCCAGACGCCGCTCCTCGTTGACGCCGTCATCGGCGTTGATGGTGAAGGGCAGCGGAGCGGCGGCGCCCAGCAGCTCGACCTCGGACACCTCGACCTCGACCTCGCCGGTGGGCAGGTCCGGGTTGATGTTCTCGGTTCCACGTGAAACAACCTGGCCGTCGACCCGGACGGTGGACTCCTTGGAGAGCTTGTCCAGGGCCGCATACGCGGGGGTGCCGGGGCGGGCGACGAGCTGCGTGATGCCGTGGTGGTCGCGCAGATCGATGAAGAGGATGCCGCCCAGGTCTCGGCGATTGTGCAGCCAGCCGCTCAGCCGGACGTCGGAGCCGACGTCGGAGGCACGGAGCTCACCGCACGTGTGGGACCTGTACCGATGCATCATTCATCCAGTTCTTCGCGAGACAGGCGGGAAAGGGTGTAGCGCAGACCAGAGTACCGCCGGGCACCGGGTGCCCCTTCGGTGGCGGTCGGTCCGGCAACCTTCTTAAATGAGGGCAATGCACACCGAGGATGTCCTGGCCGCCCTCGCCACCGGGGTCTGGCACTGGGACACCGCATCCGGGATGGTCCGTGTCGATGCCGAAGCCGCCCGGCTCCTCGGAATGCCTCCCGAGCCGCTCACTCTCAGCGAGGCGGCCGCACGCTCCCGCTTCCACCCGGTCGACTGGAACGAGATCAACGGGATCGTCACGCTGGCGGTGTCCGAAGGCACCCTGGCGGAGGCCAGGCTGCGCATCGTGGACGAATCCGGCCGGGTGCTGCGCACCGTGCGCAGCCGTTCCAAACCCACCGCCAACGGTGACGACTACGTCCTGATCGGCACCCTCCAGGAAGTAGCCGAGCCGCCGCCGGGCACCGCGGCAAACACCCCGGTCACCGGCGACTGGCGGCGCTCCCGGGAGGCCTTCCTGCTGGACGCCGGGCGGGCGCTGGCCGAGGCCGGGTCGACCGAGGCGGTGATGCGGGTGGCCGCATCGCTGTCCATGCCCGGCTTCGAACCGGACGGTCTCGCGGTCTTCGGCATCACCGGCGACTGGCTGACCCTGATCGGCCACCACGGACAGTCCTCCGCCACGGCGGGGCCGCTCGCGGAGTTCCCGATGAGCACGGCCGTCGACTACCCGGCCGCCGAGGTGGCCAGGACCGGCCAGGCCATCTATCTGCCGACCCCCGACTCGTATCGCGAGCGCTATCCCGCCGTCTGGCCGGCCGTGGAGGCCTACCACCGGCAGTCCTGGGCCTTCATCCCGCTGCTCGACGGGGGGGTGACCATCGGCGCCTGGATGGCCGCCTTCGCCTATCCGGTCAGTTTCTCGCCCGAGGAACGCTCGGTGCTGACGACGGTCGCCCGGATGCTGGCCCAGGCACTGGCCCGCGCCGGGGTCGCGGACAACGAACGGGAGCTGTCGCTCGGGCTGCAGCGTTCGATGATGCCGGCGCTGGGCCCCGGCATCCCGGGGGTGAAGGTCGCCGCCCGCTATGTGCCGACCGGCGGCGGACTGCAGGTCGGCGGCGACTGGTACGACATGATCCCGCTGCCGGGCGCCGTCGCCGGAGCCGCCGGCAAGGGTGCCGGCCGGGTCGCGCTGGTGATCGGTGACGTACAGGGCCACGACGTACGAGCCGCGGGGCTGATGGGACAACTGCGGATCGCGTTGCGCGCCTACGCCTCCGAGGGCCACCCGCCCGACGCGGTGCTCTCCCGGGCGTCCCGCTTTCTCTACGGCATCACCGACGCCAACGACGAGGGGGACGCCTCCAGTCAGCGCTTCGCGACCTGCCTCTACGTCGAGGTCGACCCGGCGACGGGCACCCTGGACATCGCCCGGGCCGGCCACCCCGATCCGACGGTCCGGACGGCCGACGGCACGGTGCTGGCACGGCCGGTGGACGGCGGGCTGCCGCTGGGCATAGAACCGGACACCGACTATCCGACGAGCCGGCTGGTACTGCAGCCGGGCGAGACCCTGATGATCTGCACCGACGGACTGATCGAGACCGGCGGCCACGACCTCGAGACGGGCTGGGCCCGGATCCACAAGACGCTGGAGCAGCACGCCGACGACAATCTGGAGTCGCTCGTCGAAGCGCTGGTGCAGACGGTCCACGGGCCGCCCGAACGCCACCACACCGGCCCGCTCTCCGACCGCCGGGAGGACGACATCGCGGTCCTGCTGATGCAGCGCACCGGGGAACCGGTACGCGGCGGCGCACCGCGCCGCACCGTCCTGACCGTCGCCCAGGCGCAGCCCGAGCGGGTCTCGACGGCCCGGCGTCAGCTGCGGGAGCTGCTGCACGACTGGGCGGATCCCGAACAGGCCGACTCGGCCGTGCTGATGGTCTCCGAAATGATGACCAACGTCCTCGTCCACACGGACGGGGACGCGGTGCTGTCCGCCGAGGTCTCCGGCGAGCCCGGCGTCCGGCGCCTGCGGGTCGAGGTGGCGGACGCCAGCGACGAACTGCCGCACAAGCGGCGGCCCGGCGAGCTGGCTTCGTCGGGCCGGGGCCTGATGCTGATGGAGGGGCTGGCGGACCGGTGGGGGGTGGACCCCCGGGGCTCGGGGAAGTCGACGTGGTTCGAGCTCTACGAGCCGCCGGGGTAGTTGCTACGCCATCCCGTGGACGGCCGGGACCCTGCCGAGCCGCCCCCGCTGGAAGTCCTCGAAGGCCTGCCGCAGCTCGGCCTCACTGTTCATCACGAACGGACCGTAGTGCGCCATCGGCTCCCGGATGGGCCGACCACCCAACAGCACGACCTCCAGGTCCGGCGCCTTCGCGTCCTGCGTCGCGTCCGCCCGGACGGTGAGCGAGGACCCGTCCCCGAAGACCGCCGTCTGCCCGGTACGGACCGGACGCCGGTCGGCGCCCACCGCCCCGCGCCCCGCCATGACATACGCCAGGCCGTTGAAGTCCTCACGCCACGGCAGCGTGACCTCGGCCCCCGGCCGCACGGTCGCGTGGATCATCGTGATCGGGGTGTGGGTGATGCCCGGACCCTGGTGCCCGGCCAGCTCGCCCGCGATGACCCGCAGCAGCGCGCCGCCGTCCGGCGAGGTGAGCAGCTGCACCTGGCCGCCGCCGATGTCCTGATAGCGGGGGGCCATCATCTTGTCGGCGGCCGGGAGGTTCACCCACAGCTGGAGGCCGTGGAAGAGACCGCCGCTCATGACCAGCGTCTCCGGCGGCGCCTCGATGTGCAACAGGCCGGCGCCCGCGGTCATCCACTGGGTGTCGCCGTCGTTGATCGTGCCGCCGCCACCATGGGAGTCCTGGTGGACGAAGGTTCCGTCAATCAGGTACGTCACGGTCTCGAAACCGCGGTGCGGGTGCCACGGGGTGCCCTTCGGCTCACCCGGTGCGTACTCCACCTCACCCATCTGGTCCATCATGATGAACGGGTCGAGGAACTGGTAGTTGATCCCGGCGAAGGCACGGCGCACCGGGAAACCCTCGCCCTCGAAGCCCGCCGGCGCGGTGGAAACCGTCAGCACGGGGCGCGGCACGGCGTCGGCCGGCGCGACGACGCGCGGCAGGGTCAACGGATTCTCGACGGTCACGGCAGGCATGGCGGCCCTCCTAGCAGGGATGCTCGTCGTTCAAAGTAGTTGAATGGTGAACATCTAGCAAACCGCAGTCATTCCCGGGCGGCCCGTCCGGAAGAGTCCTCAGCCGTCTGCGCGGCAAGGGCGGCTAGCCGTACATGCGGCGCATCGCGAAGTCGACCATCTGCTCCACGGCCTTCGCGTCGAACACCATCCGGTGCTCGCCCTCCATATCGAGGACGAAGCCGTACCCGGTGGGCAGCAGGTCGATCACCTCGGCGCCGGTGATCACAAAGTACTTGGACTCCTTGCCCGCGTACTTACGCAGTTCTTTCAGCGAGGTGAACATCGGGATCACCGGCTGCTGCGTGTTGTGCAGGGCGAGGAACCCGGGGTTGTCCCCGCGCGGGCAGTAGACCTTCGAGGTGGCGAAGATCTGCTGGAAGTCCTCGGCGGCCAGCGACCCGGTGGTGAAAGCCCGCACCCCGTCGGCGAGCGAGGGCGGTGACGGCTCGGGGTACAGCGGCTGATCGCCGTAGCCGGACTGCGGGGCGGCGTACTGCTGCTGGGCGCCCTGGTTCTGGTCGTAGCCGTACATGCGCGCAAGAGTACTGAGAAAAAGGCCACCGCCGCAGAGCCGGTCTCGTCACACTTGCCCGATAGGGCTTGCATTTTGTTACTGACGGGTAGCATCATCGTGGCTACTTGCTGGTAATTCACTACGGGTACGCGTTACGAGAGGGCCGTCGCCATGGGGCACTACAAGTCGAATCTCCGCGACATCGAGTTCAACCTCTTCGAGGTCCTCGGCCGCGACAAGCTGTACGGCACCGGCCCGTTCGCGGAGATGGACGTCGAGACCGCGAAGAGCATCCTCGACGAGGTCGCGCGCCTCGCCGAGAACGAGCTCGCCGAGTCCTACGCGGACGCGGACCGCAACCCGCCGGTCTTCGACCCGGAGACCAACACGGCCCCCGTACCCGACACCTTCAAGAAGTCGTACCAGGCCTTCATGGACTCCGAGTACTGGCGTCTGGGCCTGCCCGAGGAGATCGGCGGCACCACCTCGCCGCGCTCGCTGATCTGGGCGTACGCGGAGCTGCTGCTCGGCGCCAACCCGGCGGTGTGGATGTACTCCTCGGGCCCGGCGTTCGCGGGCATCCTCTTCGAGGAGGGCACCGACGAGCAGAAGAAGATCGCCGAGATAGCGGTCGACAAGCAGTGGGGCTCCACCATGGTCCTCACCGAGCCGGACGCCGGCTCGGACGTCGGCGCCGGCCGGACGAAGGCCGTGCAGCAGGACGACGGCTCCTGGCACATCGAGGGCGTCAAGCGCTTCATCACCTCGGGCGAGCACGACATGTCCGAGAACATCATTCACTACGTACTGGCGCGCCCCGAGGGCGCGGGCCCCGGCACCAAGGGCCTCTCCCTCTTCATGGTCCCGAAGTTCGAGTTCGACTGGACCACCGGCGAGCTGGGCGAGCGCAACGGCGTCTACGCGACCAACGTCGAGCACAAGATGGGCCTCAAGGCCTCCAACACCTGTGAGATGACCTTCGGCGACCAACACCCCGCCAAGGGCTGGCTGATCGGTGACAAGCACGAGGGCATCCGCCAGATGTTCCGCATCATCGAGTTCGCCCGGATGATGGTCGGCACCAAGGCCATCGCCACCCTGTCGACCGGCTACCTGAACGCGCTGGAGTACGCCAAGGAGCGCGTCCAGGGCCCCGACCTCGCGCAGTTCATGGACAAGTCCGCGCCCAAGGTGACCATCACGCACCACCCGGACGTGCGCCGCTCGCTGATGACGCAGAAGGCGTACGCCGAGGGCATGCGCACCCTGGTGCTCTACACCGCCTCGGTCCAGGACGCGATCCAGGAGCAGGAGGCGGCCGGCGAGGACGCCAAGGCGCTGCACGGCCTCAACGACCTGCTGCTGCCGATCGTCAAGGGCTACGGCTCGGAGAAGTCCTACGAGCAGCTCGCCCAGTCGCTGCAGACCTTCGGCGGCTCCGGCTACCTGCAGGAGTACCCGGTCGAGCAGTACATCCGGGACGCCAAGATCGACACCCTCTACGAGGGCACCACCGCGATCCAGGGCCAGGACTTCTTCTTCCGGAAGATCGTCCGCGACCAGGGCGCGGCGCTGAACACGCTGTCCGAGGAGATCAAGAAGTTCCTGGCGGTCGGCCCCGGCGGCGAGGAGCTGGAGGCCGCCCGCGAGCAGCTGGCCAAGGCCGCGGTGGACCTGGAGGCGATCGTCTCCACGATGATCACCGACCTCACCGCGACCGGTGAGGACGTCAAGAACATCTACAAGGTGGGCCTCAACACCACCCGGCTGCTGATGGCCTCCGGTGACGTGGTGGTCGGCTACCTGCTGCTGAAGGGCGCCGCGGTGGCCGCCGAGAAGCTGCCGACCGCCGCCGCCAAGGACAAGAACTTCTACCAGGGCAAGATCGCGGCCGCGAAGTTCTTCGCCGCCGACGTCCTGCCGGGCGTGGGCGTGCAGCGCGCGCTGGCCGAGACCGTCGACAACTCCCTGATGGAGCTCGACGAGGCCGCGTTCTGAGCCGTCGCTCCTGACACCCTCCGGCCACGGGCCGGGACGCCTTCCTCACCGAGGCGTCCCGGCCCGTTCGCGTGGTCCGCGTCTCACAAGGTGAGACATAACCCGGCCGGATTTCATCGACGGCGAGCACAGTTCGTTCGCCCCCCGATGATCCCCCCGACTCACCCACATGCCCGCCTCACCCACGTGCCCGCCACCGAAAAGGACGGTGCTCCGATGCCGCTCCATGAACAAGACAACCCAGCCGCTGACCTCTTCGGCCCCGAGCTGTCCCGCACCATGAACGCGGCACTCGGCGGTCTTCCGGTGCAGACCGAACTGCTGGTCAGCGGGGTGGTCGTGCGGGGGCGTCGTACTCGGCGCAGGCGCCGGGCCGCAGCGTGGGGCACGGCGGGCACCGCCCTCACCGCCCTCACCGCCTTCGCGGTCATCACGGCGCTGCCGGGCCCCGGTGCCGGCAGCAACACGGCGTCCGGGGTGCGTATCCCGGACTTCGCTCCCGCGGCGGCCCAGGCCTCACCGCCCGCGGGCAAGGAGGCGCTGACCGACGCCGCGACCACCACCGTCCTGAGGGACCTGCTGCCGTCCGGCCTCGGCAGGTACGCGGCCGCCTGGCAGGACAGACCCCCGGTACCGCTCCGTCCAGACGTCCGCCAGGCTCACCTTCCTGCCGGACAAGAGCAGCGTCGGGGTCCGCGTCATGGGCGGCTTCGCCTACCCGCCCGGGGCCTCGGAGCCGGGCCCCGGCAAGGAGGCAGGTCCGCCGGACAGCACGTCCGGCAAGCCCGGAAACCACAGCAAGAAGGACACGCTGCGCACCGACGCGGGAGGCCCGGCCAAGCAGGTGCACATCACCAGCAGCAACGAACTGCGCCAGATCTACACCTGTGACCCGCACGCGTCGGGGCAGCAGCACTCCGACTGCCGGCTGACCACCCTCAAGGACGGCGCCGTCCTGCTCGTCCGCTCCGACACCTCGCCCGCCGCGCCCACCAGGACCGCCGATCTGCTCCGCCCCGACGGCACCCGGGTGGTGGTCGCCGCCGTCGGCGGCTCGCTCACCGAGGCCCAGTTGCGTACCATCGCCGCCAGCCCACGCTGGCAACAGTGGGTCGCACCGGCCGTGAACGACAAAGCGGCCGGGAAGACCCCATAGGTGGATCAGCGGGTCCAACGGCCCCGCGGCCCCGCCCTATTCCGGAGGGCAGGGCCGCGGTTTTGGTCGTTAGGCTGGCAGCCATGAGCACACCCGCCCGCTTCGACCGCGGCCACACCGACGACTTGATGACCTTCCTGGCGGCCGGCCCGTCGCCGTACCACGCCGTGGCGAACGCCGCCGAGCGCCTGGAGAAGGCGGGCTTCCGGCAGGTCGCGGAGACCGATGCCTGGGACGCCTCCACGGGTGGGAAGTACGTGCTGCGCGGGGGCGCGATCATCGCCTGGTACGTGCCGGAGAACGCCCGGCCGCACACCCCGTTCCGTATCGTCGGCGCGCACACCGACTCGCCCAACCTCCGGGTGAAGCCGCTGCCGGACTCCGGCAGTGACGGCTGGCGCCAGGTGGCCGTCGAGGTGTACGGCGGGACGCTGCTCAACACCTGGCTGGACCGTGATCTGGGCCTGGCCGGCCGGCTCACCCTGCGCGACGGCAGCCACCGGCTGGTCAACGTGGACCGGCCGCTGCTGCGCGTTCCGCAGCTCGCCATCCACCTGGACCGGTCCGTCCACACCGACGGCCTCAAGCTCGACAAGCAGCGTCATATGCAGCCGATCTGGGGGCTGGGCGATGTCGAGGAGGGCGACCTGATCCGCTTCGTCGCCGAGGAGGCCGGAGTCACCGCCGACGAGGTCACCGGCTGGGACCTGATGGTGCACGCCATCGAGGCACCCGCCTACCTGGGCCGTGATCAGGAGCTGCTCGCGGGTCCCCGGATGGACAACCTGCTCTCGGTGCACGCCGCGACGGCCGCGCTCGCCGCGGTGGCCACCGCGGACTCCGCCGGCTCCGGCGGTGGGCTCCCCTGCATCCCCGTGCTGGCCGCCTTCGACCACGAGGAGAACGGCTCCCAGTCCGACACCGGCGCGGACGGCCCGCTGCTCGGCACCGTGCTGGAGCGTTCGGTCTTCGCCCGCGGGGGCAGCTATGAGGACAAGGCCCGCGCCTTCCCGGGCGCCGTCTGCCTCTCCTCCGACACCGGCCACGCGGTGCACCCCAACTACAGCGAGCGGCACGACCCGACGCACCATCCGCGCGCCAACGGCGGACCGATCCTCAAGGTCAACGTCAACATGCGGTACGCGACGGACGGCAGCGGCCGTGCGGTCTTCGCCGAGGCCTGCGAGAAGTCCGGCGTCCCCATGCAGAACTTCGTCTCCAACAACTCGATGCCCTGCGGCACCACCATCGGCCCGATCACCGCCGCCCGGCACGGCATCCGGACGGTGGACATCGGCGTCGCGATCCTCTCGATGCACAGCGCCCGCGAACTCTGCGGCGCCGATGACCCGTACCACCTGGCCAACGCACTGACCGCGTTCCTGGAAGGCTGAAGTCGGGCGTACTGATTGGCTGTTCCGACCCGGGGTACGCGCCCTTCAGGACCGGAACAGCCAATTCGACGCCGGAGGCGATTACTGATGGGCCTGGGCGGCTGCATCATCCTTCTCGTGGTGGGGGCCATCCTCACCTTCGCGACCGACTGGCACCTGAACAGCGTCAACCTCGACCTGGTCGGTGTGATCATGATGCTGGTCGGCATCATCGGCATCGCGGTGTACACCAGCGTCCTGCGCCGTCGCCGGCCGACGATGCCCACGTCAACCACCGTGGTCGAGGACGACCACCACCACCTGGGCTGACACCCCCGGGGAGGTGCGCATCAGCCATCCATCCCGGCAAGCACCAGCGGCAGCCGGGGCGTTCCCTCCTCCGTGACACGGACGGGGACGCCCCAGTCCTGCTGGTGCACATGGCAGGCCGGGTACTCATTGTCAGGATCGTCGTCGCAGGACGCGGCCATCGCCGACACATGCAGCACGCCCTCGGTGACCGCCGGGTCGAGTTCCAGGTCCCGGAACAGATCCGTACCGGCGCCGCCCCCGGCCGCCAGCAGCTCGGGCGGGGTCGACGAGACCAGCAGCCGGGTCGACGGCCCATACCGCAGATCCAGCTTCTGCCCGGCGGGCGCCTGGAAGATCACATCGACCCGGAGCTTCCCCGGGGCCACATCGGTGGCGGCCCGCTGGGTCCGGTGCGCGACGCTCTCCACCCGTACGGCCTCCTCGGGCAGCCGCAACCGGGTCAGCCGGTGCCGCGCGGACTCCACGACCACGATGTCGTCCCCGACCAGCACCGCGTCGCTCGGCTCCCGCAAGTCGGTGGCCAGCGTGGTCACTTCACCGGTGGCCGGATCGTAGCGGCGCAGCGCGTGGTTGTACGTGTCGGACACGGCGACCGAACCGTCCGGCAGCGCGGTCACCCCCAAGGGGTGCTGCAGCAAGGCCTGTTCGGCGTTGCCGTCCCGGTGCCCGAAGTCGAAAAGCCCGGTGCCCACGGCGGTGTGCACCGCGCCTTCCGGGTCGATCCAGCGCAGCGCGGACGTCTCCGAGTCGGCGATCCACAGCCGGTCCCCCGCGGCCGAAAGCCCCGACGGCTGAGCGAACCACGCCTCGGCGGCGGGCCCGTCCACCAGCCCCTCGTTGGTGGTCCCGGCCGCGACCTCGACGGTCCGTGTCTCCGGGTCGTACGTCCACAGCTGGTGGACACCGGCCATCGCGATCCACAACCGCCCGCCGAACCAGGCCACATCCCACGGCGACGACAGATCCACTTCCCGGGCCGGCCCACTGGTCGGCGACCCCTGCCACCACTGCTTCCCGGTCCCCGCGATCCGCGCGATCTCACCGCTCCGCGGGTCGTACGTCCGGATCGCGTGGTTGACCGTATCCGCGACCGCGACCTTCCCGTCCGGCAGCAGCGCCAGCCCCTGCGGCTCGTTGAACACCCCGTCGCCGCCGATCCGCCGTACGACGCTCTCGCCGTCCGGCTCCAGCTCGACCAGCTGATGCCGGGTGGTGTCCGACACGAGCAGATTTTCGCTCGGCAGCGCGATCACCTTCCCCGGGAACCGCAGATCGGTGGCCACCGGCTCCGGCGCGACGTACGGCGCGTCCCCGCGCCGGAGCGTGCCCTTGGCCGCGTGCGCGGCCTCCAGCTCCTCGACCAGCTTCTCGATGGCGTGCGCATGCCCCTCGCCGGCGTGCTGCGCGACGACGTACCCCTCGGGGTCGATGACGACGAGCGTCGGCCAGGCGCGGACCGCGTACTGCTTCCAGGTGGCCAGCTCCGGGTCGTCCAGCACGGGGTGCTGCACGCCGTACCGCTCGACCGCGTCGACCACGGCCTGGTGCTCGGCCTCGTGCACGAACTTCGGGGAGTGCACGCCGATGATCACGACGGTGTCGCCGTGCTGCTGCTCCAGCTCGCGCAGCTCGTCGAGGACGTGCAGGCAGTTGATGCAGCAAAACGTCCAAAAATCGAGAACAACGATGCGTCCCCGCAGGTCAGCGAGGGTGAGCTCGTTGCCTCCTGTATTGAGCCAGCCGCCCTTGCCGATCAGCTCGGGGGCACGGACGCGGGCACGGCGGGGCGCGGGGGTGTGCGCCGGGGCGGCATCGTTCATGGTTCAAGGGTGCCATCCCACCGGGTGTGTCCCGGGGCTCCCTGCCTCCTGATGCGGCGCGGGCGTCAGCGGTAACGTCGGCCGCATGAAATTCCTCGTGCGCGAACGCATCTTCGACATCGGCGACGACTTCTGGATCGAGGACGAGAACGGCGACAAGGCGTACCTCGTCGACGGCAAGGTCCTCCGGATCCGCGACACCATGGAACTCAAGGACCTCGACGGGCGGGTGCTGATCACGATCAAGGAGAAGCTGATCTCCGTTCGGGACACCATGACCCTGGAGCGGGACGGGGAGCCGCTCGCGACCATCCGGAAGAAGCAGCTCACCGTGCTGCACCATCACTACCTGGTGAAGATGGCCGACGGCACCGAGCTGGACGTCAGCGGGAACATCCTGGACCGCGAGTTCGCGATCGAGTACCAGAAC
Source organism: Streptomyces sp. NPDC051322 (assembly GCF_040689485.1). Classification (NCBI taxonomy): domain Bacteria; kingdom Bacillati; phylum Actinomycetota; class Actinomycetes; order Kitasatosporales; family Streptomycetaceae; genus Streptomyces; species Streptomyces sp. NPDC051322. The sequence continues at coordinate 312,713 of NZ_JBFBAK010000003.1, read as the reverse complement.
GAGCTGCTGGCCGACATCTCCAAGAAGTGGTTCACGATGCGCGACGCCTACGCGGTGAACGTGGTCCGGGAGGACTCGGATCCGGCGCTGCTCATCGCCGTCGCCGTTTCGGTGATCCACATGCTGGAGAAGGACCAGGAGAAGGAAGGCAGGCACGACGGCTAGCCCGCCGGAGCCCGGCGTCAGCGTCCGGGCAGTGCGAGGCCGAGCCTGCGGTCCTTGAGGGCGGGGAACTGGTCGCGGGTCCGGGCCACCAGGGCCGGGTCGAGATCCACCGTCAGGACCTCCTCGTCGGCGCCCGCCTCGGCCAGCACCTCGCCCCAGGGGTCGACCACGATGCTGTGGCCCGCCTGCTGGACCCCGGCATGAGTACCGGCCGAGCCGCAGGCCAGCACGTACGACTGGTTCTCCACCGCGCGGGCCTGGGCCAGCAGCGTCCAGTGCGCGCGGCGCCGCTCGGGCCAGCCGGCCGGGACGACGAGCAGCTGGGCTCCGGCGTCGACCAGGGCGCGGAAGAGTTCCGGGAAGCGGAGGTCGTAACAGGTGGCCAGGCCGAGGGTGGCGGTCGGCAGGGACACGGTCACCAGTTCGGCGCCGGCCGCCATCAGGGTCGCCTCGCCCTTGTCGAAGCCGAAGCGGTGGATCTTGCGGTAGACGGCTGCGGCCTCGCCGTCGGGGGAGAAGACCAGGGAGGTGTTGTAGAGGAGCCCGTCGGGGTCCCGCTCCACGATCGAGCCCGCATGCAGCCAGACCCCTGCCGCGCGGGCCGCCTCGGACATCGCCCGGTACGTCGGGCCCTCCAGTGGCTCCGCCTCGTCCACGAAGGACTCGTAGGCGAAGGCGCCCACCGGCCAGAGTTCGGGGAGCACCACCAGATCGGCCTCCGACTGTTCCCGCACCAGAGCGGCGGCTCGCAGTCGGCGCGCGGCGGGGTTTTCCCCCGGGTTTACGGCGATCTGGATGAGAGAGGCGCGCACACTACCACCGTCCTGGCATTCGAGCCGTCAACGCGGGCCTACGATCGTCACACGAAAGCACTGCAGGGGTGCCACTGGGCAGCGTACTGTGCCTTTTCGGGGGACGCCCCCAGGACCCCCAGCAGCACACCAGCCCGCCGCCGTACCGCAGAACACCGCTCCGAGGGGTCCCGTGACTGTCCATCCCACACTTCAGACCTACGCCGATGCCTGGACCCACTCCGTAGAAGCCATATCCGAACTGGTGGGACCGCTCGTCGAGGGCGAGTGGAATCGCGGTACGCCCTGCCCAAACTGGTCCGTGCGCGACATCGTCTCGCACATCATCGGCATGGAGAGCGAGCAGTTGGGCGACCCCCGCCCCATTCACTCGCTGCCGCGCGACCTCTTCCACGTGAAGACCGAGCACCAGCGGTACATGGAGATGCAGGTCGACGTGCGGCGTCACCACACCGCGCCGGAGATGACCGCGGACCTGGAGTACACGATCATCCGGCGCTCGCGGCAGCTGCGGAACGAAACCCGGGCCCCGGACACCCTGGTGCGTGCGCCGCTCGGCGCCGAGCACACCCTGGAAAAGGCGCTGCGCATGCGGGCGTTCGACGTGTGGGTGCACGAGCAGGACCTGCGCACCACGCTGGGCAAGCCCGGCCACTTGGACTCGCCCGGTGCTCAGGTCGCCCGCAGCGTCCTGGTGGAGGCGCTGCCGAAGGTGGTCGCCAAGGACGCAGGAGCTCCGCCGAATTCGGCGGTCGTCCTCGATGTCACCGGCGCCGTCGAGTTCATGCGTACGGTCCGGGTGGACGCGGACGGCCGCGGCACGGTCGACGGCACGCCGTCGCTGGGGCCCGTGGTGACGATCGCGATGGACTGGGAAACGTACTTCAGGCTGGCCTGCGGACGGGTCGCGCTCGCGGCGGTCGCGGACGAGATCAAGGCCGAGGGCGACCAGGAGCTGGCCGCGGCGATCCTCCAGTCCTTCGCCGTCACCCCCTGACCGTGCCGCGACGCACGGTCAGGCGGGCACGTGCACCGCTTGCACCCGGCTGGTCACCAGCCGCTCGGACTCCCGGCGCGCGGTGCGGCGGCGCAGCCGGAGGATCTGCGTGACACCCAGCGCCTCCAGCACGAAGACGGAGCAGAAGGCGATCCGGTAGTTGTCGCCGGTGGCGTCCAGCAGGACGCCGACCGCGAGCAGCGTCGTCATGGAGGCGGTGAAGCCGCCCATGTTGACGATGCCGGATGCGGTGCCCTGCCGCTCCGGCGGGTTCGCGGGCCGGGCGAAGTCGAAGCCGATCATCGAGGCGGGACCGCAGGCGCCGAGCACCGCGCACAGGGTGAGCAGCAGCCACATCGGGGCGTGGTCGCCGGGATAGGCGAGGGTGCAGGCCCAGAGCAGGGCGGTGGCGCCCACCGTGGACAGCGCGATGGGGGCGCGGGCTCCTTGGTGGCGGGCAATGATCTGCCCGTACGCCAGGCCGACCACCATGTTGGAGACCACGATCAGGGTGAGCAGTTCACCCGCGATGGGCCGGGAGAGCCCCTCGGCCTGGACGAGGAAGGGCATCCCCCAGAGCAGCAGGAAGAACATCGCCGGGAACTGCGTGGTGAAGTGCACCCACATCCCGAGCCGGGTGCCGGGCTCGCGCCAGGACGCGACGATCTGCCGTCGGACGAAGGCGGCCCCGGCGTGCTGGGCGGGCGGTGGCTCATAGCCCTCGGGGTGGTCCTTGAGGAGCAGCAACATCACCACCAGGATGAACACGCCGGCCAGCGAACTGCCGGCGAAGGTGGTGGTCCAGCCGAGGGTGTGCAGCGTCCGGGAGATGACCACGGTCGAGACCAGGTTGCCCGCCATGCCGACCAGGCCGGCCAGCTGGGCGATCATCGGACCGCGCCGGACGGGGAACCAGCGAGTGCCGAGGCGCAGCACGCTGATGAAGGTCATCGCATCACCGCAGCCGAGCAGGGCGCGGGAGGCGAGGGCTGTTCCGTACGTGGGGGACAGAGCGAAGCCGAGCTGTCCGAGGGTGAACAGCACCACGCCGATGGTCAGCACCTTCTTGGTGCCGAGCCGGTCGACGAGTAGCCCGACCGGGATCTGCATCCCGGCATAGACCAGCAGCTGAAGTATCGAGAAGGTGGACAGGGCCGACGCGTTGACGTGGAAGCGGTCGGCGGCGTCCAGACCCGCCACGCCCAGACTGGTACGGAAGACGATCGCCACGAAGTAGACGGCGACGCCGACCCCCCACACGACGACGGCACGCCGGCCCCCGGGCGGATCGCCGGGCAGCACCGCGCTCATCGGACCTCACCCCGGGCCAGGTTCCGCACCCGGGAGACGTGCCGGCGGACGACGCCGACGGCGCCGTCGGCGTCCCCGCCGCGCAGCGCTTCCAGGATCTCGCGGTGCTCGGCCAGCGTCGTGGCGGTCCGGTCGGGGTGCGCGTGGAGGACTGCGACGCCCATCCGCAGCTGCCGGTCCCGCAGCTGGTCGTAGAGGCGCGAAAGGATCTCGTTCCCGGCGTTGCGCACGATCTCCGCGTGGAAGCACCGGTCGGTGACCGCGGCTCCGGCCAGATCGCCCGACTCCACCTGCGCGATCTGCTCGGCCAGCAGCTCGGCCAGCCGCTCGATCAGCTGCGGGCTCGCCGGCACGGCCTTGCGCGCGGCGAACTCCTCGACGAGCAGCCTGGTCTCGACCACGTCGTGGATCTCCTGCGCGGAGACGGCGCGGACCAGCGCGCCCTTCTTCGGGTACAGCTTGATGAGCCCCTCGACCTCCAGCTTGAGCAGCGCCTCCCGTACCGGGGTGCGGGAGACGCCGACGGCCTCGGCGAGCTCGCCCTCGGTGAGGAGGGTCCCGCCCTCGTAGCGGCGGTCGAGCACGGCCTGCTTGATGTGCGCGTAGACACGCTCGGCGGCGGGGGGCTGCTTCAGTGGGGCGATGGGCATGCGCACAGCATAGATACAACAGGTACGCAACAGACAGCCCCGTCCACATCGCGGGACGGGGCTGTCTGCGCTGACCTGCTTTGCGGCGTTTAGGCCCAGGTGATCAGGCGCTTCGGCTGCTCCAGGATCGCCGCCACATCGGCGAGCACCTTGGAGCCCAGCTCGCCGTCGACGAGCCGGTGGTCGAAGGAGAGCGCCAGGGTGGTGACCTGCCGGGGCTTGACCTTGCCCTTGTGGACCCACGGCTGGAGCTTGATCGCACCGACCGCGAGGATCGCGGACTCGCCCGGGTTGAGGATCGGCGTGCCCGTGTCGACGCCGAAGACGCCGACATTGGTGATGGTCACCGTGCCGCCCTGCATCGCCGCCGGGGAGGTCCTGCCCTCGCGGGCCGTGGAGACCAGCTCGCCCAGTGCCCCGGCCAGCTCGGGCAGGGTCTTGGCGTGCGCGTCCTTGATGTTCGGGACGAGCAGACCGCGCGGGGTGGCCGCGGCGATGCCCAGGTTGACGTAGTGCTTCTGCACGATCTCCTGGTTCGCCTCGTCCCACGCGGCGTTGACCTCGGGGTTGCGCTTGATCGCGACCAGCAGCGCCTTGGCGATCAGCAGCAGCGGGTTCACCCGCAGGCCCTCGAAGGCCCGGTCACCCTTGAGCTCGGCGACGAGCTTCATGGTGCGGGTGACGTCGAGCGTGACGAACTCGGTGACATGCGGTGCGCTGAAGGCGCTGTCGACCATCGCCTGCGCGGTGGCCTTCCGTACGCCCTTGACCGGGATGCGGGTCTCCCGGGCTTCGCCGCCGAGCGTGGTGGCGGCTGTCGTGGCGGCCGTCGTGCCCGCTGCGGGTTCCGCCGCCGGCACCGGCTCGGTCGCCCGCACCGCGGGCTCCGCCGCCGCGTGGACGTCCTCACGGGTGATGATGCCGTCCGGGCCGGTGGGCCTGACGGTCGTCAGGTCGATGCCCAGGTCCTTGGCCAGCTTGCGGACCGGGGGCTTGGCGAGCGGGCGCGCCGTGGAATGCCCGTTCACCGGCTCCTGCGGCGCCGCGTCGGCGGGCGGCGCGTAGTAGGTGCCCGCCGGGGCTGCCTCCGGCGCGGCGGTGGCCGCGCCCTTGCGGGGGCGGCGCTTGGTCGAGGACTCGGCGACGCCGTACCCCACCAGCACCGGCTGGCGGGCAGGCGGCGCGGCCTGCTCCCCGGCCTGCGGCGCCGGCTGCTGCTCGGCCTGGGACGGAACCGCGGCGGCTTCGGCCTCGGCGGGCGCCGATCCGGGCGCCACGTCCACCGTGATGATCACCTGTCCGACGTCGACCGTGGTGCCCTCGGGGAAACGCAGCTCGTGCACCACCCCGTCGAAGGGGATGGGCAGCTCGACGGCGGCCTTGGCCGTCTCGACCTCGCACACCACCTGGCCGTCGGTCACCGTGTCGCCGGGGGCGACGTACCACTTGAGGATCTCCGCCTCGGTGAGTCCCTCGCCCACGTCGGGCATCTTGAACTCGCGGACGGGGGACCCGCCGGACGGAGTCCGGGCGGACGTCGCTGTATCAGTCATGGTCACGGCGCTCCTCAGTACGCAAGCGAGCGGTCGACGGCGTCGAGCACCCGGTCCAGGCCCGGCAGGTACTCGTCCTCCAGGCGGGCCGGCGGGTACGGCGTGTGGAACCCGCCGACCCTCAGTACCGGTGCTTCGAGGTGGTAGAAACTCCGCTCGGTGATCCGGGCGGCGATTTCCGAACCGGTACCCAGGAATACCGGAGCCTCATGCACCACGACCAGCCTGCCGGTCTTCTCGACCGAGGTCTGCACGGTGTCGAAGTCGATCGGCGACATCGAGCGCAGATCGACGACCTCCAGCGACTTGCCCTCCTCGGCGGCCGCCGCCGCGGCTTCCAGACAGACCTTCACCATCGGACCGTAAGCGGCGAGCGTCAGATCCGAGCCCTGCTGGACGACCTTCGCCTTGTGCAGCGGGTGCGGGATCGCCTCGACGTCGAGCTCGCCCTTGTCCCAGTAACGCCGCTTCGGCTCGAAGAAGATGATCGGGTCGTCGCTCTGGATGGCCTGCTGCATCATCCAGTACGCGTCCGACGCGTTGGACGGCGAGACCACCTTCAGCCCCGCGACGTGCGCGAAGAGCGCCTCGGGCGACTCACTGTGGTGTTCCACCGCTCCGATGCCGCCGCCGTACGGGATCCGGACGACGACCGGCATTTTGACCTTGCCGAGCGCGCGGGCGTGCATCTTCGCGAGCTGGGTGACGATCTGGTCGTACGCGGGGAAGACGAAACCGTCGAACTGGATCTCCACGACCGGGCGGTAGCCGCGCAGGGCCAGGCCGATCGCCGTACCGACGATGCCGGACTCGGCGAGCGGGGTGTCGATGACCCGGTCCTCGCCGAAGTCCTTCTGCAGGCCGTCCGTGATCCGGAAGACGCCGCCGAGCTTGCCGACGTCCTCACCCATGATGAGGACCTTGGGGTCGGTGTCGAGCGCCTTGCGCAGCGACTCGTTGAGCGCCTTGGCGATGCTCATGCTGGTTGCGGCCATGATCAGTTGCCCTCCTCTGCGAAGGACGCCTGGTAGGCGGCGAACTGCGCGCGCTCCTCGTCGACCAGCGCATGGCCGTCGGCGTGGGTGTTCTCGAACATGGCCATGGGGTCCGGGTCCGGCATCGCCCGTACCGCCTCACGCACCCGCTTGCCGAGTGCCTCGCTCTCGGCGTCGAGCTCGGCGAAGAACGCCTTGTCGGCCAGCTTCTGCTTCTCCAGATAGGTCCGGAGCCGCTGGATCGGGTCCTTGGCCTTCCAGGCCTCGTACTCGTCCTGCGAGCGGTACTTCGTCGGGTCGTCCGACGTGGTGTGCGCGCCCATCCGGTAGGTGAACGCCTCGACCAGCGTGGGCCCCTCGCCCCGGCGGGCCCGCTCCAGCGCCACCTTGGTGACCGCCAGACAGGCGAGTACGTCGTTGCCGTCGACCCGGACGCCGGGGAAGCCGAAGCCCTGGGCCCGCTGGTAGAGCGGCACCCGCATCTGCTTCTCGGTGGGCTCGGAGATCGCCCACTGGTTGTTCTGGCAGAAGAAGACCACCGGCGCGTTGTAGACCGCGGAGAAGGTGAACGCCTCGGCGACATCGCCCTGACTGGACGCGCCGTCACCGAAGTAGGCGATGACCGCGGAGTCCGCGCCGTCCTTGGCGACGCCCATCGCATAGCCGGTCGCGTGCAGCGTCTGCGAACCGATCACGATGGTGTACAGGTGGAAATTGTTGCTGTTGGGGTCCCAGCCACCGTGGTTCACGCCACGGAACATGCCCAGCAGATTGGTGGGATCGACCCCCCGGCACCAGGCGACACCGTGCTCACGGTAGGTCGGGAAGACGTAGTCGTCGTCCCTCAGCGCCCGGCCGGAGCCGATCTGAGCGGCCTCCTGACCGAGCAGCGATGCCCACAGCCCCAGTTCGCCCTGGCGTTGCAGGGAGGTGGCCTCGGCGTCGAAGCGGCGCGTCAGGACCATGTCCCGATACAGACCGCGCAGCTCCTCCGGGGTGAGATCCACTTCGTACTCGGGGTGCTCGATGCGCTCGCCCTCGGGCGTCAGCAGCTGTACGAGCTGCGGCTCGGCACTCTCTGGCGTCCTCGCGGCGCCGGCTCGCTTGCTGCTGCGTCGCGGCTTGCGCGCGGCAGTGCTCTCCACGGTCACGTGCGTGCTCCTCCGTCGGTCCGGCCCCCGGGGTTGCCGGTAAGGCCAGTGCGGCTCGCCTGAAATCCCATGACCCCGCACGGGGTGGGTGCGACGTGGCCGGGAACAGGCGTGACAGGTGCCCCGGCGAGCACCCTGTCAAAGGCACGTTACCCAGTGCGTCGCAGAACTGCGAAACCCCATTTGACCTGCGATTTTGCTTGGATTTCCAAGTAAATCGAAGAATGGGAGAACAACCACTGGTCACAGCCTTGCAGGCCGCCGGAACAGAGGCACGTTATAACGGCCACCCCAGGCACGGGAAGGGTTGGTATGTGAGACTGATTCCGTGCCTGAATCCGCAAAAATCAGTGTATTCCTCCTTGATGACCACGAAGTGGTACGCCGTGGCGTTCATGAACTTCTGTCACTCGAGGACGACATCGAGGTCGTCGGCGAGGCCGGCACCGCGGCGGACGCCCTGGCCCGGATTCCGGCCACCCGGCCGGACGTCGCGGTCCTCGACGTCCGGCTGCCGGACGGCAGCGGGGTGGAGGTATGCCGGGAGATCCGTTCGGCGGACGAGAACATCAAATGCCTGATGCTCACTTCGTACTCCGACGACGAGGCGCTCTTCGACGCGATCATGGCGGGCGCCTCCGGATACGTACTGAAGGCGATCCGCGGCAACGAACTGCTCTCCGCCGTCCGGGACGTGGCGGCCGGGAAGTCGCTGCTGGACCCGGTGGCCACCGCACGCGTCCTGGAGCGGCTGCGCGACGGCGGCGGCGACAAGGGCGACGAGCGGCTGGCGGGCCTCACCGAACAGGAGCGCAGGATCCTGGACCTGATCGGGGAGGGACTGACGAACCGGGTCATCGGGGAGCGGCTGCACCTCGCCGAGAAGACCATCAAGAACTACGTGTCCAGCCTGCTCTCCAAGCTCGGCATGGAACGGCGCTCGCAGGCCGCCGCCTATGTGGCCAGGCTGCAGGCCGAGCGGCGATAACGCTGCGTGATCTCTCGTCCTTCATTCGGGACTTACGTCCCGAATCCTCGGGCAGCTGGCCTCTTACCCGGATCCGTTCGGACACGGACAGTAGAAGTCATGCCGATCGAGAAACTCCGCGCCCTCGACCTGCTCGGCCTGGTGCCGTACGGCCGGGTGGCGACCAGCATGCGCGCGCTGCCTTTCCTGGCCATTGCCCGGCACATCGTTTCGGAGGGCTGCGTCATCCTGCGCATGCACGCCGGAACGGGGCATCACGAGGCATGCCGCGGCAGCGTCGTCGCGTACGCCGCGGACAATCTCGGCTCGGGAGCGACCGACATCTGGTCGGTGCAGTTCACCGGCACCGCGGAAGCCGTCACCCCCACGCCGGAGGAGATCGAGCGCTTCGCCGGTGACCCGTCCGAGGTGAACGGCGAACCGTACGATCCGGTCTATCTGCGCATCAGGCCCCGGTTCAGCACGGTCGACCGGATGCGGTACCCGGCGCCCCGGACAGCCGGCCACGCGCAGTGATCTAACATCTGGCGGGTGCTGCGCTCATCTGTAACCCCGCCGGTGGCAGATCTGCTGCGCCGCTACGACGCGGCGGGCACCGCGCTGTCCTGCGAGCCCGTCGCCCAGGGCCTGCTGAACCGCGGCTACCGGCTCGCCACCACACAGGGCGACTTCTTCCTCAAGCACCACCTCGACGGCGACCCCACCGCGATCAGCCGCCAGCACCGCGCCACCCGGCGCCTGGCGGCGCTCGGTGTACCGGTCGCCCCGCCACTGGCCGGCGCGGACGGCGACACCGTCACCGTGATCGGCGGCCGGTGCTACGCGCTGCACCCCTGGATCGACGGACGGCACCGGGAGGGCGCCCAGCTCAGTACGGCCGGGTCCCGACGGCTCGGGGCGTTGCTGGGCCTGGTGCACACCGGTCTGGAGCGGGTCATGGAGGCCGAGTCCGCCCCGCCGCCGCATGAGAGCGCCGACCCCGTCCACACCCTCTCGGTCATCGAGGACCTGCTCGCCCGGCTGGCGCGGCGTCCGGAACCCCGGGACGCCTTCGACGAACTCGCCGAACACCGGCTGCGGGAACGCCGCCGGCTGCTGGAGCGGCACGCCCACCGGCGTCCGCCGGCGGGGGCCCCGGGCGGCTGGGTGCACGGCGACTTCCACCCGTTCAATCTGCTCTACCGGGGCGCGGAGCCCGCCGCGATCATCGACTGGGACCGGCTGGGCGTGCAGCCGCGCGCCGAGGAGGCGGTCCGGGCCGCGGTCATCTTCTTCGTACGGCCCACCGGTGAACTCGAACTGCCGAAGGTGCGCGCCTATGCGCGCGCCTACCGGCGGTCGGCGGCCGCCCAACCCGCCGAACTCGCCGCCGCGGTGCACCGGGTGTGGTGGGAGCGGCTCAACGACTTCTGGGTACTGCGCTGGCGCTACCGGCTCGACGACCGCAGGGCCGACGCGCTGTTCCCGGCGGCGTCGGCCCTGGTGGTGTGGTGGACCCGGGAGTACGACGCGGTGTGCGAGGCGTTCACGGGGTGAGGTGCGGCGGTCAGCCGCCGGTGAGGCCGGTGGTCACCCCGGTCGTCGTGCCTTCGGTTGTGGTGTTGCCGGTGGTCGTCGAGCCGCTGCCGTTCGTCGTACTGCCGTCGGTGGTGTTGCCGCTGGTCGTCGAGCCGCTGCCGTTCGTCGTACTGCCGTCGGTGGTGTTGCCGCTGGTCGTCGAGCCGCCGTCGGTGGTGGTACCGCCGTCCGTGTTCCCGCCATCCGTCGTCGTACCACCGCCGGTGGTGCTACCACCGTCCGTCTTCCCGCCATCCGTCGTCGTACCACCGCTGTCCGAAGGCGAGGGCGACGACGGCGAGGACGAATTCGACGGCTTGCCCGACGGGGTGTACGAGGGCTTGTCGCTCCGCCCGCCGCCGGTGCCGGTCGACGTACCCGGCTGCGTGGTGTCGTCGGTGGACTCGTCCGAGGGCGTGTCGCTCGGCTTGGTGCTGTCCGACCGGGTCGGGCTCGGCGACCTGGTGGTGTGCGACCCTTCACCGCCGCTGCCGCCCATGCCGTTCAGCGCGTAGACGATGCCCCCGGCGATCGCGATCACCGCGAGCGCGGCCACCACCCACATCCAGCCGCGGCCACCGCGATGGCCGCCGTTGCCGTCGTACGAACCGTCGTCCGGGTTCATCGGCGGCAGGATCGGGGCCTGCGAAGTGTCACCGTGGTGGGGGTAGGCCGTGGCCGCCGCGGTGCCCATGGCCGGGGTGGGACCTGCCTCGTTCATCACCACGGGGCCGGTGTTCCAGGTCCCGGTGTGGCCGCCCTGCTGCTGGAGCATCTGCAGCGAGTAGGCGACCAGCGCGCGCATCTCCTCGGCGCTCTGGAAGCGGTCGTCGGGGTCCTTGGCGAGCGAACGCATCACCAGCCCGTCCAGCTCCGGCGGCACCGCGTCCGCCACCTGCGACGGCGGCACCGGCATGTCCTGAACATGCTGGTAGACCACCGAGAGCGGGGTCTCGCCGGTGAAGGGCGGACGCATCGTGAGGAGCTCGTAGAGCAGGCAGCCGGTGGCGTACAGATCGGACCGGTGGTCGACGGCCTTGCCGAGCGCCTGCTCGGGGGAGAGGTACTGCGGGGTGCCCATGACCATGCCGGTCTGGGTCATCGTCGACGCGGCGCCGTGCAGCGCGCGGGCGATGCCGAAGTCCATCACCTTGACCGCGCCACCGTCCGTGATGATCACGTTGGCGGGCTTGATGTCCCGGTGCACGATGCCGTGCTGGTGCGAGTACGCGAGCGCTTCGAGCACCCCGGACACGATGATCAGCGCCTGCTCGGGCGGCGGGGCCTCGGCGTTCAGCAGCAGATCGCGGATGGTCCGGCCCTCGACCAGCTCCATCACGATGTAGGGGACGGTGTTCCCGCCCCAGTAGTCCTCGCCGGAGTCGTACACGGCGACCACCGCGTGGTGGTTGAGGCCGGCGACCGACTGTGCCTCGCGGGTGAACCTGGCCTTGGACACCGGGTCCTCGGCGAGGTCGGAGCGGAGCAGCTTGACGGCGACGGTGCGCCCCAGCCGTACGTCCTCGGCCGCGAACACCTCGGCCATGCCGCCACGGCCCAGCCGGTGCGTCAGCCGGTACCGGCCGTCACCGACGAGGCCGTCGACGCCCCATGCCTCCGGCACGTCCGACACGCCTCCGCCGCCTGCCTCGGAATCGGGTGCCATCAGTCCTCGCCGTCGTGTCGGTCCGCGTCAGCGGTGGTGCGCGGTGGTCCAGTGGTGCGTCGGTCCCGCCGAGCGCGGGTCCGGTGATGCATTGCCACGTCTTTTTTCGTGCATCGCGACGTCACGCTACAGGCTCTGTGTGAAGGCCCGGTCCGGCAATGACCGGCTATCCAACCGGTAATCGCATCACCGATGCAAATTCCATGCGGTTCCTGTAACGCTTGCGAGACGCTTGGTGCGCGTACGGTCACGGAACGGGCACCCGGCTTGACGTGCGGAGGGCCTGGGGCAGACTTTCCCCGTACGCCCCGGATCTCGTATGGCCGGATTCGCTGAGTCCGGATCCCGGGCCCGGGTTTCGTACGCCAGCCGCAACATCGGGCCACGTTTCCGTGCGCCGAGGGGGAGCCAGAGTCATGAGCCAGGACGGCGCGCAGGGCCGCTACGCGGGAGATTCGGTCGCCGGGGGGCGCTATCAGCTCCGTGACCTGCTCGGCGAGGGCGGCATGGCGTCCGTGTACCTGGCATACGACTCGGCGCTCGACCGTCAGGTCGCCATCAAGACCCTCCATACCGAACTGGGACGTGAGCAGTCCTTCCGCGAGCGGTTCCGGCGTGAGGCGCAGGCCGTCGCGAAGCTCTCGCACACCAACATCGTCTCGGTGTTCGACACCGGCGAGGACACCCTCGGCGAAGCGCTGATGCCGTACATCGTCATGGAGTACGTCGAGGGGCAGCCACTCGGCTCCGTGCTGCAGGCGGACATCGCGCAGTACGGTGCGATGCCCGCCGACAAGGCGCTGAAGATCACCGCCGACGTGCTGGCCGCGCTGGAGGCCAGCCACGATATGGGGCTGGTGCACCGGGACATCAAGCCCGGCAACGTCATGATGACCAAGCGCGATGTCGTCAAGGTCATGGACTTCGGCATCGCCCGCGCCATGCAGTCCGGCGTCACCTCGATGACGCAGACCGGCATGGTGGTCGGCACTCCGCAGTACCTGTCGCCCGAGCAGGCACTCGGCCGCGGCGTGGACGCCCGGTCGGACCTCTACTCGGTCGGCATCATGCTCTTCCAGTTGCTCACCGGCCGGCTGCCGTTCGACGCGGACTCACCGCTGGCGATCGCTTACGCGCATGTGCAGGAGGAGCCGGTCGCTCCTTCGTCGATCAACCGCTCGGTCCCGCCGGCGGTCGACGCGCTGGTGGCCCGGGCGCTGAAGAAGAACCCGAATGAGCGGTTCCCCACGGCGGACGCGATGCGCGACGAGTGCCTGCGCGTGATGTCCTCGGGCCGGACGGGCGCGGCCCCGATGGTCATCGGCGGCGCGCCCGCGAACAGCGGGGCCGGGGTCGGCTCCGCGGTTTTCCCGCCGGTGGATTCCTCGCTGCCGCAGAGCGGCCAGGTGCAGACCCCGTACCAGCCCGGCCCCTACGGCACGCCCGCACCGGCCCCTTCCTACGGCTACCCGCAACAGGGCGGCTACCCGACGCCCGCGCCGGCCCCGCAGCCGTACGCCGCACAGCCGCAGTACGGCGCGCAGACCCCGCCGCCGTACTCCCTCTCGCCCTCCACCGCCCCGGCCCGGGGCGGTTCCGGTGGCGGCAGGCGGAACACGCCGATGATCGTGGGCGCCGCGGTGGTGGCGCTGCTGGCCATCGGCGGTGTGATCGCGGCCATACAACTCGGCGGTGACGGCGACAACAACGCCGGCGGCACGGGCGGCGGCACCGGCAGCCCCAGCGCATCGGCGAAGGCGGGGCACCGGGCGCCGGAGCGGAACCGCACGATGGAGACGACGGAGTGCTCGGACCCCCCGGCGGGCGTCACCGACCCGAACAAGATCCAGGTCCCCGACTTCGTGTACAAGGATCTTCTGTCAGTGAAGGCCTGCGCCCGCGCGGCGGGGTGGCACGTCACCGTTCGTCAGGAGCCCAGCGGCCAGTGGGCGCAGGACGTCGTCCTCGACCAGTACCCGCTGGCGGACACGAACGTCGACCCGAAGAACCTCACCATCACTCTGGGGGTCTCGACGGGCGACGCCCCGTAGCAGCGGTCAGCACCAGCGAGGCCCGGCGCGTGCATCACGTGCTGGGCCTTTTGCCATGCCCGGGATGCCGGATTTGTCAGCTGATGTGACTCTGGATCCTGTTGTCGCTTTCTGCTTCTTCCGGGAAAGAGGGACACCTCGTGATCGGTGTCGTGGTGTGTGCAGTGCTGATGTGTCCGGTGGGGGTGTATCCCGTTCTGCCCTCGCCGATCATGAGCGTCGGCGCGGACTCGGTGCTCCCGGCACCGAGCCGCCGCGCGAGTCCCAGTGCCCTTTTTGGTACCGGCACTCTCACGGGCGCCGGCGCGGAAGCGGGTGGAGTGACGCCGACCGCTTCGGCCCATGCGGCGGCAGACCTCCTGGCGGAAGGCCACGGTCCGGGTCCGCACCGCGACCACCATGGTCCCGACCACGGTCGTCCGCACGGCCGAGGCCATGGACACCACGCCGACCACCCGGGGCATCCGGGCCACCCGGCCCGCCCCGACCAGGACCACGACCCGGCGGCCGTACCGGCCCCCATCCCGAGTGCCTCGCCGGGCGCGGGCGCCGCCGGCCAAGGACACACCCGGCCCGACCGCACCGGGAAGCCCTCGCCGCATCCGTCCGGTACGACGAGCCGTAGCCCGAGCAGCGATCCGAGCCGCAGCGCCCCAGCCGCCGAGCGGAACCCGGCAGACCCGTCGACCCCGGCCGAGCAGCCCTCGTACCGAGCACCGGAGGAAACGCGGGTTCCGTCCCGGCAGCCGACGGCGAGCCCTGCCCGCACCTCGGGCGATACGGTCGCGCAGCAGTCCGCAGAGAAGACGGTCTCGCAGTCCGATCCGCTCCCGATCCATGTCGGCGCACTGGGAGCCGGGCTTGCGCTGGTCGGAGTGGGACTGGGGTTCCTGGGGCTGCGGTTGCGGCGCGGCTAGGTACTTGCCTCACTGAGCATACTCGGTATACATACTCAGTATGTCGATCCGCCACGGGCTGTTGGCCCTCCTCGAGCACGGTCCCCGCTACGGCTCTCAACTCCGTACCGAGTTCGAGTCCCGCACCGGCGCCACCTGGCCCCTCAACGTCGGGCAGGTCTACACGACGCTCAGCCGTTTGGAACGCGACGGCATGGTTGCCCCGGACGGCGAGGACGACGCGGGCCACGCGCTGTACGCGATCACCGAAGAGGGCCGCGACGAGCTCAAGAGCTGGTACGAGGCCCCGGTGGACCGGACCAGCCCGGCCCGCGACGAGCTGGCCATCAAGCTCGCGATGGCAGTCGGCGCCCCCGGCGTCGACATCAGGGCAGTGATCCAGTCGCAGCGCCACCACACGGTGAAGGCGATGCAGGACTACACCCGGCTCAAGGCCCAGGCCCTCACCGCCGCCCCCGCCAACCGCGACGAAGTGGCCTGGCTGCTCGTACTGGAACAGCTGATCTTCCAGGCCGAAGCGGAAGCCCGATGGCTGGACCACTGCGAGTCCCGGCTGGCGCGGCTGGCGGAAACAGCCACGGCGACTCCCGCCCCGTCCCCGACCAGGGCCACCCGCCGCAAGCTCCCCCGTTGAAACAACCCGGCCACCAGCCACTCCGACCAGACACTCGTACCAGGGGGAACCCATGACCACGTCCGCCGCACCAGGCACGTCAGGCACACCGGGCGGCACCGCAGCGCCTGTTCTGGAACTGAGAAACCTCACCCGCACGCACGGCACCGGCATCGCCGAGGTACACGCCCTGCGCGGAGTCGATCTGGACGTGCGGGCGGGCGAACTGGTCGCCGTCATGGGCCCGTCGGGCTCCGGCAAGTCGACGCTGCTCACGCTGGCAGGCGGCCTGGACACCGCCTCGTCGGGCCAAGTGATCATCGAGGGGCAGGACATCGGCCCCCTCGGCCGCAAGACACTCTCCGCCCTGCGCCGCCGAAGCGTCGGCTACGTCTTCCAGGACTACAACCTGATCCCCGCCCTGACCGCTGCCGAGAACATCGCCCTGCCCCGCGAGCTCGACGGCATATCCGTGCGCAAGGCCCGGCAGGAAGCGAGGGACGCCCTGGCCGAGATGAACCTCGGGGAAGTGGCCGACCGCTTCCCCGACGAGATGTCCGGCGGCCAGCAGCAGCGCGTCGCCATCGCCCGCGCCCTGGTCGGCGACCGGCGGCTCGTGCTGGCCGACGAACCGACCGGCGCCCTGGACTCCGAGACCGGCGAGGCCGTGCTCGCGCTGCTCCGCACCCGCTGCGACGCCGGCGCCGCGGGCGTCATGGTCACCCATGAACCCCGCTACGCCGCCTGGGCGGACCGGGTGGTGTTCCTCCGGGACGGCTCGGTGGTCGACCAGACCCTCACCACGGCCGCCGAGTCCCTGCTGGTCCGGTCCGCCGAAGGTGCCGAGTGAGCGTTCTGACCGGCTGGCGCGCCGCCCTCCGCATCGCCCGCCGGGACGCCCTGCGCGCCAAGGGTCGCAGCGCCCTGGTCGTCTCGATGATCGCGCTGCCGGTGCTCGGCGTCACCGCCGCGGACATCACGTACCACAGCGCGATTTCCACCCGGGCCGAGCAACTGAACGCCGAAATGGGCGCGGCCGACGCCCTGTTCAGCGACCCGGGAATGGATGGCGGCGCCATCGAACAGATGCCGGAAGCCGACAGCTACGCCTCGCTGTCGCAGGGCGGCCACTCGGACTCCGCACCGGACATGGCGTCCGCGCTGCCGCCGGGCGCACGCGGGGTCACCGAGCAGAGCGTGCTGTCCACCGTCACGACCGCATACGGCGTGAAGACCCTCCAGGTCACCGAGTTGAACACCGCGGACCCACTGGTGCGCGGCAAGGTCACTCTGGTGCGTGGCAGCTACCCGAAGTCGGACAGCGACATGGTCGCCAACGACGCCTTCCTGAAAGCCACCGGACTCCATGTCGGTTCGCACACCACCGTCCGCGGCGCCGGGAAGACCTTCACGATCACCGGCGCCGTCGAGCTGCCGGCCGATCTGAAGGGCACCTACGTCTACGTCAACACGGGCGCCCTCATCGCCCCGTGGAAGCACGCCGCCGCCCGTAACGGCAAGATCCTCCCGCCGCAGCCCGGAGCCATCGACCGGCTCGTCAAGGCAGCCGACGCGTCCGGGGTGACCTGGCAGAACGTCCTCGCTGCGAACAAGCGGGGCGTACTGGTGAAGTCCCGCGAGGTCTTCCGGAACCCGCCACCGCGCTCCGAGGTGCCGATGGCCGCCGAGGACAGCGGCAGCTCGTCCAGCGACACTCCGGAGGTCACTGCGGCGATCGCCACCGTCGTCGCGATGGCGATGCTGGAGATCGTGCTGCTCGCCGGTCCGGCCTTCGCGGTCGGCGCCCGCCGCTCCCGGCGCCAGCTCGGGCTGGTCGGCACGTGCGGCGGCGACCACAGACACATCCGCGCGGTGGTCCTCTCCGGCGGTGTGGTGCTGGGCGGCGCGGGGACGGTGATCGGCGCGCTCGCCGGCCTCGGCCTCACCGCCGCGCTGCGGCCACTGATCGAGGGCTGGGCCGGCCGGCGCTTCGGCTCGCTGGTGCTACCTCCGCTCGAACTGTTCGGGATCGCCGCGATCGGCCTGGTCACCGGCCTCCTCGCGGCGTTCGCCCCCGCGATCGTGGCCGGCCGGCAGTCGGTGATCGAATCCCTCACCGGTCGGCGCGGAGTGCGCCGCTCCTCGCGGGTCATGCCGTTGCTGGGCGTCATCGCCCTCGGCATCGGCATCGCGCTGGCCGTCGCCGGTGGCCTGACGGGGAAGACGATCGGTGTCACCGCCGGCTCGGTCGTCGCCGAGCTGGGCGTGCTGGCCTGCATCCCGGTGATCGTCGGGTTCCTGGGACGGCTGGGCCGCCTCTTCCCGCTCTCCCCTCGGCTGGCGCTACGCGACGCGGCCCGCAACCGGGGCCGCACCGCGCCCGCGGTCGCCGCGGTGATGGCGGCGGTCGCCGGCACGGTGGCCATAGCCACCTACACGGCAAGCACCGCGGCGGAGCAGCGCTACAACAAGGAGCTGATGCTGCCGCCCGGCGTCGTCGCACTCGCCGCCGACACCTACTCCGAACACGCCGACCCGGCCGAGGAGCTGGCCACCGCACGCGGGACAGCCACCCGCGACCTGCCGGTGAGCGGTGCACCCGCCGATATCGGACGGGTCTGGGCCGGCAGCGACTGCGACCGCTTCGCCGAAGCGGAGACCGCGGACTGCGGCACGCTCACCATGCCCAAGCCGGCAGCACACATCTGCCCGCTGCAGGCCCCGGGCGGCAAGGAGCTCGCGGCCGGTCTCTCCGCCGACGAGCACAAGAAGCTGCTGAACTCCCCGCCCTGCAAGGCCGAAGCGGCCACCATGAGCAACTTCGGCAACCCGGACGAGATCGTCGTCGGTGACGCCGCCCTGCTGCGCACCTACGTCGGGCTCAAGGACCCGGCGGCGGCGAAAGCACTTGCCGCGGGGACCCCGGTACTGCTGAACAACGCGTTCGCCGACTCGGACGGCAAGGTCACCATCAAGGCCGTACAGCGATACGTCGAACAGGACGAGAAGAACCGGAAACTGCACCCCGGCAAACCCGAGGAGACCGTGACCCGGCTCAAGGTCTACCGAGCCGCCGACCGGTTCGCGGCGACCCCCGGCATCCGCCTGATCCTGCCGCAGTCCACCGCGGACCGCCTCGGTCTGCACTCCGGCCCGGTCGCCACCGTCTACCCGGTCACCCATACGCCGACCGATGCCGAGAACCAGCGCTTCGACGACGGAATGGCGCAGGCAGGAGACGGCGCCTATCTCCTGCGCGACACTCCGCCGACCGACGACAACACCACCATGCTGGTCCTGGCGCTGTTCGCGGGCGTGGTGACGCTGGGCGCGGCGGCCATCACCACGGGCCTCGCCAAGGCCGACGCGGAGGCCGATCTGACGACCCTCAGCGCCATAGGCGCCCCGCCAGGGGTGCGGCGCACACTCAGCGGCTTCCAGTGCGCGGTGGTCGCCGGAGCGGGCGTACTGCTCGGCGCGGCCACCGGTGTCGTGCCCGCGGTGGCGGTACGGCTGACGGATCTGCGGCAGGCGCTGGAAGCCATGCGCCACGACCCGATGCAGTCCTCCTACACCCCGATCGTGCTGCCCTGGGAGACCATCGGAATCCTCGGCGTGGGTGTACCGCTACTGGCGGGGCTACTGGCCGGCGCGTTCACCCGCTCCCGTCCGGTGCTGGCCCGGCGAGCCGGATGACACCGCCAAAGGGTGGATCACCCGGGATCGGGGGCACCACACTCCCGTGGAGTATGTGTGCGAGACAATGGCGGTATGGATATGCCGAGGAGTGAACGGTCGGAACAGTCGCGAGAGCAGCCCCACGTCCTGGTCGTGGGACAGGACGGGATGGCGCTCGGCGGCGGAGCCGGCGGTGACGACGAGTCGCGCGAGGTTCCAGTGACAGAAATGGTGGAGCAGCCGGCCAAGGTCATGCGCATCGGCAGCATGATCAAGCAGCTTCTCGAGGAGGTACGCGCAGCACCTCTGGACGAGGCGAGCCGGGTCCGTCTCAAGGACATCCATGCCTCTTCGGTGAAGGAGCTGGAGGACGGCCTGGCCCCGGAGCTCGTCGAGGAACTGGAGCGCCTGTCGCTCCCGTTCACCGACGAGGCCATCCCTTCCGAAGCAGAACTGCGGATTGCGCAGGCCCAGTTGGTGGGCTGGCTGGAGGGTCTCTTCCATGGCATCCAGACGGCCCTCTTCGCCCAGCAGATGGCGGCCAGGGCCCAGCTGGAAAGCATGCGTCGCGCTCTTCCGCCGGGGGCCGGCGGCCAGGAGGACGACGAGGAGTCCGGTGGCCACGGGGCGATCCGCTCCGGGCCGTATCTGTAGTCGCTGAACGACAGGCACAGAACGATCTCGAGGCCCGGCCCCCGTTCGTACGCACACCGCGTACGAACGGGGGCCGGGCCTCGGTGTGCACCGGGGGGAAACTCTTGGCGCGGGCGTCGCAGGCGTCGGGAGCGGCTAGCCCCGCGCGGGTGCCGAAGCCCGCAGGAGGATCTTGCCCACGTGCGTCCCGACGTCCAGCAACCGGTGCGCCTCCGCGGCTTCGGCGAGCGGCACCTCCTGGTCCACCACGGCCCGCACCCGTCCACCGGCGATCAGCGGCCAGACGTGCTCCCGCACCGCCGCGACGATCGCGGCCTTCTCGCCCAACGGCCGGGCCCGCAGCGAAGTGGCCGTCACCGCGCCCCGCTTGCCGAGCAGTGCCGCGAGGTTCAGTTCGCCCTTCGCGCCGCCCTGCATACCGATCACCGCGAGGCGGCCGTTGACCGCCAGTGCCTTCACGTTCCGGTCCAGATACTTCGCGCCGACGATGTCGAGGATGACGTCCGCGCCCGCCCCGTCCGTCGCCCGGCGAATCTCCTCCACGAAGTCCTGCTCGCGATAGTCGATGAGAATGTCGGCGCCCAGCTCGGCGCACCGCGCCAGCTTGTCGGCGCTACCCGCGGTGACGGCGACTCGCGCCCCGACGGCCTTGCCCAACTGGATCGCCATGGTGCCGATCCCGCTCGACCCGCCATGCACCAACAGGGTCTCGCCGGGCCGCAGATGGGCCACCATGAAGACGTTCGACCACACCGTGCACGCCACTTCGGGCAGCCCGGCCGCAGTCACCAGGTCGATCCCATCGGGCAGCGGCAGTAGCTGCCCCACGGGTACGGCGACCTTTTCCGCATAGCCGCCACCTGACAGCAGCGCACACACCTCGTCGCCCACCGCCCAGCCGGAGACCCCGGGGCCCAGGGCCGTGATGCGGCCGGAGCACTCGAGGCCGGGGTAGGGCGATGCGCCGGGCGGGGGGTCGTAGAAACCCTGCCGTTGCAGAACATCGGCGCGGTTGACGGCCGCCGCCGCGACCTCGACAAGGACTTCGCCCTCGCCGGGTACGGGATCAGGCACCTCGGCCCAGACAAGCGCCTCGGGACCGCCAGGTTCGGGGATCGTGATCGCATGCATGAGCGCGAGGCTACTCCGCACCCGTTCCCGCCGCCGCAGGGGAGACACGCACAATCGCGATCAAACGGTCGGTGAGTTGCAACGGACTAGCCTCCGGATCGTCGTACCCGAGCAGCCGATGCCCGCGCTTCACGGTGACCACCAGATCCTGCACCTCCCGGACGCTCCGGCCCACTTCGGCCTTTATCACCGGCCGTTCGACCAGATCCAGCCCACTGCCCTGCTGGATCAGGTCCTCCATCACCGTGCCCGCGCTGGGACTGAGTACGGACAGCCCGAGCAGCCGGCCCGCCGCACTGGCGCTGGTGATCACCGCGTCGGCGCCGGACTGGCGCAGCAGTTGTGCGTTCTCCTCCTCGCGCACCGCGGCCACGATCTTGGCCCCCCGGTTGAGCTGACGGGCGGTCAGGGTGACGAGTACCGCGGTGTCGTCGCGCTGCGTCGCGATCACGATCTGCCGGGCACGCTGCAGCTCGGCGCTGAGCAGCACATCACTGCGTGTCGCGTCCCCGACGACACCCGCGTAACCCTCGGCATTGGCAGCCTCGATGACCTTGCTGTTCGGGTCGACGACGACAATCTGCTCCCGGTTCAGCCCTGTCGCACACAGCGTTTGCATCGCGGATCGGCCCTTGGTACCGAATCCGATGACGACGGTGTGGTCACGCAAACGGAGCCTCCAGCGATTCAGCCGCCACTCTTCCCGAGTGCGCTCGGTGAGCACTTCGAGAGTGGTACCGACCAGGATGATCAGAAACAGCACGCGCAGCGGCGTGACCACCAGGATGTTGGTGAGTCTGGCGCCGGCTCCGTAGGGGACGATGTCGCCGTACCCCGTGGTGGAGAGGGTGACGGTGGCGTAGTAGAAGGAGTCGAGCAGATCGACCGAGCCGTCGGCGTTGTCGTGATAGCCCTCACGATCGAACCAGACGGTGAACGCCGTCACCACCAGTACCAGCAACGCGATCATGACCCGCCTTGCGACCTGCCGGAGCGGCCTCTGGACCATCCGGCGCGGCAGTGTGACCCGCCGTGTCACCAGCCTCTCGTCCACCTGTCGGTCCAGGGCGTCGTGTCCGGGCAGTTTCACGTGAAACACTCCCCCGCCCACGGCAGATCGAGGATCTCCAGATGCTGCCCGGCTCGGGCGCCCCCCGGCGGAACCACGGCCAGTCCGTCGGCAGCTGCCATGCCCCGCAGCATGGCGGGGCCGTTGAAGTGCAGCGGCACGATCTCCTCCACCCGGTGCACCACGGGGACGAGCCGGGTGTCGTACGGATGTCCCTGCACCTCCTCACGCACCGGAGCGGCGTAGGCCTCCATCGCCGGGCGGCCGGAGCGGGTACGCAACAGGGGTTCGGCGAGTGTCAGCAGCCCGGATACAGCGGCCAGCGGATTTCCCGGCAGCCCGACCAGATGGCGGGTCCCGGTCAGCCGCGCGAGCAGCATCGGATGCCCCGGCCGGACCGCCACGCCGTCCACCACCAACTCGGCGCCGGCCTTCCGCAGAATCGGATGCACATGGTCGACGGGCCCCGCCGCGGTGCCCCCGGTGGTGACGATCAGGTCGGCGCCGGAGGTGGTGACGGCTCGGTGCAGCGCGTCGGCGTCGTCTCCCAGACGACGAGTGGACAGCACATCCGCGCCGAGCGCGCGGAGCCATGGGCCGATCATCGGACCCAGGGCGTCCCGGATCAGGCCGTCGTGGGGGAGCCCCTCCACCAGCAGCTCGTCACCGAGGATCAGTACTTCCACCCGCGGCCGGGGCACCGTGAGCAGCTCGTCGTACCCGGCGGCGGCCGCCAGTCCGAGCACGGCGGGGGTCACCAGCGCCCCGGTCTGCAGCAATTGATCACCCGACCTGCACTCCTGCCCACGCGGCCTGATGTCCTGCCCGTGAACGACCTGTCGCCGGGCATGGAGCAATTGCCCATGGAGCGACATCGCACCGTGGTCGGTGCGGGCATGTTCGGTACGGGCATGTTCCGTACGGGCATGTTCGGTACGGATGACGGCGGTGGACCCGGGCGGAATCCGGGCGCCGGTGGCGATTCTCACCGCCTCGCCGTCGGCGAGCGGCGCCGGCGCGGAGTGACCGGCGAGGACGCCGCCATCGACCTCGATCCGCCAGGGTCCCGGCCCGGCGACCGCCCATCCATCCATGGCGGAGGTATCGAAGGACGGCAGATCAGTGAGGGCGGTAAGAGGTTCGGCGAGCACCTGACCGAGGATCCGGTCGAGCGGCGCCCGGCGGGCGGCGAGCTGCGCGGCCCGGCCGGTCCGCTCGGCTCGGGCACGAGCCTCGGCCCAGGGAACCGCGCGGTGACCTTGCGGCGAAGCCGGTAGCGGCACGGTGGGTGCCTCCTTGCCGACCAGCGCCAGCGCTTCGTCGACGTCACGGTCATCCTGCTCGGTCATCCGGCGTCGGTTCCCTCGCCCTTTTCGGCCTCATCCGCCCATCGGGTGGCGAGCGCGGCCGCCTTGCGAGCCGCATCGGCGACCGCCTCCGGCCCGTCCTTCTCCGCCTTTGCCGCCGCGTAACCCACCAGGAACGTGGTCAGTGGCGCCGCCGGTCTGGCGACACCGTGCGCGGCATCGCGGGCGAGGTCGAGAAGGACGCCGGTGTCGACATCGAGATCGATTCCGAGTTCGGCCTTGACTGCGGTGATCCATTCATCCAGCACGTGTCCATGCTCCCTGATATGGGCCCGCGCCGATGCAACGTCCTGCCAGGTGTCGCAGTCGAACGAGGCGAGGGGCTCGGCGGCGATCCGGGCGAGGTCGAGTTCGGTGGTGAGCAGCCGCACCGGAAGCCCGGCGAGCGAACCGTGCTCAGTGGCGAGCAGAGCAAGCGCACGTCGCAGCGATTCGGTCCGGTACGCCGCGACAAGGGGCTGGTCACGACCGTCCGGATCGGTGAGCAGTACCCCTTCGGGCGGGCCCGATCCGAGGGCCTCCAGCAACGCCGGTACGGTCGCCTCGCCCAGAAAAGGCAGGTCCGCGGAGAGCACGAGCACCGTCTCGGCCGTCACAAGGCGCAGCCCAGCTCCAAGGGCCGCCAGTGGCCCGCCGCCGGGCGGCCGCTCCTGTGCCCAGACCACGGGCCGCACGGTACCGCGGCGGCCACCGACCACCACGGTGGTCCCGGCTCCCCGGCAGGCCGCCAGCACCCGGTCGAGCAGCGCAAGCCCGCCCACGGTGAGGCCCGGCTTGTCAGCTCCCCCGAGTCGCTTGGCAGAGCCTCCGGCGAGCACGACGGCGTCATACAAGGTCATGTCGCGAGTATGGGCTGTGAGCACGCCCCGGCGGAACGGTCTCGTGCCATTCACGCCCGGGCATTCGCCGGGCGCGCCTCACGCGCCCCGCAGCAGCACCGCCGGCCGCTCGACGCAGTCGGCTACATACCTGAGGAAACCGCCGGCCGTCCCTCCGTCGCACACCCGGTGATCGAACGTGAGAGACAGTTGCACCACCTGCCGGACCGCCAGCTCCCCCTGCCACACCCAAGGCTTGGACACGATCCGTCCCACGCCCAGCATGGCCGCCTCGGGATGGTTGATGATCGGCGTTGACCCGTCAACGCCGAACACTCCGTAGTTGTTCAGGGTGAATGTGCCCCCCGTCAGGTCGGCCGGGGTCAGCGTCCCGGTCCTGGCCGCCTCGGTCAGCCGTAGGAACTCCGCATTCAGGGACTCCGTCGACCGCCCGTCCGCCTCACGCACCACCGGCACGACGAGTCCTCGTTCGGTCTGGGCGGCGAAACCCAGGTGGACCGACGGGAGTCGCACGATGTCCCCTGCCGCCATGTCCACGGTGGAGTTGAGCTCCGGGAAGCGCGCCAGGGCCGCGGTGCACACGCGGGCCAGCAATGCCAGAACCGAGATCTTCGGTCCCTCCGCGGTGTTCATGGCCGCCCGCGCCGCCATCAACTCGGTCGCATCCGCGTCGACCCAGCACGTCGCGTCCGGTATCTCGCGGCGACTCCGGGACAACTTCTCCGCGACCGCGCCCCGCACTCCGCGCAGCGGCACACGGACCGCCGCGCCGGCACCCACCGCATCCGCCACCACGCGCGGTGCGGCCAACCCGGGGGATACGGGGGCCACGGTCGGCGTACTGATCGCGCGCTCCACATCGGACCGCAGAATCAAGCCGTCCGGCCCGGTGCCCGCCAAAGCTCGCAGATCAACGCCATGTTCACGGGCCAGCCGCCGCACCAGCGGAGAAATGACAGGAACCGGCCCCGCTTCCGCAGCAGCCGCGCCCCGTTCGGCATCCGCACCATGCACGGCACCGGCACCGGCGCCCGCGCCCGCGCCCGCGCCCGGCCGCACGCTATCCGCACCCGGCCGCGCCGCGTCCGCACCCGACGCCACCGCTCCACCGGCCCGTATCCGACGCCGCCGGGCGGTCACCGCCCCTCCCGTGCCGTATCCCACGAGCACGTTGCCGGACGAGTCGTCTTCGGCGGCGTCCGCCGCATCCGCCGATCCCACCGCCACCGTCAGCAGCGGCGCACCGACCGGAAGTTCCTTTCCCTCCTCACCGAACCGTGCCGTCACCACGCCGCCATAGGGACACGGCACCTCCACCATCGCCTTCGCCGTCTCGACCTCAACGACCGGCTGGTCGACCGCGACCACATCGCCGACGGCGACCAGCCACCTAACGATCTCGGCTTCGGTCAGACCCTCCCCGAGGTCCGGCAGCTTGAATTCCAGGACCTGGGGCATCAGCTCGTCGCCTCCCACTGCAGCCGCGCGACCGCGTCCAGGACCCTGTCCACACCCGGCAGGTGGTGCCGCTCCAGCATCGGCGGCGGATAAGGGATGTCGAATCCGGCGACGCGCAGCACCGGCGCCTCCAAGTGGTGGAAACAGCGCTCCGTCACCCGGGCGGCTATCTCCCCGCCCGGCCCGCCGAACCCGGGTGACTCATGAACCACCACGGCCCGGCCGGTACGCCGCACCGACGCGCAGACCGTCTCGTCATCAAAAGGCACCAGCGAACGCAGATCCACGACCTCCAGATCCCAGCCCTCCTCGCGTGCCGCTTCGGCAGCCTCCAGACACACGGGCACCGAAGGCCCGTAGGTCAGCAGCGTGGCGCTGCTGCCCGTGCGGCGCACCACGGCCCGCCCTATGGGTGCCACCTCGGCCGGGGCGTCCGGCGACCACTCGGCCTTCGACCAGTACAGCCGCTTCGGCTCCAGGAAGACCACCGGGTCGTCGGAGGCGATCGCCTCGCGCAGCAACCCGTACGCATCGGCGACTGTGGACGGCGCGACGACATGGAGCCCCGGAGTCGCCATGTAGTACGCCTCGGACGAGTCACTGTGGTGTTCCACCCCGCCGATCCCGCCGCCGTACGGAATCCGCACCACGATCGGCATCGGCAGTGCGCCCCTGGTGCGGTTACGCATCCGCGACACATGGCTGACGAGCTGCTCGAACGCCGGATAGGCGAAGGCGTCGAACTGCATCTCGACGACCGGCCGCAGCCCGTACATCGCCATGCCCACGGCCGCACCGAGAATGCCCGCCTCCGCGAGCGGCGTGTCCGTGCACCGGTCCTCGCCGAACTCTTCGGCCAGCCCGTCGGTAACCCGGAAGACCCCGCCCAGTGTCCCGACGTCCTCTCCCATCACGTGCACGGTGGGGTCATCGGCCATCGCGTCGCGCATCGCCCGCTGCAGCGCCTGTGCCATCGTGGCCGGTTTCACTGCCACTGTGGTCATCGTTCGTTCTCCGCGTCGTTCATCGTTCGTTCTCCGCGTCCAGCTCGGCGCGGAGCTGCGTGGACTCTTCCCGCAGCTGTGGCGTCGGCGTCGCGTAGATCTGCGCGAAGAGATCCATCGGGTCGAGCAGCGGCTCCGCGTTCATCCGCTCCCGAAGGGCCGCCGCCATGGTGTCCGCCGCATGGCTCGCCGACCGTATGCGCTCGTCGCTGAGCAGCCCGCGCCCCGTCAGCTCCCGCTCCAGGAGCAGGATCGGATCGTGCCTGCGCCAGGTCTCGACCTCCGCGTCACCGCGGTAGCGCGACGCGTCGTCGGCGTTCGTATGGGCCTCCATGCGGTAGGTCACTGCTTCGACCAGCGTCGGACCGCCGCCGGACCGGGCGAGACCGACCGCGTCGGACAGCACCTCGTGCATCGCTGCCGCGTCGTTCCCGTCGACCAGCCGGCCCGGCATCCCGTACCCCACGGCCTTGTGGGCCAGTGAAGGGGCCGCGGTCTGCTTGGCGAGCGGTACGGAGATCGCGAAGCCGTTGTTCTGGACGAGGAAGACGACCGGCGCCTTCCACACCGCGGCGAAGTTGAGCGCCTCGTGGAAATCACCCTCGCTGGTCCCGCCGTCACCGACCATGGCGAGCGACACCACATCGTCCCCGGCCAGCCGGGCGGCATGGGCCAGGCCCACGGCATGCGGCAGCTGGGTGGCCAGCGGGGTGGACAGCGGCGCGATGCGGTGCTCGCGCGGGTCGTAACCGGTGTGCCAGTCGCCTCGGAGCAGCGTCAGCGCCTCGACGGGGTCGAGCCCGCGCGCCACCGCGGCCAGGGTGTCGCGGTAGCTCGGGAAGAGCCAGTCCTGCTCCTGGAGAGCCAGCGCGGCAGCGACCTCGCACGCCTCCTGACCGGTGGATGACGGATAGACGGCCAGTCTGCCCTGCTTGGTGAGCGCGGTGGCCTGCGCGTTGTACCGCCGGCCGTGCACCAGGGCGTCGTACAGCCCGAGCAACAGCTCGGCGTCCAGCCGGTCGACGGCGTCCGTACCGAGCACCTGGTACGGCTCGGGGTCCGGGAGCAGCGGCGCGGGGTCGGTGCGGAGCTTCCATGCCGGATGGGATGTAGCACCGGGCAGCTCTTGGACCGTCATGCCAAACACCTCCTCGTGGGAGCGGGGAGGGCGCACCGCCATGTGATGCGCCTCACCTACCGATTGTTCGGTCGAAAGCGCATTTTGGCTACTGACACCTTCAGCCTGTGGACAAACGGTTCTCCACAGCCTGGGATAGGGACAGGTCGTCCATGGTAGGAAGGCGGGGGCTGATGGCAGCTGAACAAATGGCCGACGAGGGCGAGCGCCCTCCCGCGCGTCCGCTGGACGCGATCGACCGCGACATCCTGCGCATCCTCCAGAAGGACGGCCGTGCCTCGATACGGTCCGTGGCCGACCGCGTCCACGTCTCGCGGGCCAATGCTTACGCCCGTATCAACCGGCTCATCGAGGACGGCGTGATCCGCGGCTTCAGCGCCCGGGTGAATCACGAACGCGCCGGCCAGGGCTCGTCCGCCTACATCACGCTCAAGATCGTGCAGAATTCCTGGCGTACGGTCCGCAAGCAGCTCACCGAGTTGCCGGGAACTGCCCATATCGCGCTGGTCAGCGGAGATTTCGACGTACTTCTGCTGGTGCACAGCGCCGACAACAGGGCGTTGCGCGAGCTGGTGCTGACGAAGATCCAGTCGATACCCGAGGTGCTCTCGACGCGCACCCTGCTGGTCTTCGAGGAGACCGACCTGGATCCCGCGAAACCCTCGGGCGGCGCGATGGGGCCACCACCCGGGTAGTCACCCGGGCATCCGCCGGGCCTGCGTGTACTTCTTGAGCCGTCACGGGTACTTCTTGAGCCATCAGGCGTCCGTGGGTGTCTCCACGGACGCCTGGCGGGCCGACGCCGTACGCAGCCCCTCGAAGGCAAGCTGGACGACGGTCTCCGCCAGCTGCTCCGCGTCGGGGCCGGATCCGAGCTGCGGGCGCCACCACTCGACCAGTGAGTTGATCATGCCGAAGAGCAGCCGGGTGGCCACCCGGATGTCCACGTCGGAACGGAGATCGCCCTCGGCGACCGCCGCCTTGAGCAGGCCGGCGACCCGTTGGTCGAATTCCCGGCGCCGCTCCATCGCCCAGCGCTCGGTGGTCGTATTGCCGCGTACCCGCAGCAGCAGGGTGACGTACGGAAGTTCCGCCATCAGCACCTCGACCGTGCGGCGCGTGACGTACTCAACCTGGTCGATCGCGCGCCCCCGCGCCGCCCCCGGCTCTCCCAGCACACCGAAGAGCCCGTCTATCGCACGGCTGACCGCACGACGCAGCAGCTCCTCCTTGCCTGCGACATGGTGATAGATGGATGACTTGGAGATGCCCGCCGCCTGCGAGAGGTGCTCCATGGACGTGCCGTCGTATCCGCGCTCGTTGAAAATGCGGACGGCGACGGTCAGCAGCGTCTCGGGGGTGTAGGTGTCCCGCTTGGGCGTGGTCATGAGGTCGTCCCGCCCTTCTCCTCGTGGACGTACGACTGCCGGTAGAGGGCGAGCGACGGCGCATACCGTCCGCCGGGGACACGCGCGTGGAGCTCGTCCAGCAGCTCGTGCGCCCAGGCTCGGCCGAGCCTGCGCCCCCACTCGACCGGCCCCAGCGGATAGTTGACGCCCAGCCGCATCGCGGTGTCGATGTCCTCGGCGGACGCGACGCCCTTGGCGACGGCATCGGCGGCCAGGTCCACCAGCATCGCGACGGTACGAGCGACGATCATGCCCGGGACATCACCGATGACGCTGACCTTCTTGCCGATCCGCTGGAAGAGGCCGATCGACTGCCGGAGCGTCTCCCATCCGGTGACCTCGGATGCGGAGAGAGCGACCCGGGTCGCCGTCCGATAGTCGAGCGCCAGGTCGAAATAGACCACATCGCGGAACTCCGCGGACGTCTGTCCGTCGGCCAGCACCAGCTGGCCACCGCTCGGCAGCACGATCCGGCACCCGGCGTCCTCCTCGTCCTCGCGCACGGTGACACCGGCCTCGCGGAACAGGGCGACCAGTTCCCCGGCCGGTCCGAGGTCGCCCTCCACGGTGATCTCGGACGGCGGCTCGGTGGCCGGTGCGGTGTGCGGCGACGGCCGCGTGGCGCCTTCGCCGTACGCATACCAGCCGCGCCCGCTCTTGCGGCCGTGCAGTCCTGACTCGACCAGGCGCCGCTGCGCGAGGGACGGGCGGAATTTGGGGTCCTGGAAGAAGGATTCCCAGACCGAGTGGGTGACGGCCTCGTTGACGTCCTGACCGATCAGGTCGGTCAGCTCGAAGGGGCCCATCCGGAAACCGCCGGACTCGCGCAGCACCGCGTCGATGGTGGCCGGGTCGGCGCCGCGCTCCTCGTACACCGCGAAGGCCTCGGCGTAGAACGGGCGGGCTATGCGGTTGACGATGAAGCCAGGGGTGTCGGTGCAGCGGACCGGTGTCTTGCCCCAGGCTTTCGCCGTCGCCCGGGCACGGGCCGCGCTCGGCTCATCGGTCGCGAAGCCGCTCACCACCTCCACCAGGGGGAGCAGCGGCGCCGGATTGAAAAAGTGCAGCCCGAGGAAACGGCCGGGATGCTTCAGCACGCTCGCAATCGCCGTCACGGAGAGGGACGACGTATTGGTAGCCAGCAGACAGTCCTCCGCCACCAGTTGCTCGAGGGCGGCGAAGAGCTCCTGCTTGGCGGGGAGTTGTTCCACGACCGCCTCGATGACGAGCGCGGCGTCGGCGAGCTCCGCCAGTTCCACCACGGCGCGCAGTCGACCGCAGGCCGCGTCCCGTTCCGGCGCGGTCAGCCGGCCCTTCTCGACCAGTCGGTCCAGCCGCGCGGTGATGGCGCCGACAGCCTGTTCGGCGCGGTCCGGCACGGTGTCGTGCAGGAGCACCGGGTGCCCGGCCAGGAGAGCGACCTGTGCAATGCCCTGCCCCATCGTGCCGGTGCCGACGACTGCGACGCTGCGGTGCGACGCTAGGGCGGTCATATGTGCGGTGGCGGTCATGGGTGCGATCTTCCCGTACAGAGTTATCCACAGACCCGGCGGACCCCCTTGTCCCGACCGATCGTTCGGTTACTCTAACTCTGTCCACCTGTTCTGCGCAGCTCGATGACTCGATGAGGAGTTGTTCCGCGATGCAGCTGACCGAGCTGTCCGAGACCCACCGGCCCACACTCGACCAGGCCCTCGACGCGATCCGTACACGTGCGTACTGGTCTCCGCACCCCGAGCACCCCAAGGCGTACACAGGGGACGGCAAAGCCGCCTTCGACGCCCTGCTCGGCCACCGCCTCGAGCTGGGCCAACCGGGTACGGACGACTGGACCGGCGGAGAAGTCTCTCCGTACGGAATCGAGTTGGGCGTCACCTACCCGCATCCGGACCCGGACGTCCTGCTGCCCGCCATGAGCGCGGCGACCGGTGCCTGGCGGGACGCGGGGCCCGAGACGAGAGCGCTCGTCTGTCTGGAGATCCTTGCGCGGATCAGCGCGCGGACACCCGAGTTCGCGCATGCCGTCATGCACACCAGCGGCCAGGCCTTCATGATGGCGTTCCAGGCCGGCGGTCCGCACGCCCAGGACCGCGGCCTGGAGGCGGTGGCCTATGCGTACGCCGAGCAGGCCCGTACACCGGCCGTGGCCGACTGGTCGAAGCCGCAGGGCAAACGCGAGCCGCAGCAGCTGAGGAAGACCTTCACCGCGGCCGGGCGCGGCATCGCGCTGCTGATCGGCTGCAACACCTTCCCCACCTGGAACGGCTACCCCGGCCTGTTCGCCTCGCTGGCCACCGGGAACCCGGTCCTGGTCAAACCGCACCCGCGCGCGGTGCTGCCGCTGGCGCTGACGGTTCAGGTGGCCCGCGAGGTCCTCGCCGAGACCGGATTCGACCCGAACCTGGTCGCGCTGGCCGCCGAACGGCCGGGCGAGGGCATCGCCAAGTCCCTGGCCGTGCGTCCCGAGATCCGGATCATCGACTACACCGGCTCGACCGCATTCGGTGACTGGCTCGAGGCCAACGCCCGCCAGGCGCAGGTCTACACCGAGAAGGCCGGGGTCAACACCGTCGTCGTCGACTCCACGGACGACTACCGAGGCATGCTCTCCAATCTGGCCTTCTCCCTGTCGCTCTACAGCGGCCAGATGTGCACCACCCCGCAGAATCTGCTGATCCCGGCGGCCGGTATCACCACCGAAGACGGCCCCAGGAGTTACGACGAAGTCGTCGCCGACCTCGCGGCAGCCGTCGCCGGGCTGCTCGGCGACGACGCCCGCGCCAACGCGCTGCTGGGCGCTCTGGTCAATCCGGACGTGAAGGCACGCCTCGACGCCGCTGCCGAACTGGGCGAAGTTGCTCTGCCTTCCCGGGAAATCGCCCACCCCGAATTCCCGGCAGCGGTGGTGCGCACGCCGGCGATCGTCAAGCTCGACGGTGCACGGAAGCACTGGGACACGGCGGACGCCGAGGCCGCCTACCTCTCCGAATGCTTCGGGCCGGTCTCCTTCGCCGTGGCCGTGGACTCCACCCGGTCGGCTCTCGACCTCCTCCGTCGTACCGTCCGCGAGAAGGGGGCGATGACGGTCGGCGCGTACACCACGTCACCGGACGTGGAAAGGGCGATCGAGGAGGTCTGCATCGAGGAGTGCGCCCAGCTGTCGCTGAACCTCACGGGCGGGGTGTACGTCAACCAGACAGCCGCCTTCTCGGACTTCCACGGATCCGGGGGCAACCCGGCTGCGAACGCCGCACTCTGCGACGGTGCGTTCGTGGCGAACAGATTCCGGGTGCTGGAGGTACGCAGGCAGGCGTGACGGCGGAGGCCGGTGGACGCCCGGTACAACCGGGCGTCCCGCTCGGTGGGGCGCCCAGCTCGGTGGGGTAATCAGCCGAAGTCCGCGTAGCGCTGCACCCAGGCGTGCATGGCGATCGCCGCCGCCGCACCGGCGTTGATCGACCGCGTCGAACCGAACTGCGCGATCGAGCACACCATCAGCGCGTGCTTTCTGGCCTCTTCCGTCAGCCCCGGCCCTTCCTGCCCGAACAGCAGCACGCAACGCCTCGGCAGTTCGGTCAGCTCCAGCGGCACCGCTCCGGGCAAATTGTCGATCCCGATGATCGGCAGTTGCTCGGTCGCCGCCCACTCGGTCAGCGCATCCGTGTCCGGGTGGTGGCGCACATGCTGATACCGGTCCGTCACCATCGCCCCACGCCGGTTCCAGCGCCGCCGCCCCACGATGTGGATCTCCTTGGCGAGAAACGCGTTGGCCGTACGGACGACCGAGCCGATGTTGAAGTCGTGGCTCCAGTTCTCGACCGCCACATGGAAATCGTGCCGCCGAGTGTCCAGGTCGGCGACGATCGCCTCACGCGTCCAGTACCGGTAGCCGTCGACCACGTTGCGCCGGTCCCCGTCGGCCAGCAGTTCCCGGTCGTACCGCTCGTCCTGGGGCCAGGGCAGCGGGTGGGGGCCGACGCCGATCTCGGGCGCGAAGCCGTCGTCGTACTGCACGGCCTGCCCGGGGTGTGGCACGCCCTGCCCGGCCCCCTGGGGGGCCATCGGCTCTTCGGAGGAGATCTCGCTGGTCACCCCACGAGCGTACGGGGCTGTTCCCCGTCGGCCGCACGCCGCGGCCCGATCAGGCTTCGCGGCCCCGCCCCGGCACGCGAGGTCACCCGCGTCGACAGGCCGCCCAGCCACAGCAGGAAACCGGTGGGCAGGAAGACCGCGTCGGCCGCGATCATGGCCAGCGAGAAGAAGGGCAGCCCCAGCAGCACCGCGATGCCGGCATGCTCCAGCATCATCGCGACCAGCAGAACGTTCTTGACCCGCCGGTTGAAGAGTGTGAACGGGAAGGCGACCTGGACGATGACCGTGCCGTAGGTGAGCAGCATCACCATCACCCCACTGCTCGCAAGCAGCGAGGAGAGGCCGGGCCAGGGCGCGAAGTAGTGCAGATTGAGCGGGTAGTAGAGGGCGGTACCGTCCTGCCAGCGGGAGCCCTGGATCTTGTACCAGCCGGCGGTCGAGTAGATCAGGCAGACCTCGGCCATGATGACGACGAGCGTGGCGTTGTGCGCCAGATTGGCGACCACATCGAGGAAGATGCGTGGCTGCCCCGGCGCGTGACGGCATACGGCCCACCACAGCCCCTGCACCAGCCACATCGCCCAGAAGAACAGCTCCCAGCCGCCGCTCATCTTTCCGAGCAGGGTGACCGCTGCCAGGACGACGCCGAACACGGCCCACAGCAGCGGTCCCACCCGGTCACGGCTGACCTCAGGGGTGGCTCCAGTGCCGTCGGCCTTCTTCTCGGCCCGGGCCGCGCGTCGGGCATCCAGTGACCAGACCTGCGAACAGCGCGTCATCACCAGATACGTCGACATCAGATGGACGACATTGTCCCCGCCGTCGCCCAGGAAGACGGACCGGTTCTGCAGAGACAGCACGCCGACCATGAACAGCAGCGATGCCACCCGGGTGTGCCAGCCGAGCAGCAGCAGCACGCTGGACAGCACTGCGACCGCGTAAACCAGC
Source organism: Streptomyces sp. NPDC051322 (assembly GCF_040689485.1). Lineage (NCBI taxonomy): Bacteria > Bacillati > Actinomycetota > Actinomycetes > Kitasatosporales > Streptomycetaceae > Streptomyces > Streptomyces sp. NPDC051322. Next base: position 278,500 of record NZ_JBFBAK010000003.1, on the reverse strand, counting down.
TCGAACCACGTGGTGGAGTCCGTCCACATCAGCAGCGTGAAGGCGTGATTGTCCGCTATGAGCTGCTGAGCCATGTCCCAGCCCCATGGCGAATGGGGACCGTACAACTCACGACGGTGCGGCAGCTCCCGCAGCAGGAAGAGCAGCCAGGTGAGGGAGAACCCGATCCGCACGACGGCGCTCTGATAGCGGCCGAGGGCGGAACCGGTGATCTTTTGCACGGCGCGAGCGGCCGTGTCGCTGACGGCTGAGCTCACCGGTCGGCCTCCGTACGGTCCTGCGGAACAACCGTCCACCAGTCGAGGACGCGGTAGGAGGTTCGCGTGTCGATCTTCTCGCTGCTCCACGGCGGGGCCTTCACCGCGGTGGTCGCCGAGCGGACCCGTATCCGTTCGACGGTGGACCCGCTCTTCAGTCCGTCGTTCAGCCGCATCACCACGATGCGGCGGATGTAGCGCTCGGAGAGGTCGCCGCGCAGCCCGATCGGCTTGTTGTCGCTGGTGTGCGAGCCCGTGAAGAAGTCCCAGCCCCGACGCAGTTCGTTCTGATCGACATGGCTGGGGAGCGGATTGCCGTGCAATTCGGCACCGTCCTGTGCGGACAGATCGGTCCATCCGGTGGTGGTGAGCCCACCGTCCTTGCCCCGGATCTCCGCCCTCGCCTGGACGTCGATGTTCTGCTGCAGCGGATTGGGAGCGAAGAGCTTCCAGTTCTGTTCGAACTCGGGATAGACCCAGTCGTCGACCGCCTTGCCGTACTTCTTGCTCACCGTGTTCGACGGCGCCACGTGCAGGAAGACCATCGAGAGGTGGACGGCGGTCAGCACAACGATCATCCCGAGCGCGATGGCCGCCGCCACTTGATACGGGTAGGACAGCGCAAGAATGCCGTTCGGCGCACGGGGTGGCCGGGTGCGTTCTTGAGCCCCTGGTGGCTCGCTCTTCCCGGGCTTCTCGCTGTCGTACGAATCCATCCCGCCCCGATCCCCTTGGTGCCCGCCGGTCCCCGGCCGGTCACCACACGCCGGTCAGGGTTGACACCCTAAGGGCCCGCGCCCCACCATTGAAGTCCATGAACCGAACGATCGGTCGGTAGGGGTAGCGCAATGGCGACAGTGGCGTACGGAACGGATGGGACCCCACAGGCCCCACCCGATCCGGAAGTGGACCCGGAAGTGGACGAAACGGCGTCCCAAGCGGCCTTCGACGCTGCCGTGGCCGCCGATGAGCGCATCGAGCCACGGGACTGGATGCCGGATGCCTACCGCGCCTCCCTGGTGCGCCAAATGGCGCAGCATGCGCACTCCGAGATCATCGGGATGCAGCCGGAGGCGAACTGGATCACTCGCGCCCCGTCGCTGCGCCGCAAGGCGATCCTGATGGCGAAGGTCCAGGACGAGGCGGGCCACGGCCTTTACCTCTACAGCGCGGCCGAGACCCTGGGCACCAGCCGCGACGAACTGCTGGACAAGCTGCACTCCGGCCGCCAGAAATACTCGTCGATCTTCAACTACCCGACGCTGACCTGGGCCGATGTCGGCGCGGTCGGCTGGTTGGTGGACGGTGCCGCCATCACGAACCAGGTACCGCTCTGCCGCTGCTCGTACGGCCCGTATGCCCGCGCCATGGTCCGCATCTGCAAGGAGGAGTCCTTCCATCAGCGTCAGGGCTTCGAGCTGCTGCTCACCCTCAGCCGCGGTACCGAGGCCCAGCACGCGATGGCGCAGGATGCGGTGGACCGCTGGTGGTGGCCGTCACTGATGATGTTCGGCCCACCCGACGACGAGTCGGCGCACTCCGCGCAGTCGATGGCCTGGAAGATCAAGCGTCATTCCAACGACGAACTACGCCAGCGCTTCGTCGACATCTGTGTCCCACAGGCGCAGACGCTCGGCCTGACACTGCCCGACCCGGATCTGCGGTGGAACGACGAGCGAGGGCACCACGACTTCGGCACCATCGACTGGTCCGAGTTCAAAGAAATCCTCAAGGGAAACGGCCCTTGCAACGATCAGCGGATCACCCAGCGCCGCCGCTCGCACGTAGAGGGCGCCTGGGTGCGCGAGGCCGCGACCGCGTACGCCGCGAAGCACCCCGTGAGCCGGAAGAACACCGTGAGACATGGGGAGGCCCGCGCATGACCGCCGTATCCAGCAGCACCCCGGGCGCGGGGGACTGGCCGCTCTGGGAGGTCTTCGTACGCTCACGGCGCGGGCTGTCCCACACCCACGCGGGCAGCCTGCACGCCCCGGACGCCGAGATGGCCCTGCACAGCGCCCGCGACCTCTACACCCGCAGGAACGAGGGCGTCTCGATCTGGGTGGTTCCCTCCGCCGCGGTCACCGCTTCCTCGCCCGACGAGAAGGACTCGTTCTTCGAGCCGGCCGGTGACAAGCCCTACCGCCACCCGACGTTCTACGAAATTCCGGAAGGGGTGCAGCACCTGTGAGCGCGGCCATCGCCCTGGGCGACGACGTACTGGTGCTCTCGCACCGGCTCGGAGAGTGGGCCGGCCATGCGCCGGTGCTCGAGGAGGAGGTGGCGCTCGCCAATATCGCGCTGGACCTGCTGGGGCAGGCACGGGTGCTGCTCTCACTAGTGGGGGACGAGGACGAACTCGCGTTTCTGCGCGAGGAGCGCGCCTTTCGCAATCTGCAACTGGTCGAGCAGGAGAACGGCGACTTCGCGCACACCATCGCCCGCCAGCTCTATTTCTCCACCTACCAGCGCCTGCTGTACGGACAACTGGCGGACAGGAACGGGGCGGACGGGAACGGCGTCCTCGCCCCGCTGGCCGCCAAGGCGCTCAAAGAAGTCGCCTACCACCAGGACCACGCCGAGCAGTGGACCATGCGGCTCGGTGACGGAACGGCCGAGAGCCACGAGCGAATGCAGCGAGGCCTCGACTCACTGTGGCGCTTCACCGGTGAGATGTTCCAGCCCATCGAGGGTGCTCCCGTGGACTGGCGCGTATTGAAGGGCAGCTGGCTCGAGTCCATTACCGCCGTTCTTGACCGTGCGACGCTGACGGTGCCGACGGGGCCGCAAGCAGGGGCCTGGTCGGCCGGCGCCGGCAGGCAGGGACTGCACACAGAGCCGTTCGGCCGGATGCTCGCCGAGATGCAGCACCTGCACCGCAGCCACCCGGGGGCGACATGGTGACCACGACCCCGCTCGAAGCGGAACTGCACGCACTGGCCGGCTCGGTACCCGACCCGGAGCTGCCGGTCCTGACCCTGGCGGAACTGGGAGTGCTGCGCGGCGTCGAGATCCTCGCCCCCGGCCGGGTCGAAGTGGCGCTCACCCCCACCTATACGGGCTGCCCGGCGATCGAGGCGATGTCGGCCGACATCGAGAAGGTGCTCCATGAGCACGGCATACCGGACGTGACGGTGCGCACCGTGCTCGCCCCCGCCTGGACCACGGACGACATCAGCGCCGAGGGAAGGCGAAAGCTGGCGGAATTCGGCATAGCTCCCCCGCGTCCCACCGGCCCGGTCGCCCTGACACTGGCCATTCGCTGTCCGCACTGCGGATCGACCGACACCGAGTTGCTGAGCCGTTTCTCCTCCACGGCTTGCAAGGCGCTGCGCCGCTGCGTCTCCTGTGGTGAACCCTTCGACCACTTCAAGGAGTTGTAGATGTTCCACCCGCTCCGGGTCAGCGCGGTCGAGCAGCTCACGGATGACTCGGTGGCCATCACCTTCACCGTGCCGCCCGAACTGCGCGACATCTTCCGGCACACCCCCGGCCAGCACATCGCCCTGCGCCGCACGGTGCGCGGCGAGGAAATCCGGCGTACCTACTCGATCTGCACCCCGGCCGCCGAATCAGCCGACGAACCCGTGGTGCGGGTGGGCGTGCGGCTGGTGGAGGGGGGCGAGTTCTCGACGTACGCGCTGAAGGAACTGGCTGTCGGGGACAGCATCGAGGTGATGGAGCCGATGGGCCGCTTCGCCTTCGAACCGCGCCCCGGGCGGTTCGCCGCCGTCGTCGGTGGCAGTGGGATCACGCCGGTGCTGTCGATCGCCGCGACCCTGCTGGCCCAGGAGCCCGACGCCCGGTTCACTCTGATCCGCAGCGACCGCACCGCCGCGTCGACGATGTTCCTGGACGAGGTCGCCGATCTGAAGGACCGCTGGCCCGATCGGTTCCAGCTGGTGACCACGCTCTCCCGGGAAGAACAGCAGTCGGGCCTGCCCTCCGGCCGACTCGATCGGGAACGGCTGACGGAGCTGCTGCCGGCGCTTTTGCCGGTACCCGAGGTGGACGGCTGGTTCCTGTGCGGCCCCTTCGGCCTGGTCCAGGGCGCCGAGCGGGCGTTGCGCGGACTCGGCGTTCCCCAGGCCCGTATCCACCAGGAGATCTTCCATGTGGACGACGGCACCGCCACCGCCGCCGCACCACCCACGACAGGGGCCACCTCTGCCCACAGCGTTCTGACCGCCACACTCCACGGACGGTCGGGCAACTGGCCGGTCCAGGAAGCCGACTCACTACTCGAGACGGTGCTGCGGGCCCGCCCCGATGCTCCCTACGCCTGCAAGGGAGGAGTGTGCGGGACGTGCCGTGCGTTCCTGGTGCGCGGCGAGGTGCGGATGGACCGCAACTTCGCGCTGGAGACCGAGGAGACGGAGGCCGGCTACGTACTCGCCTGTCAGTCGCATCCGCTCACTCCCGAGGTGGAGCTGGATTTCGACCGCTGACCGCTGACCGCTGACCACGGACAGCTCGCGCTCGTCTCACAGCACGAACGCCGGGTCTCCACTGTCCGCCACGATCGGCCGGCCCGCGCCTTCCCACGCAAGCATGCCGCCGTCGACGTTCACGGCGTCGATCCCCTGTTGCACCAGGTACTGGGTGACCTGCGCGGAACGACCACCGACCCGGCAGAGCACATATGCCTGCCGCCCGTCGGCCACGGCCTCCGTCACTTCACCGAAACGCGCGACGAAGTCACTCATCGGGATGTGCAGTGCCCCTTCGGCGTGCCCGGCTGCCCACTCGTCGTCCTCACGGACATCCAAGAGCAGACCGTCAGCAGGCACGGCGGCTACGTCCACCTGGGGCGGGGAGGCGAAATTCATGGGTCATGCCTTCTCTCGTACCTGTGCGGCCCGCTCTCGTACCTGTGCGGCCGGCTTCACCGGAAACGCTACTGCACCATCTCAGCCAGCTCGGCCTCGCGCTCCGAGACCTGCGCAAGCAGCTGTTCGGCGATCTCCTCGAGCAAACGGTCCGGGTCATCGGGCGCCATCCGCAGCATCGCGCCGATCGCGCTCTCCTCCAGCTCGCGGGCGACCGTCGCCAGCAACTCCTTGCGGCGGGAGAGCCATTCGAGCCGGGCGTAGAGCTCGTCGCTCTCACTCTGCCTGGTCTCCGGGACGGGACCGGCGTCCCACTCCCGGACCAGTTCCCCCAGCAGCGCCTCATTCCCCAGGGCGTAGGCGGCGTTGACCCGGGTGATGAACTCGTCACGCCGGTCACGCTCCGCGTCGTCCTGGGCCAGATCCGGGTGCGCCTTACGGACCAGCTCACGATAGAGCTTGCGCGCCTCCTCACTGGGGCGCACTCGCTTCGGCGGCTGCACCGTCTGCCCGTTCAGCATGGCGCCGGCCTCGGGCGACAACCCGTCCGAGTCGAGCCAGTCGTGGAACAGTTCATCGACCCCGGGCATCGGCATCACCATGGCCCGTGCTTCCTGTGCCTTGCGCAGATCCTCCGGATCCTGGCTCCGGGCAGCCTTCGCCTCGGCGAGCTGAGCGTCGAGCTCGTCCAGGCGTGCGTACATCGGGCCGAGTCTCTGGTGGTGCAACCGGGAGAAGTTCTCCACCTCCACGCGGAAGGTCTCCACCGCGATCTCGAACTCGATCAACGCCTGCTCTGCGGCGCGCACGGCCTTCTCAAGCCGCGCCTCCGGCCGCTGCTCGCCCATGGGCTGCCCGCTCCGCTCGTCCTCGTACCGGGTCGTCGTTCCGGTGGCATCCTCGGTCACCCGACCAGCCTACGTGCGCCCGACTCCCACCGGTCACGCTCCTTGTTCCGCCGCTATCCTCCCGCTCCGCACCGCCGCCACCAGATCGGCATGGTCCGCCTCCGTACGGTCCGCATAGATCACCGCGAAGGCGGACACCGCCTCGTCCAGCTCCTCGTTCTTTCCGCAGTACGCGGCGATCAGTCGGGGGTCGACGCTGTGTGCGTGTGCCCGGGCCAACAGAGCCCCCGTCATCCGCCCGTAGTCGTCGATCTGATCGGGGGCGAGCGCAGCCGGGTCCACACTGCCCTTGCGGTTCCTGAATTGCCGCACCTGGTAGGGCCGCCCGTCCACCGTCGTCCACCCCAGCAAATTGTCGCTGACCACCTGCATCCGCTTCTGACCGAGCACTACGCGCCGGCCATGGTGTTCGGTACGCCCCGGTTCGAATCCGGCTGCCGACAGATAGGGCAGCAGCGCCGAAGGCCGCGCCTCCTTCACCTGGAGCACCAGCGGCTCGTCCCGATGGTCGAGGAGCAGCACTACATACGACCGGGTGCCCACGCTGCCGGTGCCGACCACCCGGAACGCCACATCGTGGATCGTGTACCGCGCAAGCAGCGGCAGTCTGTCGTGCGGCAGCGAGGCCACATAGCCCTCCAGCGCACCCGCCACCGCTGCCGCCTCCTCGTCCGACACCCGGCGCAGCACCGGCGGAGCATCCACGAAGCGCCGGCTCCCGTCTCCGCTCTGCGCGGTCGCCTTGGCGGCGAAACGCGCGCTGGTGTTGCTGCGGGCCTTCTCCGCGACCCTTTCCAGAGTGCCCAGCAGATCCCGGGCATCGGCATGCGAGACCAGCTTCTCGTCGGCTATCGCATTCCACGCGTCCATCACCGGAAGCTTCGCCAGCAGCCGCATGGTCCGCCGATACGCCCCCACGGTGTCGAACGCCGCCACCCGGCAGGTGTCCTCGTCGGCCCCGGCTTCCCGGCCGGCAAGCACGAGAGAGGCCGCAAGCCTCTTGAGGTCCCATTCCCAGGGGCCGATCACCGTCTCGTCGAAATCGTTCAGGTCGATGACGAGCCGACCCCGGGCATCTCCGTACAGCCCGAAGTTCGCTGCGTGCGCGTCACCGCATATCTGGGCGCCCGCCCCTGTGACGGGCGTCTCCGCCAGGTCGTGCGCCATCAGCCCGGCCGCACCGCGGAGGAAGGCGAAGGGTGTGGCAGACATCCGGCCCACCCGAAGTGGAGCCAGCCCCGGCACCCTGCCCCGGTTCGATTCCTCGACGGCCCGCACGGCATCCGGGCGGTCTTCGGCCCACACCAGCGACTCGTGTGAGGACCGGGGGACTCGCTTCCTCAGTTCCTTGCCGTGCTTCTTCGGCGAGGCCGACAGTTCGGCCGCAGCAGCGGTCGCTAGCCGCGCAAAGCCGGCCACCGCCGGAATACGTGCTGCGTGCTCGCCCATGGAGTCCCCCGCCCTCGAACAACATCAACTGCCCACGACCGTACCGCCGGTGTCCGGCGACCCGCCCGTCCCTGTGGACAACTCGTCCGTTGTGGACAGGTCGATCACACGGCGACGGCCTCCTCCAGTTCCTCCTCTTCCTCCTGCCGGGTCCCCGGTCGCCCCGCGATTCCTGCGTCGGCCGCAACGGTTTTCCGTGCACCGGCGAGCACCCGGGCCGACTCCTCGGCAGTCTTCCGCCGGCCCGACTCGACCAACGCCGCCACACCCAGGAGAGCCAGTCCCACCGCGCACCAGAGAGCCAGCACCAGCACATCGCTGCCGAGTCCGTGGCTGCCGAAGTACACGTAACTGCGCGCCCCCTCGACAAAGCCCGCGCCGTTCCAGAAGGCGTGCAGGGCTCCGAAGAAGCCGGGCTGGAGTTCCGGTCGGAAGATTCCACCCGAGCTGGTGAAGTTGAGCATCACGAAGAGCACCATCACGCCGAGCGTGGTCCATCTCTTCAGGAAGGTGTGCAGCCCCACGCCGATCAGCAGAATGCCCGCCGAATAGAGCCATGCCATGGCCCAGATCCCGCCGAGCCCGTGGTCGACCAGATGGAAGACCGGTCCGGCGAACGCGGCACCGATCAGACTCACCACCAGCGATGTTCCGAGTGTCAGCAGCGCCCTGATCCGCAGGGGCAACCCGCCGCCCGCACCTCCGATCACCGCGACCGAAGCGTACGAGCCGATGCTCAGCGCGACCAGCAGAAAGAAGAGGCCCTGACCGGTCGGGTCACCGCCGGCGGTCGGCGCCGCATCGGTCACCTTCAGAGGGTCACCCTGTCCGGCCGCGACCTGCGTGAACACTTTCTCCACCGCCGTGGCGGTGGTGTCCGACGAGGCCGATGCGACAACCAGCTCGGGGGTCCTGCCGCCCGGTACGAAGGCACCGTAGATGTCCTGATCCTTGAGCTCTTGCACGGCGGTGCCGCGATCGGCGACCGTGCTGACCGCAAGAGCTCCGTTCCCCTCGTCCTGCAGCGTCTGTGCGAGGACCTGGGAACTCGGCCCCGAACCCACCACGGCGACATGCAGTTCATGGGGCTCCGGGGCGTGAAACGCCCCCAGGTAGGCGAGTCCCATCCCGATACACATCAACAGCGGTGTCACCAGGTGCCCGAGAACATGGCGGAGTGTGGCGGCTGTGCTCGCCGCACCGCTATCAGGGCCTGCGGACATCGAAGCAGCTCCATATAGTTGGCTTTTACAACTCATTATCGAGTTGTACTCTACAACTATTACCGAGGAGGTCAAAAAATGATCAACGCAGAATCCAGCGAACGCGGCCGAGATCACGACCGGGACCACGACGCGTCCGTCGACACCATCCAGCGCGAGCTGACGGCGTTCGCCAGGCGCGCCCGCGCCACCGCCGCCAGACTGCACCCCGAACTACCGCTGGTTTCCTACACTTTGCTGGCGCATATCGACGAACGTCGGGGTTGCCGCGCCACCGACCTCGCCGCCCACTACATGCTCGACAAGTCCACGGTCAGTCGGCAACTGGCCGGTCTGGAGAAGCTCGGCCTGGTCGAACGCCGCCCCGCACCCGACGACCAGCGGGTCCAGGTGTTGCATCCGACCGACGCCGGCACGAGGATGCTCGCCTCAACGCAGGGGAGCCGACGTGCAGCCGTGCGCGACCGTCTCGCCGACTGGAGCGGCGAGGACCTCGAGCGTTTCGCCACCTATCTACTGCGCTACAACTCAGCGGAACAGGCCTGAGATCTCAACGGCACCGCGCTAACAGCGACTGCTGCCCTCCGGCAGGTACGACTCCGCCCACAGCCCGAGCTCATGCAGCGCGGGTCCCAGCGCTTTACCCGCCTCCGTCAGCCGGTACGACACGCGCAACGGGGGTCCTTCATCGACCTCGCGCACCAGCAGCCCGGCCAGCGCGAGTTCGGTCAGCCGGTCGGAGAGCATCCGCTCGCTGATTCCCGGAATCGCCCTGCGCAGATCCGCGAAGTACACCGGCTGCTGCATCAGTACGGCCACGATCAGTCCGGTCCAGCGCTTGCCCAACAGCTCAAAGACGCGCGTGATCGCCCCGCCGACCTTCTGGCACGCCTGCCTGCTGTCTTCCACCATGCCCCCAGAGTACTGAGTACGGTGGCACTTTCCGTAGGTACTGCGAAAAAGTAAGGAACTATGCTATCCATAGGTACGCACGGTTCCTAAGACTGCCTTCGATACCTGGAGCACCCCATGGCCACCCTTCTGCACATCGATTCCGCTGTTTTTCCGCAGGGTTCCGCATCCCGCGAGGTGACCGCAGCCTTCGTGGATGCCTGGCGCGAACAGCACCCGGACGGCAAGGTCGTCTACCGCGACTTGGCGGCCAATCCGCTGCCGCACTTGGATGCGGCCTCCGCCGCTTCGGGTATCGAGTCGCCCCTGCGTGCCCAGCTCGCCGCAGAGCTGGCGGACGCGGATGCGGTGCTCATCGGCGCACCCATGTACAACTTCACGATTCCGTCCACGCTCAAAGCCTGGCTCGACCACGTGATCATCGTCGGGCACAACGCCGGCGGCGAAGGCAGCACGCTGGCCGGCACACCCTTCACGGTCGTCGCCAGTCGTGGCGGTTCCTATGCCCCCGGTACTCCCCGTGAGGACTTCGAGTTCGTTCAGAACTATCTGGAGAAGCTGCTCAAGGGCATGTTCGCCGCCGAGGTCGACTTCATCGTGCCCGAGCTGACGCTGGCCGCCACACAGCCCGCGATGGCCGATCTCATCCCGCTCGCGGAGGCGTCCCGCGCCAAGGCGTTCGACGATGCGGCGTCCAAGGCCAAGGCACTCGCCGCGCGCCTCGCAGCCTGACGAGGCACCGTAAAGCCCCCGCGAAGGCCCACAGCCACGCGGGGGTTTCACGTGAAACGGCTCAGCCCCGCCAGAAGGGTGACGATCCGAACCTTCAGCAGGTCCCTCATTCGACGCCACCACCGGCGTCGGCCGCCTGCGCTGAAAGTGAGACGCATCACCGACGACCAGCTGGATACAGCAGAACGGCCGCCACCGTGGAGACGATGACGACCGATTCTTCACTGCTGCGAAGCGTCGTTGCCGATGCTTCGCCGTTGTGCGCGAGGGGGGATTTGAACCCCCACGTCCCTAAGGACACTGGCACCTGAAGCCAGCGCGTCTGCCGTTCCGCCACTCGCGCAAGTGGTGTTTTCCGGGCTCTCTCACTGGTTTGTGCGATCGCCTGGCGACATCCGGAAGATTAGCACGCTGGACAGGGTGGGTTCACATCCATTGACCGGGGCCACCGCCCGGTGCTCCGGCCTCCACGACGACCCGCGCCGCACCCTCGGAACGAGGCCCCCCTCATCCCACTCCTCACAGGTGCGCCCGGTGTGCGGGACACTGTTACTGGGGCACCTCTACGATCCGTGTGAGAGGTGACACTCATCAACCGGGCAGACAAGGGGAACCAGCCGTTTTCCCCACGCGTGGATACGATCAGTAAGCAGTACCAGGACGACAACGACGGAGGAGGTGCCTCATGGGAGTCATGAAGAAGTTCGAGCAGCGTCTCGAAGGTCTGGTCAACGGCACCTTCGCGAAGGTGTTCAAGTCCGAGGTCCAGCCCGTCGAGATCGCCGGCGCGCTGCAGCGTGAATGCGACAACAACGCAACGATCTGGAACCGCGAGCGGACCGTCGTACCCAACGACTTCATCGTGGAGCTGAGCACGCCCGACTACGAGCGGCTCAGCCCCTACTCCGGCCAGCTCGGTGACGAGCTCTCCGGCCTGGTCCGCGACTACGCCAAGCAGCAGCGGTACGCCTTCATGGGCCCCATCAAGGTCCACCTGGAGAAGGCAGAGGATCTCGACACCGGGCTCTACCGCGTCCGTAGCCGCACCCTCGCCTCCAGCACCAACCAGCAGAGCCCCGAGCGCGGCCCGGCCGCACCCGCTGCCCCCCACCGCGGAAACGCGAGCGGCTACGGTTACCCGCAATCGGCGCCTCCCCCCATGCCCTCGACGCCCCCGCCCGGGGCTCACCGTCCGGACCGCCGGGCAGCCGCGCCAGGCCCGCTGCCGGGCGCCCAGACACGGCGCTGGATCGAGATCAACGGCACTCGCCACCAGATCTCCCGTGCCACCCTGGTCCTCGGGCGCAGCACCGAGGCGGACGTACGGATCGACGACCCCGGCGTATCCCGTCGGCACTGCGAGATTCGCGCCGGTTCGCCCTCGACAATCCAGGATCTCGGTTCCACCAACGGCATCGTGGTAGACGGACAGCACACCACCCGCGCTACGCTCCGCGACGGCTCGCGGATCGTCGTGGGCAATTCCACCATCGTTTACCGGCAAGCCGAAGGGTGAAGCGGGGGCAATGTCAGAGCTGACCCTGACGGTCATGCGGCTAGGTTTTCTAGCTGTTCTGTGGCTGTTCGTGATCGTGGCCGTCCAGGTCATCCGCAGCGATCTCTTCGGAACGCGTGTCACGCAGCGCGGTTCACGCCGCAACGCGGACTCCCGTCCCCAGCAGACCGCCCGGCAGGCCTCCACGCCGCCGCAACAACGCCAGCAGCCGGCCACCGGCCGCCAGCGCCGAGGTGCTCCCACCAAACTCGTCGTGTCCGAGGGCACCCTCACCGGCACCACGGTCTCCCTCCAGGGCCAGACCGTGACGCTGGGCCGGGCGCACGATTCAACAATCGTGTTGGACGACGACTATGCGTCCAGCAGGCATGCCAGGATCTACCCCGACCGTGACGGCCAGTGGATCGTCGAGGATCTCGGGTCCACCAACGGCACATATCTCGACCGGACCCGACTCACCACCCCGACACCGATCCCGCTGGGCGCACCGATCCGCATCGGCAAGACCGTCATCGAGCTGCGGAAGTAGTACGAAATGAGCGAGCGGAGCGAGCGAGCCGCAGCGGTCCCGGCAACGGACCCCAGCGCGCTCCCGACCGGAGGGTGGGCAGTGTGGCTCGAGACCGGTTGTACCCGGAGCCGACAGGCGAGGTGCGCATGAGTCTGTCGCTGCGCTTCGCCGCCGGATCGCACAAGGGCATGATCCGCGAGGGAAACGAGGACTCCGGTTACGCCGGCCCCCGACTCCTCGCCATCGCCGACGGAATGGGTGGCCAGGCCGCGGGCGAAGTCGCGAGCTCGGAGGTCATCTCCACCCTCGTCACCCTCGACGACGACGTCCCCGGTTCCGACATCCTCACCTCGCTCGGCACCGCCGTACAGCGCGCCAACGACCAGCTCCGCATGATGGTCGAGGAAGACCCGCAGCTCGAAGGCATGGGCACCACGCTCACCGCCCTGCTGTGGACCGGGCAGCGGCTGGGCCTGGTACACGTCGGCGACTCCCGCGCCTACCTCCTGCGCGACGGCGTACTGACCCAGATCACCCAGGACCACACCTGGGTACAGCGCCTCGTCGACGAGGGCCGGATCACCGAGGAGGAAGCCACCACCCACCCCCAGCGCTCCCTGTTGATGCGCGCACTGGGCAGCGGCGAGCACGTCGAACCGGACCTCTCCATTCGTGAGGTCCGGGCCGGCGACCGTTATCTGATCTGCTCCGACGGGCTGTCCGGAGTCGTATCCCACCAGACGATGGAAGACACCCTCGCCAGCTACCAGGGCCCGCAGGAGACCATCCAGGAACTCATCCAGCTCGCCCTGCGCGGCGGCGGCCCCGACAACATCACCTGCATCGTCGCCGATGTCCTGGACGTCGACTCCAACGACACGCTCGCCGGGCAGCTGAACGACACCCCGGTCATCGTCGGCGCGGTCGCCGAGAACCAGGCCGCCCAGCAGCACGACGACGGGGCCATGCAAACCCCCGCGGGACGCGCGTCCGGCCTCGGCCGGCCCGTACCCCCGCCCCCGGCGCCCGGCGGCTTCGGCCCTCCCGGCAGCGGCGACGGATACGGCGCGGCACCCGGCGGAAGCTTCGGTGCCTACACCGACGACGACTTCATCAAACCCTCGCGCGGCCGCAAGTGGATCAAGCGGACGCTCTATGTCGTCCTCGCGCTCGCCGTCATCGGCGGTGGCATCTACGGCGGCTACCGCTGGACCCAGACCCAGTACTACGTCGGTTCCAACGACGAGCACGTCGCGCTCTACCGGGGCATCAGCCAGGATCTTGCCTGGGTCTCGCTCTCCAAGGTCGACAAGGACCACCCGGAGATCGAACTCAAGTACCTGCCGCCCTACCAGCGCAAGCAGGTCGCCGCGACCATCACCGAAGGAGACCGCAGCCAGGCCGAGCGCAAGATCGTGGAACTCGCGGAGCAGGCCACCGCCTGCAAGAAGGACGCCCAGCGCCGCAAGGCGGCGGACCAGAGCGCCAAGGACAAGGCGAAGGCCGGACAGAGCGAGGCCGACGCCGGCACCGCCGGTGCAAGTACCCTGCAGTCCGCGAAGAGCAAGTCCACAACGACACCCACGCCCAGCGCCACACCAACGCCCGGCCCCAGCCTCTCGGAGGATGAGCAGAAGCTGGTCCCGTTGTGCGGTAAGCAGTAGAGCCGTAGGGGGCCTTTCACCACCATGAGCGTTGTCACAAACACGACCACGATCGGCGCGATCGAAGCACCGAGTCGCCGCAACACCGAGCTGATGCTCCTGATCTTCGCCGTAGCCATCTCGGTGTTCGCGTACGCCAACGTGGGTCTCGCCATCAACGACTCGCTGCCGTCCGGCATCCTCGGCTACGGCGTCGGGCTGACGCTGCTCGCAGCCGTCAGCCACCTCGTGGTGCGCAAGTTCGCCCGCTACGCCGACCCGCTGCTACTGCCACTGGCGACGTTGCTGAACGGCATCGGCCTGGCCCTCATCTGGCGCCTCGACCAGTCACCTCGGCTGATCCAGCTGGCCAAGCTCAGCTACGGCTCCTTCAGCCCGTCCGCCCCCAAGCAGCTGCTCTACTCGGCACTGGGCGTAGCACTCTTCGTCGCGGTACTGATCTTCCTCAAGGACCACCGCATTCTGCAGCGCTACACCTATATCTCCATGGTGGCCGCGCTGGTCCTGCTGATCCTGCCGGTGTTCTTCCCCGCGGTGAACGGCGCCAAGATCTGGATCAACCTCGCCGGCTTCACCATCCAGCCCGGTGAGTTCGCCAAGATCGTCATCGCGATCTTCTTCTCCGGTTACCTGATGGTGAAGCGGGATGCACTCGCCCTGGCCAGCCGCCGCTTCATGGGCCTGTATCTGCCCCGGGGCCGCGACCTCGGGCCGATCCTCGTCATCTGGGCGATGTCGATCCTCATCCTGGTCTTCGAAACCGACCTCGGCACCTCACTGCTGTTCTTCGGTCTCTTCGTCGTCATGCTCTACGTCGCCACCGAGCGCACCAGCTGGATCGTCTTCGGCCTGATCATGTCCGCTGCCGGAGCGGTCGGCGTGGCCACCTTCGAGCCGCATGTCCAGCAGCGCGTCGACGCCTGGCTCGCGCCCTTCTCGAAAGCGACCCTCGCGCAGAGCGACCAGGTCGCCAAATCTCTGATGTCCTTCGGCTCCGGGGGCACCCTCGGCACCGGACTCGGCCAGGGCCACTCCGACCTCATTGGTTTCGCCGCGAACTCCGACTTCATCTTCGCCACCGTCGGAGAAGAACTCGGCCTCGCCGGCACCATGGCCGTCCTCCTGTTGTACGGCCTGATCGTCGAACGCGGCGTACGCACCGCGCTCGCTGCACGCGACCCCTTCGGCAAGCTCCTCGCCGTCGGCCTCTCCAGTGCCTTCGCCATCCAGGTCTTCGTCGTCGCCGGCGGCGTCATGGGACTTATCCCGCTGACCGGTATGACCATGCCGTTCATCGCGTACGGCGGCTCCTCGGTCCTCGCCAACTGGGCGCTGATCGGCATTCTGATCCGGATCAGCGACACCGCACGCCGTCCCGCACCGGCCCCCGCACCGTCCCCCGATGCCGAGATGACCCAGGTGGTCCGACCGTGAACAAGCCCCTGCGCCGGATCGCCCTCTTCTGCGGTCTGCTGGTACTCGCCCTGCTCGTGCGCGACAACTGGCTCCAGTACGTCAGGGCCGACGAGCTCAATACCCGCACCGAGAACCGCCGCGTCCAGATCGAGCGTTACGCCCACGAGCGCGGAAACATCATCGTCGACGGCAGCGCCATCACCGGCTCCACGGAGACCAAGGGCAGCGACTTCAAATACAAGACCACCTGGAAGGACGGCCCCATGTGGGCCCCCGTCACGGGTTACGCGTCCCAGGCCTTCGGCGCTACGCAGCTCGAAAAGCTCAACGACTCGATCCTCACCGGCAACGACGACCGCCTCTTCTTCGACCGCACGCTGTCCATGTTCACCGGTGAGAAGAAGCAGGGCGGCAACGTCGTCACCACCCTGAACGCCGACGCCCAGAAGGCCGCCTTCAAGGGCCTCGGCGACAAGAAGGGTGCGGTGGCCGCCCTCGATCCGAAGACCGGCGCGATCCTCGCGATGGCCTCCACCCCGTCGTACGACCCCTCGGTGTTCGCCGGGAACTCCATCAACACCGACTCGAAGAACTACAACAAGCTCAAGGCCGACAAGGACGAGCCCATGCTCAACCGGGCGCTGCGTCAGACGTATCCGCCGGGCTCCACCTTCAAGGTCGTCACCGCCGCCGCAGCCCTGGAGAACGGCCTCTACACCGACGTCAACGCCAAGACCCGGTCACCACTGCCGTACTACCTGCCGGACACCGACCACCTCCCGCTCGACAACGAGGGCAACATCCCCTGCAAGAACGCAACCATGATGGTCGCCCTCCAGTGGTCCTGTAACACCGTCTTCGGCAAGATCAGCGCAGACCTCGGTAACGACAAGATGAGGGCCGAGGCCGAGAAGTTCGGCTTCAACGACCCGAAGCTGGACACCCCGGTGCGTGCCGCGGAGTCCGTCTACCCGACGGACAACCGCCCGCAGAATGCCATGGACGGCATCGGCCAGGCCTCGAACCGCGCCACCCCGCTGCAGATGGCCATGGTCGCTTCGGCAGTGGCCAACGACGGCAAGCTCATGGAGCCGTACATGGTCGACAGCCTCCAGGCGCCCAACTTCAACGTCATCGAAAAGCATGAGCCGAAGGAGCTGAGCCGGCCGGTCTCGGCCGAGAATGCCCAGAAGCTCCAGGCGATGATGGAGAACGTGGTCCAGAAGGGCACCGGCAAGAATGCCCAGATGCAGGGCGTCACCGTCGGCGGCAAGACCGGCACCGCCCAGAACGGCGTCCACAACAGCGGCAAGCCGTACGCCTGGTTCATCAGCTACGCGAAGACCGCCGACGGATCCCCCGTCGCCGTCGCGGTAGTGGTCGAAGACAGCAAGGCGACCGGCCCCGACGTTTCCGGCGGTGGCCTCGCGGCCCCCATCGCCAAGGACGTCATGCAGGCCGTCATCAACAGCAAGAAGTGACCGCTGTGACGCAAGCGACACGAGACCTGCGCGATACCGGTCCGATATCAGCTGACCGTCCCGCACTGATCATCCACCCGCGCCCGGTAGCGTATGCGCGAACAGCACACCGCCGGACCACCCCAGGGTGCGGTCGGGACATACGGAGAGGGCTGGATTAGCTATGGAAGAGCCGCGTCGCCTCGGCGGCCGGTACGAGCTGGGCTCGGTGCTCGGCCGTGGTGGCATGGCCGAGGTCCACATCGCGCACGACACCCGGCTCGGCCGCACCGTCGCCGTGAAGACGCTACGGGCAGACCTCGCCCGCGACCCGTCCTTCCAGGCCCGGTTCCGCCGCGAGGCCCAGTCGGCCGCCTCGCTCAACCACCCGGCGATCGTTGCTGTCTATGACACCGGCGAGGACTACGTCGACGGGATCTCCATCCCGTACATCGTGATGGAGTACGTCGACGGCTCCACGCTCAGGGAACTCCTGCACTCCGGGCGCAAGCTGCTGCCCGAGCGCACCCTGGAGATGACCATCGGCATCCTCCAGGCGCTGGAGTACTCGCACCGCAACGGCATCGTGCACCGTGACATCAAGCCCGCGAACGTCATGCTGACGCGCACCGGGCAGGTCAAGGTCATGGACTTCGGCATCGCCCGCGCCATGGGCGACTCCGGAATGACCATGACGCAGACGGCCGCCGTCATAGGCACTGCTCAGTACCTCTCCCCGGAGCAGGCCAAGGGCGAGCAGGTCGACGCACGCTCCGACCTCTATTCGACGGGCTGTCTGCTCTACGAGCTGCTGACGGTGCGCCCGCCGTTCGTCGGCGACTCCCCGGTCGCGGTCGCTTACCAGCATGTGCGCGAAGAACCGCAGCCACCGAGCAACTTCGACCCCGAGATCACGCCCGAGATGGACGCCATCGTCCTCAAGGCCCTGGTCAAGGACCCCGACTACCGCTATCAGTCCGCCGACGAGATGCGCGCCGACATCGAGGCCTGCCTCGATGGCCAGCCGGTCGCCGCCGCAGCGATGGGCGCGGGCGCCTACGGCGGCTACGACCAGGACCAGCCCACCACGGCCATGCGTCCCGCGGACCAGGCCGGCGGTGCCACGTCGATGCTGCCGCCGGTCAATCCGGACGACGGGGGCTACGGCTACGACGACCGCCCGGACCGCCGCCGTCAGAAGAAGTCCAACACCTCCACCATCCTGCTGATCATCGCGGGCATCCTGGTGCTGGTCGGCGCGATCCTGATCGGCAAGTCGCTCTTCGCGGGCGGCGGCGGGGATTCAGGCAAGGTCGATATCCCGCAGCTCGTCGGCAAGACCCTGAGTGATGCGAAGAGCTCAGCCACCAATTCCAAGCTCAAGTTGAGCGTCTCGGAGCGGAAGCCCTGCGACAACGCGCCCAAGGGCAGCGTGTGCAGTCAGGACCCGAAGTTCGGCGGCGCCAAGATCAACGAGGGCACCGCCGTCAACGTCGTCGTGTCCACGGGTGCGCCCAAGGTCGAGGTGCCCAACGTCAACGGCTACAGCCAGGACGACGCCACCCAGCTCCTTGAGAGCAAGGGCTTCCAGGTGACTCCGCAAGAGGTCGAGTCCGACCAGCCGGAAGGCAAGGTCTTCGACCAGTCTCCGAAGGGCAACACCCAGGCCCAGAAGGGCACCGAAATCACGATCAAGATCGCGAAGTCGACCAAGGTTCCGGTGCCCGACGTCAAGGGTCGGCCGGTAGCCGACGCCACCAAGCAACTGCAGGACGCTGGCTTCACGGTCCCCACGCCCACCGAGCAGGAATCGGATCAGGCGCCCGGCACGGTGATCGCCCAGTCCCCCGACGGCGGCGAGGCGAAGAAGGGATCCACGGTCACCCTGACGGTCGCCAAGGCGAAGGCAACGCCGACCCAGACGCCGGTACCGGAAGTCAGGGCCCATACAGTGGCCGACGCGAAGCAGTTGCTGGCTCAAGCCGGCTTCACGAACGTCCAGATCGCGAACGGCAGCAACGGCGACGGCAAGGCCATCGTCACCAACGTCGACCCCCAGCCGGGCACCCAGGAGACGGACCCGGCGAACACGCCCATCACGCTCACCACGATGGGCGGCGGCAACAACGGCAATAACGGCGGCGGCATCTTCGGCGGCGGGAGAAACGGCTGACAGTCGCCTGCCCGAGCACCGACGGGAAGAGCCCCGGCACCAGGTTTCCTGGGAGCCGGGGCTTCTTCCTGCCCACATTGCAGCGTGGGCAGGAGCAGAAGTTCACTCGCCGGTGTCATGCCGTCGGTTGACGCCATGAACTACAGGTGCTCAGCGCAGTTCCGCCGGCGGCGTCCGCTTCGCGTCGACCTTCACCGTGCGGACCAGCTCGCCCCAGACGATGTACCGGTACTCGGAGGTGTACACGGGAGTGCAGGTCGTCAGCGTGATGTAGCGGCCCGGTTTCTTCTTGCCCGAGCCCTTCGGGACCGGCTGCAGGACCTTGACGTTGTACTTCGAGGTCTGCCGCAGCTCCTGGAACACCTTGTAGACGTACCAGGTGTCCTTCGTCTCGAAGACGATCGGATCGCCGGTCTTCACCTTGTCGATGTTGTGGAACTTCGCCCCGTGCCCGTCGCGGTGTGCGGCCAGCGTGAAGTTCCCGGTTCTTGCGGAAGGCATGGCCGCCTTGACCGGCTTGACGTAGTAACCCGCGACCCCGGTGTTGAGCACGCTGGTGCTGGTGCCCTTCTTGACCAGCACTTCGCCGTTCTTCATGGCGGGCACATGGAGGAAGCCGATGCCGTCCTTGGTGTTCAGCGCCCCGGGTCCGCTGCTTCCGCTGTGCGACCACTTGTCACGGATCTTGTCGCCCTGCTTCGACGCCTGGCGGTCGGCGACGACATTGGTCCACCACAGGGAATAGACGACGAAGAGGCCGAGAATCAGCCCCGTCGTGATGAGCAGCTCACCGAAGACGCTGACCGCGGTCGCGATGCGGCTGCGGCCGCCGCGACGCACCGGCCGCGTAGTCGTCTGCTCGTCCTGCTGGGTCGTCGATGCCACCGCACCCGTCCTGTCCGTCCGTTCAGTTCAGCCTGCGGTCAGGGCTTTGGGCATCCCCTTGCTGCGCGGCCGTTCATCAACCATCTTGCCCCAGACGACCATTCGGTACGTACTCGTGAACTCCGGTGTACAGGTGGTCAGCGTGATGTAGCGGCCGGGGCCGGTGAATCCCGAGCCCGGCGGCACCGGGGTGATCACGGATACGTTCGACGGGGACGTCTGGGCCAGATGGCTTGTCACCTCGTAGGTGTAGTAGTCGTCCTTCGTCTCGACGACGACCTTGTCACCGTTCTTGAGCTTGTTGATATACCGGAACGGTTCGCCGTGCGTATTGCGGTGACCGGCCAGTGCGAAGTTGCCGGTCCTGGCCGACGGCATCGCCGTCTTCAGCTTGCCCTCGCTGTAATGGCCGACCATCCCGCGGTCCAGCACCTTGTGCTTGCTGACGCCCTCCGCGATCGGTACCACCACGTCGAGCTTGGGGATGTGGATGATGGCGAATCCCTGGCCCGGCTCGAAGGCACCGGGCTGGTTCGACGTGTCGCCGCCCTTCGCCCAGTCCTCCTGCAGACTGTGGGCGGTACCGTTCGCCTCCTGGTGGGCCCGTACGTTCGTCCACCAGAGCTGGTAGGTGACGAAGAGCAGCATCAGCACACCGAGGCTGATGAAGATCTCACCGATGGCCCGGCTGGCGATGACCGCGGGGCTGTCCTTCAGCGCACGCGCCGCGCGGCGCGCTTCGATGCGGGTGCGCGGGATGGCGGGGATCACCGGCTCGGCCGGGGCGCCGCCTTTACGGCCCCGCCCCTTGGCCGCTTTACGGCGCTGGGCTCGGCCACCGGTCGGTGCGGACGACCCCCGCGTGGGCTGCTGCGGTACGGCGGGCTCAGGCACCCGCAGCGCAACGGTCACGTCGTCCCGCGGGGCGGTGAACATCGGTTCGGACCCTCGCGCGGGGACCCGGCCGGCTCCCGGGGCCGTCGCCGGGTCGGGGGGCAGCGCGGGCATGATCTGAGTGACCGGCTCCGGGGCGGGTTGCCTGACCGGTTCCTGAACCGGCTGGTACGACGCCTCGCGCCCGTACCAATCCGGCGGCGGATCGTGCACCACCGGCTGCTCCGGCTGGACGTGCTCGGCCCGGAACCACGGCGAACCGTGGGCGCCCGGCGAACCGTGGGTACTCCCCGAACCGTGGGCGCCCGGCAGCGGGTCGGTCAGCGGATCGTACGCGCGCGAGGCACCGGCAGCCCCGTCGGGTCCGCCGCCACCGGGCCGACCCGACGCCGTCGAGCCGTCGTGTCCGGGCCGCGACGCTGTCACGCCACAGCCTTGCCCACCACCGGCGCGAGCCCGACCGACCGGCCGACGGCTCCCGTGTCCCCGCACACCCCAAGCCAGTTGGCCAGCATCAGATGACCGTGCTCGGTGAGCACCGACTCCGGATGGAACTGCACACCCTCGACCGGCAGATCGCGGTGCCGGACCCCCATGATGATGCCGTCGGCGGTCCGCGCGGTGACCTCCAGCTCGTCGGGCAGGGCCTGCGGCTCCGCGGCAAGCGAGTGGTAGCGGGTCGCGGTGAAAGGCGAAGGCAGGCCGGCGAACACCCCGGTCCCCTCGTGCGTCACCGAAGACGTCTTGCCATGCAGCAGTTCGGGGGCCCGGCCCACCACACCGCCGTACGCCACCGCCATCGACTGCATGCCCAGGCAGACGCCGAAGACGGGCACCCCGGTGCTCGCGCAGTGCCGCACCATCTCCACGCAGACGCCGGCCTGTTCGGGCGTACCGGGGCCGGGGGAGAGCAGTACGCCGGCGAAGCCGTCCTGGGCATGGGCGAGGGACACCTCGTCGTTCCGTACCACCTCGCACTCGGCGCCCAGCTGGTAGAGGTACTGGACCAGGTTGAACACAAAGCTGTCGTAGTTGTCGACCACCAGGATGCGGGTGCTCATCGCTGGACCCCCATCCCCTGGTCGACGGTCACGTCGTTGAACGGAAGCAGCGGCTCCGCCCACGGAAAGACGTACTGGAAGAGCAGATAGACGACCGCGAGCACGAGCACGAGCGACACCAGAGCCCGAAGCCATACGTTGCCCGGCAGATGCCGCCAGATCCAGCCGTACATGCTGTCCCTTCCGTTCGTGGTACGGGACCAGACTAAAGGGCCGCGATGGTCGCTGTGGGTCACCCGCGCAAAGCCGCCCGCTTGCCTTCGTCACAGGCCGATCAGTGGCACCGGCACCCGCCACCGTGTTCGGCGCTACTGCACGGGCTTCGCGTAATGCAGATCCACCGTGCCGGAGTAACCGGGAAGAGTCATCGCCTGCCGCTCGTCAAGGCTCCAGCCCAGGCCATATGCCTTCACATACTGCTGGTAGTTCTGGATGGCCGCAGAGGCGCTGAGAGCGTCCTTCAGCCTGCCCAGGTCGCCGATGGCCGTGACCTTGTACGGGGGCGAGTACACGCGGCCCTGCAGGATCAGGGTGTTGCCTACGCAGCGCACCGCGCTGGTGGTGATCAGCCGCTGGTCCATGACCTTGATGCCCTTGGCGCCACCCTGCCAGAGGGCATTGACGACCGCTTGCAGGTCCTGCTGGTGGATGACCAGGTCATTGGGTTGCGGCGGGGGGTAGCCGGGGTTGGCGGTCGCGTTGGGCGGGGCGTCATTGAGCGTGACGGTCAGGGCGTGCCCGCTCACCTTCCGGGTGCCCGCGGCCTTCTCGAGCGCCGCGAGATCCGCGTCCTCGGCCTTGGAACTTCCGTCGTCGCGCTGAGCCAGCGCGTCCACGTCATCGCGGACCGTGGCGGTGGATTCGTCCAGCGTCTTGTTCTTCTGGCTGCGCTCCTGGATGAGGTCCGAAAGCTTCAGCATCGACGCATCAGTGCGGATATCCGTACCTTTGGCCGTGTTGAAACTCGTGACGAAGATGAGACCGGCAAGCGCGAAAACGGCGGCAGTGAGCATCCGGACCGGACGCCACACCCGGCGTCGGGCAGCCCCTGCGGGAGAGTCGGCAGAATTGCTCAACGTACCCTTATCTCCTTCCACGCCCCGGAAGCACTACGCTAACTGACGCCCGGGGGAGGCAATGCGCCATGTCGCTTCCCGCTCCGGGCACTCCCTACACAGTTCCCCTGCGCGGTCACGCAGCGCATCGACAGGAGAGTCCCTCGTGCCGAAGTCACGCATCCGCAAGAAGGCCGATTTCACACCGCCGCCCGCGACGAAGCAGGCAGCGGCCATAAAGCTGACGAATCGCAGCTGGGTGGCTCCGGTGATGCTTGCGTTCTTCTTGATCGGTCTCGCCTGGATCGTTGTCTTTTATGTGACAGAGGGCGATATGCCCATCAAGCCCTTCGGGAACTGGAACATCGTGGTCGGCTTCGGCTTCATCGCCGCCGGCTTCGGCGTCTCGACCCAGTGGAAGTGAGCTCGTTCTCCTTGATGCCCCGGCGCCTGCGCCAAGCATCGCCGTGAAGTTATCCACAGCGCTATCCACAGCCGGGGAAAACTCAGAAGATCTGTGGATAACTTGACGAACATTGACGCCGGTGTGACCGCACCGTTCCATACCACACCAGTGACGCCCCTTGCCCTTCCTGGGAAAACCCAGGTCGGGGACAAGGGGCACGCATGTTCCCCACAGGATGCACAAGATCCGCCACGCGCTGTGGACAACTGGTCCTCGGAATCCGGTATTGCCTCAGGTGAGCATGGCGGTTCGGGCCAACACCATGCCGACCGTGGCCACCAGGACCAGCGCGCAGGCGCCGTACTGCACCAGCACCCGCCGCTCGCGGGGAGCGTGGATCATGGCGATGGCGATGAGGATGCCGGCGACCAGACCCCCGATGTGCGCCTGCCAGGCGATCCCGCTGAAGGTGAAGGTGAAGATCAGATTGATCACCAGCAGCGCGATGACCGGGCGCATGTCGTAGTTCAGGCGCCGCATCAGGACGGCGGTCGCTCCCAGCAGGCCGAATACCGCCCCGGAAGCGCCGAGCGACGCCTGGGTCGGGGATGCCACGAGGTAGGTCAGCGCGCTGCCGGCCAGACCGGAGAGCAAGTAGAGCGCAATGTAGCGGGCCCGTCCGAGCGCCGCTTCCAGCGGAGCACCGATCCACCACAGACTGAGCATGTTGAACCCGATGTGCCAGAACTGCTGATGCAGGAACACCGAGGTCAGCAGCCGGTACCACTCTCCCTCGGCGACACCCTGAGTGGCAGGGAAGGGGGCCGGTGGCCACCGGCCGACCAGTGCGAGATCGTCGAGCAGCCGGTTGCCGACCACCTGGACGGCGATGAACACTGCCAGGTTGATGCCGATCAGGATCTTCGTGATGAGCCGCGGATCGGCTGCCACACTCCCGCCCGCCACGGTGCGAGGCCTGCTCGCCGACGCGCTCTGGCCCCTACCCGACCCGCTGCGTACGCACTCCGGGCAGTGGAAGCCGACCGAGGCACTCACCATGCACTGCGGACAGATGGGGCGCTCACAGCGCGTGCAGCTGATGCCCGTTTCCACACCGGGGTGGCGGTAACAGCTGGGCAGCCCGCTCTTCGACGACTGCCGCTCCGGCCCTCCTGGCACCTGTTCCATCGGGCTCCCTCCCTCTCCTACGGGGCGCGTACGCAGTACACCGCCCCGCTCGTCATACGGACGAACGGGGCGGGTGGTTCCCGTACGGCGTCACCCTTGCCGGAAACGGCGTTGTCAGCGCTCGCGGCTCTCGACGACCACCGTCTCGATGACGACATCGTCGATCGGACGGTCGGTGCGCGGGTTGGTCGGCACGGCGATGATGCCGTCCACGACCTTCTGACTGGCCTGGTCGGTGATCTCGCCGAAGATGGTGTGCTTACGGGTCAGCCACGCCGTGGGCGAGACCGTGATGAAGAACTGCGAGCCGTTGGTCCCGGGGCCCGCGTTGGCCATGGCCAGCAGATACGGCTTGTCGAAAGCCAGGTCCGGGTGGAACTCGTCTCCGAACTCGTAGCCGGGGCCGCCCGTGCCGTTGCCCAGCGGGTCCCCACCCTGGATCATGAAACCGCTGATCACCCGGTGGAACACCGTGCCGTCGTACAGCCTGTCCTTGGACTTCTTGCCGGTGGCCGGGTGGGTCCATTCACGCTCGCCCTGAGCGAGCTCAACGAAGTTCTTGACCGTCTTGGGCGCGTGGTTCGGGAGCAACCGCACCTCGATGTCGCCGTGGTTGGTCTTCAGGGTGGCGTAAAGCTGCTCGGCCACGATGTGCCTTCCGTAAGTCCGCTGTGACGTTCACCGATCCTCGCACGGACGGCCCCGGGACCGAGAAAGGCGACTGAGTCGCCGCTGAAACGACGCGCCCAGGATCGAACCGTGGCATTCTCGAGCCGAGCCCTCTTGCGCGATTTGACCGATCTTGCCTTTCTTGCACCCGGATGCCCGTCCGCATGTGCCGTGATGGCTCGGAGCGGGCATGATCTCGAAAAGGGTGGAAAGGCGAATACACAACGCCACCGACAAGGAGGATCCCGTGACCCGCATGGACAGCGTGCGCGCCGCGACCGGTACGGCGAAGGAGAGCGTGCTGCACGCCGCGGACGTGGTGGCGCCCTACGCCGGAACGGCCAAGGACCAGGCCACGTACTACGCCAACGAAGCACGAGTACGACTGGCTCCCAAGGTCTCGCTGGCCGCCCAGCAGGCCCGGACCCAGTACGACGCCCGCGTCGCGCCGCGCGTCGAAGAGGCCCTGACCCATGTACCGCCGAGGGTCGATGCGGCAGCGCAGCGAGCCGGCAAGGCGGCCCGGCAGGCGCAGAGCCAACTCGCCCCGCACGTCGAACAGGCAATGGCGGCCACCCAGCCCGTACGCGAGGAGGCGGTGGCTCGCAGTGCGGCCGCGCTGGCGGCGCTGCGCGGACAAGTCCCGGCGAAGAAGATCCAGAAGCTGGTCAGAAAGCACCAACGACGGGCGCGGGCCGGCCGACTGGCCAAGGGCCTCCTCGTCGTCGGAGTGCTGACCGGTGGTGCGTTCGCCGCTTGGAAGTGGTGGGACAAGCAGGCGAACCCCGACTGGCTGGTCGAACCGCCCGCCCCTACCGAGGTGCCCGACCGGCCGAATCTGAGCGCTGTTGACGGCAGCGCAGACGCACTGGACCCGGAGGTACAGGCCAAGCAGGCTGAAGCGGAATCCGACGACCCGGAGCGCAACGAACGACCCTGAGGCGGCCGCAAGCCCAGGGCCGAAAGGACCGCTCGCGCGCAGCCCCGCTGCGGCGGGGATGGACAGGCGGCAGGGAGCAAGTGAGGGGCGCTAGGAGACCTGAGTCTCCTGGCGCCCCTCACTGTGTTCGGTAAAGCAGGATCTGCGGAGTCCAGTGGAGCCTAGGGGAGTCGAACCCCTGACATCTGCCATGCAAAGACAGCGCTCTACCAACTGAGCTAAGGCCCCGGAACGGGTTGGTGCGAGACAAGAGTAGCGGGTGACCGGGGGTATCTCGCAAAAGGATTGGTACTCCCGGTCCGCGACCACGCTCCGTAAGATGCACGACGAGGTTCGCGGCAGCGAAGCCGCCGCACTGGGGAAGCGATGGGGAGACGCAATGGATGCAGCACAGCAGGAAGCCACAGCGAGAGCGAGAGACCTTCAGCGCAGTTGGTACGGGGAGCCGTTGGGGGCGCTCTTCCGTCGTCTGATCGATGACCTGGGCCTGAATCAGGCCCGTCTTGCCGCGGTGCTCGGGCTGTCCGCACCCATGCTCTCCCAGCTCATGAGCGGCCAGCGCGCCAAGATCGGCAACCCGGCGGTTGTCCAGCGTGTCCAGGCCCTTCAGGAGCTGTCAGGCCTGGTCGCGGACGGCAGTGTCAGCGCGGGCGAGGCCACGGACCGGATGGAAGAGATCAAGAAGTCGCAGGGCGGGTCCGTCCTCTCCACCACAGGCCACAGCACATCGAGCTCGTCGAGCGCACCGACCGTACGCCGCGTGGTGCGGGAGATCCAGTCACTGCTGCGCTCGGTGTCCGGGGCCGGCGACATCATCGAGGCGGCGAACACACTCGCCGCGACACATCCGGAACTGGCAGAGTTCCTCAGGGTGTACGGCGCCGGGCGCACCGCGGAAGCGGTGTCGCACTACGAGGGGCACCAGAGCTGAAGCTGCGACGCCGCTGATACGACGCAGCTGATACGGGGGCGAGCACAGCAGATGGGTGAGGTATTCGCCGGGCGGTACGAACTGGTCGACCCGATCGGGCGTGGGGGCGCCGGAGCGGTCTGGCGGTCCTGGGACCACCGACGACGCCGCTATGTAGCGGCCAAGGTTCTGCAGCAGAGCGACGCACACACACTGCTTCGATTTGTGCGCGAGCAGGCGCTGCGGATCGATCACCCGCATGTGCTCGCCCCCGCCAGCTGGGCGGCGGACGACGACAAGGTGCTGTTCACCATGGACCTGGTGAGCGGCGGTTCGCTCGCCCATGTCATCGGTGACTACGGGCCGCTGCCCCCTCGGTTCGTCTGCGTCCTGCTCGACCAGCTGCTGGCCGGACTCGCTGCGGTGCACGCCGAGGGGGTTGTGCACCGCGACATCAAGCCGGCCAACATTTTGTTGGAGGCCACCGGAACGGGACGGCCGCATGTGCGGCTTTCCGACTTCGGCATCGCGATGCGCAAGGGCGAGCCCCGGCTCACCGCGACCGACTACGTGGTGGGAACGCCTGGTTACTTCGCACCCGAGCAGATGCTGGGCGCGGAACCCGACTTCACGGCCGACCTCTTCGCGGTCGGCCTGGTGGCGCTCTACTTGCTGGAGGGCGCCAGGCCGGACTCCAGCGCCCTGGTCGAGTATTTCGTGGCACACGGGACGCCGGGCGCTCCGCAGGGCATACCCGAACCGCTGTGGCAGGTCATCGCCGGGCTGCTCCAGCCGGATCCGCAGGGCCGGTTCAGCACGGCGACCGGGGCGCGCAAAGCTCTGACGGCGATCGGCGAACTGCTCGGTGGGACCGGTAGCAGCGAGGAGCCGGTCGAAGTCTTCGACCAGATCGGTCCTCTTCCGGAGGGCTTCGGTCCTGCCGGCCCCGTCCCGCGCCGACCCCCGCCGCAGACACAGTCCCCACATGCCGTGCCGCAGCAGCAACAGCAACAGCAACAGCAACAGCAACAGGCAACCGCGATGTCCGAGACCGGCAGTTTCTACTTGATTCCGCCAACGCAGCCCGCAGCTATGCCGCCTACGGCTCCCGGACCCACACCCACACTCACACCTACCGTCACGACTTCGCATGCCGGTCCCCCCATACCTGCTCAAGCTCCGTACGAACAGCCCCACACTCATCTGTACACCGCTCCGCAGGAGCAGGTTCCCACCCAGTCGGCGCCGGTCCCGAAGAGGCGATCGGGACCGCCCCCGAAGGTGGCGGTCCCGATTCTTTTCCTCGCACTGATCTGCTTCACCGTGGGCATCTGGGCGCTGGGCAGGCGCTGAGCCGCGCCCGGAGGTGAACTACCAGGCGGGAGGGGGTCCATACCGCTGTTGCGCCGGAGCAGGGGCCTGCGGCCGGTCCGTGGCAGCACCCCGCCGAGCGAGTACCGTCCACGTGCCCAGACCCAGGATCAGCACCGTGCCGACACCGATCCCCACAGCTCCCACGAAGGTCATCGTGGCGTTGTCCGTTCCCTGACCGGCATCGGCGACACCGAAGTGGGGGGCCGCGCGGGCGTAAGCAGGGGCCGGCCTCTTGTCTCCCCTGACGGACATCCGCAGCGTGACACCGTACTTCTTCCGGCCGAATTCCTTCCCGACCTCGGGGCTGAGCGACACCGCAAGGTAGTAATCACCTGCCGTCCGAGCCCCGTTGACCTCCTCGATGACGCTGTACCGATTCTCGTATCCGACCGGTGCCATCGGATCCAGGGCGGCCGACTTCGGCTTCCCGTCGAAGGCCGTGCTCCCCTTGGTGACGCCACCCCGGATCGGGTTGTACAGACGCATGGTGAGGGCGCTCGCGACGTACCCGTCGCCCGTGGAGCTGCCGAGGTCGGCAGTGGCGAACACCTGCTGCCCCCAACCGACCGGGACCCGGTAGAAAAGAGTCCGGCCCGGCTCGATCCGGTCCTGCCAGACACCGGCCGTCAATCCGGCCGCGTCGTTGAATCCCGTTCCGCCGTGCGTTCGTTCGGATGTACCGCTGGGCGGCACGGCGGAGGCCGAAGGCCAACTGGTGGGCGCCTGCGTCGGACTGACCGTGCCCGGCTTCAGGCCCGGCTCGGTGTCGAATCGGATCTCCAGGTTCCAGTTCTCGTGCGTGGATGTGGCGTTGGTCTCCCGCTCGATCAGCACGTAGTACGGCCCTGCGGTCCGGCACAAGCCGCGGCTTCCGCCGACGGTACGGGAGGCATGCGCGGCAATCGGACGGGGGTACTCGGCAGAGCCGAACACCTCAGCCTCGTCGTAACCGCACGTGCCGCCCTCGGAGTCCTCGAACGTCACCTTGATCCCGTCGCTGTACCCGACCCTCGCCGACGGCCCCATCGGGGGCACGGCGACAGCCGAGACGTATGCGTTCGAGGTGGCATCCAGATCCACCTGGTAGTACAGCTGCCCACCAGGCTTGATCGTGGAGCGATATACCGAGCCCGCCTTCAACTGCTCGGCATCCGTACTGACAGCCGCGCCGACAACCATCCGGGCATGCTCATCGAAGACGTACGAGCCAGGAGAGTCTGTTGCCCAGGCCTGCCAGGGCAACACGCTCAATGCCACCAGCGCGCAGATTGCCGACGCCACGACCGGCGCGATCCAGCCCCTGCTGCGCCACCTCATGACCAACCGCCCCTTGTCGTCCACGCTGCGGGCATTCGTCGAGCACGTACCAACATCAGCACGGCGACCGGAAGGACGACGCCGCTCCCGGGCCCACCCCGGAAGTGCCGCTATGCCGACCCATCCTGCCCTGCCCGTCGCCCCGCTGTCTGCGGCTGCGGCCGAATCGGCTACCGGAATCAGCTACCGCATACGGCAGAGCCCCGGCCGCTTGGCGGCCGGGGCTCTGACTTCAAGACGCTGGGTCTCACACACCCGAACCTGCGGGCACGGAGTCAGTCGCCTCCGTCCACAGATCCTGCTCGGCGCGATCCGCCTGGATCTGGCGGTACACGAGGAGCCCGCCAATGGCAGCCAGTGCGACCAGGAGAAGCTTCTTCACCGCGCGACCTCGTCTTTCCTTGACGTAAGGGACCTCTGCCGCCCGACTATACACACCGGCCGATACCGATCGGTGACCTACTTCGCCCTCGAGTATTGCGCCGGGAATGCACATCGGCTCGGACGGAGTTTCCCGTCCGAGCCGATGCTCGCGGTGGGGCTAACAGGATTTGAACCTGTGGCCTCATCCTTATCAGGGATGCGCTCTAACCAACTGAGCTATAGCCCCGCGCTGCCCCTGAAGATTAGCGCACTTCAGGGCCAGTCCCAAAATCGATAGCCGAGCCCCTACTCATCCTCGGCGAGCGTCACCTCGATGCCGCCGACGAACCCGGCCGACAGGTTGTAGATGAAGGCGCCGAGGGTTGCCAGAGCCGTGGCCAACACCACATCGATCACCGCGATGACCGACGTGAACAGCAGCACCCGCGGCAGCGACAGGAACGACTGGAGGTCGAAGCCACTGCCGTCACTCGACCCGGTGGCTTCGCTGATGGTGCCTCCCACGGTCGAGAAGACACCCATCGCGTCCATGACCATCCACAGCACGGCTGCCGCCACGACAGTGCAGATACCGAGCGCGATCGACAGCAGGAAGCTGACCTTCATCACCGACCACGGGTCGGCCTTCGCCACCCGCAGCCGCGCCTTACGGGTACGCGGCGTCGTTCGCGCACCGGTACGCGCCCGCCGCACCGCCTGCGCACCGGCGTCCCGTGGCTGTCCACCATGCGCACCGCCGGCCGACGGTGACGGATAGGCCTGCGGTGGCTGATAGGGCTGCGCCTCGTAAGGAGGCTGAGCCCCCCGAGTGTCCGTCACCGTTCCCCCTTGGGAGTCCGCGGCAGGGCCACGGGCACCGTGTGCTCCAGCTCCGGAAGCGGCCGCTCCGGCGCCCGTGGCTCCACTCACGCTCTACTCCTCGTGCTCCCCTGTCGAAGGCTCGGTGCCCTCGACTCCCGCCTCGACCGCTTCACCGTCGACCATCTCGCCGTCGACAGCATCACCATCGACTGCGTCGATCTCTTCCGCCTCGCGGCCGGCCTCGGCATTACGAGCGATACCGACCACGGCGTCGCGCTTGCCCAGGTTGATCAGTTGGACGCCCATGGTGTCACGACCCGTCTCCCTGACCTCATTGACTCGCGTACGAATCACACCGCCGCCGAGCGTGATGGCAAGGATCTCATCCGTCTCCTCGACCACTAGGGCACCGACCAGCGAGCCCCTGTCCTCCACGATCTTGGCGGCCTTGATACCGAGACCACCACGACCTTGGACGCGGTACTCATCGACGGCGGTCCGCTTCGCATACCCGCCGTCGGTGGCTGTGAAGACGAAAGTACCCGTCCGGACGACATTCATCGAGAGCAGTTCGTCACCTTCCCGGAAGCTCATGCCCTTGACGCCCGAGGTCGCACGTCCCATCGGACGCAGCGCATCGTCCGACGCGGTGAACCGGATCGACTGCGCCTTCCTGCTGACCAGCAACAGATCATCGTCCGCCGAGACCAGCTCCGCACCGATCAGCTCGTCATCGCTGCCGTCTGCGGTCTCCCGCAGGTTGATCGCAATGACACCGCCCGATCGAGGCGAGTCATAGTCCTTGAGCGGTGTCTTCTTCACCAGACCGCCCTTGGTGGCCAGGATCAGATACGGCGCGGCTTCGTAATCGCGGATCGCCAGGATCTGCGCGATCTGCTCGTCCGGCTGGAAGGCGAGCAGGTTGGCGACGTGCTGGCCGCGCGCGTCCCGGCCGGCATCCGGCAACTCGTAGGCCTTCGCCCGGTAGACCCGGCCCTTGTTGGTGAAGAACAGCAGCCAGTGGTGAGTGGTCGAGACGAAGAAGTGGGCGACGATGTCGTCCTGCTTCAGCTTCGTCCCGCGTACTCCCTTGCCGCCGCGCTTCTGCGAGCGGTAGTCCTCGGTCTTGGTGCGCTTGACGTAACCACCGTTCGTGATGGTGACGACGATGTCCTCCTCGGCGATCAGGTCCTCGATGGACATGTCACCGTCGAAAGGCACCAGCTTGGAGCGTCGGTCGTCACCGAACTTGTCGACGATGGCCGACAGTTCCTCGCTGACGATCTGCCGCTGGCGGTCGGGCGAGGCGAGGATCAGGTTGTACTCGTTGATCTTCGCCTGAAGCTCGTCGTGCTCGGCAGTGATCTTCTGGCGTTCCAGCGCGGCCAGTCGACGCAGCTGCATCTCCAGGATCGCGTTCGCCTGGATCTCGTCGATCTCCAGCAGGCCCATCAGGCCCTCACGGGCGTTCTCGACCGTATGGCTGCGCCTGATCAGTGCGATGACCTCGTCGATCGCGTCGAGCGCCTTGAGCAGGCCGCGCAGGATGTGCGCCCGCTCCTCGGCCTTGCGCAGACGGAACTTCGTACGCCGGACGATGACCTCGATCTGGTGCGTCACCCAGTGCCGGATGAAGGCGTCGATCGACAGCGTGCGCGGCACCCCGTCGACCAGCGCCAGCATGTTGGCGCCGAAGTTCGACTGCAGGTCGGTGTGCTTGTAGAGGTTGTTCAGCACGACCTTGGCGACCGCGTCACGCTTCAAGACCACGACCAGCCGCTGGCCGGTACGCGAAGACGTCTCGTCGCGGACGTCAGCGATACCGCCGACCCTGCCGTCCTTCACCAGGTCGGCGATCTTCTGCGCGAGATTGTCCGGGTTGGTCTGGTACGGGAGTTCCGTGACCACCAGACACTGGCGGTTCTGGATCTCCTCGACCGCGACGACCGCACGCATCGTGATGGAGCCGCGACCTGTGCGGTACGCCTCCTCGATGCCCTTGCGCCCCACAACCAGCGCACCCGTCGGGAAGTCCGGGCCCTTGATGCGCTCCATGAGAGCGTCCAGAAGCTCCTCGTGCGACGCCTCCGGGTTCTCCAGGTACCACTGGGCGCCGGCCGCGACCTCCCGCAGGTTGTGCGGAGGGATGTTGGTCGCCATGCCGACCGCGATGCCCGCTGAACCGTTCACCAGCAGGTTCGGGAACCGAGCCGGCAGAACCACCGGCTCCTGGTTACGGCCGTCGTAGTTGTCCTGAAGGTCGACGGTCTCTTCATCGATGTCCCTGACCATCTCCATGGACAGCGGCATCATCTTGCACTCGGTGTACCGCATGGCCGCAGCGGGGTCGTTGCCCGGGGAACCGAAGTTTCCGTTGGAGTCCACCAGCGGCATGCGCATTGACCAGTGCTGGGCCAGCCGGACCAGGGCGTCGTAGATCGAGGAGTCGCCGTGCGGGTGGTACGTGCCCATGACGTCACCGACGACACGGGCGCACTTGTAGAAGCCCTTCTCGGGCCGGTAACCACCGTCGTACATCGCGTACAGCACTCGGCGGTGCACGGGCTTCAGCCCGTCCCGCACATCCGGCAGCGCACGCGACACGATGACGGACATCGCGTAGTCGAGGTACGAACGCTGCATCTCGGTCTCGAGCCCCACCGGCTCTACGCGCATGCCCACGCCCGGGACAGCGGGCTCCTCTTCGGGCATCACAGGGGAATTCTCGTCGGCCATCGCTGGTCAAAGTCCTTTCAGTGCGGTCAGCAGAGACCGGCTCAGATGTCGAGGAACCGAACGTCCTTGGCGTTGCGCTGGATGAACGAGCGCCGCGCCTCGACGTCCTCGCCCATCAGCACCGAGAACAGGTCGTCGGCCTGCGCCGCATCGTCCAGCGTCACCTGTCCGAGCACCCGGTGATCCGTGTCCATCGTTGTGATGCGCAGTTCTTCGGCGTTCATCTCGCCGAGGCCCTTGAACCGCTGGATCGAGTCTTCCCTGATCCGCTTGCCGTTCTGCTTGCCCAGCTCGACGAGGGCGTCCCGCTCCCGGTCCGAGTAGGCGTACTCGAAGTCGTCCCGGCCCCACTTGATCTTGAACAGCGGTGGACGCGACAGATAGACGTGCCCCGCCTCGACCAGCGGCCGCATGAACCGGAAGAGGAAGGTCAACAACAGCGTGTTGATGTGCTGCCCGTCGACGTCGGCGTCCGCCATCAAGATGATCTTGTGGTACCGCAGCTTCTCGATGTCGAAGTCCTCATGGACCCCAGTACCGAATGCCGAGATCAGCGCCTGCACCTCGGTGTTCTGCAGGATCTTGTCGACCCGCGCCTTCTCGACGTTCAGGATCTTGCCCCGGATCGGCAGGATCGCCTGGTACATCGGGTTGCGCCCGGACTTCGCCGAACCACCGGCGGAATCACCCTCGACGATGAAGATCTCGCACTTCGTCGGGTCGTTCGACTGGCAGTCGCTCAGCTTGCCCGGCAGCGAGGCACTCTCCAGCAGCCCCTTGCGCCGGGTCAGGTCGCGCGCCTTGCGGGCCGCTACCCGGGCGGTCTGCGCCTGAATCGCCTTACGGATGATGTCCACGGCCTCATTCGGGTTCCGGTCGAACCAGTCCGTGAGGTGCTCGTAGACCACCTTCTGCACGAAGGTCTTCGCTTCGGTGTTGCCCAGCTTCGTCTTCGTCTGGCCCTCGAACTGCGGCTCACCCAGCTTGACGGAGATGATCGCTGTCAGACCCTCACGGATGTCCTCGCCCGAGAGGTTGTCGTCCTTCTCACGCAACAGCTTCTTGTCGCGCGCATACCGGTTCACCAGGCCGGTCAGCGCCGCCCTGAAGCCCTCCTCGTGCGTGCCGCCCTCATGCGTGTGGATCGTGTTCGCGAAGGAATACACACCCTCGCTGTACTGCGAATTCCACTGCATGGCGATCTCCGCCGAGAGCAGACGCTCTTTGTCCTCGGCCTCGACGTCGATCACCGTCGGGTGAATCAGCTCACCCTTGCGTGAGTTCAGGTACTTCACGAAGTCGACGATGCCGCCTTCGTAGTGGTACGTGACCGAGCGAGCCTTTGGCTCCTCCTCCACAGCCTCGTCGACCGTCTCTGCACCGACGGTCGCCTTGGCGGACTCGCGCTCGTCGGTCAGCGTCAGGGTGAGGCCCTTGTTCAGGAAGGCCATCTCCTGGAAGCGCCGCGACAACGTCTCGAAGGAGTAGTCGGTCGTCTCGAAGATGTCCCCGTCGGCCCAGAAGGTGACGCTGGTACCGCTCTCGTCGGTGGCTTCGCCGCGGGCCAGGGGCGCCGTCGGCACACCGAGCTTGTAATCCTGCGTCCAGTGGTAGCCGTCAGTCTTGACTTCGACCGCGACCTTCGCCGACAGGGCGTTCACGACGGACACACCTACGCCGTGCAGACCACCGGAGACGGCATAGCCGCCACCACCGAACTTGCCACCGGCGTGCAGCACGGTCATCACGACCTCGACGGCCGGCTTGTTCTCCGAGGGCACGATGCCCACCGGAATACCGCGGCCGTTGTCGACCACACGCACCCCGCCGTCGGGCAGAATCGTGACGTCGATCTTGTCGGCATGCCCGGCCATGGCCTCGTCGACGGAGTTGTCGACGACCTCTTGCACCAGGTGATGGAGTCCACGTTCACCGGTCGAGCCGATGTACATGCCGGGTCGCTTGCGGACCGCGTCCAAGCCCTCGAGGACGGTGATCGCGCTGGCGTCGTACGAACGGCTTACCTCGCCGTTCTCGCCGGCAGTGGACGGAGTGATCTCGTTGGGGTTGCCGGAATCGGCCACGAAGCGCCCTTTCTGGCACAGCACAGGCCGCTCCAGGGCAAGCAGGAGTGGCTGCGTCGTTCGACTTGTTCCGCTAGTGGGCGGGATTAGGTCCCAGTCTACCGGTAGCGCAGACATGAATGGGGGTTTGCCGGTACCTGAGTCCACATGTGCCGCCCTGAACCGGCCTCACCCGACTCCCCATATCCAGAGAGGGGCCCCAGGAGGCTCACACGGGCATTGAGCGCTTCGACCTGTCAATCCCTCGCTACAGTGAGGGACGCCTCGGGCCGCGCACGTCTTCAGCGCAGTCGGTCGGCGCCCTTGTTTCACGTGAAACAAGGACCCCTGGTTCCACGTGAAACAGTGCGTCGCGTCAGCCGTACGTGTCTCCCGGTCCCGTACTGCCGGGCGCTCGCAGCGGACCGAATCGCCGCGGAGGCCCGCCCGGACCCAAAACCTTGATCAGCTTCACCGTGCCCTGTCCCAGATCCGCGTTGAGCCGCGCCACTAGCTGGGGGGCCAGCAGCCGAAGCTGCGTCGCCCATGCCGTCGAATCGCACTCCACGGTGAGTACTCGGGCATCTTCGTCGTAGCGCTGAGGCATACAGTGCTGCGCCAAGCTCTCGCCCACAATCTGCGGCCAGCGCCCCATCACTCCGCCTACGGCAGCCGGCGCCTCCCAGCCGCGCTCCGTGATCAGCCGATTGATTGCCGCACCCAGCGGCAACGGATCACGCCCATCCGCCCGCGCCCCGGACCGCAGGCCACCGCGCTTTGCCTGCTTCTTCTGTTGCGCCGCCGCACCGCGCGCCTTTGCCTGCTCTTTCGCTGCCCGCAAGGCCACCCGTGCCAGGTCGATCCCGGACGGTTCGGGGACCCTCGGCATCTCCGGGCCCGTACGCTCTCCAGCACCCTCGGTCTCACCGGTGCCGACGAAATCCTGCGGGCCGCCTGAGCCGCCGGCCGACGAAGTACTCATACGCGCTCCACCGAACCGTCGGAAACGGTGTAGCGCAGGCCTGCGAGCACTGCCGGCACGTCATCGTCCACGGCAGCCGTCACGAGCACCTGCTCGCCCGGAGCTACCAACTCGGCAAGACGCTCGCGGCGACGGACGTCCAACTCCGCGAAAACGTCGTCCAGCACCAGCACCGGCTCATTGCCCTCGGCCCTCAGCAAGTCGTACGACGCCAGTCGCAAGGCCAGCGCATACGACCAGGACTCGCCGTGGCTCGCATAGCCCTTCGCGGGCAGCCGCCCCAGCTTCAGAACGAGATCGTCGCGGTGCGGCCCGACCAGCGTCACTCCCCGCTCGATCTCCTGCTTACGGACCGCCACCAACTGGGCAAGCAACCGCTCGTACAAGGCATCACGCGACTGAATCGCATCGACGTCCTCACCCATCGAACTCCGGTACGCGAGCACCACAGGGCCACCGCCAGGGGCTACTTGCTCATATGCCTTGTCCGTCAGCGGCTGCAGCGTCGCGATCAGATCGAGTCGCTGTGCCAGCAACTCGGCACCCACTCTTCCCAGATGCTGATCCCACACATCCAGCGTGGACATGTCCATCGAGCGCCCACCATGCTTGCGCGCCATCGCCGCTGACTTGAGCAATGTGTTGCGCTGCTTGAGAACCCGGTCGTAGTCGGAACGCACCCCGGCCATCCGCGGCGATCGCGCGGTCACCAACTCGTCCAGAAAACGCCTGCGCTCGCCCGGATCACCCTTCACCAGAGCGAGATCCTCCGGCGCGAACAGCACCGTACGAACGATACCCAGCACGTCGCGTGGCCTGACCTGTGAAGACCGGTTGATTCGGGCCCGGTTGGCGCGTCCCGGGTTGAGCTCGAGCTCAACCAGCTGAGACCGCTCGCCCTGGGTGACCGCAGCACGGATGACTGCCCGGTCGGCGCCCATCCGCACCAAAGGAGCGTCGGAGGAGACCCGGTGGCTGCCGAGCGTCGCCAGGTAACCGATCGCCTCGACGAGGTTGGTCTTCCCCTGCCCGTTCGCGCCCACGAACGCAGTGACGCCCGGGTCGAGAGGGACCTCGACCCGGGCGTACGAGCGGAAGTCGGCCAGCGACAGATGCGTGACATGCATGAACTGTGCCGCCGGCCTTCCGCTGCTGTCTTACTTCTTGGTGTTCTCGACGGCGTGGCCGCCGAACTGGTTGCGCAGTGCCGCGATCATCTTCATCTGCGGTGAGTCGTCCTGCCGCGAAGCAAAACGCGCGAAGAGGGAAGCAGTGATAGCGGGCAACGGAACGGCGTTGTCGATCGCGGCCTCGACAGTCCAGCGGCCCTCACCCGAGTCGGCAGCGAACCCACGCAGCTGGTCCAAGTGCTCGTCATCATCCAGTGCGTTGACCGCGAGGTCGAGCAGCCAGGAACGGATGACCGTGCCCTCCTGCCAGGACCGGAACACCTCGCGAACATCGGTGACCGAGCTGACCTTCTCCAGGAGTTCCCACCCCTCGGCGTAGGCCTGCATCATGGCGTATTCGATGCCGTTGTGGACCATCTTGGCGAAGTGTCCTGCGCCGACCTTGCCCGCATGTACTGAGCCGAATTCACCCTCCGGCTTCAGCGCATCAAAGATCGGCTGCACCTTTGCGACGTTGTCGGCGTCACCGCCGTACATCAGCGCATAGCCGTTCTCCAGACCCCAGACGCCCCCGGAGACGCCACAGTCGACGAAGCCGATGCCCTTGTGCCCCAGCTCGACCGCGTGCTTCTCGTCGTCGGTCCAGCGGGAGTTTCCGCCGTCGACCACGACGTCACCCGGGGAAAGCAGGTCGGCCAGTTCGTCGACCGTGGACTGAGTGGCGGCGCCCGCCGGAACCATCACCCACACAACGCGAGGGCCCTTGAGCTTGCCAACAAGCTCTTCCAGGCTGTGGACATCGGCGACGTCCGGGTTCCGGTCGTAACCGATGACGGTGTGACCTGCGCGGCGGATGCGCTCGCGCATGTTCCCGCCCATTTTGCCGAGGCCGACGAGACCGAGCTCCATCAGAAGATCCTTAGTGACGTGGTGGCGTTTGTACCCGCGACCGAGCGTACGCCGGGACGCCCGCACACACCTGCGGGGTCGGCCGCTCAGACGTACAACGTCAACTCGAGAGACGCCTTCCTGCGGCCCTCTCTCAGCCGGACAGCCGCACCGGCATGATCAGGTACTTGTACGTGTCATCAGCCTCGGCGTCGATGGCCGGGCGGCCACTGAGCAGAGCCGGCTTCGTGGACGTCGTAAAGGAGAGCTGAGCAACCGGGGAATCGATTGCGCTCAGTCCGTCCAGCAGGAAGGTCGGGTTGAAGGCAATCGAGATGTCGTCGCCGTCGAGCTTCGCGTCGACACGTTCCACAGCCTGTGCATCGTCGCTGGATCCGGCCTCGAGGATCAGCACGCCCTGCTCGAAGCTGAGCCGAACCGGAGTATTCCGCTCGGCGACGAGGGCCACACGCTTGACGGCCTCGACGAACGGACCGGTTTCAATGACGGCGATCGAGTTGAACTCAGTGGGGAAGAGGGTCCGGTACTTCGGAAGGTCGCCCTCAAGCAGTCGGGTGGTCGTACGGCGCCCGGCACCCTCGAAACCGATCAGGCCCTCGCCGGCCCCGGACCCGGACAGCGCGAGAGTGACCGTGTCTCCATTGGTCAGCGACTTGGCAGTGTCCAGCAGCGTCTTGGCAGGCACCAGGGCAACCGCGGACGCCTCCGGATCCTCCGGCTTCCAGAGGAACTCACGGACCGCGAAGCGGTAGCGGTCGGTGGAGGCCAGCGTGACCCGGTCACCTTCGATCTCGATGCGCACGCCGGTCAGGACGGGCAGTGTGTCATCGCGGCCCGCGGCAATCGCGACCTGTGCGGCGGCGGAGGCGAAGACCTCACCCGGCACCGTGCCGGTAGCGGTCGGCATCTGCGGTAGCGCCGGATATTCCTCGACAGGCAGCGTGTGGAGGGTGAACCGTGAGGAGCCGCAGACCACGGTCGCCCGTACACCGTCTGTGGAGATCTCCACCGGACGGTTGGGAAGGGCACGGCAGATGTCGGCAAGCAGCCGACCGGATACCAGGACGGTGCCGTCCTCCTCGATCTCCGCGTCGACCGAGACCCGAGCCGAGACCTCGTAGTCGAAGCCGGAGAGGCTCAGAGCGCCCTCCTCCGCCCTCAGCAGAAGGCCCGCAAGAACGGGCACCGGCGGACGGGCCGGAAGGCTACGGGCCGTCCAGGCCACCGCCTCCGCGAGTACATCGCGCTCCACCCGGATCTTCACCGGAACCGCCTCCTGCTGTTGCTGGCTCGCCTTGCTGGCCTTAGTCGTCGGCTTGTTGCCGGGGACCAGTCTGACCTACGCCACCGACAGTCGGTGCGAGTCGGGGTCAAGTCGTGCCGAGCGGCAGCAGTGGCCTGACGGGCAAGTTGTGCACAGCACCCACTTCGAAGCCAATTCCCCGGTAACTATAGGAGGCAGTAGTAGTAGGTGTTGTGGAAACCGTGGATAACCTTGTTTGTGCAGCTCAAGCGCCCTTTTTTGTCCACCGCACCTGTGGGCGGAGCCGGTGGACAACCGGCCGGGTCTGTGGACACCGAAAAGTTCTGCACACCCGGTGCACAGGGGAGGGTCGGTTCTCCCCAGGTCTGTCCCCAGCTTTGGCCGGCTTCCCCACAGGGCCCTCCAGCTGCCTGGTGTGACGGCTTTCACTCGGGACAGTGAAGCCTGGTGTTTTGTTGCCGAACAGTGGACAAGGGTGTGGAGAAGCTGGGGACAACGTCGCCCAGCCTGTGGGCTGCCCGTGGACAACTCATTCGGTCGCCTGTGGGAAAACTTTTCGTCCACAGTCTGTGGACGCTCGATAGTCACAAATCCACACGCCGCTGACCTGGCGAGAGAGGGGATCGGTCACCGCGCCTGTGGACACGATCTGGACAACTCATCAGTCCCCAGGGTGTGGACGGGGCCGGGACCACAGAGCTGTGGAGAACGCGCCAGGCTGTCCCCGAATTCGAACAGCCGGCGGCAGGCGAAACGGCGAAGGGCGCCCCGGGTACGTAGCCCGAGACGCCCTTCGTGGTTCCTGAGGCGCTGCGTCAGCCGTTCTTGATGCGGTTGGTGAGCTCCGTGACCTGGTTGTAGATCGACCGCCGTTCGGCCATCAGCGCGCGGATCTTGCGGTCGGCATGCATCACCGTGGTGTGGTCGCGGCCGCCGAACTGTGCGCCGATCTTGGGCAGCGAGAGGTCGGTCAGCTCGCGGCAGAGATACATGGCGATCTGCCGGGCTGTGACCAGGACCCGGCTGCGCGATGAACCACAGAGGTCTTCGATGGTCAGGCCGAAGTAGTCGGCTGTCGCCGCCATGATGGCGCTTGCGGTGATCTCGGGGGCTGAGTCCTCGCCGCCGGGGATCAGGTCCTTCAGCACGATCTCGGTGAGCCCGAGGTCCACCGGCTGCCTGTTGAGCGAGGCGAACGCCGTGACCCGGATCAGCGCGCCTTCCAGCTCGCGGATGTTGCGCGAGATGCGGGAGGCAATGAACTCGAGTACTTCGGGCGGAGCATTGAGCTGCTCCTGCACTGCCTTCTTACGGAGGATCGCGATGCGGGTCTCCAACTCGGGCGGCTGGACATCGGTGGTCAGCCCCCACTCGAAGCGGTTCCGCAGACGGTCCTCCAGGGTCACCAGCTGTTTGGGCGGCCGATCCGAGGACAGCACGATCTGCTTGTTGGCGTTGTGCAGCGTGTTGAAGGTGTGGAAGAACTCCTCCTGCGTGGACTCCTTGCTCGCCAGGAACTGGATGTCGTCGACAAGGAGGATGTCCACGTCGCGGTAGCGCTTGCGGAAGGTGTCGCCCTTGCCGTCGCGGATCGAGTTGATGAACTCGTTGGTGAACTCCTCGGAGCTCACGTAGCGCACCCGCGTGCCGGGGTAAAGGCTGCGGGCGTAGTGCCCGATCGCATGCAGCAGGTGGGTCTTGCCGAGCCCGGACTCGCCGTAGATGAACAACGGGTTATAGGCCTTGGCCGGCGCTTCGGCGACTGCGACCGCGGCTGCGTGGGCGAACCGGTTGGAGGCGCCGATGACGAAGGTGTCGAAAAGGTACTTGGGGTTCAGCCGTGCCTGCGGTTCGCCGGGACCGGCCGCGGGAGCGGGCTGGGCCGCCAGCGGGCCAGGGGCGCCGCTCGGGTTGGGCAGGTGGCGCTGGGAGGACGGATCCCGGAGGTCATGGCGTTCAGGACGCTGCTGCTCGTACTGCGGACGGTCCGGCTGCTGCCGGTAGTCGTGCTCCGGCTGCTGCTGTCGGGGGCCGGTGTAGGGATCGCGTTCCTGGAAGCCGCCGAGCCGTGGCTGCTGCCAGGAGTAATCCTCCTGGGGGCGGGACCATGCTCCGGGGTCGGGGCGCTGCTGCTCGTAGTCGGGGTAGGCGGGGCGCGCCGTCGGCATGCCGTCGGCGGAAGGACGGCGCCCGTACCCGTCATAGCTGTCGGCGTGCCGGGGTTCTTCGTGCGGATGCTGATAGCGGGGCTGCTGTGCCTGCTGCGTGGGCGGGGCAGGCTGTGACGGGTCGCCCGCGGTGTCGTCGACAGTGATCGCGATCCGGATAGGACGGCCGCACTCATGACTCAGCGTCTCGCTGATGAGCGGGGCGAGCCTTCCTTCCAGAACTCGCTTGCCCCACTCGTTGGGGACGGCGAGCAGCGCTGTGTCCGCCACCAGAGCCAGTGGCTGGCAGCGCTCGATCCACTGCTTGTCCTTGGGCTCGATGCCTTGCTGCCCCTCGGCGAGGAGACGTTCGAGAACTCGTGGCCACACTGCGGCAAGATCGGCAGGTACATCAGCCACGGGGCACGCTCTCTCACAGGTCCCACGAATGTGTGGTTCTCGGGACGGGGGGTGAAGACAGGCAGGAAAAAGACTTGGGAGTCGGGCCACGGTAGTCAGGGCGACCCTCGCGGTTCAAGTTGTTGTCCACAGCCTGTGCACAGTGGGGGCTGTGAAAGGGTTGGTTTGACCGGATGGCGTAGCCGCGCGTACCGTAACGAGGTCGAGTTGTCGATGGCTGCTGCCGCCTGCCTCCGATGGGCAAAGATCACGAGCTTGTGGTCGTGAAGCGGTGCACACGGGCGTATTCGCGAGCTTTTCGTGGGCGCACGGTGACAGCCAGGCGATGTCCCGCCACCACCCGATTCATTTCTGGAGCCCCCGAGTGAGCAAGCGCACCTTCCAGCCGAACAACCGTCGCCGTGCCAAGACCCACGGTTTCCGTCTGCGTATGCGTACGCGTGCCGGCCGCGCGATCCTGGCCACCCGCCGTGGCAAGGGTCGCTCCCGTCTGTCCGCCTGATCTCGTACAGGTCATGACGTGCTGCCTACCGAGAATCGGCTGAGGCGGCGCGAGGACTTCGCGGCCGCGGTACGACGAGGGCGCCGTGCCGGGCGCCCGCTACTCGTCGTCCATCTGTGCAGCGGTACAACGGACCCGCATGTGCCTGGGGAGAGCACTCCCCCGACACGTGCGGGTTTCGTCGTGAGCAAGGCAGTGGGCGGAGCGGTCATTCGCACAGCAGTGAAGCGGAAACTTCGCCATTTGGTCCGAGATCGCCTGCCTCAGCTGCCCCCCGGTAGCCTGGTTGTCGTACGGGCGCTGCCCGGAGCAGGCGTCGCCGACCATGCACAGCTGGCCCGAGACCTGGATGCCGCCTTGGGGCGGCTACTGGGAGGGGGCGCGAGATGAAGTACCCGCTGCTGGCTCTCATCAAGCTGTACCAGTGGACGATCAGCCCGCTCCTCGGGCCCGTCTGCAGGTACTACCCGTCGTGTTCCCACTACGGATATACGGCTATCGACCGGCACGGCGCGGTGA
Organism: Streptomyces sp. NPDC051322; assembly: GCF_040689485.1. Lineage (NCBI taxonomy): Bacteria > Bacillati > Actinomycetota > Actinomycetes > Kitasatosporales > Streptomycetaceae > Streptomyces > Streptomyces sp. NPDC051322. Next base: position 234,894 of record NZ_JBFBAK010000003.1, on the reverse strand, counting down.
AAGGCACGGCGCTGACGGCCTGGCGCATTCTGCGGTGCAACCCGTGGTCGCCAGGTGGCGTGGATCACGTTCCGCCGCGCAAACGGCCGCGTTGGCACGAACTGCTGCGCCATGCGTGGCGGACAAGCAAGGGCGGGCACTCCGGTCAGGAGACCGGCCCGGCCGCAGAGACCTCGCCCAATGCTCAAGGAGCCTGATTAGTGGACACGATTGCCAGTCTGTTCAGTTTTATCACTACCCCAGTTTCCTGGGTCATCGTCCAGTTCCACTCGCTGTACGGAGCCATTTTCGGTCCGGACACGGGCTGGGCCTGGGGCCTGTCCATCGTGTCCTTGGTGGTCCTGATCCGGATCTGCCTGATCCCGCTCTTCGTGAAGCAGATCAAGTCGACTCGTGGCATGCAGGCGCTCCAGCCGAAGATGAAGGCGATCCAGGAGCGCTACAAGAACGACAAGCAGCGACAGTCCGAAGAGATGATGAAGCTGTACAAGGAGACGGGCACCAACCCGCTCTCCTCGTGCCTGCCGATCCTCGCGCAGTCGCCGTTCTTCTTCGCGCTGTACCACGTGCTCGCCGGCATCGCCAATGGAAAGACGATCGGCGTCATCGACCAGCCGCTGCTGGAGAGCGCGCGTAAGGCGCACATCTTCGGTGCCCCGCTGGCGGCGAAGTTCACCGAGAACGCGGACAAGGTCGCGTCGCTGGGTGCCACACTGACCGATGTCCGCATCGTCACCGCCGTGATGATCATCCTGATGTCTGCGTCGCAGTTCTACACGCAACGCCAGCTGATGACGAAGAACGTCGACATGTCCGTGAAGACGCCGTTCATGCAGCAGCAGAAGATGCTGATGTACGTCTTCCCGCTGATGTTCGCCGTGATGGGGATCAACTTCCCGGTCGGTGTCCTCGTCTACTGGCTGACCACCAACGTGTGGACCATGGGCCAGCAGATGTTTGTGATCCATCGCAACCCCACCCCGGGCAGCCAGGCCCAGGCAGGCCTCCTGGATCGAATCCAGAAGCATGTTGTCGCGCACGGCTCCACGAGGACGCGCCACCAGCGCAACATCATCAAGGGAATCGCGTCCAAGGAGACGAAGGATCGCAATGATGCCGAGCGCAAGTTCATCACTACGCTGAGCAAGTCCGGCTTGGTCGCTCAGGCCGACGGCACCGTGGAGAAGAGCGATGCAGCCGTCGCTGCTGAGGCAGAGGGACTGAGCCTGGCGGAAGCTGCGCCCAAGCGGCAGCAGCCCAAGCGCCAGACGAAGGCGCAGCGCCAGACGGGCGCGGTGTCTTCCGGTGGCGCCAAGCCCACGGAGGCAGGCGCTGAGACCGAGGACGCCGGCTCGTCCGAGAAGACGTCGCTCGACAAGAAGGCCGAGCCGCAGGACAAGCCGAAGCAGGAAGCCAAATCTGCTTCCAGCAGTACGGCACGCCAAGCCAAGCCGGGGCAGCGCAAGGGCCAGCAGCGCCCCAAGCACCCGTCCAAGAAGTAAGAAGGAGTCCATCTCGTGACGGAAGGCACCACCACCTCCGCTGTCGCTGAGGGCGACACACTGAGCCGTCTTGAGCAGGAAGGCGAGATCGCCGCGGACTACCTCGAGGGTCTGCTCGACATCGCCGATCTGGACGGGGACATCGATATGGATGTCGAGGCAGACAGGGCCGCAGTCTCGATCATCAGCGATACGGACAGCCGCGACATCCAGAAGCTCGTGGGACGCGATGGTGAGGTGCTGGAGGCGCTCCAGGAACTCACTCGGCTCGCGGTACACCGCGAGACCGGCGATCGCAGTCGGCTGATGCTGGACATCGCAGGCTTCCGTGCCAAGAAGCGTGAGGAGCTCGCCGCGCTGGGAGCTAAGGCTGCCGATAAGGTGAAGAGCTCTGGCGAGTCGGTGAAGCTCGAACCGATGACTCCGTTCGAGCGCAAGGTCGTGCACGATGCGGTCGCGGCAGCTGGACTGCGCAGCGAGTCGGAGGGCGAGGAGCCGCAGCGCTTCGTCGTTGTTCTTCCGGCCTGACCGATACGTCGTTCTGTCGGCCCCGCCTGTACACAGGCGGGGCCGAACTTTGTCAGCCTGTTAGTCAGCCACCCATCGCGGTATTGCGGTACGGAAGGACGGTTCCCGTGACGGAGTCAGCGGAGCTTCCCCAGGCGCCGGAAGTGGCGCATGCGGTTTTCGGGGAAGCCTTCCCGGAAGTCGTCCGATACGCGGAACTACTTGCGGATGCCGGGGTCACCCGAGGGTTGATCGGGCCACGTGAAGTCCCCAGGCTCTGGCAGCGGCATCTGCTGAACTGTGCCGTGCTGTCAGAGGTGGTTCCTCAAGGTGTCACCGTCTGCGACGTCGGTTCCGGAGCGGGGCTTCCTGGTATCCCTTTGGCGCTCGTCCGCAGAGACTTGAAGATCACGCTGCTTGAGCCGCTGCTACGGCGAACTAATTTTCTCCAAGAAGTAGTGGAGCTGTTGGGGCTGGATCATGTAACCGTTGTCCGCGGGCGCGCCGAGGAAGTCCTGGGCAAGCTGCCACCGGTGCATGTGGTGACAGCGCGCGCAGTGGCACCGCTGGACCGACTGGCTGGTTGGGGGGTGCCATTGCTGCGACCGTATGGGGAGATGCTGGCGCTTAAGGGCGATACCGCGGAGGAGGAGATCCACGGTGCACGTGCGGCTCTGAGCAAGCTCGGGGTTGTGGAGACTTCGGTGTTGCAGGTGGGCGAGGGCGTTGTCGACCCGCTGTCCACGGTGGTGCGGGTCGTTGTGGGGGAAAGCCCTGGTGGCGTGCGTTTCGCCACGAAGCGGGCTAAGGCGGCTCGGGTGAGCCGCACTCGTCGCCGACGATGAACCTCTCCGCAGGCAGAGTTACCGTCTCAAAGCTCGTCAAATGCGTGCATTTCGGAGTGTCGTCACTCTTTGACGTGTCGCCGCAGGCATCTTGTTTCACGTGAAACGTCGCTCACTACTGCATGGGATCATCAATCGCAGTCGTGCGGCCTCCGTACCGCGCGACGCTACGCCCCTCGGGGCCATGAAGTTGTCCACACAGGTGGATTCGTCCACAGAAGAACACGCCTCGCTGGTTCACACCCCCGAAAGCATGGCAGGCTCTGTGTATTGCGAGCATGAAGTCGAGGAGGGTGAATCCTTGCGGTCCGACGCCAACATCGCGGGACCGATGACCGATCCGGTCCCCGGTCCCCGTACCGAGTCGGCGGGAGAGGAAGTTTCACGTGAAACGCCGCCCCCGATGGACGACACTCCTATCGGTCGTGCTGCCCAACTGGCGGTGGAAGCCCTCGGCCGTGCCGGCGAAGGCCTGCCACGGCCGGAGCGGACGCGCGTCATGGTGGTCGCTAACCAGAAGGGCGGAGTCGGCAAGACGACTACAACGGTCAACCTTGCCGCTTCACTTGCCCTCCATGGCGCCCGAGTTCTGGTGGTTGACCTCGATCCGCAGGGAAACGCCTCCACGGCGCTGGGGATCGATCACCACTCCGAAGTTCCGTCGATCTACGACGTCCTGGTCGAGAGTCGGCCGTTGTCTGAAGTTGTCCAGCCGGTTCCGGACGTCGAAGGTCTCTTCTGCGCCCCGGCAACCATCGATCTCGCCGGCGCAGAGATCGAGCTGGTTTCTCTCGTAGCACGCGAGAGCCGACTGCAACGGGCGCTCCAGGCCTACGAGCAGCCGTTGGACTACATCCTCATCGACTGCCCGCCATCTCTGGGCTTGTTGACCGTCAACGCGATGGTAGCGGGTGCTGAGGTGCTGATCCCCATCCAGTGTGAGTACTACGCGCTGGAGGGGTTGGGGCAGCTCCTGCGGAACGTCGACCTGGTTCGCGGGCACCTCAACCCCGAACTCCATGTGTCGACGATTCTGCTCACTATGTATGACGGCCGCACTCGGCTTGCCTCACAGGTGGCAGACGAGGTCCGCAGCCACTTTGTCCGTGAAGTCCTCAAGACCAGCATCCCCCGTTCCGTACGGATCTCCGAGGCCCCGAGTTATGGGCAGACGGTGCTCACCTATGATCCAGGGTCGAGCGGATCGTTGTCGTACCTCGAAGCGGCTCGTGAGATCGCGTTGCGCGGCGTCGGGGTGCGGTACGACGGCCAGGACGCGCATTCCGGTGGTCAGACCACTCAGCAAAGCATGTCGGAGGGAATCCAGTGAGCGAGCGACGTAGGGGGTTGGGGCGCGGGCTCGGAGCGCTGATTCCTGCCGCACCGCAGGAGAAGTCCGGTCTGGCAGAAGAAGCGCCTTCCTCGTCACCGGGAGCTGCTCCCGTGCTGATGGCAGATCGGGGCGTGACTGCGGCGAAGTTGGCTACGCGGCCCGCCGGCTCGGTCGCACGTGAAGCGGTCGTACCGGCCCAGGAAGCGGCACCCGAGGCCGCAGTGGCGGCACCGGAACCGGCCGGTGCCTACTTCGCGGAGTTGCCGCTGGATTCGATCACACCGAACCCGCGCCAGCCGCGTGAGGTCTTCGACGAAGACGCTCTCGCCGAACTCGTCTCCTCCGTCAAGGAAGTAGGCCTTCTCCAGCCTGTCATCGTTCGACAGGCGGCGGCAGAACGCTACGAGCTCATCATGGGCGAGCGACGCTGGAGGGCTTGTCGTGAAGCGGGCCTGGAGCGAATCCCGGCGATCGTCCGGGCCACGGACGACGAGAAGTTGCTTCTTGACGCGTTGCTCGAGAACTTGCACCGTTCACAGCTCAATCCACTCGAAGAGGCCGCGGCCTATGACCAGTTGCTGAAGGACTTCAACTGCACTCACGACCAGTTGGCGGACCGGATCGGCCGTTCGCGACCGCAGGTATCGAACACCTTGCGTCTGCTAAGGCTCTCCCTTCCCGTGCAGCGCAGGGTCGCTGCGGGGGTGCTCTCTGCCGGACACGCCCGGGCTTTGTTGTCGGTGGATGACTCCGAGGAGCAGGACCGGCTGGCGCATCGCATTGTGGCGGAGGGACTCTCCGTGCGGGCGGTGGAGGAGATTGTGACGCTGATGCAGTCACGTCCCCAGCGTGCACCGAAGGCCAAGGGACCTCGTGCGGGGGCTCGTCTGTCACCCGCTCTTTCGGAGCTTGCATCGCGACTCTCGGACCGCTTCGAGACACGGGTGAAGGTTGACCTGGGACAGAAGAGGGGGAAGATCGTTGTCGAATTTGCTTCGATGGACGATCTCGACCGGATCCTTGGTTCACTCGCCCCTGGCGAGGGTCGAGTGCTCGAGAAGCTGACTTCTGATGAGAGTGCTGAAGAGGCGGCTGAGGACGACGAGGGCTGATGCGTCGATGGTGAAACCGCCGAGCGGCGGGGGGTGTCCGGTGAGCCGGAACACGCCCCGCCCTTTGCTTTCCCACGGTATCCGTCCGATCGCTGGGATGGATACGATGCGTTCTGGTATGGCGCGTCCGCCTTGGTCCACCTCGGAGGGAGGCTAGGACCCGTGCGCACGATGAACCGCGTCCAACTGGTGACTGCAGGTCTGGGTTTGGGGGCGTTCGGCGGTTTCGTCGGAAGTCTGCTCAGGGAGCGGAATGTGCTGACTGCCGCGCGTGCAGCGGCAGGCGAGGGAAGTGAGGAACACCGTTCATGGGGCGTCGGCTCGTACCGCTCACGCTGGACAACCTTCCGGACCTTCCCAAGCGTTGCCGGTCGTGCGTCTTCTGGGAGCTCGACCCGGTCAGCGGAGAAGCCGCTATAAAGGTTGGGCGTCCCACGTTGGAGAAGGAAGCCTGGCTTTCCACCGTTTTGCTGGAGTGGGGTTCCTGTGGCCGGGTGGTCTACGTGGACGATGTGCCGGTTGGCTTCGTTCTCTATGCACCGCCGGCTTACGTGCCGCGGTCCACGGCGTTCCCTACAAGCCCTGTCTCACCTGACGCGGTCCAGTTGATGACGGCCTGGATCGCGCCGGGTTATCAAGGGCAGGGACTGGGCCGGGTGATGGTGCAGACGGTCGCCAAGGACTTGCTACGCCGGAACTTCAAAGCGATCGAGGCGTTCGGTGACGCCCGATGGAAGGAGCCGGCATGTGTGCTGCCAGCGGATCATTTGTTGTCGGTGGGGTTCAAGACCGTGCGGCCGCACCCTCATTACCCGCGGCTGAGGCTTGAACTGCGCACCACACTGTCCTGGAAGGAAGATGTGGAGCTGGCCCTGGACCGTCTCCTGGGTGCAGTCCAGAAGGAGCCGGCCTTGCGTCCGCTGTGAGGTCGCTTGTTCGCCGGTCGGTCAATGCTGAAACGGGACTGCCCTCAAGGGCAGCCCCGTTTCACGTGAAACATGAGTGACTTCAGGCCTTGGTGGCTTCATTACCGATGAAGGCCTCAAGATCGCGAACGATCGCTGACTTGGGCTTGGCACCGACGATGGTCTTGGCGACCTCGCCACCCTGGTAGACGTTGAGCGTGGGGATTGACATCACGCCGTACTTGGCGGCGATGCCGGGGTTTTCGTCGATGTTGAGCTTGACGACCTCAATCTGGTCGCCGTACTCAGCCGCAATCGCCTCGAGTGACGGGGCGATCTGGCGGCAGGGGCCGCACCAGGCAGCCCAGAAGTCGACGAGTACCGGTTTGGCGCTCTTGAGGACGTCCTGCTCGAAGGAGTCGTCAGTCACATTCTTCAAGGTGCCGGCCACGGCGGCCTCCTCTTTCGTTGCGGGGTATGCGGTGGGGTGAGGGAAGTGCAGGGTCAGACGCTGGCGATCTTCTCGGGTTCTGCTGTCTTCTCGTCGTCGGCCAGCGCTGCGAGGAACCGCTCCGCGTCGAGTGCAGCAGAGCAGCCGGTACCGGCGGCGGTGATGGCCTGGCGGTAGGTGTGGTCCACGACGTCACCGGCCCCGAAGACGCCAGTGAGGTTGGTCCGGGTGGACGGTGCGTCGACCTTCAGGTAACCCTCGTCGTCGAGGTTCAGCTGCCCCTTGAAGAGTTCGGTACGCGGATCGTGACCCACAGCGATGAACAAGCCGGTCACCGCGAGTTCACTGGTGGCCCCGGTCCTGGTGTTGCGCAGGGTCAGACTGGTGAGCTTCTGCTCGCCGTGGATGGTAGCGACCTCGCTGTCCCAGGCAAACTTGATCTTGGGGTCGGCGATAGCGCGGTCCTGCATGGCCTTGGAAGCACGCAGGGTGTCGCGACGGTGCACGATGGTGACCGACTTGGCGAACCTCGAAAGGAAGGTGGCTTCCTCCATCGCGGTGTCGCCTCCGCCGACAACGGCGATGTCCTGGTCCTTGAAGAAGAAGCCGTCGCATGTGGCGCACCAGGAGACTCCACGCCCGGAGAGAGCGTCCTCGTTGGGCAGGCCGAGCTTGCGGTGCTGCGAGCCGGTGGTGACGATGACCGCCTTTGCGCGGTGCACCGTGCCGGCCGTGTCGGTGACGGTTTTGATCTCTCCGGTCAGGTCAACAGCGACGACGTCGTCGGGAACCAGCTCGGCACCGAAGCGCTCCGCCTGGGCGCGCATGCTGTCCATGAGATCCGGACCCATGATGCCGTCACGGAAACCGGGGAAGTTCTCCACTTCGGTGGTGTTCATGAGAGCACCGCCTGCGGTGACAGCACCTTCGAAGACCAGGGGCTGCAGCGACGCACGCGCGATGTACAGCGCGGCTGTGTACCCAGCCGGCCCGGAGCCGATGATGATCACGTTACGGACGTCGCTCACGGGTTTCTTCCTCGTCTCTGCGGACTGTCTACTGCCTGCCGGGGCTAAGTCCAGTGGACTTACACCCCACCCAACGGATCCTACGGGGGATGCATTCCCGCGTAGCTCAGCTGCGGGGGTAGGTGCGCGTCAGCAGGACTTTGCCACGGGCCGGTGGAGTGGCGTCGGTACAGCTCGCGTCTACGACATACGCCTGGACCCGGCTGCTGTCCGAGGGATAGGGCAGAACCACGAGGAAGGCGGCAATGCCGTGGTATGTCCCCTGTTGGACGGCAAGAGGACTTGCGTCGCGGCCGATGCCTCTCTCAATGCAGGAGGGCACCGCTACAGCGGTCCCTCTTTTGAGCGTGTTCGGGCTCGAGTCCGTATGGATGGATGGAGCCTTCTGCTCCTTCGGGGTCTTCACTCCTGCCGTGTCGCCGCCGGTAGCCAGCAGAGAGCGGACTTGGCTTTGGAGGCCGGACTCTGCGAAGGCGGGTGCACTGCTGTCTGCTGACCTCCCCGCTGATGCGTTGTCGTTGCTTGAGGGTGCGCTCTGCAGGAAGAACGCCCCCACTCCAATGACAGCCGCGCCGAACGCGGCCCCTATCACCGCAGAGCGACGCCGCCCCCGCCATGCTGATGGTGGCCGGCCCGGCCCTGAACCGGCTGGGGGGCGGCCTGCTGGGCGGTCTGCACGAGTGGATCCGGCGGCGGTTGGAACAGACGAGGTTTCACGTGAAACCTGCGCGGCCTCTTCCGCTGAGATCGCCACCCGCGTGGTCTCGGCAGCGAGAGCTGCTTCTATACGGCTGGCCACATCCGAAGGCATGTGCTGTGGCACTGGCAGCGCGCCGAGCACCTTCCGGATCTCGTTCAGGGAGTCCTGGACATCGGTACAGAGGGGGCAACCGCTGAGGTGCTGCTGTATGTCTGCTGCGCGGGAAGCCGGAAGGAGCCCTTCGGCAAGGTCGGAGATTTCTGAGACGTCGGGATGCTGAGCCGTGTCGGCAGTAGATGTCATGTGCGCCCACCTCCGCCCTTCACTGCAGCAGGATCGCTTGGTCCTATGTCCTTTGGCCTTGACGCAGATGGGACGGATGTCCCTGGCGTCCGGTTCCTTTGCTTCTCCGTGACGCCGCTCTCCCTGCCGGACCGGAGGTGCGCCAGGAGAGGTAGCAGTCTCGCTCTGCCTCGCGCACATCGACTCTTCACGGTCCCGGTGGGTACATCCAGGATCAGAGCAGCTTCAGCGACTGGGTAGCCCTGCATGTCGACGAGTACCAGTGCTGCTCGCTGTTCGGCAGGTAGCGTTTCCATGGCCTTGATGAGTTCTCGGTGCAGATCCTGTCGTTCGGCAGGTGCCTCAGCGGACTCGTGAGGTTCGAGGAGTTGGTCCAGACGCTCGGCATCATCGACCGGTGAGGTCTTGCGCGACGCGGCCTTACGGACGCGGTCGAGGCATGCGTTGACAGTGATGCGATGGAGCCAGGTTGTGACGGCGGACTGGCCCCGGAAGGTATGAGCAGCGCGGTATGCGGAGACCAGGGCGTCCTGGACGGCATCGGCGGCCTCCTCACGGTCGCCCAAGGTCCGCAGAGCCACCGCCCAGAGACGATCACGATGGCGCCGCACAAGCTCACCGAAGGCATCGGGGTCACCCGCGACGTGGGCGGCCAGAAGCTCCTGGTCGCCCATGTCGCCGAATGCGCCGCCGTCCAAAGCTGAGTATCCCCTGTCGAGCCGTATCAGCCGGTGAATTTCACATCCGTGATGGCCTGCTTGTATCCCGCATCGCTGTACTCGTCCCCCGGCGAATAGGGCATCGCCGTCATCCAAACCAGCACGTAGCGCGTTTTGATCGGTTGGTCTGCCTTGAGTCGCGCGGTAGTGCCCTGGGTACTCGTGGAACTGATCATTTTCATGGAGCTCAAGGCTGCGGATGAGGAGAGTGAACCAGCGGCATACAGAGAGATGGCAGTCTCGTCTCCCGCATAGCGCAGCCCTATCGAGGCGGCTGAAAGAGACCGGGTGGCGCCCAGGTCGTAGACGATTCCGACGCCCCGCTTCACGGACGGGGCCAGTTTGGGACCGTCTGTGAAGGAGTGAGTGCGCCAGTACGTTGAGCTGTCGGCGTCGTAGGTCTTCCCTACATCATCCGGGTGCTGGGCTTCGCCATCCGGGAAATACTCCCTGGCGTCCTCGATCGACAGCGCCGGCGGGGCCTTCTGCTGAGTGCTGTCGTTGCCGCTGCCGTTTCCGCTGTTCGTTTGGTTGGTGCCCGGACCTTTGGAATCCTTGCCGCGATCGAGGAGCGTGTCGGCGAGCTGCCAGCTCCCCAGGCCGAGCGCGGCGATCAGCAAAGCGGAGACGGCCCATTTGAGAGCCTTTCCGGTGCGGCCTTGCAGGGGAGGGGCGGGGGGCGCCACAGGCTGCGGCGTGGCTCCTCCCGGCCCGGCGGGCGGCCGGCCGTAGCTGCCCTGTTGGTACGTGGTGCGCTGGTACTCCGGAGGGGGAGTGTAGGCCGGCTCCGGCGGCCGGATACGAGGCATCCCCGCGACTGCCTTGGCGAGCTCGTCCGGAGTGGTGCAGGGAGGTTCCTGTCGGGAAGCCGTGGCTCCGTCGTTGGCCAGAGCACGCATGGCGAGTTCGGCGAGGCCTCGGTGGACTCCTGCCCGCACCTGGTCCGGCGGGATCAGCCCGACGCCCTTGGGCAGGCCCGAGAGACCATACGCGTCCGTCTCATAGGGCCAGCGCTGCGTCAGCGAGGCATAAAGCAGAGCGCCGATGGCCTCCGTGTCGGTGCGCTGCGGGGTGTCGGACGTAATGCCGCGCAGAGCGGCGTTAACCGCGAGGCCCCGGATCCGGTACTGGCCGGATGAAGTCCGCAGGACGGCGCTCGGAGTGAGCCGGAGATGGGCCAGACCTTCGCGGTGGGCCGCTGCCATTGCCTGGGAGACCTGGCTGACCAGCTGGTAGGCGTTGTGCGCCTCCATGGGGCCCGAGGCGAGCAGCGCGGTGATCTCTGTGGCGTCCGGCAGCCATTCGTGGACGATGTAGACGAGCTCGTTCTCCTCCACAGCATCCAGGACCTGCACGAATCGCGGGTCTCCGAGCAGCGCGGAGGAGCGGGCGGCCGCGAGTACCGAGCGTGCTCTTGGGTGCTCTGCGGGCAGCAGGTGCACACCGACTGCGCGTCGCAGCTTCTCGTCGACCGCACGCCAGCTGCTGAAGCCGTCCAGACGGGTGACGCATTCCTCGAGTCGGTAGCGTCTGGCGAGTTTGTGCCCGCTGTGCAGCTCCGGTGTGGCGAAGGACTCGGAGAGCTTCTTGCCACGCTCCTCGTCCTCGGTCATCTCGCTGGCTGTGGTGTCAGCCGTGTCCTGAGGTTCCACCGTGCCGTCGGCCGTGGCCTTCTCCGCCTTGGCGGCCGACGGCTTGTCGCCGCCGTTGTCGGCCACGTCGACGGCAGCCGTGCTACGTTCCGCCACCGTCGTTCCTGCCTCCCCATCCGTTACGCGCTGTCGGCCAGTCTGCAAAGCCATGCCAATTGTGCCCACAGTCCCGCGCTATGCACGACACGCGGCGGTGAACGATGGTTGCGCGGTCCGGCCGGGACCCAGGGGTTTCCGGCAAATCCCCCGAACCGCCACCGGGGATTTGTCAGACATCCCCTAGCGTCCCAGGCGCCCGCGTGCCATGGCGACCATCGAGTTGAGTTCTGCGATCCTCATCCGCTTGGCGGCGATGAAGAACACGCCCAAAAGCACAATCCCGCCGGCCAGCAGTGCTGCCAGCGAGGCGAATGCGCCATGCCCCAGCGTGCGGGTGATGCCGAGCCCGACGGCGCCGCCGGCGACGGCGCCCGGAAGAGAGGCAAGGGCGAGCCTGGCATACGTGCGCAGAATGTGCGTGCCGTCCAGGTCGCCGCCCAGCCGATGGCTCAGCCTTCTCCAGGCCACACCCACACCCACTGCGTAAGCCAGTCCGTAGGAGGCAGCCATACCGACCACCGCCCACTGGGAAGGCAGCAGGACGTAGCACAGTGCAGAGGCCGCGGCGTTGACTGCGGCCACGATGACCGTGTTGTAGAAGGGTGTCCGGGTGTCCTCATATGCGTAGAAGCCGCGCAGGACGACGTACTGCACCGAGTAAGGGATCAGTCCGAGCGCGAAAGCCATCAGGACATAGCCCATGGACTGGGAAGCCTGCGAGCCGCTGGAGGCGAACAGCAGGGTGCTGATGGGCACGCCCAGTGCGAGGAACGCGAAGGAGACCGGCACGATGGCGACAGCAGAATTACGAAGACCTTGCGAGATGTCGTCGCGTACGGCGCCCAGATCACCGTCGGCGGCGGCACGGGAAATGCGCGGCAGGAGTGCGGCCATGACCGACACCGTGATGATGGCCTGCGGCATGCCCCAGATCAGCTGAGCGTTGGAGTAGGCCATGATGCCCGCTCCGTCCTGGTGCGACGCATGGCCGGCAGCGGTCGCGAGCTGAGTCACGACCAGGACGCCCGCTTGGTTGGCCAGCACGAACAGAACTGTCCATTTCGCGAGTTTCACGGCCTTACCCAGGCCGTGGCCTCGCCAGTCGAAGCGGGGCCGGAAGCGGAACCCCGCCTCACGGAGGTACGGAATCATCGCCAGGGCCTGAACTGTCAGGCCCAGCAGCGTGCCGATACCCAGCAGCCGCACACCGTCGGCGGGGATGGTGCTCACTTGCATCTGGGAGTTGGCGGAAGTGCCGTACACCCAGATGAACAAGCCGAAGGTGAAGATCATCACGATGTTGTTGAGAACCGGAGTCCACATCATCGCGCCGAACTTTCCGCGGGCGTTGAGTACCTGTCCCATCACCACGTGCACGCCCATGAAGAAGATGGTGGGCAGGCAGTAGCGGGCGAATGTGACAGCGACGTTGTTGGCTGCCGGGTCGCCTGCGATGGTCGACGACATCAGTCGGATCAGCAGGGGAGCGGCGAAGACCGCGATGGCGACGATGACACCCAGCGCGACCATGACGAGTGTCAGCAGCCGGTTTGCGTAGGCCTCACCGCCGTCATCGTCCTCTTTCATGGAGCGCACCAGCTGCGGCACGAACACCGAGTTGAGGCCGCCACCGACGGTCAGGATGTAGATCATCGTCGGAAGGGTGTACGCGACGGTGAAGGAGTCGCCGAGGGTCGCGGCACCGAGTGCCGCGGTGATCACCATGGTGCGTACGAAACCGGTGAGGCGCGACACCAGCGTGCCCGCCGCCATCACGGCGCTGGACTTCAGAAGCCCGGAAGCCCGGCCGCCCGACTTTTCGGGGGCAGGTGCCGCTGCGGGAACCGGCCCCGGTTCGGGGGCAGGGACCGGGGCATTCCCCTGCTGGTCCCGGAACAGATGAGCGAAGGCGTCCGGGTGATCCTGGGCGTCGCCGGCCGCCCGGCCTACCAGGTCGTCCACGCCCACGAACTGCGTCGTCGAGTCATCGCCGTAGGGGAGATGGCGGGAAGGTCCCTCCGGTTCGGGTGGCGGTGTCTGCGCCCACACCCGCGGGTCCGGCGCGTACGGGGAAGCAGCCGGCTGCTGGTACAGAGGCCGCGGTTCGGCGTAGGTGCCGGGGGGAGGCGCCGGGTGGGTGGAATCTTCGTGCAGCGCCTCCCTCACCGGGTCCGTCTCCCGGTCCTGAGACCCGAGGCTCTGTACCCGGTACGGGTCGTAGTTGTAGGCGTCCTGGACGTAGGGATCATGTCCGTACGCGTCCTGGACGTAGCCATCCTGAATATATGGATCCGGGGTGGGCGGCTGCGGCGGAACCTGGTCCGCGGCCGGAGTCTCGGGAGTCATCCCACCGGGATACGCAGCACCGGTACCAGCTCTCTGGTCCCGGTCACCGTCGTACGGCGCGTTCATTGGTTACCCCACCTCGTCATCCCCGGCCGGCCAGCCACGACATCGCTCAACGGTCCACTTTCTCACCCGTGTCAGGTGGGTTTCCGCTTCCCGCTCCGGTGTCCGTCTGTGGGTCACTCGGCTGCTCGGCATGGCCCTTCGCTTCGGCGGACGCGCGAGCCGCAGCGCGCTTTCGATGGGTGTACATCCTGATACCGGCGAGCACCAGTAGCAGCACTCCGCCGGCGATCACCAACATCACGGTGGGCGTCATCTCGGAGACCGTCACCTTGAAGGGCATGGCCTTCGCAGTGCCGTACGGTGTTCCGTCTTCGGTGTAGAGCTGAGCGACCACCTGCACGGGACCGTTGGCGTTGACAGATGTCGCGAACTTCACGGTCTGGCTGTGGCCACCTGCGATCTTCAGCGGCTGCTCGGCGGTCGCGGCCTCGTCATTGCCCAGTTGCAGGCGGTTGGGCTTGACCGAACGCAAGCGCAGCACCAGGTGCTGGACCGGCTGCACCAGCTTGTTCTGCACGGTCACCGGAATCGTTGCGCTGCGTCCGGAAAGCGTCATGTCCGACTTCTGGACCAGGTGCACCTGGTCGGTGAGCCCCTGCAGGTATTCCTGGACTCCCGTACGGAAGCTCTCTGCGCCCTTGGCATCGCCGCGCCAGGAGGTGGACATCGCGCGGTTCATGGCGTTGCCGAAGGGGGTGACCACCCGGTCCGGCTGCGTAAGGATGATTTTGAAGTTGTCGAGGGCGGCCTGAGTGGACCGCACGTCCTGGAAGGCCTGTGCAGGCAGTTCCTGTTTACGCAGGGCCGTCGGATAGGCGGAGGCGCGGGGCACCCTCGTCGTCGCGTCGGTGTCTGCTTTGGCTTTCGCCGCGGACACCAGGTCGAGGGGCTGTGTCCAGCGTTGCGCATCGAGGCTGCGCAGCGCACTCGCCATCGACTGTGCCTGGCTGGCGGACGGCATCCGCTGCGGTGCGATGACGAAGCTGCGCTGCTTGGCCGGGTCCTGGAGTGTCAGGGCCAGCGACTGGGCGAGGAAGTTCTGCACCGCGAGTGTGGAGGTGCCCGCCTTCGTCATATTTCCTTCGAAGGCGGTGGACAGCCGAGCGTCAGCGACGACAGCGGTGGTGCCTCCCCCGATCGGCCGGGCGGCGGTGGGGGTGTAGGGCAGCCCCGACGTTTCTTGCATGCTGTCACTGCGAGCGATCACGTTGTGCGCACCGGCCGAGGTGGCCACATCGATGATCGAGGGGTCGATCGCCCCGTTCACCGGCCAAGCGAAATCAGTGGTCGGCTTCACATGGAGGATGGTTTGTACGGTCGTCGCGGCTACTTCGGTGGCGGGTTGCAGGTGGCTCAAGGCCCCTGGGACGTTCTTGCCGTGGTGCGCCAGGGAAGCCAGGTCGGGATCGGCGAACGGGAGCGCGACGACCTTCTTGCCCCGCACCGTGCTCTCCAGTTCGCCCAGCCACTTTTTGGCGACGTCCTGATTCCTGCCCGGTACTTCGGTGTCTCCGACCTTGACGCTGTACTTCCGTGTCATCGCATCGACGCTGGCCAGCAGATCGGGGTCGATGACCCAGGTGACCGGCAGGGAGCTACCCAGCGAAACCATCCGCTCCAGCCGGCCGCCGGGAGCGAGTTCCTGGGCCAGGTCATCATTCTCGAAGACCGGTGTCTGCTGTGCGTCGGAGCCCGTCTCGGCTGTGAGGTGTGTGCCTGAGATCAGTGGCCACAACATCGTGATGTCGGACTTCTTACTCGAGGCGGTGGGCTGCCAGGGCAGGAAGGTCCGCTGGATTCCGAGCGTGTGCTCATAGCGAGCGCTGAGGGTCTGGCCCGACAGGGAGGCACCCAGCTGGTACACACCGTCCTCGCCGAGGCCCATTTTGCTCACCGGAACGGAGATCGAGAAACTCTCGCTGACGCCGGAGGGCAGCCTCGCGAATTTGGCGGTGTACTTACCGCCGATCTCGGGAGATTCGTTGCCTGTCACTTCGGAGGAGTGTTTCGCCGCATAGTCGATGTAGGACCGGCCGAGCAGCCGCGGCCCCACCCGTACGCCGACGTGAGCGTCGGTGACGGTGTCCTTTCCACGGTTCGTCACCGTTCCCGAAACGGTGACTGTGTCGCCCTTCACAGGGGCGCTGGGCGTCAGCTCGTCGAGGCTGACAGCTACAGCGCTGGTGTTCCGTGTGTTGACGGCAGCGTGCGCGGGGGCCGCTGCGGGACCGTAGATGAGGCCCGCCAGCAGCGGAAGACCGATGAGCAACGACGCCGTGCGCCGCAGCCACCGGCGGGCAGGAGAGAGAGCCCCCTCCTGGAAAGATGCCGCCTCGGCCACGCGCTTGCCCGTCCCTTGTCTTCGTCAGCTGAATCGGTGGTTGTCGGTTGCTGCGTCCACGCATGGTAACGATGTGGCCCGGCGCTAAGTGCCACGGACTGCTCCGCAAGATCGGATGGGCGTTTGCAGCGGGCGGGAAATCGGGACGCTCCGGGTGGCTCGGGCACGTACCCTTTTCTGTTGTGCCGAACGCCAATGATGACAACACCAGTGCACTGAGTCATGTGCAGCACCGCGCGGTCACCGAACTGCTGCGGGTCTCCCCGGTCGCCGACGATCTGGCCCGCCGTTTTCAGGAAGCGGGGTTCAGTCTTGCGCTGGTCGGTGGATCGGTCAGGGATGCGCTGCTCGGCCGACTCGGAAACGACCTGGACTTCACCACCGATGCGCGCCCCGAGGCTGTACTGAGGCTTGTCAGGCCGTGGGCGGATGCGGTGTGGGAAGTCGGGATCGCTTTTGGCACGGTCGGTTGTCAGAAGGACGGTTATCTGATCGAGGTGACCACTTACCGTTCGGAGGCGTACGACAGAACGTCACGCAAGCCAGAGGTGTCCTATGGCGACTCCATCGAGGAAGATCTCGTGCGTCGCGATTTCACCGTCAACGCTATGGCTGTCGCCCTTCCCGAGAAGTCCTTCATCGATCCGCACGGCGGTCTGGAGGACCTCGCGAGCCGTGTGCTGCGCACTCCGGGAACGCCAGAGGAGTCGTTCTCCGACGACCCGCTGCGGATGATGCGGGCGGCGCGGTTCGCCGCACAGCTGGACTTCGATGTGGCTCCCGAGGTCGTTGCTGCTATGACGGCGATGTCGGAGCGTATTGAGATCGTCTCTGCCGAGCGGGTACGGGACGAGCTCAATAAGCTGGTGCTGTCATCGAACCCTCGCAAGGGCTTGGCGCTGCTGGTGGACACCGGCCTTGCCGAAGAGGTCCTTCCCGAGCTCCCAGCCCTGCGCCTGGAGAGTGATGAGCACCACCGCCACAAAGATGTATATGAGCATTCGCTGACCGTGTTGGAGCAGGCCGTCGACTTGGAAGAGGACGGACCTGACCTGGTGCTGCGGTTGGCCGCCCTGCTGCATGACATCGGAAAACCCAGGACGCGGCGCTTCGAGAAGGACGGCGGGGTCTCGTTCCATCACCACGAGGTGGTGGGCGCGAAGCTGGCCAGGAGGCGGATGACTGCGCTCAAGTACTCCAATGACATGGTCAAGGACGTCACGAAGCTCATCGAACTGCATCTGCGATTCCATGGCTATGGGACCGGTGACTGGACCGATTCGGCGGTGCGTCGCTACGTGCGCGATGCCGGGCCCCTGCTGGAACGGTTGCACAAGCTGACGCGCTCGGACTGCACCACCCGCAACAAACGCAGGGCCGCCGCGCTGTCGCGTGCCTATGACGGACTTGAGGAGCGAATCGCGCAGCTTCAGGAGCAGGAGGAGCTGGACTCGATCCGGCCTGACCTGGACGGCAACCAGATCATGGAACTCCTGGGTGTCGGCCCTGGGCCGGTGATTGGCCAAGCGTACAAGTTCTTGCTGGAGCAGCGCCTGGAGAACGGGCCGATGGAGCGCGACGCGGCAGCGACCATGCTCAAGGAATGGTGGGCCGGGCAGAGCTGACCCGTGTTTCACGTGAAACACGCACCAGCGACATCGCCGCCGGCACATCGCTGACATACGTCGAGGGCCCCCGGGCACTGTGCCGGGAGCCCTCGACGACCGTAGGTGATCCGTTCAGGGGAGTGTCAGCGCTCGACCTCACCCTTGATGAACTTCTCGACGTTCTCAAAGGCCTCGTCGTCGAAGTACTGCACCGGCGGGGACTTCATGAAGTAGGAGGAGGCGGAGAGAATCGGGCCGCCAATACCGCGGTCCTTGGCGATCTTCGCAGCGCGCACAGCGTCAATGATGACGCCCGCGGAGTTCGGGGAGTCCCACACCTCGAGCTTGTATTCGAGGTTCAGCGGGACGTCACCGAAGGCGCGGCCTTCGAGGCGCACATACGCCCACTTGCGGTCATCCAGCCAGGCGACGTAGTCCGAGGGGCCGATGTGGACGTTGCCGGCTCCCAGGTCGCGGTCGCGGATCTGCGAGGTGACGGACTGGGTCTTGGAGATCTTCTTGGACTCCAGACGGTCGCGCTCCAGCATGTTCTTGAAGTCCATGTTGCCGCCGACGTTCAGCTGCATGGTGCGCTCGAGGCGGACACCGCGGTCTTCGAAGAGCTTTGCCATGACCCGGTGGGTGATGGTGGCGCCGACCTGCGACTTGATGTCGTCACCGACGATGGGGACGCCGGCCTCGGTGAACTTGTCCGCCCACTCCTTGGTACCGGCGATGAAGACCGGGAGGGCATTGACGAAGGCGACCTTCGCGTCGATGGCGCACTGCGCGTAGAACTTGGCAGCGGCCTCGGAGCCCACAGGCAGGTAGCAGACGAGAACGTCCACCTGCTTGTCCTTGAGGACCTGGACGATGTCGACGGGCGCCTCGGCGGACTCCTCGATGGTCTCCCGGTAGTACTTGCCCAGACCATCGTGGGTGTGGCCACGCTGGACCGTCACGCCGGTGTGCGGCACATCGGCGAACTTGATGGTGTTGTTCTCACTGGCGCCGATGGCATCCGCGAGGTCGAGGCCGACCTTCTTCGCGTCGACATCGAAGGCAGCGACGAACTCGACGTCACCTACGTGGTAGTCGCCGAACTGGACGTGCATCAGGCCGGGCACCTTGCCGGCCGGATCGGCGTCCTTGTAGTACTCGACGCCCTGCACCAGCGAGGCGGCGCAGTTGCCCACGCCGACGATGGCTACGCGAACCGAACCCATTCCGGTTGCTCCCTGTGTGTTCTCGACGAAACTCTGCGGACGCAGAGCTTCACTTTTCGGTGTCCTCGGGCGGATCCGGCGGGGTGGTATCCCGGTGCCGGGGCAGGCCGCCCGTCTCTCCTTGTGTGTCCTGCTGAGCGGCGCCGGCGTGGGGGGATCGTCGCTGATCCCGGCCCGCCCGCTCGCTCTCGATGAGCTCATTCAGCCAGCGCACTTCGCGCTCCACGGACTCCATGCCGTGCCGCTGCAGCTCAAGCGTGTAGTCGTCCAACCGTTCGCGGGTTCGGACGAGAGAGGCGCGCATCTTTTCGAGGCGCTCCTCGAGTCGGCTGCGGCGCCCTTCCAGCACCCGCATCCGCACCTCACGCTCCGTCTGCCCGAAGAAGGCGAAGCGAGCAGCAAAGTGCTCGTCCTCCCAACTGTCGGGCCCGGTGTGCGAAAGCAGTTCCTCGAAGTGCTCCTTGCCGTCCGCAGTCAACCTGTAGACGATCTTGGCCCGCCGCCCTGCGAGTGAAGCAGCGAGAGCATCCTCCGGGGCGCTGCCCGGCTCCTCGATCAACCAACCGTGGGCGACGAGCGTCTTGAGGCAGGGGTAGAGGGTCCCGTAACTGAAGGCCCGGAAGACACCCAGCGAGGTGTTCAGCCGTTTGCGCAGCTCATAGCCGTGCATAGGGGACTCGCGGAGCAGGCCCAGAACGGCGAACTCAAGGATGCCGGAGCGTCTGCTCAACCTGCGCCTCCTTCGCTGTCCGGGCCGCTTATGCCGTGCTGATGTATCGAGTCGATACATCAGCACGATAGAACGACACTGAGTTTGCGACAAGGCCGGACGTCGTGAGCGGCGTCACATCGCTGCTTCGTGGGCGGCAACTTGCCTGGTTTGAACGGAACCTCGGCACCGGGACGG
Source organism: Streptomyces sp. NPDC051322 (assembly GCF_040689485.1). Taxonomy (NCBI): domain Bacteria; kingdom Bacillati; phylum Actinomycetota; class Actinomycetes; order Kitasatosporales; family Streptomycetaceae; genus Streptomyces; species Streptomyces sp. NPDC051322. Next base: position 215,245 of record NZ_JBFBAK010000003.1, on the reverse strand, counting down.
TTTTGCGCGTGCGTAGTCTGTGCGGCATGCAAACCGCCGGAGGCCGAGTGACGCCTGGGGACGTCAGCTGTCTCGGCTCAAGGAATGCACTACGGATGAGCCCCTCACATGGCGCATCCGTATATCGGGGGGACAGGAACTCAACTGCCGTTTCCAGGCTTTGACGCCTGCCCGAGGAGTAGTCGTTCGATGAGCGAGCACCGTCGCAAACCGCCACAGCCGCAGAGTGGCGGACGTGCCGCGGCCAGGCGAGACGCCGAGCAGCCTGTGGGCCGCCGCGCAGCTGCCCCGCGAACCACCACCGGGTCGCCTTCCGGTTCGTACGGCGAGGGAGAACGCCCGTACGGCGGCCGCGCCGCCGCCAGACGCGCCTCCCAGCGCAATGGGGGTGGGCGCCGACGCGCCCCCGAAGGGCGTGGGGTGGGCGGTCCCCCTGGCGGTGCGGGACGCAATCGCCGCCCGGCGAAGAAAAGGCTCATCGACTACCCGCGCGCCAACCGGTACGGCTGGCGGCGCTGGATGCCGTCCTGGCGGCTCGTCACCGGACTCCTCGTCGGTTTCGTGGGCAGCATCCTGGCTGTCGGCACTGCCGCGTACGCGATGGTGGGTGTCCCCGACGCCTCCAAGACGTCCAAGGCACAGAACAACGTCTACTACTGGGCCGACGGCAGCCAGATGGTCGCCACCGGCGGTGAGATCAACCGGCAGATCGTGCCGCTCGATCAGATTCCCAAGGCGATGCAGAACGCGGTGGTCTCGGCCGAGAACAAGACCTTCTACCAGGACAGCGGGATCGACCCGATGGGCATCGCCCGCGCTGTGTTCAACATGGCCAAGGGCGGTCAGACGCAGGGTGGTTCGACCATCACCCAGCAGTACGTCAAAAACTCCCGGCTCGGTCAGCAGCAGACGTTCAGCCGTAAGTTCAAGGAGTTGTTCATCTCCATCAAGGTTGGCGCCAAGATGGACAAGAACGACATCATGAGCGACTACCTCAACACGTCGTACTACGGGCGAGGCGCCTACGGCATCCAGGCGGCGGCCCGAACGTACTTCGGAGTGGACTCCGACAAGCTCAACCCGAGCCAGTGCGCGTTCCTCGCCACGCTGCTCAAGGGCGCCAGCTACTTCGATCCGGCCGGCGCCGTGGAGATCGACCCGGCGGCCACCCCGAAGGCAAACACCCAGCGGGCCACCGACCGCTGGCACTGGATTCTCGACCAGATGGTGAAGGACCACCGGCTCTCCGCTTCGGAACGAGCGAAGTACACGCACTTCCCGACGGTGGATCCGCCGAAGAAGAACGTGCAGCTGGGCGGACAGATCGGTTATCTGGTCGACCTGGCCAAGTCGTACTTCGTGAACAACAACAAGCAGGGCATCACCGCCGATGCGTTGGCCAAGGGCGGCTACCAGATCCACACGACCTTCGACAAGAAGAAGGTCAACGAGCTGGAGAAGGCAGTACAGAAGGTCCGTAAGGCCAAGATCGACCCGAAGAAGCGCCCGAAGCTGGACACGCACGTGCAGTTCGGCGGTGCATCAGTGGACGCGGACACCGGTGCTATCGCCGCCATCTACGGGGGCGAGGACGCGACCAAGCACTTCATGAACAACTCCGACTACACGGGGGCCCAGGTCGGATCGACCTTCAAACCGTTCGTGCTGGCAGCCGCTCTCCAGTACGGAAAGCGCGATCCCTCTCTCGGCAAGGATCAACCCGACTCCGATCGGACAATCATCTCGCCGAAGAGTCTTTACAGTGGCAAGAACGACCTGAAGATCAAGAATTACGACGGCTCTGTCTGGCAGAACAAGCAGGGCAAGGAATGGCTCCAGCAGAACGACGGTCACGAGTCGGTGGGCACCGCTCCCGACTACGCCATCGATCTGCGCGAGGCCATGCGGGAGTCGGTGAACTCGGCGTATGTGCAGCTGGGCATGGATGTTGGCACGGACAAGGTCCGAGCGGCAGCCGTCTCCGCGGGACTGCGGGACGACGCGCAGAGCATGGCCAGCTCCAGTGTTCCGTCCTTCTCCATCGGTACCTCCAGCCCGAGCGCCATCCGGATGGCCGGCGCGTACGCCACGTTCGCCAACAACGGCCGCCAGAACGATCCGTACTCCGTCACGGAGGTGACCAAGAACGGGCTGTCGGTCTACAAGCACGAGAAGGTGGAGAAGACCGCCTTCTCCACCGCTATCGCCAGCAACGTCACCGACGTACTGAAAACAGTGGTCGACAAGGGCACCGGGACCGCCGCACGGATCCCTGGCCGGGACGTGGCGGGGAAGACCGGTACCACGGACGGCAACAAGTCCGCCTGGTTCATCGGCTACACCCCGCAGTTGTCGACCGCGATCGACATGTACCGCTTCGACGACCAGGCGAAAGGCAAGGGCAAGTTCGAGGAGATGTACGGCACCGGCGGAGAGCAGAAGATCCACGGTGCGTCATTCCCCGCGCAGATCTGGCACGACTACATGTCCAAGGCGGTCGACGGCACCCCGACGGAGTCGTTCCCGCCGGCTGAGGCCCTCGGCAAGGTGGTCTACGGCGGTGGGGTGCACAGCCCGGAGCCGACCCCCGTGGTGACTCCCTCACAGAGTCCGTCACCGTCGGCTCCCACCCCGAGCCCGTCCGACACCCCATCGGTGTCCCCGTCCCCGAGTGAGTCCTGCAACAAGTGGCAGGACTGGAACTGCGGCAGTACCGGCGGGACCGATACCGGTACCACCGGGGGTACCGACGGAGGCATCACCCCGAGCCCTACTCCCAGCACACCCACGGGTGGCCAGTCGGGCGGCAACGCGGGCAACAGTGGCGGCGGCTTCTTCGGCGGTGGCGGATGACGGGGTATCGCCGGTAACGCAAGCCATGTCGGCCGGCCCTCCGGCCACCGCACGACTGGGCCCCGGCCACCACGGGACGAGGACCGCCACGGCAAGCTGTGGCGGTCCTCGGCACGTGCACAGTCGCGTACGGCAGGATGTGGGTCATGACGAGCGTGCACGAGGACCGGCCCGCAGACGAGCCAGCGGAGCGTGTGGTGCGGCCCACCCAGCAGGATGAGATCGCGGCGGCGGGCAGCGAGCTGATCGGTGGCCCCGTCGGGCGCTGGGCGCGTACCGGCGCGGGCTCGCTCACGCCGGTACGTGTCATCGCCCTGGTTGCGATCGGTATGTTCGCGCTCGGCATGGTGCAGAAGATGCCGTGCTACGACTGGGCCTGGTTCCAGGGCGCGACCTCCCAGTACAGCCATGCCTGCTACTCCGACATCCCGCATCTCTATGTCGGGCGTGGCTTCGCTGACGACCTTGTGCCGTATTTTGACCGTATCAACGGCGATATGTCATACCTTGAGTATCCCGTGCTGACCGGGGCCTTCATGGAGGTCGCTTCCTGGCTGACCCCACACGGCGGCGCCATGCAGCACCGCGAGCAGATCTACTGGATGGTCAACGCGGGCATGCTGCTGGTCTGCACGGCCGTCATCGCGGTCTGCGTGACCCGAACCCACCGACGCCGTCCCTGGGACGGCCTGCTGGTCGCCCTGGCGCCGGCCTTCGCCCTCACCGCCACCATCAACTGGGACCTCCTCGCTGTGGCCCTCACCGCCGCGGCCCTGCTGATGTGGTCCCGGTCCAGGCCGGTAGCCTTCGGCATTCTCGTGGGGCTCGCTACAGCTGCGAAGCTCTACCCCGTATTGATTCTCGGTCCGCTGCTCGTGCTCTGCTGGCGTGCCGGGAAGTGGCGGGAGTACGGAAAGGCCGTGTACGGCGCCGCAGCGGCCTGGCTCGTAGTTAATCTGCCGGTCATGCTGCTCGCGCCCGAAGGATGGAAGAAGTTCTATACCTTCAGCCGGGAACGGGGCGTTGACTTCGGCTCCTTCTGGCTCGTCATCACGCAGCGCACCGGAAAGCCGCTGGACGTGAGCAGTGTCAACACCTGGGCTGTTCTGCTGATGATCGTGATGTGCGGCGGCATCGCCGCCCTCACCCTGACCGCCCCGCGCCGCCCGCGCTTCGCCCAGCTAGCCTTTCTGGTGATCGCCGCGTTCATTCTCACCAACAAGGTCTACTCACCGCAGTATGTGCTGTGGCTCATTCCCCTAGCCGCACTTGCCAGGCCGCGCTGGCGCGACTTCCTGGTCTGGCAGGCGTGTGAGGTCATGTACTTCCTCGGTATCTGGCTGTACCTCGCCTACACGGTGGGCGGCGACAAACCGAAGGGCCTGCCGCCCGAGGGCTACCAACTGGCCATCGCACTTCATCTGATCGGCACTCTCTATCTCTGCGCGGTGATCGTCCGGGACATCCTCATGCCGGAGCGGGACGTCGTACGCAGGGACGGTTCCGACGACCCGTCGGGTGGCGTTCTGGACGGAGCGCGGGACGTCTTCGTGCTCGGCGCGGCCGCCCATCCCGTGCGCCACCGGCATGCCGCGCAGCACTACGAGGGCCCGCCGGTCGAGTGGGGTACCGCGCGAGAATGACGTCGGCCCGGTCGGGCCCGGCCCCTGGCGCCCTCGGCTTGTCGGACCCTCATGCCACGATGATGACCATGAGCACTGCCGAACGCACCATGCCCCCCTTGGACGCCGATGAGCGTGCTTCCCTGGAGAGTTGGCTCGACTTCTACCGCACGACACTTGTCCAGAAATGCGACGGTCTGGACGAGGCCCAGCTCCGCCGGGCTTCGGTGTCGCCCTCGCCGATCAGCCTGCTCGGTCTGGTCCAGCACATGGCAGAGGTCGAGCGGAACTGGTTTCGACGAGTCCTGGCCCAGGAAGACGCATCGCCGATCTTCACCCCTGATGCCGACTCCCGGACCACCGACGGCGGGTTTGCTCTCGTCGAGGACATCGGCTATGACAGCGCGCTGGCGATATGGCAGGCGGAGATCGACCAAGCCCGGGCCAACTGTGCTTCCAGGGCGCTCGGGGAGACCAGCCCTTTCATGGGCGGGCAGGTCACGCTGCGCTGGATCTACACCCACATGATCGGTGAGTACGCTCGCCACTGCGGTCACGCGGACTTCATTCGCGAGCGTATCGACGGCCATACCGGCGTCTGACATCCAGAGCGCGGGTCAGTGGTCGAGCAGGCGATCGAACTGTGTCGTCGTATGACGCAAGTGAGCCACCAGTTCATCGCCCACCTTCGGCTCCTGCGCGTCCGAGGGGACAAACAGAATCGACACCTGCATGTGAGGAGGTTCCGCGAACCAGCGCTGCTTTCCCGCCCACACGAAGGGTGAGAGGTTCCGGTTCACGGTCGCCAGTCCCGCCCGCGCGACACCCTTGGCGCGGGGCATCATCCCGTGCAGAGCCTTCGGCGCCTCGAGGCCCACACCGTGCGATGTCCCGCCGGCCACGACCACGAGCCAACCGTCCGATGCCGTCCGCTGCTGGCGATAACCGAATCGCTCGCCCTTCGAAACCCGCGTGACGTCGAGGACGGCACCCCGGTACTGCGTGGCCTCATGGTCTCCCAGCCAGAGCCGGGTGCCGATCCGCGCGCGGAACCGGGTCTGCGGGAACTGCTGCTGCAGCCGGGCCAGTTCCTCGGCGCGCAGATGACTCACAAACATGGTGTGCAGTGGTAGCCGGGCGTTGCGGAGGCGGTCCATCCAGGTGATGACCTCCTCGACGGCATCCGACCCGTCGGTGCGGTCCAGCGGAAGGTGCAGCGCGAAGCCTTCGAGGCGTACGTCTTCGATCGCCGCGTGCAGCCGGGCCAGGTCCCCTTCGGCGACGCCGTGGCGCTTCATCGAGCTCATGCACTCGATGACCACCCGGGCGCCCACCAGTGCATGCACTCCGTCGACCGACGAGACCGAACGGATCACGCGGTCCGGCAGCGGCACCGGCTCCTCACCGCGTCGGAACGGCGTGAGGACGAGCAGATCACCACCGAACGAGTCCTTCATCTTCGCGGCTTCATACGTGGTGCCGACCGCGATGACGTCGGAGCCGAAGCGCGTCACCTCATCCGCGAGCCGGTCGTGACCGAAGCCGTAGCCATTGCCCTTGCAGACCGGCACGATCCCCGGGAACTGATCGAGCACGGACTTCTGGTGCGCCCGCCAGCGCGCGGTGTCGACGTAGAGGGTCAGCGCCATGGCCGGACCGGAACCTTTCTCGGGGCTGCGGTGTATCTGAGATATGAACGGGACGAACGGAACGACGCAGACATCATCGCTCTCAACGGCGCGACATGTAGATATCGAGCGCCTTGTGCAGCAGCTTGTTGAGCGGGAAATCCCACTCACCGATGTACTCCACGGCCTCGCCGCCGGTGCCCACCTTGAACTGGATCAGACCGAAGAGGTGGTCGGTTTCGTCCAGCGAATCGGAGATGCCACGCAGGTCGTAGACGGTCGCGCCCATGGCGTACGCATCGCGGAGCATGCGCCACTGCATGGCGTTCGACGGCCGCACTTCGCGCTTGTGATTGGCGGAAGCCCCGTAGGAGTACCAGACATGGCCGCCGACGATCAGCATCGTCGCCGCTGCTACGTTCTCACCCTCATGGCGGGCGAAGTACAGCCGCATCCGGTTGGGGTCCTCGGTGTTCAGCACCGACCACATGCGCTGGAAGTACGACAGAGGCCGCGGCCGGAAGTGATCACGTGCCGCGGTCACTTCGTAGAGCCGCTGCCACTCGGCGAGGTCCTCGTAGCTGCCCTGCACCACATCGACGCCGGCCTTCTCGGCCTTCTTGATATTGCGCCGCCACAGCTGGTTGAAGCCCTTGAGGACATCGTCGAGCGAGCGGTTCGCCAGCGGTACCTGGAAGACGTAGCGCGGCTGCACATCACCGAAACCTGCCCCCCCGTCCTCGCCCTGCTGCCAGCCCATCTTCCGCAACCGGTCGGACACCTCGAAGGCCCGAGGTTCGATGTGTGTCGCCTCGACGTCGCGCAGTCGCTTCACGTCCGGGTCCTGAATTCCCGATTTGATCGCGGCGGCGTTCCACCGGCGGATTACCACCGGCGGCCCCATCTTTACCGAGAACGCGCCTTGTTCCTTGAGGTGGGCGAGCATCGGCTGCAGCCACTCGTTGAGGTTCGGCGCGTACCAGTTGATCACTGGGCCCTCGGGGAGGTAGGCCAGATACCTCTTGATTTTGGGCAGTTGCCGGTAGAGCACCAAACCAGCACCGACGATCTGGCCGTTACCGTCGAACCAGCCGAGGCTCTCCGAGCGCCATTCCGTTTTCACATCAGCCCATGCTGGAACCTGGCAGTGACTCGCCGCGGGCAGACTCTGGATGTAGGCCAGATGCTGCTCTCGGCTGATGGTCCTCAGGGTCAGGCTCATGCGGGGCGCTCCTCGGCAGGCGTGTCCCCATGGGTACAGGGGCGTCGGCTCTCGCGCCGAAGCCTACTGCGACCGGGGTTCGCCCCGACTGGCTGTATGGGACAAGACGTCAGGAAGGATCAGGCGGCCGCCGTTAACGGCCCAGCAATCCCCCGAAGAGGCCGCCGTGGGCCATACCGAGGAAGAAGCCCACCGCCGAGGCGCCGAGCCCGATGATCACTACGAACCGCTCGCGCGTCGTGATCGAGATGAACATTCCGTACGCCCCGGTGAGGATCCCTACCAGGCCGGCCCAGGAACTGAGCAGATGCAGACTGTGGAACAGGAGTCCGGTGATGAACGCCAGCAGACCGAGGACCAAGGTCACCACGACCAGAGTGTCCTGCAACGGGTGCGGCTTGCCGTCCGTGGCAAAGAGACTGGAAGAGTTGGGTCGCATCGCCTGTGCCATGAAGCACCTCCTGGCATAAGGCGGCGCAGAGTAGCGCCGCACACACCCCATGTGTAGAGATTCTGCCCCTTGGGCGTCGGATTTCAACCGGAAGCGGGTGTGCAGGTAGTCTGGACGGTCTGCATCGGTATCTGCCCGGGCCAGGCCGCAGTCCTCTCTTCGTACGGATGGATTGTCAGTGGCTGCCGATACCGTTGCTTACGCATCACGACCCTCCTGCCACGGAACGACCGTGGCCGCCGAGTCCAAAGGAGGTGGGTTCCACATGCGTCACTACGAAGTGATGGTCATCCTCGACCCCGAACTCGAGGAGCGCGCTGTCTCCCCGCTGATCGAGAACTTCCTCTCCGTCGTCCGCGAGGGCAACGGAAAGGTTGAGAAGGTCGACACCTGGGGCCGTCGTCGTCTCGCTTACGAGATCAAGAAGAAGCCCGAGGGCATCTACTCGGTCATCGACCTGCAGGCCGAGCCTGCGGTCGTCAAGGAGCTCGACCGGCAGATGAACCTGAACGAGTCGGTCCTCCGGACCAAGGTCCTCCGTCCCGAGACTCACTGAGCCTCCAGCTCAGTAGTCATCGGGTTCGAGTAGCAACAGCAGCCAGCAGCAATCCCCGCCGAGAGGTTCACCCATGGCAGGCGAGACCGTCATCACGGTCGTCGGCAATCTCGTCGACGACCCCGAGCTGCGCTTCACCCCGTCCGGTGCGGCGGTCGCGAAGTTCCGTGTCGCGTCCACACCCCGCATCTTCGACAAGCAGACCAATGAGTGGAAGGACGGCGAAGGCCTGTTCCTCACCTGCTCGGTCTGGCGTCAGGCGGCGGAGAACGTCGCGGAGTCGCTTCAGCGAGGCATGCGCGTCGTCGTGCAGGGCCGGCTCAAGCAGCGGTCCTACGAGGACCGTGAGGGCGTAAAGCGCACGGTCTACGAGCTGGACGTCGAGGAAGTCGGCCCCAGTCTCAAGACGGCCACGGCCAAGGTCACCAAGACCACCGGCCGAGGCGGTCAGGGTGGCCAGGGTGGTTACGGCGGCGGTGGCCAGCAGCAGGGCGGCGGCAACTGGGGCGGAGCCCCCAGCGGCGGCCCGCAGGGCGGTGGCGGTGCACCCGCCGACGACCCGTGGGCATCCAATGCGCCGGCCGGCGGTGGCCAGCAGCAGGGCGGGGGCGGATGGGGCGGAAGCTCCGGCGGTTCCGGCGGTGGCTACTCGGACGAGCCGCCCTTCTAGGCGGCCCGTACCCCCACTTCTTGATCACACAGGAGAAACACCATGGCGAAGCCGCCTGTGCGCAAGCCTAAGAAGAAGGTCTGCGCTTTCTGCAAGGACAAGACCCAGTACGTGGACTACAAGGACACGAACATGCTGCGGAAGTTCATTTCCGACCGCGGCAAGATCCGTGCCCGTCGCGTTACCGGAAACTGCACTCAGCACCAGCGTGACGTCGCCACGGCTGTGAAGAACAGCCGTGAGATGGCGCTGCTGCCCTACACGTCCACCGCGCGATAAGGGAAGGGTGACCGAAAAATGAAGATCATCCTCACCCACGAGGTCGCTGGCCTCGGTTCCGCCGGTGACGTCGTTGACGTCAAGGACGGTTACGCCCGCAACTACCTGGTCCCGCGTGGTTTCGCGATCCGCTGGACCAAGGGTGGCGAGCAGGACGTGGCGCAGATTCGCCGCGCCCGTAAGATTCACGAGATCGCGACCATCGAGCAGGCCAATGAGGTCAAGGCCAAGCTCGAGGGCGTGAAGGTCCGTCTGGCTGTTCGCTCCGGCGACGCCGGCCGCCTCTTCGGTTCCGTCACCCCGGCTGACATCGCCACGGCGATCAAGGCTGCCGGTGGTCCCGTCGTCGACAAGCGTCGCGTCGAGCTCGGTTCGCCGATCAAGACTCTGGGTGCCCACCAGGTGTCGGTGCGTCTGCACGCTGACGTTGCCGCGAAGCTCGGCATCGAGGTCGTCGCCGCTTAAGGGCTGCGCTCGGAACAGCATGCAAGGGGCCGCATCCGCTGGGGTGCGGCCCTTTCGCATGGGCGCATCGGGTATCGCGATCGCCGGTAGTCGCCGTCACCATCACCGTTTCACGTGAAACGGTGATTCATCGGGTAGCGCCGGTAACGATCCACTGGCCCGATCGTGCTCGCAGCCAGAGCGTCACCATGCGGACCACCATCATCAGCGTCATGGCCCACCAGAGGGCGGTCAGCCCGCCGCCCAGTACAGGCACCAGCAGTGCGGCGGGGGTAAAGACAGCGAGCGTCACCAGCATGGCCCCGGCCAGATATCTGCCGTCACCCGCACCCATCAGGACACCGTCGAGGACGAACACCACCCCTGAGATCGGTTGGGCCAGCGCCACCACCATCAGAGCCGGCAGTAGAACGTCCTGCACGGCGTGGTCTCCGGTGAACAGTGGAACGAACAACGGCCGCGACAACACGACCAGGACGCCCAGCGCCACCCCGACGGCCACGCCCCACTGGACCATGCGCCGGCACGCCTCTCGCGCGCCCTCGGAGTCGTCGGCTCCCAGATATCGGCCGATGATCGCCTGCCCGGCGATAGCGATCGCGTCCAGGGCGAAGGCCAGCAGGCTCCATAGGGAGAGCACGATCTGATGGGCAGCCACCTCTGTGTCGCCCAGACGGGCCGCGACTGCGGTGGCGATCAGCAGGACGGCGCGCAGTGAGAGCGTGCGGACCAGCAGGGGCACCCCGGCCTGGGCACAGGCCCGTATCCCGGCGACATCGGGGAGCAGCGATGCCTTGTGTCTTCTGGCACCCCGTACTACGACGACCAGGTAGGCGGCGACCATGGCGAACTGGGCGATCACAGTGCCCCAGGCCGACCCTGCGATGCCCAGGCCAACGCCGTAGACCAGTCCCGCGTTGAGCGCCGCATTGGCGGCAAAGCCCGCGATCGCGACATACAGCGGGCTCCTGGTGTCCTGGAGGCCGCGGAGGACACCGGTAGCTGCCATCACGACCAGCATCGCGGGGATCCCCAGGCTGGAAATGCGCAGATAGGTCACGGCGTACGGAGAGGCATCGTCGGAAGCTCCGAAGAGGCCCACCAACCAGGGGGCTGTCGGCAGGACCACGGCGATGACGATGGCGCCGAGCAGCAGGGCGAGCCAGACGCCGTCCATTCCCTGCCGGATGGCTGCTCGCAGGTCACCGGCGCCCACGCGGCGCGCCACGGCGGCGGTAGTGGCGTAGGCGAGGAAGACGAAGATGCTCACGGCAGTGGTCAGCAGGGCTGCCGCGATGCCGAGACCTGCCAGTTGTGAGGTCCCCAGATGGCCGACAATGGCGCTGTCCACCATCACGAAGAGCGGCTCGGCTACGAGTGCGCCGAAGGCGGGAACGGCTAGCGCGATGATCTCCCGGTCGTGCCGTCGGCGACTGGACTGCGGTGCCTCGGGGGCCTGGGTCATGGGGGCCAATCTAATCTTCCACAGGTAAGCGATGCAATCCCAGTGCGGCCCTTACTATGGCCGTCATTCACACTTCGGGTGTGCCTCGTTTGTCGTGATCTTGGTCCGCTGGCAAAAGTTTTTGTCCCCCACAGCCGGTGGACGGTGAAATAGCAGGTCAGAGCGGCAGCGAGGGTGGGCCTATGAGTTTGTCCACAACACTGTCCCCCGGCCCGTGCACAGGTTTCATTGACTTCTCCACAGCATGCGGTGCTTCGTCCACAGCCCCTGTGGATAACTGGATTGGCTGACGGTGCCAGCGGGCCTACCGTGGACCGCGCCCGACGCGCCTTGGCGGAGTCGGGCCTCTTGTTTGTCGGTGCTGTGCCGTAAGAAAGAGTGGCATGGCTAGGTCCGCGGAGCGGACGGGAGGAGGCGGCCGGTGAGCATCCCCGAGCCCTTGGACGACCCCTGGATCGAAAGCACGCCGGGTGACCGTCTGCCCGTCTCCCGCCAGCGCCGCGGCGACGGCGGCAGCGGGGGCCGCGAACAACACGACCGAGGCCGGGAGAACGGCGCCTGGGACGGCGGTTCCCCTGCCTTCGAACGGGTTCCCCCGCAGGACATCGATGCCGAACAGTCCGTTCTCGGTGGCATGCTGCTGTCGAAGGACGCAATCGCCGACGTCGTCGAGGTCATCAAGGGCCAGGACTTCTACCGTCCTGCTCACGAAACCGTCTACCAGGCAATTCTCGACCTGTACGCCAAGGGCGAGCCGGCCGACCCCATCACCGTTGCAGCCGAACTGGTCAAGCGTGGCGAGATCAAGAAGGTCGGTGGCGCACCCTATCTGCACACCCTCGTTCAGTCGGTGCCCACCGCAGCCAACGCGGAGTTCTACGCCGAGATCGTCCATGAGCGAGCGGTGCTGCGCAGGCTTGTCGAGGCGGGCACGAAGATCACGCAGATGGGATACGCGGCGGACGGCGATGTCGACGAGATCGTCAACTCGGCCCAGGCCGAGATCTACGCCGTCACCGAGCAGCGCACCTCCGAGGACTACCTGCCCCTCGGCGACATCATGGAGGGCGCGCTCGACGAGATCGAGGCCATCGGTTCGCGCAGCGGCCAGATGTCCGGTGTGCCCACCGGCTTTACCGATCTCGACGCACTGACCAACGGCCTGCACCCGGGACAGATGATCGTCATCGCGGCCCGCCCCGCGATGGGAAAGTCGACGCTCGCGCTGGACTTCGCGCGGGCCTGCTCCATCAAGGAGGGTCTGCCGAGTGTGATCTTCTCTCTCGAGATGGGTCGCAACGAGATCGCTATGCGACTGCTCTCCGCGGAGGCAAGGGTCGCGCTGCACCATATGCGGTCCGGCTCGATGACGGACGAGGACTGGACCCGGCTGGCACGGCGAATGCCGGATGTGACCGCTGCACCACTCTTCATCGACGATTCGCCGAACCTGTCGATGATGGAGATCAGAGCGAAGTGCCGTCGGCTGAAACAGCGCCAGGACTTGAAGCTGGTCGTGATCGACTATCTGCAGCTGATGCAGTCCGGTGGCTCCCGCCGTCCCGAGAGCCGCCAACAGGAGGTCTCGGACATGTCACGAAACCTGAAACTGCTGGCCAAGGAGCTGGAAGTGCCGGTCATCGCGCTTTCGCAGCTGAACCGTGGCCCCGAGCAGAGGACGGACAAGAAGCCGATGGTCTCCGACCTGCGTGAGTCCGGTTCCATCGAGCAGGACGCCGACATGGTGATCCTGCTGCACCGCGAGGACGCGTACGAGAAGGAGTCACCGCGAGCGGGCGAGGCGGACTTGATCGTTGCCAAGCACCGTAACGGTCCGACTGCCACCATCACGGTGGCGTTCCAGGGGCACTACTCACGTTTTGTGGACATGGCGCAGACCTGATCGATCTGTAGGCTCACCTGTCCGATGTCACCCGCTCACGCATCGAGGTCGACGGGGCAGTGATGTTCGGGTAAATCTCGACCATGACTTCTTCTGAACCCCCTGCAGACCTTCTTCCCGGTACCCGGCGCTCCCTGCTCCACCGGGTCGCCGTCGCACAGTCCGAGGGCCGTTCGCCGTCTCTGGTGGGAGCGGTGATGCGGGACGGGAGGCTGGTGTGGTCCGGGGCGCGCAGTTGTGTGGAAGGTCATGAGCCGGACGAGGACACGCAGTTCCGGATCGGTTCGATCACTAAGACGTTCACCGCGGTTGCCGTGATGCGACTGCGGAACGAGGGACTGCTCGATCTGGCGGATCCGCTGAAGAAGCACCTATCGGGCCGTAGTGAGCTGGACGCCGTGGGCGAGGTGACGATCGCCCAGCTTCTCGGTCACAGCGCCGGTCTGGCGGCGGAGACGCCGGGCGCCTGGTGGGAACGGTCGTCGAGCGCACTGCGACCCGGCCTCGCGGATGTCCTGGGCGAGCGGCCGTCGCTCCATCCGGCGGGACGCCGGCACCACTACTCCAACCCGGGTTACACGCTGCTCGGCGCGGTGGTGGAGACGCTGCGGGATGCGCCCTGGGCCGAGGTGGTCCGGCGCGAGATCTGCGTGCCGCTGGGCATGAACCGTACCGATGCACAGCCGCAGTCCCCCCATGCCGGTGGCTGGGCGGTGCACCCGTGGGCGGATGTGATACTCCCGGAGCCGTCGGAAGACCTGGGGGTGATGGCGGCAGCCGGGCAACTCTGGTCGACGGCCGGGGACCTGTGCAGGTTCGCCGCATTCCTGGCGGGGGGCGACGACCGCGTGCTCGGCGCGGAGACCGTCTGCGAAATGCGCGGGCCGGCGGCTCCGCCGGAGGCCGGTGACTTGGAAGGCGGCTACGGTCTCGGGCTGCAACTCGCCCGACGGGACGGCCGCACACTTGTCGGGCATACCGGTTCGCTGCCCGGCTTCCTTGCCGGCCTGTGGCTGAGCGTTGAGGACGGGGTGGCCGGAGTGGCGCTGGCGAATGCCACGTCGGGGCCGGCCACCGGGGCAGTGGCGGCCGATCTGGTGCGGATCGTGGCCGATGCGGAACCGCGGATGCCGGAGCCGTGGCGGCCGCTGCCGACGGTCGACACGGCCCTGCTGGAGCTGACCGGGCCGTGTACTGGGGCACGACCGTGGTGGGGCTGCGGCTGGCGGCGGACGGAGATGTGGAGCTCGGCCCACTGACCGGCGGTGGCCGGAGGTCCCGGTTCCGCGCGGAACGGGACGGAACCTGGACGGGGCTTGATGGGTACTACGCCGGCGAAAGGCTGCGTGTCGTCCGGCGGGACGGTGTGGTGAGCCATCTGGACCTGGGTTCCTTCGTCTTCACGCGGGGGCCCTACGAGCCGTCGGGGGCGGTGCCGGGAGGCGTGGACGAAGGTGGCTGGCGCGGCCTGAGCTGAGAGCCGTGCCGTCGATAGCTCACGGTCCCAGCGGTCAGAGTTGGAGCTTGAAGCCGAGGTGGGTGGCCGTGAAGCCGAGCCGTGCGTAGAAGCGGTGGGCATCGGTGCGGGTGGTGTCGGAGGTGAGCTGGACCAATCGGCAGCCCTGATGCCGGGATTCGCCGATCGCCCATTCCATGAGCTGAGTGCCGAGGCCGCTCGCTCGCTCGTCGGCGTGGACGCGTACGCCTTCAATGACGGAACGCGTGGCGCCCCGGCGCGAGAGCCCGGGGATCACGGTGAGCTGGAGGGTGCCGACGGTGCGACCGTCGCGGACGGCGACGACCAGGTGCTGGTGGGGGTCGGCGGCGATTCGCCGGTGAGCCTCGATGTACGGGGTCAGATCGTCGGGGGCCTCCCGGTCGGCGCCGAGCGGGTCATCGGCCAGCATGGCCACGATGGCCGGGATGTCGCTCTCGCCTGCGGGACGTATCTCCAGGTCACTCATGGTCCGCCAGGCTACGTGAGCCGGCGCGGCGTCCGCACCTCTCCGGAGGGGACCGCCGTCCGGGGACGCCCTTGCAATTAGCTAGCGTGTGATCATCGGGCTGTTGCCGCAGGTGGCCGCCTCCTTCCAGGTCTCGATCCCGACCGCGGGGATCCTCGTCACGGGGTACGCCCTCGGAGTGGTCGCCGGAGCACCGTTGATGACCGTGCTCGGCACCCGTATCTCCCGCAAAAAGATGTTGATGCTGTTGATGGGTCTTTTCATCGCGGGCAACGTCATTTCCGCTACCGCACCCGCCTTCGGAGTGATGCTCGCCGGACGGATCGTTGCCTCTCTCGCCCACGGCGCGTTCTTCGGCATCGGCTCGGTCGTCGCCGCCGATGTCGTGGCCCCGCAGAGGAAGGCAGGGGCCATCGCCATGATGTTCACCGGACTGACCCTCGCCAAGGTCATCGGTGTTCCGCTCAGCACGCTCGTGGGCCAGGACATCGGCTGGCGGCTCACCTTCCTGATCGTCGCCGCGCTCGGCATCGTCGGACTGCTGGGCATCACCAGGCTGGTACCGGAGCAGCCCAAGCCCCAAGGGGTACGGCTGCGCCATGAGCTCGGGGAGTTCCGCAATGTGCAGGTGCTGCTCGCCATGGCGATGACCGTGCTGGGCTTCGGCGGTGTCTTTGCTGCGATCACCTACATTTCGCCGATGATGACCTCGGTCGCCGGGTTTTCCGAGACCACCGTCACCTGGCTACTGGTGCTCTTCGGGCTCGGTATGGTCAGTGGCAACCTGGTGGGTGGCAAGCTCGCCGACCGGGCGCTGATGCCGCTGCTGTACGTCTCCCTCGGCGGTCTCGCCCTTGTGCTGGCCCTGTTCACGGTCACCGCGCACCACAGGATCGCGTCGGCCGTCACCATCTTCCTGATCGGTGGCCTCGGCTTCGCGACCGTGCCGCCGTTGCAGAAGCGGGTACTGGACCAGGCGGCGGGCGCACCGACGCTGGCATCCGCCGTCAATATCGGGGCCTTCAATCTGGGCAACGCGCTGTCGGCCTGGCTCGGCGGGATGGTCATCGCGGCCGGTCTCGGCTACACCGCCCCCAACTGGGTGGGCGCCGTGCTCGCGGCGTCGGCGCTGGTCCTCGCGGTCATCTCAAGCAGGCTGGAGCGACGGAGCGTGTCTTCCGGCCGAATCGTCGCTTCGTCGTCGCCGGGGACGGCCGCTGTTTCGGCTCACCGCTGATCCGGGAGACAGCAGCCCGTCCGGCGGCCTGAAGCCGTCAGCCTGCCGCGACCGTCAGCGGGGCGAAACGACGGGTCCAGTCACCCGGGAGATCGCGGACGCCGAAGGTCATCACCGCGTTGAAGGTGACCGGTTCCATGCCACCGGTTTTCGTCCAGGCCAGAAGTTCCTGATGGCGCACATCGATGTCGGTACGCAGCGGGCGATCGGTGCCGGCCGCGAGGGAAGCGATCAGAGCCTTCGCCGTCTCTGTGTCACGGGCGACCAGCGGGCCCACCACATCGGTTGCCATATTGGGCCAGGCCGCCGCATAGCCAGTGACGCCGTCGGCGTCCTCCGCCACCCGGAACTGATCGGCGAAAGCAGGCAGCCGTGTGATCATCTGGGTGCGGTCCACGCCGAAGACCTCGCCGTCCAGACGCAGAATTGTCTGCAGATCGCGGGCTGTGGCGGGGCGGGTGGCCGCCTTCGGAGCTGGGCCGTGCGGCCGGAAGCGACCGCGGATCATCTCGGCCCTGCCGGTGACGAGGAAGCCGAGCTCCTCGTACAGCGGCTGCCCGTACGGGGTGGCATGCAGGGTGAGCGGGGTCTCGGAGCACTCGGCGAGGACATGTTTCATCAGGCGCCGCCCGACGCCTTGGCGTGCGTACTTCTCGGCGACCAGAACCATGCCGATGGCCGTGAGACCCCGTTCGCCCGCGCCGATACTGCGGTAGGAGGTGACCACGCAGGCGGTGCCCAGCCCCTTGCCCTGAGGATCATCGATACCGTAACCGGTGCCTGCTGCGAGCAGCAGACTCCATTTGTGTTCTTCACGCGGCCAGCCCCGGTTCTCGGAGAGGTCGGCGCAGGATTGGAGATCACCGGGGTTCAGCCGGCGGATGGGTAGCTCGTCGAGCGGTGAGGGCATGAGATCAAGCTTGCTGACGGGGATGTGATCCGTCCATCGCTTTCCGGCTGCTCGCCGGTTGCTTCTGTCCGCGTTTTCCGGCCGCAGTGCCCCGGCGCACGGGACGGGTCAGCGGTTTCACGTGAAACAGGCCGTCACAGCAGGGGCGTCGGGGCGTCCGTCAGCGGGAGCAACCCGCTGTACTAGCCTCGGCCCATATGGCGCGCTTGCATCTCTTCGACCTCGACGGAACGCTGATACGCGGATCGGCCGCGCCAGTGGAGATCTCCCGGCAGTTGGGACTGCTGGAGGAGATCGGCGTACTGGAACAGGATCTCGGCTCGGGCAGGATCGGCCCACCGGAGTACGCGGTGCGGGTGCATGCTCTGTGGTCCAAGCTCACTCTGGAGCATGTGAGGGCGGCCTTCGAGGCAGCGCCCTGGCTCGCCGGTATCCGGGAAGTGTGGCGGGAGATCCGAGAGAGCGGGGAGTACTGCGCGGTGATCTCGCTCTCGCCGTCGTTCTTCGTGGAACGGCTGCTCGGCTGGGGCGCTCATGCCGCGCACGGCTCCCGCTTTCCGGAAGTCCCGTTCACGCGGCCGGTGGATCCGGCGGGCATCCTCAGTGCTGCGGCGAAAGTACGGATCGCCGATCAGCTCTGCACCGACTTCGGTGTCGGGCGGGCCGACTGTGTCGCGTACGGCGACTCTATGTCGGACGTCGAACTCTTCAGGTCAGTGCCGCTCTCCGTGGCCGTGAACGCGGACCGGCATCTGGCAGGTCTTGCCACGCACAGCTATGCCGGAGGTGATCTGCGCGAGGTGTACGCCCTGGCTCACAGCGTCGGATCCTGAGCGCCGTCAGGCCAGCCGGGAGTCACCCGAGGTCGGGTGCCAGCAGTGCGTGGACGCCTTCGATATTGCCGTCGAGGTAATGCCGCAGCGACAGGGGCACCAGGTGGACAGCGGCGATCCCGACCCGGCTGAAGGGCACCCGGACGATCTCGTATCCGCCGCACGGCTCGTCCACCTCGGGGCCGTGCCGCAGCGAGGGGTCCATGGACTCCAGCCGGCAGACGAAGAAGTGCTGGACCTTCACCCCGGCCAGGCTGCCGTCGTCCGGAATGTGCTCCACGGTGTCGACGAAGCAGGGCACCACATCGGTGATCTTGGCGCCGAGTTCCTCGTCCACCTCACGGTGCAGGGCATCGACCACGCTGGTGTCCTCGGCTTCGACTCCGCCGCCCGGGGTCACCCAGTACGGGTCCACACCGGGTTTGGTCCTCTTGATGAGGATCAGGTGGTCGCCGTCGAGCAGGACGGCGCGTGCGGTGCGCTTGACCACTGGGCGTTCGGTCATGGAAGGAGATTGGCCCGGAGAACCCACTCTGAAACTCCTTGCCCGCTACTGATCCAGCGCCTCAGGACCAGTCGGCCGCAGCTCGCAGTAGCCAATCCTGGGCCCGCGCGATGAGCGGAAGGGCCAGAGTACCGCTCCGGACAGCCAGGAAGTAGGTGCGCAAAGGCGGGACCGGAGGGTCGAGCAGGGCCACCATCGCGCCCTGTGCCAGGGCCTCCTCGCACAGGTACCGGGGAAGGACCGCGAGGCCCGCGCCCGCCACCACTGCCTGCTGGACCGCTCGGAGATCGGGCGCGACGACCGTGCCGGTGGTGGCGGGGCTGGTGTCGAAGACCGCAGCCCAGTAGCGGGCGACCAGCGGCAACGACTCATGGACCTCCACGACAGGCAGTTCCTGCAGTACGGAGGGTCCTTTGCGGCGCAGCAGCCCGGGACCGATCCGGGCAGCCCAGCGGGGGGAGGCGACCAGCACGTGCTCCTCGTCGCAGAGTGCGGTCGCGGTGAGCAGTCCACCGCGGGGCCGGGCGGTGGTGATGGCCAGGTCGTGGTGTCCGGAAGCCAGTCCCTCCAGGGTCTGCTCGGCATTGCCGAAGGAGGCCCGCAGTGAGATTCCCTGCGGGATGAGTGCGGTGAGCGCCGGCAGTGCGCGTATCGCGGTGAACTCGGGCGGCCCTGCCAGATGCAGGGTGCGGGAGCCGCTCTCCTCGTCGAGGCCGCTCTCGGTGATCTCGACCAGTGCGTCCAGGTGCGGGGCGGCGCGGTGTGCGAGTTCGTCACCGATGGTGGTGGGGGTCACTCCGCGTGCCTGGCGCAGAAACAGTGGACGGCCCAGCTGCCGTTCCAGTGCGCGTATCTGGCTGGTCACGGCGGGCTGCGAGAGTCCGAGGAGCGCGGCGGCGCGAGTGAAGGACCCGGCCCGGTGCACGGTGACGAAGGTGCGGAGCAGGGCAAGGTCCATTTCTCTGCATCCCGTCCTGGCTGCTCGAAGACGTCTCCGGCCGGGCCCCACTATAAATATGTCGATAGGTCTCTGTCGCTCCCGTGATTGGACATTGACTCACAGTCAACTAGCCTTGTCCTCGCGGTTCTTCGCGCATGGAACCGGAACGGCCCGAGCCATGAGGGGGGAGGCTCGGGCCGTTCGTCGTGCCGGTCGGGCTACCGAGGGGCGGCCTCGTGCAGTGCCCTGAGCACATCGTGCACGAGGTCATCGGGGTCCTCGCAGCCGACGGAGAAGCGGATGAAGCCTTCCGGCACGTCGTCACCGCCCCAGCGCCGGCGCCGTTCCGCGGTGGAGCGGACGCCGCCGAAGCTGGTCGCGTCGTCGACGATCCGGAGGGCGTCGAGGAAGCGTTCCGCATACCCGCGGTCGGGCAGTACGAAGGAGACGACGCAGCCGAAGCGGCGCATCTGTCCCGCTGCGACCCGGTGGGACGGGTCGCCGGGCAGGCCGGGGTGGCGCAGACCCGTGATCTCGGCCCGGCCGTTCAAGGCCTCGGCGAGTGCCAGCGCGTTCACGGACTGCCGGTCGGCCCGCAGCTGGATGGTGGCGAGCGAACGATGCGCCAGCCAGGCCTCCATCGGCCCCGGGATCGCCCCGACCACCTTGCGCCACTTCCTTACGCGTGCGGCGAGCTGCGTGTCCCGGCAGGTCACATAGCCGAGCAGGATGTCACCGTGGCCGGTGAGTGCTTTGGTGCCGCTGGCCACGGCGAAGTCGGCACCGAGCTCGAGCGGCCGTTGTCCGAGCGGGGTCGCGAGCGTGTTGTCGACGGCGACGAGCGCCCCGCCGGCGTGCGCGGCCGCCGCCAGCCGCCGTACATCACACACGTCGAGTCCCGGGTTGGACGGGGTTTCGATCCACAGCAGCCGCGCGCCTTCAAGGACGCCGAGCTGGGCGTCCCCGGCGGTCGGCGCGGTGCGCACCTCGATCCCGTAGGCCTCCAGCTGTTCGCGCACCAGCGGCAGCGCCTGATACCCGTCGGCAGGCAGCACCACCGCATCACCCGCGCGGGTCTGCGAGAGCAGTACCGCGGAGATCGCGGCCATCCCCGAGGCAAAAGTGATCGTCTCGGCCGACTCCAGCGGTGACTCCAGCTCGCTGATGGCGGCTTCGAGGTGCGTCCACGTCGGGTTGGTGTCGCGGCCGTAGGTGTACGGCCCGGTGGGTTCGCCCGGCAGGTGGTAGTGGGCGGCGAAGACCGGGCCGGGCAGGGTCGGCTCATACTTGACCGGCTCGGGCAGCCCGGCGCGAACGGCCCGGGTGCCGTCCCCGGGAACCGGGCTGATGCTGGGGTCGGAGCTCATGCGGGGCATCGGTCCTCGTCAGTCCTCGTCGGGCAGGACGACATGCATCGCCCAGGAAACGATCGCGATGATGAGGCCGCCGAGTACGGCGGTCCAGAAGCCCTCCACATGGAACGAGAGGTCGAGCCCGCCGGACAGCCACGAGGTGAGCAGCAACATCAATGCGTTGATCACCAGAGTGATCAGCCCCAGTGTGAGGATGAAGAGGGGGAAGGCCAGCACCTTCACGATGGGCTTCACGACGAAGTTCACCACGCCGAAGACGAGCGCGACGATGATCAGCGTTATGGCCTTGCGGCCGGTGGAGTCGCCGCCCAGCGTGATGTCCTGAAGCAGCCAGATGGCCACGAACAGGGCCGCGGCATTGGCGACCGTCTTGACTACGAAATTCTTCATGTGTCTGATCGTGGCAGACACGATCGGGACAAGTGCAGGGGCTGACGGGCGATGAAGGCATTCCGGCTGGACGAACTCGAGGCGGAGCGCGCTGCCAACGACGGCGCATATCTGCAGTTCCTGCGTGAAAGGAACATGTCGGTCGGCCTCTATGCGCTGGACGCCGGTGAGACCGACCGACAGCAGCCGCACGGGCAGGACGAGGTGTACTTCGTCGTCAGCGGCCGGGCCTCGATCACCGTGGGCACGGAGACGACCGAGGTCGCCCGCGGCGGTGTGGTGTACGTGCCGGCAGGGATGACGCACAAGTTCCATCACATCTCGGAGGACCTGCGGGTGCTGGTGGTCTTCTCACCGCCGGAGGGCTGACGCCCTCCACCCCGGGGGCCGCCGGCCTTCGCGCAGGTGCGTCCCGTAGGGGTCGGGTCAGGGGAGGACAAGGGATGCCGACGACCCGCTGCCGCCTTCAACGGCTTTAGCATCGGTGTCAGGACGCCCGGAGCAGCCGGAGCGGCCGAGCAGGACCCGGAAGACCCAGGAAGAGGTAAGGACGATGGCGGTGCGAGAGATCTTCGCGGGAATGCCGTGGTGGGTGAAGTGGGTCGCGGTGCCCGTCATCGCCCTGGTCGTGTTCGGCGGTCTCATTGCGACCGTGGTCGGCTTCGTGATCGGTCTGCTCTTCAAGCTGCTGGTCTTCGTCGCCATCGTGGGTGGCCTCATCTACGTCGTACGCAAGTTCACTTCTTCGTCGTCCTCACGCGGCGACTGGTGAGCCGCGGCGGCAGCCGGCCCCCGCTGAGCGGCTTGGGCCGGCCAACCGTCCTGCTCCGGTGATGGCAGTGGCTAAAGTGGGGCATCTCTGCCGCTTCTTGGGGATGACCGCTTGGCCACGACACCTCGACCAGCTGTTCCGACACTGATCGCTTCGGTGCAGAGGGCGCTCAGACTGCTGGAGGCGGTGGGCGCCCATCCTGATGGCGCCCCGGCCAAGCAGCTGGCCCGAGAAGCCGGACTTCCGCTGCCGACCGCCTACCACCTGCTGCGCACACTCACCCACGAGGACTACCTGCGCCGGGAGAGCGGTGTTTTCGTGCCCGGAGCGGCTGCCGAACGACTGGCCGGTGATGGAGCGCTCCGCAGTGGCCGCGCCACGCTGGTGGATTCGCTGACTTACTGGCGTGACTCGCTGGGCGTCGCGGTTTATTTCGCGGTCTACCGCGACGGTGAAATCGAACTTGTCGCGATCGCCGACACCCCCGCCACGCCCGCCGTCGAGGAGTGGGCCGACTTCCGGGAAACGGGTCATGCTCACGCGGTGGGGCAGTGCCTGCTGAGCCAGCTCGACGAGGCGGCCCGTGAAGATCATCTGGATCGCCATCCGGTGCAGCCGCTGACCCCGTATTCGGTGCGTGACCGGCGCGTCCTGCTGCAGCGGCTGGCTGCGGTGGAGCGGATGCAACCGGTGGTGGAGCAGCAGGAGTACGCCCTCGGAACCGTCTGTGCGGCCGTCCCTGTCACCGCAGGATCGGCTGCTGCCACGGTGGCCATTTCCATACCTGTGAACCAGAGAGAACAGTTGCAGTCAGTAGTCGAACAGTTACGGTATGAAGTCGGAGCTCTGCTTCATTCCTTAGTGTTCTCTATCAGTATCTGAAATATCACTCCTTGTGATCCGCTAGCGCTTACAGCACGATTACGTCAAGACGGTCGCGGGGCACAGTCCCGGCCATCTCGTGATCCAACACGGCGTCTACTGCGGGGTAGGGACATGCGCGAATTGGTCCAGGCAGAGGTCATGATGAGCTTCCTCGTCTCCGAGGAGCTCTCCTTCCGTATCCCGGTGGAACTCTGCTACGACGTCACCGACCCCTATGCGATCCGGATGACCTTTCATCTGCCCGGAGACGCCCCGGTGACCTGGACGTTCAGCCGCGAGTTGCTGCTCGACGGCATCAACGCCCCGACCGGTGAGGGTGATGTGCACGTCGCACCCAGCGAGCCGGCCGGGCTTTCCGACACTCACATCCGGCTCCAAGTCGGCGCCGACCGTGCTCTCTTCCGGGCCGGCAGTGCGCCGCTGGTGGCCTTTCTCGACCGTACGGACAAGCTGGTACCCCTCGGACAGGAACACACCCTGCGCGACTTCGACGGCAGCCTCGACGACGCGCTCGGCCGGATTCTGGCCGAGGAGAACGCGGGATAGGCCGACGCCGCCCCGCTGTTCCCTGGCCTCAGTGCCTGCGTCGGTGTCCCCCACCGCCCCGCGGCATACGCGCCGGAGCAGCGTCACCGCGGTTCGGCCGGTCGGCCGCGACCACCAGCGCCGCGAGCGCCGTGGTCACCGGAACGGAGGCGACCAGACCGATCGAGCCGACCAGGGTCCTGACGATCTCCTGCGCCACCAGTTCGGCGTTGGCCACTGAGCCCACGCTGCTCTGCGCGATGGAGAACATCAACAGCAGGGGGAGCGCCGCACCGGCGTAAGCCAGGACCAGCGTGTTCACCACGGACGCGATGTGGTCGCGGCCGATCCGGATACCCGCCCGGTAGAGCCCGCGGGCGCTCATGGTGGGATCGGCCTGGTGAAGTTCCCATACGGCTGAGGTCTGAGTGACCGTCACGTCGTCCAGCACGCCCAGCGAGCCGATGATGATGCCGGCCAGCAGCAGCCCGCTCATACTGATCTGCGGATACAGACCGTGGATGAGACCGGTGCTGTCATCGGTGTTGCCGGACAGACTCGCCCAACCGGTGAACAGTGAGCCGAGCAGGCCGATCAGCAACAGCGACACCAGGGTGCCGATGACGGCGACCGAGGTACGGGCGCTGAGCCCGTGGCAGGTGTAGAGCGCGACCAGCATGATCGCACTCGCACCCACTACGGCGACGATCAGCGGATCCGACCCGTGCAGGATGGCGGGCAGGATGAAGAGCGTCAGCACGGCGAAGCTGACGACCAGCGCGACCAGGGCCATCGCCCCCCGCATCCTGCCCACGGCGACCACCACCAGCGCGAAGACTCCGGCGAGCAGGGCCATCGGGAACTTCCGGTCCACATCGGACACCGCATACTGCAGGTCGTGCGGTGCGTCGGGCGCGTACGCCACCACCACTCCCTGCCCCTGGTGCAACTGCCGTGGTGCGTCCGGCTGGACGATCTCGGTGAAGATCCTGCCCTTGTCCTTGCCGGTCTCCACCTCGACCTTCGCCTTACTGCACTCCCCTGTTGACGTGCCCGCCTCCGCGCCGGTGGTGGAGTCTCGGGTGGTCGGTGCCTGACTGGCATGCACGTCCTTGCAGTCCACAGCGGTGACGCCGATCACTCGTGCTTGCTGCGTCTGCCGGTCGAAGCCGACTCCGGTCCGTGCGTGCGGCGGCGCGCCGCCGGGCCAGAGCACGAGGAGGCCGACGATCACCGCCCCGGAGAAGGGGATCAGCACGGCCGCGATGATCTTGCGGAGGTGCTTGGACACCGGAGCCGCAGGGCCATGGCTGTGCGTGTGCCCGGCGGGATGGCCGGATGTCCGGTCGTGCGGATCCAGGAGCGAGGTCACTGGCGGATCATCGCAAGAAGAGAGGCCCTCTGTTCAGCATGGCCGGGATGGCGCTAGCGTGGGGGGCACCTTTGCACACGCGGGAGCTCGGAGCACCGGGCTGAGAGGGCGCTGACCAGCATTCGCTGTAGCTGCGCCGACCGCCGAACCTGTTACCGGGTAATGCCGGCGTAGGGAGTAGGTCTGATGACCACAGTGGACGCACACACGCCTGCCAACGACAGCAACGAGCGCAAGCCCGGCTGGCACAAGGGGTATGTCCTGGGCCCGGAGGGCTCGAGGGCCGACCTCAGGGTGCCGGTCCGGCAGGTACACCTCACCAACGGGCAGCACGTGACGCTGTACGACACGTCAGGTCCGTACACCGACCCCACCGTTGAAACGGACGTACGCCGCGGGCTGGCCCCGCTGCGGGAGAGTTGGATCATCGGCCGGGGCGACACCGAGGAGTACGCGGGCCGCCCGGTCCGTCCCGAGGACGACGGACTCAAGCACACGTCTCCGCGCGGGGGCCTGCTCCGTGGCGGAGACGGTGATCTACGCGGACTCGACGCGGTCTTCCCGGGCCGGCCACGACAGCCCAGGCGGGGTCGCGACGGCCGCGCGGTGAGCCAGCTCGCGTACGCCAAGCGCGGTGAGATCTCCCCGGAGATGGAGTACGTCGCGATCCGCGAGAACGTCTCCCCCGAGGTCGTCCGGGAGGAGATCGCGGCCGGCCGGGCCGTGCTCCCGGTCAACGTCAACCATCCGGAGATCGAGCCGATGATCATCGGCAAGCGCTTCCTGGTGAAGGTCAACGCCAACATCGGTAACTCCGCGGTCACTTCCTCCATCGAGGAGGAGGTGGACAAGATGACCTGGGCCACCAAGTGGGGCGCCGACACCGTCATGGACCTGTCGACCGGACGCAATATCCACACCACCCGTGAATGGGTGCTGCGCAACTCCCCCGTCCCGATCGGCACCGTGCCCCTCTACCAGGCCCTGGAGAAGGTCGACGGCCGGGCCGAGGAACTGACCTGGGAGATCTACAAGGACACCGTCATCGAGCAGGCCGAGCAGGGTGTCGACTACATGACGGTGCACGCCGGCGTGCGGCTGGCGTATGTGCCGCTCACCGCGCGTCGCAAGACCGGGATCGTCTCGCGCGGCGGGTCGATCATGGCCGCCTGGTGCCTGGCGCATCACAAGGAGTCGTTCCTCTACGAGAACTTCGAGGAGCTCTCCGACATCCTCGCCTCCTACGACGTGACCTACTCGCTCGGCGACGGACTGCGGCCCGGGTCGATCGCGGACGCCAACGACGAGGCGCAGTTCGCGGAGCTCCGTACGCTCGGGGAGCTCAATACGATCGCCAAGCGGCATGACGTCCAGACGATGATCGAGGGCCCGGGGCACGTCCCGATGCACAAGATCAAGGAAAACATCGATCTGCAGCAGGAGATCTGTGAGGAGGCCCCCTTCTACACCCTGGGGCCGCTCACCACCGATGTGGCACCGGCCTACGACCACATCACATCCGGCATCGGGGCTGCGATGATCGCCTGGTGGGGCACGGCGATGCTCTGCTACGTCACGCCGAAGGAGCACCTGGGCCTGCCCAACCGGGACGACGTGAAAACCGGCGTCATCACCTACAAGATCGCTGCTCATGCGGCGGATCTCGCCAAGGGACACCCCGGCGCGCAGGAGTGGGACGACGCGTTGTCGGACGCCCGTTTCGAGTTCCGTTGGGAGGACCAGTTCAATCTGGCTCTCGACCCGGACACCGCACGGGAGTTCCACGACGAGACGCTGCCGGCCGAGCCGGCGAAGACCGCGCACTTCTGCTCCATGTGCGGGCCGAAGTTCTGCTCGATGAAGATCTCCCAGGACATCCGCCGGGAACACGGCGGCAGTCAGGAGGAGATCGAGTCGGGGATGGCGGAGAAGTCCCGGGAGTTCGCCGCGAGCGGCAACCGGGTCTATCTGCCGATCGCCGACTGACACAGCAGGCCCAGGCCCCGCGGCGCCGGCCGGATGATTCACTCCGGCCGGTGCTCGGGCCCCCCGAAGTCCGGGCTGGTGAAGTCCGGGCTGGTGAAGCTGGGGCGCTGCAGTTCGTCGCCGTCTCCGGGGCTGGCGTAGTCGGGCCTGCTGTAGCCGAGGTCGGGCATCCGGCCCGCGGGCCGGTACGTGGCGGGAGCGGCCGGATCCGCGCCCGGGTCGGCGAGAGCCTCGCGCAGGAACGGCAGGATCCCCCGCTCCAACAGGGCGTGGCGCCAGGCGTCCCGGGCGCGGGCGACTTCGTCCGTGAGCCCGTCGTCGCCGTCCTCGTCGCCGGCATGCACCTCGGTCGAGCCGTTGCGAAGAGCCGCGAGAAGCAGTCCGATCGCAGCGACCAGGATGGCGGCCGCGGTGAGCGCACCGAAGAACCAGCCCGCTGTGAGCAGGGTGTCGGCGAAGTCCGGCGGCGGGTCAAGCGCTTTGAGCAGGTAGCCGACCAGCAGGAATATCGCGGCGGCGGTGCCTGCGAGGACAGGCGCCAGCACCGCGATGACGGCGGCGAGCCCCGCACCGGTGGTGTTGGTCGGCTGACCGGTCACCGGAGCGAGGACGGAGGCCCGCGCCGAAGCCGTGGCGGGCGTACGCAGTTCGGCGCGCACCTTGACGAAGTGTTCGTACTCCGCTGCCGCTGCGGTGGTGATCAGGGCATCCGCGTTCAGCACCATGGTGCGCAGCTGTTCGGTGTTGAGCCGGTGGCCGACTTCTGCCAGCTCCGGTCGGTCGTGCGCGGTACGCAGTGTGTGGTCGAGGATGCGCTCGAACTCCGGGCGGTCCTCGATCAGCAGGTGCGAAGCGCTGTTCATGTGCATCCCCCGATGCTCCGTAGGGCCGGGACACCCGCCTTTTGACGGGCGATGGGGCGGAAACGGAGGAGAGCCTGCTACGGATAACCCGATGGTAGAGCTGTTACGGCACGGGGTAACAGAGGGTTTCCGTAAATCGCATATCCACGGAGTGGTCAGTTGGGCAGCGGCAGCTGCACCACAAGGAGCTTTCCGGCCATGGTCACTCCGCCGTCCATGGCGATGGCCAGGCCGTCGGCGTACACATGCGGTCCCTCGATGACGGTGCGCGGGCCGTCCTCGCCGTCCTCGGTGCCGACCTCGCCCAGCAGATACGGAATCGGGCTGTGCCCGTGGACGACGTGGTGGCCGCCGAAGACGCCGAGCAGTTCCTGGACGGCCTGCGGCCCGGTCGCGTCGCGGAAGGCGAAGCGCTTGGTGAATTTGCGGAACAGGTCCCAGCACTCGTCGGCGTCGTTGCGGGTGAGCGTTTCGCGGACGGTGTCGTTAACGGCTTCGAGCGAGTCGCCGTAGTCGAGATAGGCGGTGGTGTCGGAGTGCATCAGCAGGTGGTCGTCCTCCAGCTCGATGGCGTCGAGCCGGGACATCCACTGCAGGTGTACGTCCTGGAGCCGGTCCATGTCCGCCTTCTGGCCCCCGTTGAGCAGCCAGGCGGCTTGGAAAGTGGCGGTGCCCGCACCGGAGTTGATCGGTGTGTCGCCGAAGCGTTTGGCGCCGATCAGCAGCAGTTCGTGATTGCCCATCAGGGCTTTGCAGTAGCCGCCGGCCGCGGCGGCCTCGGCGGAGAGCCGCATCACCAGGTCGATGACGCCGATGCCGTCCGGACCGCGGTCCGTGAAGTCGCCGAGGAACCAGAGACGGGCGTTGCCCGCGGACCAGTTGGATTCGGCGTCGATGAGGCCCTGGGCGCGCAAGGCGGCCAGCA
The DNA here is from genome assembly GCF_040689485.1 of Streptomyces sp. NPDC051322. NCBI lineage: Bacteria > Bacillati > Actinomycetota > Actinomycetes > Kitasatosporales > Streptomycetaceae > Streptomyces > Streptomyces sp. NPDC051322. The sequence goes on along the minus strand of NZ_JBFBAK010000003.1, from coordinate 186,651 downwards.
GTTCGTCGAGATAGCCATGGACGTCACCGACGACGAAGAGCGGACCGAGGCCCCCTTCGCCGTCGGCCGCGGGGGCTTCGGTCCTGACGACGACCGTGTCACCGGGGGCGCCGCCGCCGATCACCGGCAGATCCCGTTGGGTCGGCGTGTAGCCGTCCGGCTCGGAGTCATGCGGAGACGCCGGCTCGGAGTCGTGGGCGTGCTCGGGTGCGAGCAGAGGCGGTACGCGGAATTCCCGCACTGTCGCCGTCCGCATCGCGGGTTCCAGACCGGCCCCCTGAGTCATCGACCCCTCCACCACCGTCGCGCGCCGTGCACCGGTCGGACCTGCCTGGTCGGGGGGCCCGCGGTGTCGTGCGCCCATCATAGGAATGCGACTCGTCCCGTGTGACGCACCAGGGGTGCTGAATCCGGATGCTCCTGTGATTGGCTGACGTTTTTGCGCCCATTGGGATGATTAGTCCGGGGTGGGGGAACGCGGTGGGCTGACCGTGGTGCGTGGCGGACGCCGCTGTGAAGAGGTCCGGACGATGAGTTCGGTAGGTATGACCTGCTCGACCGGGAGGTCGTTGCTGATGCCTTCGATGGCATCGATGAGCAACTGGATGACCGCGGTGCCGATCCGTCGCGGCTTCAGCGACAGAGTGGTGATGGGCGGTTCGGTGTTGGCGTACATGGTGGATTCGCTGCAACAGACGAGCAGCAGATCTTCCGGGACGCGTAATCCGTAGCGTCGGGCAGCTGCCAGCAGGTCGGTTCCGTTGGGGTCGAACAGTCCGTACACGGCATCGGGCCGGTCCGGCCGGGCGAGCAGACGGTCGGCGGCGATGGCGCCCGCGCAGGGGTCGTGAGCCGGGTAGGACTCGTACACCGGGTCCTGCCCGACCCGCTCGCACCAGCGCAGATAAGCGGTGGTGGAGAGCCGGGTGTATGTGTCGGTGGTGGTGCCGGTGAGCAGGCCGATGCGACGGGCCCCGGCGGCAGCGAGGTGGTCGAGCAGATCGAGAACCGCGGCCTCGTGGTCGTTGTCGACCCAGGCGGTGACGGGCAGGGTGCCCCCCGGGCGGCCGTCGGAGACGACGGGAAGCCCTTGGCGTACGAGTTCGGAGACGACCGGGTCGTGGTCGGACGGATCGATGACGACGGTGCCGTCGAGGGCGACGTTCGACCAGACGTCGACCGCGCTGTGGCGCGAGGTGGCGGGAAGGATGACGAGGGCGTAGCCGCGTGCGAGTGCGGCTGAGGTGGCGGCTCTGGCCATCTCGGCGAAGTACGCGAATTCGGTGAAGGTGAAAGGTTCATCCCCGTACGTGGTCACGGTCAGTCCGATGAGGCCGGACTTTCCGGTCCGGAGGGTTCGGGCCGCGGCGGACGGGCGGTAGCCCAGCCGGTCCGCGACCTCACGGACATGTCGGCGAGTGGCGTCCGGGAGCCTGCCCTTGCCGTTGAGCGCGTCGGAGACGGTCGTGATGGAGACGCCGGCCGCGGCGGCGACGTCCCGGATGCCCGCTCGCCCTTGCCGGTTGGCCCTGCGGGGAGTTTCCGCCCGGCTCACTTGGTGCTTCCCTGCTGCTGTCATGGCGAGCCGATAGTAGGGCGATGCGGGCCGGTCAGGCGGGACGCATATTCACTCGTTGACAGGCACGTTTCTGCATGATCATTTAAGGCCAATCACCGAGGAAGTCAAGGCGATTGAAGAGATCACCCACGGTGTGTCGGGTACGGACCGGCATAGGCCTGCCCCCTGGCTGATGTTGCGATGCGGTCTCAACTCACCTCAACGGGGGATGCGCGCCACGGAGTGAGCTACCAGCGCACGCCGGTCGGCCAAGCGCCCCCCTGTTTCGGTGCCCGCCATTCGCCCAGGAGGCGAATCCTCATAAGGTATGGAGTATTCGAGTCGAGGAGGACCCGCCGTGAGCGAGAAGAGCCCCAAGCTGCGCGCCGTGCTGGACGACATCCCTGCTTATGTACCGGGCAAACCGGCTGCCGCCGGCGGAACGGTCGCCTACAAGCTGTCCTCCAACGAGAACCCCTATCCGCCGCTGCCCGGTGTGATGGAGAGCGCCGTCGCAGCGGCCGGGTCCTTCAACCGCTACCCCGACATGGCCTGCACCGGACTGATGAATGAGCTGGCCGAGCGCTTCGGGGTGCCGGTATCGCATCTGGCCGCCGGCACCGGGTCCGTCGGCGTCGCGCAGTCGCTGCTTCAGGTGACGTCGGGGCCGGGCGACGAGGTGATCTATGCCTGGCGGTCGTTCGAGGCCTATCCGATCATCACGCGCATCAGTGGGGCGAAGGCCGTGCAGGTGCCGCTGGACTCCGCGGAGGTGCATGATCTCGACGCGATGGCCGACGCGGTCACCGAGCGGACCCGGCTGATCTTCGTCTGCAACCCCAACAACCCGACCGGCACCGTGGTCCGCAGGGGAGAGCTCGAGCGCTTCCTGGACCGGGTGCCCTCGGACGTCCTGGTGGTTCTGGACGAGGCGTACCGCGAGTTCAATCGCGACCTGGATGTCCCGGACGGCATCGAGCTGTACCGGGACCGGCCCAATGTCGCGGTGCTGCGCACCTTCTCCAAGGCTTACGGGCTGGCCGGACTGCGGGTCGGCTTCGCGGTGGCCCATGATCCGGTCGCCGCCGCGCTGCGCAAGACGGCGGTCCCGTTCGGCGTGAGTCAGCTGGCGCAGGACGCCGCGGTCGCTTCGCTGCGCGCCGAGGACGAGCTGCTGGGCCGGGTCGGTTCGCTGGTCGTGGAGCGGACCCGGGTGCGCGAGGCCCTGATCGGTCAGGGGTGGAGCGTGCCCGAGACCCAGGCGAACTTCGTGTGGCTGCGACTGGGGGAGCGTACCGGTGACTTCGCCGCCTTCTGCGAGAAGGCGGGTGTGGTCGTACGCCCCTTCGCGGGCGAGGGGGTGCGCGTCACGGTTGCCGAGACGGAGGCCAACGACCTTTTCCTGAAGGCGGCCGAGGCTTTCCGGCAGGAGCTGTAGCCGAGCCGTAGCCGATCGCTTCGACCGGCGAGAAACCAGGCGGGGTGCCCTAAGGGGCACCCCGCCTTCGTTGTCCGAAAAGTACTTACGTAATATTGCTTGTGAATGTGAACGCTTTCACAAGCGAGCCCGTTTCGCCCCGTGCTGTGTGGGACCAAAGGGGCAAGTGTTGCTGTGGCCGCCGCCACCTAAGGAGAGTGACGACGTGGAGCTGGCTCTGGCGCCGGAGACCCTGGCGCGATGGCAGTTCGGTCTGACCACCGTCTACCACTATCTGTTCGTCCCCCTCACGATCTCCCTTGCCGCGACCACTGCGGGGCTGGAAACGGCCTGGGTGCGGACCGGCCGGGAGAAGTACTTCCACGCCACGAAGTTCTGGGGGAAGCTGCTGCTGATCAACCTGGCGATCGGGGTCGCCACCGGGCTGGTCCAGGAGTTCCAGTTCGGTATGAACTGGTCGGACTACTCGAAGTTCGTCGGAGATGTGTTCGGCGCCCCGCTGGCGATGGAGGCGCTCATCGCCTTCTTCTTCGAGTCCACCTTCATCGGACTGTGGATCTTCGGCTGGGACAAATTGCCGAAGAGGCTGCACTGCGCCTGCATCTGGATGGTGGCGATCGGGTCCACCTTCTCGGCGTACTTCATCCTGGCGGCCAACTCGTGGATGCAGCACCCGGTGGGGTACTCCATCGATCCGGTTACCGGTGTCGCCCACCTCAACGACATCTGGCACGTGCTGACTCAGAAGACCGCGCTGGTGGTTTTCACCCACACCATGACATCGGCGTTCCTCACCGGCGGGGCCTTTGTGGTCGGGATCTCCAGTTACCACCTGTGGAAGATCAGGCGGGCCCGCGCGGCCGGCGAGCGCACCGGCACCAAGCGCACCACCACGATGCGGACCTCGTTGCGGCTCGGTCTGGTCATGACGGTGATCGCCGGCATTCTCACCGCGCTCTCCGGCGACCAGCTGGGCAAGGTCATGTTCGAGCAGCAGCCCATGAAGATGGCGGCCGCCGAGGCGCTCTGGGAAACCCAGGCGCCCGCGCCGTTCTCCGTCTTCGCGGTGGGCGATGTGCGCCAGGGCCACAACTCAGTGGAGCTGTCGGTCCCCGGGATCCTGTCCTTCCTCGCCCATGACGACTTCCACACAGCGGTGCCCGGCATCCATGAGACCGCGAAGGCGGAGGCGGAGAAGTACGGCGGCAAGCCGGCCGACTACGTACCCAACATCTTCGTGACCTTCTGGGGTTTCCGTCTCATGATCGGTATCGGGCTCACCGCCTCGATCGCCGCGGCAGCCGGACTCTGGCTCACCCGGAAGAAGAAGTGGCTGCTGCCCGAACACCGCACCGGTGACGACGAAGCTCCCAAGCTGATGCTCACCCGGAGCCGTGAACTGGGCCCCTTCTTCACCAAGTGGGGCTGGCGGGTGGGTATGGCCTCGCTGGTCTTCCCGCTGATCGCGAACTCCATCGGATGGGTGTTCACCGAGATGGGCCGCCAGCCCTGGGCCGTCTTCGGGCTGTTCAAGACGGCTGACTCGGTCTCCCCCGGCGTCTCCCCGACAGAAATGCTCATTTCGCTGATCGTCCTGATGACGCTGTACGCCGTTCTCGGCTGGATCAATGTCCGGCTGATGAAGAAGTACGCCGTACTGGGCCCCGACACGGACGAGAAACCACCGGCCAAGGACCCTCGGCTGCGCGGTCCTTCACACGACGACGGTGCGTCCGACGAGTTCCACGCGGACGACGACAAACCCCTGACCTTCGCGTACTGAGAGGAGAGACGTCATGGGCCTCAACGACTTCTGGTTCCTGCTGATCGCCGTTCTGTGGACCGGCTATTTCTTCCTCGAGGGCTTCGACTTCGGGGTCGGCATCCTCACCCGGCTGCTGGCGAGAGACCGGCAGGAGCGCCGGGTTCTGATCAACATCATCGGCCCGGTCTGGGACGGCAACGAGGTGTGGTTGATCACTGCGGCCGGCGCGATGTTCGCCGCCTTCCCGGTCTGGTACGCCACCTTCTTCAGCGGTTTCTATCTGCTGCTGGTGCTGATCCTGCTGCTGCTGATCGTGCGGGTTCTCTCCTTCGAGTACCGGCACAAGCGGCCTGAGGAGAGCTGGCAGCGCAACTGGGAGTGGGTGCTTTTCGCCAGTTCGCTGCTGCTTCCCTTCCTCTGGGGAATGATCTTCGCCAACCTCGTTCACGGGGTGCCCATCAACAGTCATCAGGACTACGCCGGTTCCCCCGCAGACCTGCTGAACTGGTACGCGGTTCTCGGCGGGCTCGCCTTCACCGCGCTGTGCACGCTGCACGGGGCAGTCTTCACCGCCCTCAAGACGGTGGGTGAGATACGGGGACGGGCCAGAGCCTTCGCGGCCCGGAGCGCGGCTGTTACCGGAGTGCTCGCCGCCGCGTTCCTGGTATGGCTGCAGACGGACCGCGGCAACGGTGCCACCCTGATCGCGGCCTGCGTGGCACTGGCCGCGCTGGTCGGCGCGTTCGCCGCGAATACCCGGACGCGGGAGGGCTGGGCCTTCGCCTTCACCGGGGCCGCTATTGCCGCCACCGTGGCTGCACTGTTCCTGTCCCTGGCGCCGGATGTGATGCCGTCCTCGCTCAACTTCGCCTGGGATCTGACGATCGACAACGCGGCGTCCGGGGCGTACACGCTCAAAGTCATGACCTGGGTGGCGGGCTTCATGACGCCCCTGATCCTGCTCTATCAGGGCTGGACGTACTGGGTTTTCCGCAAGCGACTCGGCACCCAGCACATAGCCGAAGCCCACTAGTGGGGGGATGTTTCACGTGAAACCGATCGACCCGCGTTTGCTCCGGTACGCCGGTGCCACTCGTCTCTTCCTGGCTGCTGTGGTGGCTCTTGGGCTTGCCGGCGCGGGCTTGCTCGTCGCCCAGGCAATGCTCATCGCCGACGTGGTGGTGGGGGCGTTCCAGCACGGCCTCGATGAGTCCGGGCTGCGGACCCCCCTCCTCCTGCTCGGTGCGGTGGCGCTGGGACGTGGACTGGTGGCCTGGTTGACCGAACTGGCCGCGCACCGGGCGAGCGCGTCGGTCAAGTCGGAGCTGCGGAGCCGACTGCTTGAACACACGACAGGCCTCGGCCCGCAGTGGCTGACCGGACAGCGCACCGGATCGCTGGTCGCGCTCGCCACGCGTGGTGTCGATGCGCTGGATGACTACTTCTCGCGCTATCTCCCACAGTTGGGGCTTGCGGTGGTGGTGCCCTTGACGGTACTCACGCGGATCGTCACCGATGACTGGGTCTCGGCGGCGATCATCGCAGGCACGCTGCCGCTGATCCCGGTCTTCATGATGCTGATCGGCTGGGCCACCCAGTCGCGGATGGATCGGCAGTGGCGGCTGCTGTCCCGCCTGTCGGGGCACTTCCTGGATGTGGTCGCCGGGCTGCCGACGCTGAAGGTGTTCGGACGGGCCAAGGCGCAGGCGGAGTCGATCAGGACCATCACCGACCATTACCGGAAAGCCACCCTGCGGACTCTGCGGATCGCCTTTCTGTCATCGTTCGCCCTGGAGCTGTTGGCGACGCTTTCGGTGGCCCTGGTAGCGGTCGGTATCGGGCTGCGCCTGGTCCACGGCGACCTGGATCTGTACACCGGGCTGGTGATCCTGGTGCTGACTCCCGAGGCTTACCTGCCGCTGCGTCAGGTGGGGGCGCAATACCACGCTGCCGCAGAGGGCCTGTCGGCCGCGGAGGAGATTTTCGCGGTACTGGAGACCCCGTTGCCCGTGGGCGGTACCGGGGAGGTGCCGGATTCGCTGCGGCTGGAGCTGGAGGACGTGACAGTACGTCGTCCGGGGCGTGCCGAGCCGGCTCTGGATACCGCGTCCTTGGTCGTGGAAGTCGGAGAGACGGTCGCCGTCACGGGGCCGAGCGGCGCCGGGAAATCGACGTTGTTGCAGGTACTGCTGGGTCTGGTGACTCCGGACGAGGGCCGAGTACGGGTCGGGCCGGTGGAGCTGGCCTCCCTGTCTCCGGAGCGGTGGCGGCAGCAGATCGCCTGGGTGCCGCAGCAGCCGTATCTGTTCGCCGGAACGATCGCCGAGAACGTGCGACTGGCGCGGCCGGAGGCAGCAGCGGGGGCGGTGGCCGACGCGTTGCGGGATGCCGGGGCGTACGACTTCGTCGCGGGCCTGCCCGGCGGGCTGGACACGGTGCTCGGCGAGGGGGGCACGGGACTGTCGGCGGGGCAGCGCCAACGGATAGCGCTGGCCAGAGCCTTTCTCGCGGACCGGCCGCTGCTGCTGCTCGATGAGCCGACGGCCGCACTGGACGGGGAGACCGAGGCCGGGATCGTCGAGGCGGTACGGAGACTGGCAGCAGGCCGCACCGTGCTGCTGGTGGTGCACCGGCCCGCGCTGCTGGCCGTGGCCGACCGAGTCGTCTCGCTCGCCGCACCGTCCTCCGGATCTTCCGCTTCCGCATCCCTCTCGGCGACAGCGCCCGGGTCGGCTGCCGGCCGAGCACTCCACAGCCCGAGGCCCGAGGCTCCGCCTGCCGATGAGTCATCACCCGATGAGTCATCACCCGACGACTCGGCATCCGACGACTCGGCACCCGATGAGCGGCTTCCCGCCGAGCGTCCGGCCGAGCCGGGGCGGAGCGGATCGCGGTATCCACTGGCGCGGTTGCGCGAGTCGGCGGGCGGACTGCGTGGACGACTGATGCTCGCCCTGCTGCTGGGGAGCCTCGCTCTCGGGTCGGCCGTCGGCCTGATGGCGACCTCCGGCTGGCTCATCTCGCGGGCCGCGCAGCATCCGCCGGTGCTCTACCTCATGGTCGCGGTGACCGCGACCCGGGCGTTCGGGACCGGTCGGGCCGTCTTCAGGTACGCGGAGCGACTGGTCTCGCACGACGCGGTGCTGCGGATGCTCGCCGATGTGCGGGTGGCCGTCTACCGCAGGCTGGAGCGGATCGCACCGGCCGGGCTGAGTCGGGTGCGGCGCGGGGACCTGCTGTCCCGGCTCGTCGCTGACGTGGACGCGCTGCAGGATTACTGGCTGCGGTGGCTGCTGCCGACAGCCGTGGCCACAGTGGTGGGGGCGGCCGCGGTCGGGTTCACCTGCTGGCTGTTGCCTGCGGCCGGCGCGGTACTCGCCGCAGGTCTGATCATTGCCGGGGTGGGTGTGCCGGCCCTCAGTGGTGCTTTTGCCCGACGGGCCGAGCGGCAACTCGCTCCGGCCCGCGGAGCACTGGCCACCCAGGTCGCCGACCTGCTCTCCGGGACCGCGGAACTGACGGTCGCCGGAGCGGTGCCGGGCCGGTTGCGGGCCACCCGGACGGCAGACCGGGCACTGACCCGGATCGCGGCCCGAGGCGCTGCCGCCACCGCGCTCGGCGGCGGTCTGACGGCGCTGGTGTGCGGGCTGACCGTCGTAGCCGCGGCGTTCGTTGGCGTCGCGGCCGTGCACGAAGGGCGGCTCGCAGGGGTGGAGCTCGCGGTCGTGGTGCTGACCCCGCTGGCCGCCTTCGAAGCCATCACCGGACTTCCGCTCGCCGTGCAGCACCGCCAGCGGATCCGCCGGAGTGCCGAGCGGGTCTACGAGATCCTCGACGCGCCGGAACCCGTCCAGGAGCCGGCCCGGCCGAAGCCCGTCCCGCGATCGCCGTTCCCCCTGGAGGTGCGCGGCCTGGCCGCCCGCCATACTGGGCAGCGGCGCCCGGCGCTCGAGGGTGTCGATCTGCGCCTCGAGGCCGGCCGGCGGATCGCTGTCGTCGGCGCATCGGGATCCGGCAAGACGACGCTGGCCCAGGTGCTGCTGCGCTTCCTCGATCCGGCGGCGGGCTCCTACACGCTCGGTGGGGTCGATGCCGATGCGATGGACAGCGACGAGGTCCGGCGGCTCGTCGGGCTGTGCGCCCAGGACGCGCACATCTTCGACAGTTCGCTCCGGGAGAATCTGCGGCTCGCCCGCACCGACGCCACCGACGCGCAGCTGCGCGCCGCGCTGGCCGGAGCCACGCTGCTCGACTGGGCCGACGGCCTGCCCGACGGACTCGACACCCCGGTGGGCGAGCACGGTGCCCGACTTTCCGGCGGCCAGCGTCAGCGTCTTGCTCTGGCCCGGGCGCTGCTCGCCGATTTCCGGGTGCTCGTGCTGGACGAGCCGGCCGAGCATCTCGACCTGGTGACCGCCGATGCGCTCACGGCGGATCTGCTGACCGCCACCGAAGGCCGCACGACAGTGCTCATCACACACCGGCTGCGTGGGCTCGAGGCGGTCGATGAGGTGATCGTGCTGGACGCCGGCCGGGTCGTGCAGCGCGGGCCGTATGCGGAGCTCGCGGCGCTGGACGGACCGCTGCGACGGATGCTGGAGCGAGAGCGGGACAGTGACCTGGCGGGAGCCGACAGAGTCTGACTTTCCACTCCAAACAGGACTTACTAGGCTCTGTGGTATGTCCTCGGATTCCGCGAATCCCCTCGACGCCGCTGCTCGCACCGCCTCCGGTCTGCACGGCCTCTCCGGCGAATTGTCGGCGCGGGTGCCGCGATTGCTCGAGGCGATGCGGTCGGTGGGTACCGGACTGGACCTGCACCCCACGCTGGACAGGATCTGCCGGACCGCCGCCGAGTTGGTGGATGCCCGCTATGCCGCCATCGGCGTGGTCGATCAGAAGCGCACCGGTCTGACGGACTTCATCACCCATGGCATCTCCCCGGAGCAGGCAGCGGAGATCGGACGGATGACGGCCGACGCGCGGTCGTCCGGATTTCCTCACCATCCGACGTCGCGGGACTTCCTGGGCGTTCCCATCCAGGTGCAGGGGGAAGTCTTCGGGGACCTCTATGTGGCCGAGAAGCAGGGCGGCGGCGAGTTCGACGACAGTGACCTGCACATGGTGCGGGTGTTCTCCGCCGAGGCCGGGATCGCGATCGGCAACGCCCGGCTGTACGAGGCCGCCCGTCGGCGCGAGCGGTGGATCGACGGCTCGGTGGCCGTCACCACGGCGCTGCTCTCCGGCGGCGACCCGGACGAGGCGCTCTCCGTGGTCGCCGAACAGGCACGAAAGCTGGCGGACGCGGCGGCCGGCGTGGTGCTGCTGCCCGCAGCCCGGGGTGGGCTGGAAATTGTCGCGGTCTCCACCGATCAGCCCGGCGACGCCCTCGGGAAGATCATCCCGGCGGGGAGCGCGGTGGTGCGGGCCCTGCTGTCCGGTCGGCCGGTGTTCGTGGACGACCCGGACACGGATCCGCGGCTCGTCACCGGCTTGGGGCGCCGGTTCGGTCCGAGCATGATGCTGCCGCTGCACAGCGGCGGCCGGGTGCTCGGTGCGTTGGCCACACCACGGGTGCGGGACGCCCGGCCGTTCACCGCGACGGAGCGGACCCTGGCTACCCAGTTCGCCTCACAGGCGGCGCTCGCCCTGATGATGGCGGACGCGCAGCGCGACAGGGAGCGCCTTGCCGTCTTCGAGGACCGCGACCGCATCGCGCGGGATCTGCACGATCTGGTCGTGCAGCGGTTGTTCGCCACCGGGATGATGCTGGAGGGCGCTCACCGCCAGTCCGTGGTCCCCGACGTGCAGCGGGGTGTCGCCAAGGCCGTGGAGGAACTGGATGTGACGATCCAGGAGATCCGTACGGCCATCTTCGCCCTCCAGCGGAGCTCTTCCGAGACGCCGTCCGGGCTGCGCGTACGAGTGCTGCGCGAGATCAACATGGCAGCCGTGCCCCTGGGGTTCAAACCGGGGCACCGCTTCGTCGGTGACGTCGACAGAACGGTGGGCGACCTCACCGGGAAGAACCTGATCGCAGCGCTGCGGGAGGCGCTGTCGAATGCCTTCCGGCATGCCGGGGCCTCCCGGATCGAGGTGGAGGTCGACGTGACGGCGCAACTGGCCGACGGACGCCCGGCGGTGCGGCTCACCGTCTCCGACGACGGGGTGGGCATCCCGGCCGGCGGGCGGCGCAGCGGCCTGCACAATCTCAACCGGCGTGCCGAATCGCTGGGCGGCGCCAGTCGCCACGGTCCCGGGCTCGGTGGCGACGGCGGTGGTACGTCGGTGGTCTGGGAGGTCCCGCTGTAGACCGGGCCGGGGGCAGGGGCGGCTGCCTCGGGGAGCTTCAGGACCGGTCAGAGGGCTTTCAGGATCTGTTCGATGACGACAGCGACGCCGTCCTCGTTGTTGGCGACCGTACGACCCGAAGCCGCGGCCACCGCCAGGGGGTGAGCGTTGCCCATCGCGTACGAGGTGCCCGCCCAGCTCAGCATCTCCACGTCGTTGGGCATGTCACCGAAGGCCACCACCTCCGCGGGAGCGACGCCGCGCTCGGCGCAGCACAGTGCGAGAGTGCCCGCCTTGGAGACACCGGGACCACTGATCTCCAGCAACGCGGTCGGGCTGGACCGGGTGATGGACGCGCGGTCACCCACGGATGCCCTCGCCAGGGCGAGGAAGTCGTCGGGGGACAGCTCGGGGTGATGGGCGAGCAGCTTCAGCACGGGCTGTCCCGCGGCGTCCGCGTCCCGGGCGAGCAGCTTTTCGGCAGGGGCCACACTCGATGCCGGATCGAAGGTGAGAGGCGGGTAGCCGGGTTCATGGTGGATGCCGCCGGTGCGCTCGACGGCGAAGGACGTGCCGGGCGCGGCGGCCCGCAGGAGGGAGATCACATCGAGTGCGTCGGTGCGCTCCAGCGGGAGCACCTTGACGAAGACGTGTCCGCCCTCGTCGCCGTGGAGGTCGACCACCGCCGCGCCGTTGCCGCAGATGACAAGGCCGTGACCGTGCACGTGGTCCCTGACGACGTCCATCCACCGGGCCGGGCGACCTGTGACGAAGAAGACGTCGATGCCGGCCTTCTCGGCGGCGGCGAGTGCCGCGATCGTACGGGCCGACACGGTTTTGTCGTCGCGCAGCAGGGTTCCGTCCAGGTCGGTGGCGATCAGCCGGGGCGGAGGAGCGGAAGCGGATGCGAGGCCGTTAGCTGAGGTCACCGACGTATTCTCCCGCACCCGGTGCACGGGCGTGCGAAGGGGCGCACATCTGAGAGGTCACGCGGCCTCCGCGGTCCGTTCGGAGCCGCCTAAGCTCGGACCATGCGTCTGAGCACCGTGATTCTTCCCGTCCGCCGCTGGTCCGACGGCGGCCGCGACCAGTGGCAGCGAGCCGAAAGCCTCGGCTTCGACACCGCTTACACCTACGACCACCTGTCGTGGCGCACCTTCCGCGACGGACCCTGGTTCGGTGCCGTCCCGACGCTGACTGCCGCGGCGGCTGCCACGTCACGGCTGCGGCTGGGCACCCTTGTCACCTCACCGAACTTCAGGCATCCGGTGACGCTCGCCAAGGACCTCATCACGCTGGACGATGTCTCCGGCGGGCGGATCACGCTGGGCATCGGGGCGGGAGGCAACGGCTTCGACGCCACGGTGCTGGGCCAGGAGCCGTGGACCCCACGGGAGCGGGCGGATCGATTCGGGGAGTTCGTACCGCTGCTCGACCGGTTGCTGACCGAGGACTCGGTCTCGTACCGGGGCACGCACTACTCCGCTGAGGAGGCGCGCAACATCCCGGGGTGTGTGCAGCGGCCCCGGCTTCCCTTCGCGGTGGCGGCCACCGGGCCCCGCGGACTGAAGCTGGCTGCGCGGCACGGCCAGGCGTGGGTGACGACGGGCGACCCGAAGCTCTTCGAGGCGGGGACACCCGAGCAGTCCGTGGCAGCGATCCGCGGACAGATCGGCAGGCTCGATGCCGCTTGTGCGGAGATCGGCAGGGACGCCACCGAACTGGACAAGGTGCTGCTCACCGGTTTCACGCCGGACCGGGCGCGGCCGATGGAGTCCCTGGACGCCTTTGTGGACTTCGCGGGCCGCCACTTGGCGCTCGGTATCAACGAGATCGCGATCCACGCCCCCATCTCCGGGTCGGATTTCGCGGCCGACGAGAAGGTCTTCGAGCAGATCGCGACCGAGGCGCCGGCGCAACTGCGGGGATAGCGCCTTCGGGAGAGCAGTGATCCACAGGCAGGGGTAGTTGTCCACAGGCCGGAGGCCGAAACTGTGGACAAGTCAACGCCCTTGGTGTGTCTTCGGGTCGTCGTCCCGGCTTCGGTGTCGAGACGCGGTCAGTGCGTCCAACGTCCTTGCCTGCAGCTCTCGTTCGGCCGCCGCGGTGATGAACGCTGCCGCGTTCTCCCGGCCGACCAATTCCTCGACCGCGCTCAGGGTGGCAGCGGCGACGGGTACCGCGGGCTCGCCGGAATGTGCCGGTGGGGGCTCGTGCATGAGGTGCTGCTGAAGGTGGAGAGTGGCGAACGTCCGCATGGCCCGGGCCAGTTCGGCGTCCACGCTCTGCTGGGCCAGCGGCCTCAGCCTGCGCACCAGCGAGGCCGCTTCGGCTGCTTCACCCTCGGTGGGCGGGGGGTGTCCGAGGTAACGGGCGAAGACGTGCTCGGTGGTGAATTCGAGGAAGCGGGAGGCGATGTGCTCCACCTGCCCGCGCAGCTCGCGCAGGTGACCGGTGATGGCCTGGAGCGGGACGCCGGCCGCATGCAGCTCCACGGCCACCGCGAGCTCCTGGGGACTGGGCACCAGAAATTCGTCGTCCCGGTCCGCGATGGGCTCCAGTACGCCCAGTGCCAGCGCATCGGCGACGGCGTCGTTGTCGGGTACACCGCCGAACCTCTCGTCCAGCTCGGCACGCGAGATGCGGGCGGGTTCCTCGTCCGTCCACGGGCCGCTGACCTCGGCGACCAGACCCAGCACCCCGCCGAGCCCGCGCCCCGTGTCCCAGGCCTCCAGCAGCTCCTTGATCGAGGCCAGGGTGTAACCGCGGTCGAGCAGATCGGCGATCTGGCGCAGCCGGGCCAGGTGGTCGTCGCCGTACACATTCGACCGGCCGCGCCGCTGCGGCCTGGGCAGCAGTCCGCGGTCCTGGTAGCCACGGATCGTACGGACCGTGGCTCCACTGCGATGCGCCAGGTCCTCGATCCGGTATTCGGCGCCCGTCTGCCGGGGCTCCGCTGTCTGGCCGGACACGCTCACTCCCTATGCTGCCGCGCCTGTCCCGGCGCTTCGGTGCCCCGCCTACGACAGAGCTGCCCGTCCGATCGCACCGGCCGCCGCCCGGGCGGCAGGCGAGACCGCGAGGTACTCGACCGCCTTGCGCAGTGAGCCCTCCTGCGAGGGATGGTACGACCGCTTGAAGTAGCGGGGGATCGCCGACCCCAGTTCGCCCCAGCGCGGCAGCAGCCCTTTCGCAACGGCTCTGTTGTGCTCGCGCAGCGTGTAGCGGAGCCGACCGCTGAGCTGAGGGTCGTGGCGCAGCAGATACGACGTGCCCCACACCCACAGCCACAGGAGCACCGGTGCGACGATGACCATCCCCTCGGCCCTCCGGGCGTACCGCGACAGCCCCGTGCCACCGCACTGCTGGTACATGTCGAAGGCCACCGACCGGTGTTCGACCTCCTCCGCACCGTGCCAGCGCAGCAGGTCCAGCATCACCTCGTCGGACCCCGCCAGGTCGAGGCCCTCCGCGCTCAGCACCCAGTCGCCGAGAACCGCGGTGAACTGCTCGATCGCGGCGACGACGGCGAGCCGGAAGCGAAGCCACTCCGGCTCCCGGACCGGTATCCCGAACGGCGGCTGCTCGCCGAGCAGCTTCTCGAAGAGATAGTCGACGTGCCGGGTGTACGGCTCAGTGGCGAGGTGCTGGGCCGCGAGGTGGTCGAGCACATGGGAGTGCTGCACGCTGTGCGTGGCTTCCTGGCCCATGAACCCCTTGACGTCCTTGAGCAGTCCTGGGTCCTTGACCAGGGGCAGGGCCTCCTTGAACACCTTCACGAACCAGCGCTCCCCCGCCGGGAGCAGCAGATGCAGCACGTTGATCACATGGGTGGCGGTCGGCTCGTCCGGAATCCAGTGCAGCGGGGTGCGCCCCCAGTCGAAGGAGACGCGGCGCGGGGCGATCACATACGTTTCGTCGGCCGGATCGGGCGTAATGGTCTTCCCGGTGCTCATAGCGGCGGCTCCAATCGGGCGATGGCACGAAGCGATGCCGGGGCGAAACGAGAGAGCAGCAGGGCGCCGCGGGCTTCGGGCGTGACCGGGACCACCGCCCGGTTCTGCACCACGGCGGCCAGGATCGCTTCGGCGACCTTCTCCGGCGGGTAGTTGCGCAGCCCGTAGAGCCGAGCCGTCTTCTTCTGCCGGCGCTTCTCCTCGTCCGCGGAGACCCCGGCGAAACGCGCGGTGGAGGTGATGTCGGTGTTGACGAAGCCGGGGCACATCGCGCTGACCCCGATCCCCTGACCGGCCAGCTCCGCCCGCAGGCAGGCGCTCAGCATCAGCACCGCCGCCTTGGACGTGGAGTAGGCGGGCAGTGCCCGCGAAGGCTGGTAGGCGGACGCGGAAGCGGTGTTGACGATGTGGCCGCCCTGCCCGCGGTCCGCCATCTGCTTGCCGAAGAGCCGACAGCCGTGGATGACGCCCCAGAGATTGACGTCGAGGACCTTCTGCCAGTCCTCGCTCGTGGTGTCGAAGAAGGATCCGGAGAGACCGATCCCGGCGTTGTTGACCAGGACGTCGACGATGCCGTACTCGGCGGCGACCTTCTCGGCGCATTTCTGCATCGCCCGTTCGTCGCTGACGTCCACCGCCTCTCCCCACGCATCGGGAGCACCGATCAGCCGTGCGGTCTCCGCCGTGCGCGCCGCCCCTTCGGCATCCCGGTCAACGGCCACGACCCGGGCCCCGGCCTCGGCGAACGACAAGGCGGTGGCCCGCCCGATGCCGCTGGCCGCGCCCGTCACCAGGACCAGCGCACCGGCGAATCGCGCCGCGTACTTTCCGGTCGGCGTGGGTCGACGCACCGGACCGGGGTCTTCGTGGGCGGTCACGAACTCGCCGATCCAGGCGGCCAACCGGTCCGGCCGGGTCCGTGGTACCCAGTGCTTGACCGGCAGCGTTCGCCGCGTCAGCTGCGGTACCCACTGCTCCAGTTCGTCGTACAGATGCTCCGAGAGGAAGGCGTCCCCGGTCGGCGTGATCAGCTGGACCGGTGCGTGCGCATAAGCGTCGGCACGGGGTCGGCGCAGCCGCGCGCGAACGTTGTCCCGGTAGAGCCAGGCACCGTGCGCGGCGTCCGTGGGCAGTGAGGCCGTCGGGTAGTCACCGGGGGGCAGCTTCTCGACGCGCTGGAGGATCTTCGGCCACCGCTTGCCGAGCGGCCCTCGCCAGGCGAGCTCCGGCAGCACCGGCGTGTGCAGCAGGTACACATACCAGGACTTGGCGCCCTGGCCGAGTAGTTGGCCCACCCGGCGCGGGGTGGGCCGGGACATCCGCTTCTTGATCCAGTGCCCGAAATGGTCGAGTGACGGTCCGGACACCGAGGTGAACGAGGCGATCCGGCCCTCGGTCCGGGACAGCGTCACGAACTCCCAGGACTGCACCGAACCCCAGTCGTGGCCGACCAGATGCACCGGCTTGCCGGGGCTCACCGCGTCCGCCACGGCCAGGAAGTCATCGGTCAGTTTCTCCAGGGTGAAACCACCGCGCAGCGGGGCCGGAGCCGTGGATCCGCCGTGGCCACGGACGTCGTACAGCACCACATGGAAGCGGGGTGCGAGCCGGGTGGCGACCTGGGCCCAGACCTCCTTGCTGTCCGGGTAGCCGTGCACCAGCAGCACGGTGGGCCGGCTCGGGTCCCCCAGCTCGGCGACACACAGGTCGACACCGCCGGTGCGCACCCGGCGCTCGCGGGCTCCTTCGATGGCCGTGCTCATGTGGCTCTCTCCTCTGCCCAGCGCCGCACACGTGCTCGTAACCTCACGCCGTAACCCTGCCATTGATGAATGTGACAATGACTGGCGGCTACGTCAAGGGGTCGGTCCGCGCCTGTGGACAACGGGTCCCGGCGCCGGCCGCCCCGAGGCCCGGGTCCTCCTCCCGTACCGGCCCCCTACGGGTCCGTACGCCTGGAGTCGGACAGGGATCCAGCCGCCTGGTCTGACGCTTCGATGTGGGGTGCGCCACTACCTTCGGAACGTGACTGTGATCGTGACCGAAAGCCTGAGCAAGCGGTTCCCACGGGTAACCGCGCTTGACCGGCTCTCCTTGGACATCGGACCCGGTGTGACCGGACTGGTGGGCGCCAACGGAGCCGGCAAGTCCACCCTGATCAAGATCCTGCTGGGTCTGTCCCCCGCCACGGAAGGCCGGGCCGCGGTGCTCGGGCTCGACGTCGCCACCAGCGGTGGCGAGATCCGTGAGCGCGTCGGGTACATGCCCGAGCACGACTGTCTGCCGCCGGATGTCTCGGCCACCGAGTTCGTCGTCCACATGGCACGGATGTCCGGGCTGCCGCCCACCGCGGCGCGTGAACGCACCGCGGACACCCTGCGCCATGTCGGCCTGTACGAGGAGCGGTACCGGCCCATCGGAGGCTATTCGACCGGCATGAAGCAGCGGGTGAAACTGGCGCAGGCGCTGGTCCACGACCCGCAGCTGGTGCTGCTCGACGAGCCGACCAACGGCCTCGACCCGGCCGGCCGTGACGACATGCTCGGCCTGATCCGCCGCATCCACACCGACTTCGGCATCTCCGTCCTGGTCACCTCGCACCTCCTCGGTGAGCTGGAGCGCACCTGCGACCACGTGGTCGTCATCGACGGCGGTTCGCTGCTGAGGTCCAGCTCCACCAGCGACTTCACCCAGAGCACCACCACGCTGGCGGTCGAGGTCACCGACTCCGACAACCACCCGGACGGCACCCACGCGCTGCGCGAGTCGCTGGCCGCGGCGGGGGTGACGCTGGCCGCGACCACCGAGGACGGTCTGCCGGGAGCCGGTCACATCCTGCTCGTCGAGGCCAAGGGCGAGGAGACCTACGACCTGGTCCGTGACACGGTCGCCGATCTGGGCCTCGGCCTGGTCCGGATGGAGCAGCGCCGGCACCACATCGCCGAGGTCTTCCACCCCGGTCAGCAGACGCAACAGACCCCGCAGACCCAGCAGACCCAGCAGGAGGTGCAGGCGCGATGAGTACCGAGACCAGTCAGATCCACAACATCGGATACCGCAAGTACGACGGCCCGCGCCTGGGACGTGCCTACGCCCGTCGCTCGCTCTTCTCGCAGTCCCTGCGCGGCGCGTACGGACTGGGCCGCTCGGCCAAGTCCAAGGTCCTCCCGATGATCCTCTTCGCGGTGATGTGCGTTCCCGCGGCGATCCTCGTGGCGGTCGCGGTGGCGACCAAGGCGAAGGACCTGCCCCTCGACTACACCCGCTACGCGATCGTCACCCAGGCTCTCATCGGCTTGTTCCTTGCCGCGCAGGCCCCGCAGTCGGTCTCCCGCGATCTGCGTTTCAAGTCCATCCCGCTGTACTTCTCACGGCCCATCGAGCGGGTCGACTACGTCGTAGCCAAGTTCGGCGCGCTGGCCTCGGCGCTCTTCGCCCTCACCGCGGCGCCGCTGGTGATCCTCTACGTCGGTGCGCTGCTCGCCAAACTCGACTTCGCCGACCAGACCAAGGGATTCGGCCAGGGACTGGTCTCGGTGGCGTTGCTCTCCGTGCTCTTCTCCGGTGTCGCCCTGGTGGTGGCCGCGCTCACCCCGCGCCGCGGGTTCGGTGTTGCCGCAGTCATCGCGGTACTGACCATCACCTACGGCGCCGTCTCCACGGTCCAGGCCATCGCCTTCGAACAGGGCTCGCCCGGCGCCGTGAAGTGGCTCGGACTCTTCTCGCCGATCACCCTGATCGACGGCCTGCAGACCGCCTTCCTCGGCGCCACCTCCTCCTTCCCCGGCGGAGTGGGCCCGGGAACCGGGGCCGGCGTCGTCTATCTGCTCGTCATTCTCGCGCTCGTCGCCGGCTCGTACGCCGTCCTGATGCGCCGCTACCGGAAGGTCGGGCTGTGACCACGATCAACATCGACCACACCTCGCGCTGGTTCGGCAATGTGGTCGCCGTCAACGACATCACCATGACCGTGGGCCCCGGCGTCACCGGTCTGCTCGGCCCCAACGGGGCGGGCAAGTCCACCCTCATCAACATGATGGGCGGCTTCCTCGCCCCCTCCACCGGCACTGTCACGCTCGACGGTGAACCGATCTGGCGCAACGAGTCCGTCTACCGCAAGATCGGCATCGTGCCCGAACGGGAAGGGATGTACGACTTCCTGACCGGGCGCGAGTTCGTCGTCGCCAACGCCGAACTGCACGGTCTGGACGAGCGCGCCGCTCAGCGGGCCCTCGCCACGGTCGAGATGGAGCAGGCGCAGGACCGCAAGATCTCGACCTACAGCAAGGGCATGCGCCAGCGCGTGAAGATGGCATCCGCCCTGGTCCACGACCCGAGCGTGCTGCTGCTCGACGAACCCTTCAACGGCATGGACCCCCGGCAGCGCATGCAGCTGATGGAGCTGCTGCGCCACATGGGAGCCGACGGCCGCACCGTTCTGTTCTCCTCGCACATCCTCGAGGAGGTCGAGCAACTGGCCTCGCACATCGAAGTGATCGTGGCGGGACGGCATGCCGCGTCCGGTGACTTCCGCAGGATCCGCCGTCTGATGACGGACCGCCCGCACCGCTATCTCGTACGCTCCAGCGACGATCGCGCCCTCGCCGCCGCGCTGATCGCCGACCCGTCGACCGCCGGTATCGAGGTCGACGTGACCGAGGGCGCACTGCGCATCCAGGCGGTCGACTTCGGCCGTTTCACGGCGCTGCTGCCGCGCGTCGCCCGTGAACACGGCGTCCGTCTCCTCACCGTCTCGCCCTCGGACGAGTCGCTCGAGTCGGTCTTCTCCTACCTCGTAGCGGCCTGAAAGGAGCTGTGACGTCCATGTACAACCCCACAGTCGCCCGGCTCACCTACCGGGCCCTGCTCGGCCGTCGCCGGGCCGCGATCCTGTTCGTACTGCCGGCCCTGCTGATCGTGATCGCCGCCGCGGTGCGCGCGTTCAGCGGCGCCGACGACCAGGTCGCCACCCATGTACTCGGCGGTTTCGCCATGGCGACCATGGTGCCGCTGATCGGTGTCATCGCGGGCACGGGTGCGATCGGCCCGGAGATCGACGACGGTTCGATCGTCTATCTGCTCGCCAAGCCGGTGAAACGCCCCACCATCATCTTCACGAAGCTCATCGTGGCGATCGCCGTGACGATGGCCTTCTCCGCCATCCCGACGTTCGTCGCCGGCATGATCCTCAACGGCAACGGGCAGCAGATCGCGGTCGCCTACACGGTCGCCTCGCTGGTCGCGTCGATCGCTTATGCCGCTGTCTTCCTGCTCCTGGGCACCGTCACCCGGCACGCGGTGGTCGCCGGTCTCGTCTACGCCCTGGTCTGGGAAACCCTCTTCGGCAGCCTGGTGCCGGGGGCGCGCACGCTCAGCATCCAGCAGTGGTCGCTGTCGCTGGCCGAGAAGATCGGCAACCCGGGCGCGATCAGCTCGGACGTCGGGCTGCCGCTGGCCGTGGTGCTGCTCGCCGGGGTCACGGTGCTGGCGACCTGGTACGCGGGACAGAAGCTGCGGCGCCTGACGCTCGCAGGCGAGGAGTGAGGCAGCCCCGGGGCCGGGTTTCCGGCCCCGGGGTTCGTGCACTCAGCGCCGGTGGTCACCGCGGCGCTGACGCGGTGTGCGCCGCAGTTGGCGTTTGATCTCCGCAACATCCTCGCCGAGATCCGCGACCGTACGCTCATCGCGCCGACGACCCGGTTGGTGGCGTCGAGCCGCTGGTCCAGCGCCTCCAGCCGCTGGGACATCCGGAGCAGCACCGGCCCCAGTTCCCGGAGCGCCGGGCCGACCTCGCCCATCGCCGACTCCAGCCGGGTGACCCGGTGGTCGAGGCCGTCGTAACGGGGGTCGAAGCCGGGGGCCGGCCGGTGTTGTGCCTCCGTGTCGAGGAGGTACGAGCGGACCCGCCGGGCGACTTCGCTGTCACGCAGCAGCATGGCGACGTTGAGGACGGTGCGGCGGGTGAAGAGCCGCAGCCCCGAGCGGGGCTGTGGATAACTTGCCGACGCGCTGGAATAGAGCGACAAGGTGTCGTTCTTAAATCGCTCCAGGTCAGAGCCTCGGAGGATTCGCATCCCGTTCTCGGTCAGCTCCGCGTGATGGCGGTCGGTCAACCTCCTGACGGTGGTTGTGGATACTTCGAGTTACTGTGCGACGTCCTCCGTACGGACGTGGATTCCGTCCGGCAGCAGGGCGAGGGCCTTGACCTTGTCCAGGACGTCGACGCGTTTCAGATGGTCCGCGCGCAGTGTGCGCGATTCGAGCAGGGCGATTTCGGATGGCATGGATGTGCCTGCCGTTCATGGTCAGTGGTGCATGACTCGGACGGCCCTCTCCCCGGGCTTCAGGGATGGAGGTCCGCTCATCTACGCCACTGGCTCCATGGCCGGCCCGGTCTACTCCGGAACCGGCATTCCTCTACTTCACATCAACTCGACGCCGCATACTCCAGTTGCCTCCACGCGTCCGGAACAACGACCGCATAGTCCTATGAGTCACGCACGCCGAGGGCGCGCAAGGCTCAGCCCCGCAGCAGCCGCTCCAGTACCACCGCGATGCCGTCGTCCTCGTTCGACGTGGTCACCTCGTCGGCCACGGACTTGAGCTCGTCGTGTGCGTTGGCCATCGCCACCCCGTGCGCCGCCCAGCCGAACATCGGGATGTCGTTCGGCATGTCCCCGAACGCGATCGTTTCCGCGGCCCTGAGCTTCAGCCGGCGGGCCGCCAGCGAGAGGCCGGTCGCCTTGCTCAGGCCCAGCGGCAGGATCTCCACCACACCGGCGCCCGCCATCACCACGTCCACCAGATTGCCCACGGCCTGCCGTGCGACCTGCGCCAGTGCGTCGTCACTCATCTCGGGGTGCTGGATGTAGACCTTGTTCAGCGGCGAGGACCAGAGCTCGGCCCGGTCGTCGAAGGGCAGCACGGGCAGCGGGCCCTCCTGGACATAGCCCGCACCCACCAGGACCTCGCCCTCCAGACCATCGCGGCTCGCGGCCAGGGCGAGCGGTCCGACCTCGGCCTCGATCTTGGCGAGCGCGAGCGCCGCCAGCTGCCGGTCCAGCGTCACCGATGTGAGCAGCCGGTGTTCCCCCGCGTGATAGAGCTGCGCACCCTGCGCGCAGACCGCGAGACCCCGGTAACCCAGGTCGTCGAGGATGTGCCGGGTCCAGGGGACGGCCCGCCCGGTGACGACGATGTGCGCGGCGCCCGCCGCGGTGGCCGCGGCGAGCGCGTCGCGCGTGCGCTCCGAGACCGATCCGTCACCGCGCAGCAGCGTGCCGTCGAGGTCGGTGGCGACGAGCCGGTAGGGGAGGGCGGGGACGGTCACTTGGACGTGGGCTCCAGGAGTTCCCTGCCGCCGAGGTAGGGGCGCAGCACCGGCGGGACCCGCACCGAGCCGTCGGCGAGCTGGTGGTTCTCCAGGATCGCCACGATGGTGCGCGGCACCGCACAGAGCGTGCCGTTCAGCGTCGCCAGCGGCTGGACCTTCTTGCCCTCGCGCATCCGGACCGACAGGCGGCGGGCCTGGAACCCGTCACAGTTCGAGGCGGAAGTCAGCTCGCGGTACTTGCCCTGGGTGGGAATCCACGCCTCGCAGTCGAACTTCCGCGAGGCGGACGCCCCGAGATCGCCGGTCGCCACGTCGATCACCTGGAACGGCAGCTCAAGAGCCGTCAGCCACTGCTTCTCCCACTCGAGCAGTCGCTGGTGCTCGGCCTGCGCGTCCTCGGGGTGGACGTACGAGAACATCTCGACCTTGTCGAACTGGTGCACCCGGAAGATGCCCCGGGTGTCCTTGCCGTACGTGCCGGCCTCCCGGCGGTAGCACGGCGAGAAGCCGGCGTACCGCAGCGGCAGCTGGTCCGCGTCGAGGATCTCGTCCATGTGGTAGGCGGCGAGCGGTACTTCGGAGGTGCCGACCAGGTAGTAGTCGTCCTTCTCCAAGTGGTAGACGTTCTCGGCGGCCTGGCCGAGGAATCCGGTGCCTTCCATGGCGCGCGGACGGACCAGGGCCGGCGTCAGCATCGGGACGAACCCGGCCTCGGTGGCCTGCGCGATGGCCGCGTTGACCAGCGCGAGTTCCAGCAGGGCGCCGATCCCGGTCAAGTAGTAGAAACGCGAGCCCGAGACCTTCGCGCCGCGTTCCATGTCGATGGCGCTCAGCGCCTCGCCGAGCTCCAGGTGGTCCTTGGGGCTGAAGCCCTCGGCCCCGAAGTCGCGGATCGTGCCGTGCGTCTCCAGGACGGTGAAGTCCTCCTCGCCGCCGACCGGGACGTCGGGGTGCACCAGGTTGCCCAGCTGGAGCAGCAGGCGCTTGGTCTCCTCCTCCGCCTCGTTCTGCTCGGCGTCGGCTGCCTTGACGGCGGCCGAGAGCTGTCCGGTCTTCTTCAGCAGCTCGGTCTTCTCGTCACCGGAAGCCTTGGGGATCAGCTTGCCGAGCGACTTCTGCTCGGAGCGGAGTTCGTCGAAGCGGGTCCCGGACGACCTGCGCCGCTCGTCGGCGGAGAGCAGGGCGTCGACGAGGGCGACGTCCTCTCCACGGGCGCGCTGGGAGGCGCGAACACGGTCGGGGTCCTCACGGAGCAGGCGAAGGTCAATCACCCCACCAGGCTACCGGTGCCTGCTTCGGCCTCTCGACTCGATATGCATTCGCCCGGCGTTTTGTCCCAATTGACGTTATATAGGGGCAATGCAGGCAGAATTATCGCGAGCATGCCCCCTCAAACAGCAGCCGCCTCGGACGGGCGCCGCGGTAGGCGCCGGGGCGGCCCCCGCCCGGCCCTCCAGGGACTTGTGTTCTGTTATCCACAGGAATCCGCTAACGCGATAAGTTATCCACAGGCTGTGTGGAAGATCTGTGGATGAAGAAGTGGATCATTTTTCGGGCTGGATGAAAGGGACGGATTCTCCGGCAAACCTGACTCGCGCACTCATTCGGGTGGGAATTGACCGATTCAAAGAGTTGATCAACGCGATTGAGGGGCGCCAGACCTGTCGCCCCGGGCCGGAACTGTCGTCGCTGAGCCGATTTGTCGACCCAATTCCCTCCCGCTGTCGACTTGTCCCCAGGCAGGGAGCGATGCCTGTGGATAACTCAACGGCTGGACAGGAACCCGCAGGGGGACGAGCGACCGGCTCAGACCCGGCCGTCCTGGCTGCGGGCCAGCCAGTCCGAAGCCTCCTGGAACTCCGCGTCCGACGTTCCGGGCCGTCGCACCGATGCGTCCGCTGCTCCTCTCGCCGGACCACTCTCTGCTCCGCCCGCCGTCCCGCTTCCGGCACGCGGATACGAGCCCAGGAACCGCACCTGCGGGCAGCTCCGCTTCAGCCCCATCAAGGCCTCCCCCATCCGGCGGTCGGCGATATGACCCTCGGCGTCGATGGCGAAGCAGTAGTTGCCGATGCCCTCGCCGGTCGGACGTGACTGCAGCAGCATCAGGTTGACGCCGCGCACCGCGAACTCCTGCAGGATCTCGAGCAGCGCCCCCGGATGGTCGTCGCGCTGCCAGACCACCACTGACGTCTTGTCCGCCCCGGTAGGTGCGGACGGGCGCGCGGGCCGTCCCACCAGTACGAAGCGCGTCTCGGCGTTCTGCGCGTCATGGATCTCGGTGATCAGCGGTACGAGGCCGTAGGTCGCGGCCGCGAACTCGCCGGCGAAGGCCGCGTCGTAGCGCCCCTCCTGGACCAGGCGTGCGCCGTCCGCGTTGGAGGCAGCCGACTCCCACAGGGCCCCGGGGAGGTGTGCGCGCAGCCAGTTCCGGACCTGCGGCTGGGCGACCGGGTGCCCGGTCACCGTCTTCACGTCGGAGAGCTCGGTCCCCGGCCGTACCAGCAGTGCGAAGGTGATGGGCAGCAGCACCTCGCGGTAGATGGTCAGCGGTTCGCCGCCGGCGAGTTCGTCGAGGGTCGCGGTGACACCGCCCTCCACGGAGTTCTCGATCGGGACGAGCGCTGCCGCGGCCTCCCCGTTCCGTACGGCATCCAGTGCGGCCGGTACGGACACCATCGGGACGAGTTCACGGGTTGCGGCCTCGGGGAGGGTACGCAGCGCGGCCTCGGTGAATGTGCCTTCGGGGCCCAGGTAGGTGAAGCGTGTGGCTGACATACGGTCACCCTAATGCGCCTTCCGGTGGGGTCAGGCGCCTTCCAGCAGGCGCTGTCCGACGTATTCGCCGGGCCCCGGCGCCCCGGGTACAGCGAAGAGTCCGCTGGCCTCATGGCGCAGGAAAGGGGACAGCGCGTCGCCGCGGTCCAGCTTCCGCTGCACCGGCACGAAGCCACGCAGGGGGTCCGCCTGCCAGCAGACGAAGAGCAGTCCGGCGTCCGGCGTCCCGTCGGCGCCGATCCCGTCGTGATACGAGAATCCGCGCCGCAGCAGCGCGGCTCCGCCGTTCTGTTCGGGGGCCGAGATCCGGGCGTGGGCGTTGTCCGGGATCACCAGTTTGCCGTCGTGGCCGAACTTCTCGAGGTCCATGGCGGTCGTCTCGGTGCCGCCGGTCAGGGGGGCGCCGTCCTTCTTGCGCCGCCCGATGATCTTCTCCTGATGGGTGAGGGGCAGCTTCTCCCAGTCGTCCAGGAGCATCCGGATCCGCCGGACGATCGCGTACGAGCCGCCGGCCATCCACTTCGGCTGTGCGGAAGTGCCCTCGCCGCCGTCCGCCGGGACGAAGATCCGCCGTTCGAAGTCGTCGTCGGAGGGTCGGGGATTGCCCGTTCCGTCGATCTGGCCCATCAGGTTGCGTACGGTCTTCGGCGCCGCTGTCGCACCGGGCGTGCGGTTGAAGCCGGTCATCTGCCAGCGCACCCGCGCCGTGGAGCCGGCGTCGTTCTGCAGGGCGCGCAGCGCGTGGAAGGCGACCAGCGGATCGTTCGCCCCGATCTGCAGCCAGAGGTCGCCGTTGCTCCTCCGGGGGTCCAGATGGTCGGACGAGAAGTCCGGCAGCGGATCGAGCTGGGAGGGACGCTGCGCAGCCAGGCCGGTGCGGTCGAAGAAGGTCCGTCCGAAGCCGAAGGTGACGGTGAGGGACGAGGGACCGGCGTCGAGTGCGATGTCGGTGTCGTGGTCGGCCGGTTCGCCCGCCATCATCTTCTGCGCGCTCGCCGACCAGCGCCGCAGCAGCGCGGCGGCCCCGCCGCGTCCGGCACCGGCCGCCAGGTCGAAGGCGATCAGGTACCCGGTGGACTGCAACGGTGTGGTGATGCCTGCCTGGGGGGTGGTGCGGCGGGAGCCCCCGGTGGAGCGGAAGGCGACCTCGGTCGAGCCGACCGTGGTCAGGGCGGCGGGGTCCGCTTCGGTGGCGGCGTGTGCGGCGGCGCCGCCCGCGGCGCCCACCACCAGGCCGCCCGCGCCCACAGCGCCGGCGGTGGAGAGCAGTCGCCTCCTGGAGATGTCGTTCATGCTGGTCAGCCGATCTTCACAGTCTTGTTCA
Organism: Streptomyces sp. NPDC051322; assembly: GCF_040689485.1. Taxonomy (NCBI): domain Bacteria; kingdom Bacillati; phylum Actinomycetota; class Actinomycetes; order Kitasatosporales; family Streptomycetaceae; genus Streptomyces; species Streptomyces sp. NPDC051322. The sequence continues at coordinate 160,208 of NZ_JBFBAK010000003.1, read as the reverse complement.
CGGTGGTCTCGTCGATGTCGGAGGTGCGCACGGTGACGGCGATGTCCCAGTTGCCCGCCATCGGGATCTGGATGCCGGTCGCTCCCCAGTGCCCGGTGAAGAGGTGGTCGGGGACGACGGGCAGCGGCCCGATCTTCTTGGCCTCGAGGGTCAGCGCGATTTTGACCTCCGGGATGTCGTAGGGCTTGCCCGAGGCGTTGTTCACATACAGATGCAGGTCGTTGCTGCCGCTGCGGCCAGGACTGAGTTCCAGGGCGACGGTGCCCTTGCCCTTGGAGCCGCCGGTGTCGAAGGGCAGGGAGATGTTCACCGGGCCCGACGGCACGGTGGCCGCCGCCGATGTGGCGCGGCCCGCCTCCTCCTCGGTCCTGGCGGGTTCCGTGGTGGTGAGGACGGTGGTCACGGCGAGCAGCACCACGGCCACTCCCGCCTCGGCGAACACCGACTTGCGCAGCCCGGTGCGGTGCGGATCGGCGTTGCGGATCCGCTTCTCCCGGACGGCAGACCTGGCGGCCCGCTGGCGGGCGAGCTGGGCGGCGCGCCGCGGATCGGGCGGTACGGTCACCGGTTCGTCGCTGCCCGCCCGGTCGGTGTCGTCCGCGGTGACGTCCTGCACCAGGGAGGTCTCCGACAACTGCGCGGTCCAGCGCCGGGAGAAGAAGGCGATGCACAGGGCCACCGCGACCAGGCCGACCTTCACCAGGAGCAGTCGGCCGTAATCGGTGGTGAGCAGCGCCGACCAGGATCCGACCTGCCGCCAGGCCTGGTAGAGGCCTGTCGCGGCCAGCGTGCAGACGGCGCCGAAGGCGATCCGGGAGAAACGCTGCACGGCGGCGCGTTCGATGGCCGGTGACCGGAAGAGCGCGACCAGCAGAGCGGTGAGTCCGCCGAGCCAGCCGGCGACGGCGAGCAGGTGAACGATGTCGACGGGCATCGCGATGCCGGGCTGGATGCCGACCGAGGCGTGCTCGGTGAGGGCCCAGGTGGCTGCGATGCCGGCGGCGACCACCGCGCCGCCGACGGCGAGTCCGAAGGTGAGGTCCTTCTTCTCCTTCGCCGCTGCCTCCGCTGCTTCCGGCTCCGCGTCGGGGGGCGCGTCCCGTTTGGCGTACGCCCCGAAGAGGACGGCGACGAAGAGAGCGGCGGCGCCCAGCAGCAGCAGCCTGGAGACGAGTGAGGCGCCCGCCTTGGTCTGCAGGACCGCCTTGAGAGCGCTCAGATCGAGGGCGTCGGAGAGGTGGCCCGATCCGGTGTACGGGGCCCTGAGCAGCAGGAGCACCAGGGTGGCCGCGGTCAGCGTGAGCCAGCCGCGGACGACGAGCTTCTGCAGCGGTTGTTCGCTCGCGCCGCGCTGCCAGCAGGCGAGGATGAAGGCGGCGCCGCCGACGAGCACGATGAATCCGGCATAGGCGGCGTACCGCGCGGTCCCGTAGAGGACGCCGACGAGTCCGCCGCCGACGTTCTCCCCGGTGGGGGAGACGCTGGTCCTGGACGGGGCGCCGATGGAGAAGGTGAAGGCGCCGGACACCGGGTGGCTGTCGGCGGAGATGGCCTGCCAGGCGACGGTGTACGTGCCGTTGGCGAGGCCGGGGCGCAGATCGACGCCGTAGGTGACGGCGCCGCCCTTGGACAGGTCGCGGAGTTGGGCGGTGTCGGCGCGTTTGCCGTGCGGGTCGAGGACGCGGATGGACTTGTCGTCCATGGCGACCTGTTCGGAGAAGGTGAGGGCGACGTCGTCGGGGGCCTGCGCGACCACCGCCCCGTCACTCGGGTTGCTGCCGAGCAGCGCCGCGTGCGCGGATGCGGGGGCGGCCGCGGCGAACAGTGCGCCGAGGAGTGCCACCGCGACGAGCAGCAGACGTGCGAGCGGGAGACCGAAGCGGGGTGGGGCGGTGATCACCTTCATGGATGTCAGTCCTTATCCGTGCTTCGGGTTGTAGGTGGGCTCCTTGACGGGAAGTTCGGCCTTCAGCGTGCCGCCCTTCTCGAAGTGCAGCTGGACAGCTACTTTCTCGCCGGGCTCGGGCTGCTTCTTGAGGCCCATGAACATGAGGTGGTTTCCCCCGCGTTCCAGGTCCAGTTCGCCATGGGCGGGGACCGGGAGCGAGGTGACCTCCCGCATCTGCTGGTTCTTGGTGGTGTGCAGGGTGATGTTGTCGGAGAGGCCGCTGGTGACGGAGGTGAGCCGGTCCGCGGTGGATCCGCTGTTGGCCACGGTGACGAATCCGGCCGCCATGCCGCTGCCGCGGACGGGTTCGGGCATGAAGGACTCGGTGACCTTCAGCTCGGGCTTGCCGTCGGCGGAGGCGGAGGCAGATGCGGAACCGCTGGACGACGAGCACCCGGCCAGGGCCAGGGCCGCGGTGGCGGCCATGGCACAGGTGAGGGCCGCGGAGCGGTGTATCACGGAGTCTCCCCCTTGATGATCTTGGGGAGGTCCTTGGTGTAGTTCTGCACGCTGGTGTCCTCGCCGTACAGCAGGTAGCCCTTGTTCGTCTTCGGAGAGAAGGCGATGACCTGGGCTCCGTGCATCGAGACGATCGTGCCGTCCTTCTCCTTCTCCGTCGGGGAGATCCCGATGCCGATCGACCGGGCGCCGGCCTGGATGGTCTTGAAGTCGCCGGTGAGGCCGATGAAGGACGGGTCCTGGGCCTTCAGCCACTTGCCGAGTTCGGACGGGGTGTCACGGCCCGGGTCGGTGGTGACGAAGACGACCTGGAGCTTGTCCTGCTCCGCCTTGGGCAGTGCCTTCTTGGCGATGGCGATGTTGCCCATGGTCAGCGGGCAGATGTCCGGGCAGTGCGTGTAGCCGAAGTAGATCAGCGTCGGCTTGCCCTTGGTCCGCTCGCGGAAGTCGAACTTCTTGCCGTGGGTGTCGGTCAGTACGAAGTCTGGCTTGGTGAACGGCGTGTCGAGCACCGTCGCGGCCTGCGTCTTGGCAGAGGCCGAGACGTCGGCGACGGGGCTCTTGCCCGAGCTGCCGCTGTCGTCAGCGCCGCAAGCGGTGAGAGAACAGGCCGCCGCCACCGCGAGGGCGGCGGCCAGCAGGGCCTTCTTGCGCGTGCTGTGCTTATGGGTGCTGTGCTTGTGCGTGCTGTGCATGGAGGAACGTCCCAGTTGCTGTGGGTGGGGGTGGTGCGCGGCGGTCAGACGGCGCGACGACGACCGGCGAGCAACCCGAAGGCCACCCCCGCCACGCCGATCACGATGCCGATGATGCCGAGAACACGGGCGGTGTTGTCACTCGTGCCGTCAGCGGACGACGCGGTGTCCGGCGTGCTGCTCCTGTCACCGGCCGACTTGCCCGACGAGGCCGTGTCCGAGGCAGCACTGGTGCTGCCGCCCGTGTCGGCCGCCGCGGTCAGTTTGAGTACCGGCGCCGGGTTCTCGGGCTCTTCGGCGCCGGGCTTCTGCTCCTCGATCCACCGCACGACCTCCTTGTTGGAGTAGGTCTGCAGTGCCTTGAAGGTCAACTGGTCGGTGTCGGTGGGCAGCTGGCCGACGGAGAGCGGGAACTGCTCGAACTCACCCGGTTTGATCTTCCCGCCGGTCCAGGTGACCTTGGAGACCGCCTTGTCGATCTTCTTGCCGTGGATGGTCAGCGGCTTGGCGAGCTTGGACGTGGTGACCTCGGCGTGCCAGCCGGGGACGGGCTGCACCGAAACCGAGGCGAGCGGGTGGTCGGTGGGGAAGTGGACCTCGACCTCGGTCGTCGATGCGTTGTCGCGCTCGTTGGGGACCTTGAAGTCGATGACGGCGTATCCGCCCTTGGCGGCCGCGCCCTCCGGCTGGACGGTGACATGCGCGAAGGCGGTACCCGATACCAGCAGGACGGTAGTGGCGGCGACACCGCCGACCACGGCGATACGACGGGTGATGCTCATACGGAACACACTCCACGGTGCGATAGAGAAGGGTGGCAGCCCGCGCACCGGTGCGCACGGGCAGCACGACACCGCTCCGTGAACGCGCGGGCGGCGCCGTGTCAGGCTGCGAGTACGTATACGGGCGGCGGCCCGCGTCTGATCACCGTGTGCTGAAGTGCCCGGCCGACGCTGGAGCGGGGGGCGGAAAGTGGTGTGTACCCGGCGCGCGGCTGCCGGGCGGGCGCGCCGGGAAGCCCCGCGCGCAGGGCGCGCACCAGCGCGAGCGCGGCGCGCAGACTCCTGACCAGTGCGCCCTCGGCAACGCCCTGCGACAGTCGGCTCAGCCGGAGGAGGGCGGTTTCTCCGCGGCGCAGCAGCCAACCGGTGATCAGCGCGGCGAGCAGATGACCGAGCACCATGGACAGTGTGGGCAGCATCACGGTGCAGGTCGGAGCCGCGGCTATCCGGTGCGGTGTGGCCGCGGAGGCCGCCGAGGGATCAAGGCCGGCCGCGGTGACGATGTGGTGGGCCCGGGCCAGGCTGAGCGGGGCGCTGCCGGCGCCGCAGACGAGCTTTCCGGCGAGTGCCAGCAGCGCGGACCGGTCGGCGGCCGGGTGCCCGGCGGCCGCGGATGGCCCGAGGAGGTTCATGCCGCTCATCGACCCCATGGACCCCATCGCGCCCATGGCCGCCGAACTCTGCTGGCTGAGCCCGAAAAGGGTGTGCAGGCCGAGCTGTCCGACGGTCAGCGCGGCGGCGATGGTCGGCAGGGAGCGCCGGCGTCCGGCCAGGGGTGCGGCCAGCACGAAAAGCCCGAAGAATCCCAGCGTCAGCGACCACCAGGGCACCGGGGCTCCGGAGGCCAGCGCATGTCCCACTCCGGCCAGCACGACGCAGACCGCGGTGAACACCGCGGTCCTCAGTAGCCGTGGACCGGCTGCTGCGCGTACGGCAGAGGTAAACATGGCCGGGCCATCATCGCACCGGTCCGATGGCCTCCATACGGCAGGTCCGAAAGGTCACCTTCCGTCCCACGCGTTTCGGACATCCGGCGGGTTCACGGGTCCGCACCCTCCACCGGCTCTACCGGCCATATACCGGCGCCCGAGCCGCCCGCGTCCGCCGAATGAGCGCTATCACATCAACTGGGCGCTTACAACGCCGGTCTTGCGGCAATAGGTATCCGTATGTCGAGCCGCAGCCAGGAGGCTGGTCCATGAGCATCTGGTGGTCTCTTCATTTGCGGCGCGAAGCCGCGAGCGTTCCCCTCGCACGTCGTCTTCTGCTCGGCGCGATGGAGACCGCGGGCGTCGACCCGGAGATCTCTTTCGATCTGTCGGTCGCGCTCAGCGAGGCCTGTGCGAACGCGGTGGAGCACGGGGGATACGAGGAGCCGGGCACCGCCCCCGGGTCGGCGGCCAAGGGTTTCCGGGTGACCGCGTTTCTGGACGGCGAGCGATGCCGTATCGAGGTCACCGACTCCGGGCCGGGTTTTCCGGTACGGCGGGGGCGCCGCGCCGCCGCGCAACAGATCCGCAGGCAGCCCTCGGCTTCGGCCTCGGCAGAGAACGGCCGGGGACTCGGGCTGATCGAGGAGCTCGCCGACCATGTCGATTTCCGCAACCGGCCCGGCCGGGGCGCGATGGTGCGCTTCGACAAGGTCCTGAAGTGGCGCGAGGACGCGCTGCTCGGCGCGGGCTGAGCAGCGCGTCCCCGTGGCGGGTTTGCCGGTGCTCAGGCCTGCTTGACCGCAGCCATCCAGGCCTCGATCTCGTCGGACCGGCGGGGCAGCGCCGCCGAGAGGTTCCGGTTGCCGTCCTCGGTGACGACGATGTCGTCCTCGATACGGACACCGATGCCGCGGTACTCCGCGGGCACCGTGAGGTCGTCGGCCTGGAAGTACAGCCCCGGCTCGACCGTCAGGCACATGCCCGGTTCGAGGGTGCCGTTGACGTAGGCCTCGGTGCGGGCCGCCGCGCAGTCGTGGACGTCGAGGCCCAGCATGTGGCCGGTGCCGTGCAGGGTCCAGCGGCGCTGCAGGCCGAGTTCCAGCACCCGCTCCACGGGCCCCTCGACCAGGCCCCACTCGACGAGCCTCTCGGCGAGCACCCGCTGCGCCGCGTCGTGGAAGTCGCGGTAGGCGGCGCCCGGCTTGACCGCGGCGATACCGGCTTCCTGGGCTTCGTAGACCGCGTCGTAGATCTTGCGCTGCAGGTCGCTGAAGTGTCCGTCGATGGGAAGCGTGCGGGTGACGTCGGCGGTGTAGAGGGTGTGGGTCTCCACGCCCGCGTCGAGCAGCAGCAGCTCGCCGGGGCGGACGTCGCCGTCGTTGCGCACCCAGTGCAGGGTGGTGGCGTGCGGGCCCGCGGCGCAGATGGAGCCGTAGCCGATGTCGTTGCCCTCGACGCGGGCGCGCAGGAAGAAGGTGCCCTCGATGTAGCGCTCGGAGGTGGCTTCGGCCTTGTCGAGGATCTTCACGACGTCCGTGAAGCCGCGGACGGTGGAGTCGACGGCCTTCTGCAGTTCGCCGATCTCGAAGTCGTCCTTGACCGCGCGGGCCTCGGACAGGTGTACGCGGAGTTCCTCGTCGCGTTCCGCGGTGACCTTGTCGGTCAGCGCGGCTTCGATGACGGCGTCGTGGCCCCGCACGTTGCGGACCGGTCCGGTGGCCCCGGTGAGGGCGGCGGGCAGCTCGCGGACGTCCTTCGCCGGGATGCCGAGGAGTTGCCCGGCCTCGGTGAGGGAGTGCCTGCGGCCGACCCACAGCTCGCCCTGGCCGTCCAGCCAGAACTCGCCGTTCTCCCGGTCGGAGCGCGGCAGCAGATAGATCGTCGCCAGGTGTCCGTCGTCGGTCGGCTCCAGGACGAGGACACCGTCCTGCGTCTGGTCGCCGGTCAGGTAGGCGTATTCGGTGGAGGCCCGGAAGGCGTATTCGGTGTCATTGGAGCGGGTCTTGAGCCGGCCGGCGGGGATCACCAGACGCTCGCCGGGGAAACGCGCGGAGAGTGCGGCGCGCCGCTCGGCGGTGCGGTCCGCCTGCGGGATCGGCCGCAGGTCGTGCAGTTCGGTGTCGGCCCAGCCGGACTTCATGTTCGCGGCGAGCTCGTCGGAGACGCCCGGGTACAGGCCGTTCTTCCGCTGCTTGATGGGCTCTGTCTCTTCGGGGTTCTCCGGGGTCGCCGGGTTCTCCGGGGTGAGCTCCTCTGACACGTTCTCTCCTTGGTACGACACAGGCCTTGGTGCGGCACGGGCCGTGATACGACGCTGGACCGTCTTCATCGTACGTCTGTACGGAAGGGGGCCCAGGGCCGAAAGGCCTCTTACCGCGGCGCGGCCCGGGTCAGGAGCGCTAGGTCCTGCCCGGCCGATCTCTGCCGGGCAGGACCTAACCGAAGCGAGCCGCGAGGATCACCACGTCCTCCGGGTCCTCCGTGCCGTCGAGGCCGGCCGGCAGCATGCTCCGCAGTACGTGCTCGGCGATGGCCGCCGGGTCGTCGCGCAGCGCCCGCGGCACATCGACAGCGGCCGCGTGGAGCCGCGCGAAGGCCCGGTCCATGGGGTCGCCCGTGCGGCGCAGCAGTCCGTCGGTGCACAGCAGCACCGTTTCTCCGGGGTCGGCGGAGAATTCCACACTCGGCGCCTCCCAGCAGGCGAGCATGCCCAGCGGCGCCGACAGTGAGGTCTCGACGAATTCGGTGCGGCGCTCACCGATGATCAGCGGTGGGGTGTGGCCGGCACCGGCCAGCACGATCTTGCGCTGGGCGGGCTCGCAGTAGGCGAAGAGCGCGGTCGCCGAGCGGGCCGGTTCGGTCAGCCGGAGCAGGAGCTCCAGATCGGAGAGCACGGCGACCGGATCCTCGCCCTCCATCACGGCGTAGGCGCGCAGACCGGCCCGCAGCCGGCCCATCGCGGCCATCGCGCCCGGGCCCGAGCCGGTGACCGAACCGACCGCCAGGCCGAGCGCTCCCTCGGGCAGCGGAAGGGCGTCGTACCAGTCGCCACCGCCGGAGGTGCCGGTGCGGTGGCAGGCGGCGAGCTGGACGCCGGGCACCCGGGGCAGCCGGCTCGGCAGCAGCTCCTCGGCGATGGCCGCCATCCGGGCGCGGGCCCGGTGCAGTTCGACGAGCCGGGCGAGATGTTCGCCGGCATAGCGCGCGTAGAGCCCGATGAGACGGCGCTGGCGGTCCACGGGCGCGGCCGGCTCGTCGTAGAACCAGACGGCCGCGCCGAGCAGCCCGGCGGCGGTGGCCAGGGGGATGGCATAACTGGCCGCGTAGCCGAGGCGGGCGGCGACCTCGTGGTGGCGGGGATCGAGTTTCTTGTCGGCGAGCAGGTCGGGGGTGGCGACGCCCTCGCTGATGCCCTCGGGAGTCGTGGTGCCCGCGGCCTCACCGTTCAGCATCCGGCCGTACGAGGTGGCGCTGCGCGGCACGGTTTCCAGGTGGCCCAGTTCGGCGTGGGCCAGTCCGAGCCCGACCGTGGCCGTGGGGCCGTGCTTGCCGGCCGGGTCTTCGGGGCCGGTGGTGTCCGCCGGTTCCAGTATCACCAGGCCGCGGCCGGCGCCCACGAGCGCGGCGCCGGCTCGTAGCAGCTCCTGCAGCGCCTCGTCCAGCGCTGAGGTGGCGGCCAGTCGTTCGGTGAGTTCATGGAGGGTCGTGAGGTCGAAGACCCAGCCGGCCAGCCGGTCCTGAATCATGGCAACCGGGGCACCGACCGGGGCGGGGGTGGCAGTGGAAGGCGCCGCATTGTGCGCGGGGGCCGGCACAGCAGAATCGATTCCAGCCACTTTCGGCAGGTGAGGTGCGCTCATGGCAGCCGACTTTCTGACCGGTGCGTCTCGCTCAATAGCATCGCAAACCCCCAAGCCGTGTTGCGCGGCTACCCATAGATCCACATGTACACGCAGAAGTAAGGGGATGTCCAGCATTGTCCTGGCGGGGTTCCTGGTGTCCATGCGATAGTTGTGTGGGCACCATTAGACAACCAACTTGGCTGGAAAATGTCCCCCCGTGCAGCTATTTGATGTCGACTGAAGTCGTTCGGCAGAGCGTCATAGCGAGTGCGGTGGGTACGTAGTCGATGATGGCCAGGGCAGTTGATGCAGCCCCGGAACCTGGCGGCAGACCTGAGCGTCCTCACCGCTGAAGGTCGCGCCACACCCCGCACGGCGGGGTTCGCACAGTGGATTCGCACGACAGTGGATTCGCACGGTGGAACAGCACGGACAGCACGGGGCGAGTACGCGCCAGTCGCGCCACCCCTCGCCCTGCTCGAGCAAATGAACTCGGACCAGGCTCCGCTCTGCTGGTGATCCACACCGCAGGCCCAGAGTGCGCGTACGCACAGTGATGTGTCGCACGCATGGCGCGATGTGGACCCCGGCCTCAACGGAAAGGAACGAGCGCTCATGCGCGAGATCCCCGGAAGGCGACGCGGGCTCCGGTTCCGGCGCAGTGGGAGGCACGCCCAGCTGGAAGCGGCGCTGACCTGCGCCACGAGCTGGCAATGGCCGGTACTCCCCGGCGTGGGGCACACCGCCCCCGGTGCCAGGGGCTGCGGCTGCCCCAATCCCGACTGCGTCGTACCCGGCGCACATCCCTTCGACCCCGAACTGCTCGCGGCGACCACCGATGAGCGGATGGTGCGCTGGTGGTGGACCAACCGCCCCGGCGCGCCGCTGATCATGGCCACCGGCGGCCGGGCGCCCTGCGCGGTCAGTCTTCCCGCCGTCGCGGGTGCCCGCGCCCTGGTGGCTCTCGACCAGATGGACGTACGGCTCGGCCCGGTCGTGGCCACCCCCACCCGCTGGTCGCTGCTGGTGGCCCCGTACTCCCTGGAGCGGCTCGGCGAAATGCTGCACGCCAAGGACTGGGTGCCGAGCTCGCTGCGTTTCCACGGCGACGGCGGCTATCTGGCGCTGCCGCCCTCCGAGACCGGCAGCGGCCCGGTCTGGTGGGAGCGGGGCCCCGGCCCGAGCTCCCGGTCCAGTTCGGCAGCTCAGGGCTCCGCAACCGGTGCGGCCGCGCCCTGGCTGCCGGATGTCGGAGCGGTGGTGGACGCGCTGGTCGAGGCGAGCACCGGGGCTCCCGGCGGTGGCAGCAGACTCGCCTACTGACGGGATGCGGCACGGCCGGCTCACTCGTACGGGTTGAGCCCGCGGCTGTTCTGCGGGAATCGGGCGCGCGGTCGACCGCGCGCCCGCTTTCGGCGGATATCTTCGCCCCATCGTTCGGAGCAGCCGACAGGTGGACCGCGTCATGAACCTTCGCACGACCGGACTCGCCGCCATGGTGGTCCTCGTCGTCATGCTCCCGGCGGCAGCCGCCGCCGGCCCGGCCACCGGTCTCTTCGCCCGCCCCGCCCCGTCCGGAGAGTCCGTCTCGTCCGGCGCCGATGGGGCGGGCACCCGGGAGCGGTCCGCGGTTGTGTCCGGAACACGTACCTCCGCGGCGGCTTCCGGCGCACTCCCGCACACCGCGGCAGTGTGCGGGCCCGAGGTGACGTCACCGGACGGGATCGAGGCGCAGACCTGCGTGCTGACCGCACGGAACGAAGCCGGCCTCCCGGGAGCAACCTGGGCGCGCACCTATTACCGCAATGAGACCGGCGCGCAACTGGATTCCGTATTGGTTCTCCTCGCGCCCGGCGGCCGAACCCTGGAAATGCACTGCGTGATCGGTACGGAGGACGAGCCGGGGACCTGCGAGACCCCGCGCGATGCGGTACGCGGAAAGCCGGCCCGGTACACGGCGGTGGCGGAGTTCGCGCGGGCGGTCGACGGCGGGGACGGCCCGCTGCTGCTCCGTTCCGGAAGCAACTCGCCGGTGCTGAAGGGCCATTGACGGGCCGGGGCAAAGAAAGGCCCGGCCGTTGGCGACGGGGGATGCACCAACGACCGGGCTTCTAGAACGGTAACAAGAGATCGGCGGTTCGCAAATTCGATCTCACGTATTCGGACAGCGATTTTCCTGCGGCCGCAGGGGGTTGTGACCGGATTCACCTACCTCCCCACCTGCGCCGTCACTCTCAGCTGAGCGTCACCTGACGATTGGTGAGGCCACCACGCGCCCGGCGCTCCTCAGGGGTGAGCGGGGAGTCATCAGCGAGCGCCGTGGCCAGCCGTTCGGCGAACTCGGCCGCCGGCTTCTCGCACTCCGCGGCGCCCATGGCACTCGGCAGGTCCCACACCGGCACGGTCAGCCCGTGCGCCCGGAAGGAACCGACCAGCCGGGTGCCGACACCGAGCGAGGAGGAACCCGCCGCCTGCAGTCGGGCGAGGGCGTCCAGCAGTTGCTCCTCGGGGTGCGGCATGACCCAGCGCAGGTGGTTCTTCTCCGGAGTCTCGCACCAGTAGGCCGCGTCGGCCGAGGCGAGCTTCACGGTGGGGATGGCGGCGTCGTTCGCCCGCTCCAGGGAAGCGGTGACCTCGGGTGTGGCGTTCTTCGAGTCCGGTACCCAGAATTCGAAGCCGGGGTGCACGACCGGTTCGAAGGCCGCACCGGGATCCAGCAGATCCTGCAGTCGCGGGCCGTCCGCGGCTGCCTTCTGCGCGGTGACCGGGGTGCCGGGCACGGCCGTCAGCGCCCGCTGCAGCGTGTCGGCCAGATCCCGGCTCAGGTCGCCGGACGGCGTGTCGTTCTGCAGACCCAGCAGCACGGAGCCGTCGTCGCGGCGCAGCGCGGGCCACGCCATCGGCAGCACGGTCGCCAGCTTCACGGACGGCACGCCTTCGGGCAGCCCGCCCTTCAGGGTCAGCTCGACCGTCGCCGCCGGCACCAGCTCGCGCAGGGCGACCCAGTCGCCCTCGCCGGTCAGTCCCTCGAACGGCCGCTGGATCAGCTCGGTCACGGCATGCGCCGCGGCCCGTCCGTGGCAGGCCTTGTAACGGCGGCCGGAGCCACACGGACAGGGTTCACGTGCCCCTACCACCGGAACTTCTCCGCCGGTGGCCTGCGGGGCCTTCGTCTGGGGACGCTTCTTCGCCATGGTGCGGCTCTCTCCCGACTGCGCTGATGCTGTGTCGGCGCGAGCCTATGGGATCTCCGGCCGGTCGTGCCCGGCTCCGGGCCGGGTGCCGCCCGGCCGTCACCGGGGTGGGCCCGGCTGAGCTACTGATCGACCTCGTCGAAGACGTCGCTGAAGTCCCCGAATTCCGGACCGCGTCCGGCCATCTGTGCGGCGAAGTCCGCGCGCCTGCGCCCCGTCACGAGGACCCAGACGGTGACCTCTCCGGAGGCGTCGTCCCGTACGCCCCACTCCTGTGCCAGCGCACTGATGATGTGCAGGCCCCGGCCGCCGCGCGCGGTGACCGACGGAGTGGCCGGAACCGGCCGGGTGGGCCCGCCGCCGTCGGTCACCTCCACGGTCAGCCGGCCTGCCTTGTCCACCCGCCAGGCGGCGCGGACATCGCCGTCGCCGGCCTCCGAGGGGCCCAGCGGCCGACCGTGGCGGCAGGCGTTGCTGAGCAGTTCGGAAAGGATCAGTACAGCGTCGTCGACGACCGTTTCGGATACACCGCTCCTGCGCAACTGATCACGCATCCGGTGTCGAGCTTCGCCCACGCCCGCAGGGCCGTGGGGTACGGCCATGCTCGACGACGTGGGCACTTCCTGTGCCACCACCAACGCCACCCCCGAGACCTCCTTTGCCCCACGCCATCGAGTGAATGCCCCATTGAACTGGGCCGGAAACCGGCCACGGGCGGGCCGGTGACGCACTCGTAACGATCAACCACGTACCGAATGCGCCGGAGCACTCCCTGTGACGAGGGGTGGGGTGGTCGTTCTAAAGGCGGCCCAGTTGGGACAAGACCTGTTTCGGGCGGTTGGTAATGATTGCCTCTACGCCCAGTTCCGCGCAGAGTTCGACATCGGCCGGATCGTTCACCGTCCACACGTGCACCTGGTGTCCCGCCCGGTGCCACCGCTCCACGTAATCGGGGTGGCTGCGGATGATCCGCATACCGGGTCCCGCGATACCGGCACCCGCGGGCAGCCGCCCCTCGCGCAGGCGCGGTGAGAGGAACTGCATCAGGTAGACGGTGGGGACGGTGGCGGCGGCCGCCGCGACCCGGTGCAGCGAGCGGGCCGAGAAGCTCATGATCCGTACGGGGGAGGGCTCGCCGGCCGACGGCCGGTCCAGACCGAAACGGGCCAGCATGGTCAGAAGCCGCTCCTCCACCTGCCCGGCCCAACGCGTCGGATGTTTCGTCTCGATCGCCAGCTCCACCCGCCGCCCGGAATCCGTGACGAGTTCCAGGAGCCGCTCCAGGGTGAGTACCGAGGTTCTCTCCCGGTCCCAGTCCGGGGACTCATCGGTGTCGGTCCACTCCCGCCAGGATCCGAAATCCAGGGCGGTCAGAGCGGACAGCTCCAGCGCGGACACCGCACCGCGGCCGTCGGACGTACGGTTGACGCGGCGGTCGTGCACACAGACGAGATGGCCGTCGGCGGTGAGCCGCACGTCGCATTCCAGGGCGTCCGCGCCGTCGTCGATGGCCCGCATATAGGCGGCCAGGGTGTGCTCGGGGGCGTCCTCGGACGCTCCCCGGTGGGCGACGACCTGAATGCTGTGCTGTCGTACATGGGTCACCGCGTCATGGTGCCATCGTGAATGGGTAGGCGCAGGACGCGAGTGCCTGAAGGTGCGTCCCCTTCGTCCGGAATATGCGTCCGACGTAAGAATGAGGGGCCGGCGCACAGCTCCCGCTTACAGTGCCCCGACGTGCTGTGGGAAAAGCTGTCCACAGAAACTTGCACGACACTTGCGCGCAGGACGTGCAGCCAGACACTCGCACAGCGGGACCCTTACCGAAGACGACGTGGAACCGAGGAGAAAGAGCTGTGAGCACCGAGAACGAGGGCACCGAGGGCGCCGCGGCCGAGCCCGCACGACCCGCACCACCTGCCCCGTCCGCACCTCCCGTGCCGGTTGCCGCGCCTGAGGGCATGCCCGCTTCCGCGCCCGAGGACCGTGCCTCCGACAACACGGCACAGCTCCCGTCCGTGCCCCCGGGCGAGCCCGCAGCGGCTCAGGCCGGCGGCGCCGGATGGCCGCCGCCGTCGCACCCCGGTTACGGGGGCGGCGGAGGGGGCGGCCCGGTCTGGGGTGCGCCGCCGCCTCCCCCGCCGCCCTCCGGCAAAAGGCGGGCGGGCGGCCTGGTCGCCGCGGTGATCGTGGCCGCGCTGGTCGCGGGCGGCATCGGGGGCGGCGTCGGATACGTCGCCGAGAAGAACAGCGACAACGCGACGGGCTCGACGACCGTTTCCGCGCCGGGCAACGGCCAGGAGGTCAAGCGCTCGCCCGACACCGTCGCCGGGGTCGCCGCCAAGGCGCTGCCCAGCGTGGTCACCATCGAGGCGAAAAGCGGCAACGGCCAGGGCGGCACGGGCACCGGCTTCATCTACGACACCCAGGGCCACATCCTCACCAACAACCACGTCGTGGCAGACGCGGCCGACGGCGGTTCGCTGACGGCGACGTTCTCCAACGGCAAGAAGTACGACGCCGAGGTGGTCGGCAGGGCCCAGGGCTACGACGTGGCCGTGATCAAGCTGAAGAACGCGCCGTCCGGGCTCAAGCCGCTGTCCCTCGGTGACTCCGATCAGGTGGCCGTCGGCGACTCGACCATCGCGATCGGCGCTCCCTTCGGACTGTCCAACACGGTGACGACCGGCATCATCAGCGCGAAGAACCGCCCGGTCGCATCGGGCGACGGTTCGGGCAGCAAGGCCTCCTACATGAGCGCCCTGCAGACCGACGCCTCGATCAACCCCGGCAACTCCGGCGGCCCGCTGCTCGACGCCCGCGGCGCGGTCATCGGCATCAACTCCGCCATCCAGTCGGCGAGCAGCGGCGGCCTCGGCGATGCGCAGGCGGGTTCGATCGGCCTGGGCTTTGCCATCCCGATCGATCAGGCGAAGACGGTCGCCGAGCAGCTCATCAAGACCGGCGAGCCGGTCTACCCGGTGATCGGCGCCACCGTGTCCATGGACGACCAGGGCAACGGCGCGAAGATCTCCGACCAAGGCGCCAACGGCGGCTCGGACCCGGTCACCCCCAACGGCCCGGCGGCCAAGGCGGGCCTCAAGGCCGGTGACGTCATCACCAAGCTCGACAACACGGTGATCGACAGCGGCCCGACCCTGATCAGCGCGATCTGGACGCACAAGCCGGGCGACAAGGTCCAGCTCACCTACAAGCGCGACGGCAAGGAGCACACGGTCGAGGTCACCCTGGGCCAGCGCAAGGGCGACAGCTGACACGCTAGGCTGTCACCGCCGCGTCCCGGACCGGGACGCGGCAGGGTGGGTTGCCCGAGCGGCCTAAGGGAACGGTCTTGAAAACCGTCGTGGCGAGAGTCACCGTGGGTTCAAATCCCACACCCACCGCTCGCAGATCAGCGTGACGCAGTGCGAAGGGGTGCCTCCCAGGGGGAGGCGCCCCTTCGGCGTACCCGGGGTGGTGACGAACCGTCGCACTGGCTGAATCGTTACGCACGACCATTGGGGTATTTGCGCAGCAACGCGTACCGATGGGGCGCGGAGGGGTTTGACCGGCCCGGGGAGGCACTCGAAACTGAGCCGCCGCCTCCCACGGTCCATAGGTACTCCTGAAGTTGGTGATCCATGCGCATCCTCACCTCGGCGTCTCTGGTGACGGCGGCGACGGCCGCGTCGCTGCTGCTCGGCCCGGCGGCATACGCGACGCCTCCCGGTGACAACGGGACCGTGAAGATTCACGACGCCAAGACCGGCGAAGAGCTTCACAAGAACGAGCCACACGTCTGCACCTTCTATCTCGACGCTTTCGGATTCGACGGCGGCCAGAAGGTGGACTGGTCGATCGTCGAGATGCCGCCGACCGGCAGCAAGGGCGTCGCGGCGGACAAGGGTTCGCTGGCCCTCGACGGTGCGGGGCACGGCCGGACCGGGGACCTGACGTTGCCGGACGGCCACTACAAGCTGATCTGGAACTTCGACGGCGAGCACGGCCGGGCGAAGCACAAGGTCTTCTGGACCGACTGCAAGAGCGAGGGCGGGACGCCGGGCGGTAAGCCGAGCGGAAAGCCGTCGGTGGAACCGAGCTCGACGGCGTCTCAGGCGCCGTCCCAGAAGCCTTCGGGCGGGCCGGCTGACACGCCGTCGGATGAGCCATCGGTGAGCGCTTCGGCCAGCGCGGTGGCGCCCGCCCCCTCGTCGAACGGCTCGAACGGCTCGAACGGCGACGGTGGGAACCTCGCCGAGACGGGCACCTCCGTGGTCGGCATTTCCGCAGCCGCCGCACTGCTGCTGGCGGTTGGCGGCGCTCTGACGCTGCGCCGCAGGACGCGCGGCCGGGGCTGACACCTCGTACGGTGGCGTCGGCCCACATCCGTGGTCGGCGCCACCGCTCTGCTCGGCCGTCGTGGCGGAGGACCAGCGAGGCTGCGGCGTTTCAGCGGGCGTAGACCGCGACGAAGTCCCGGGTCGCCGTCGTGTAGTAACGCCCGGGCGGGTTCTCGAAGTCGAGGATGTTGGTCGGCTTGGGGTTCGCCGGGTCCCGCGTGCCGTCGTAGCTCATGAAGGACGGCCACGCCCGGTTCATGTCCAGTGGCATCGCACGCACCGCGCCCGCGCGCTGCATCAGCTCGGCGAGCGTACGTGCCGACAGGGCCTGGCCGACCACCATGATGATGTCGCCCTCGGCCGTGACGCCGACGCCGGAGCGTTCAACGAACATCCGGCTCTGATCGGTGGCACCCCACTTGGAGTCGATGCCGATGCCCGGGACGACCTGTCCGCCGTCGACCATCAGCTCGAGGCACTGACGGACGCCCACCACATCGCCGGTCATCCGCACATCGCGCCCCCAGACGCCGATCCTGAGGGAGCCGTCCCGGTAGAAGACCTCGGAGGCGGCGCCGTCGCGGAGTGTGCCCACGGTGCGGCCGTCGAGGTAGAAGCCGCCGTGCGAGCCGCCGTCGCTGACCTTGAACCCGCCGTTCCAGGTGGCCACGAGTCCGGTGCGGCTGCCCTTGGGGATGGTCGGTGGGACGGAGAAGCTGCCACCCGGCTCGCGGACCCCCGGGTGCAGTTGGAAGCGGACGTGCCCGGCGTCGATCCGGGCGACCGCCGCTTCGTACGAGGTGTGGCTCGCGTCGGGGCGTACGTAGGTGCCCTGCACGATCGGCACGCCGTTCCGGTCCGCGGCCAGGGCCCGGTAGACGCCTTCGCCGTCGAGCGCCGGGGTGACGAGCGGGCGGATGGGGGTGTGCAGGGCCGTCCGGGCGCCATGGGCGCGGGGCGGAACCGCCGCCTGCTGCATCCGGGCCAGCGCGTCGGCGGGCAGGGCGCCGCCGACCTTGGGCGGATCCAGGTCGTACTTGATGTTCTCCAGTTTGTCGACCACGGGGCCCAGCCGGTGCTCGCGCGCCCAGCCCGCGAGCCGCGCCGCGGTGCTGTCGTCGCCCGGGTAGGTCAGCGCGCCGGCCACGGACCATCCCAGCGTCGCGGTGCAGATCAGGACGGCTGCGAGGAGGGCGCGGGTGGTCCTGCGGTGCGGAAGGCGCAGGCGTCGGCGGGGCCCGGAATCCGCTTCCTCGGGCATGGCGCTCCTCGGGGTGATGTGCCGTCAGCTGACCCTCCAGCGGACCGCACCTGACGCGATCGCGCACGCCGGGAGGGCCATCCGAGTGGTGTTGATCCGAAGAACGCCGGTTTGTGTGGGTTGGTCATACACCATCCCGTGCCGATCCGCATCATGTGAAAAGTACGCAGAACCTTCCATTCGAAAAGTCGCTGTACATCACGGAAATGAGGCTCGTCATGACCAGCCAGGCCATGAAGGCGTGGACCGCCTTCACCACCGCGTTCTTCGCGCTCGTCGCGATGCTCGGGTTCGCCACCCCGGCCAAGGCCGCCGCCCGCGTCACCGCTGGGCCGGTGCCCGCCGACCGGACGGGACTGTCGGGTCGCACCCCGGTGATCCCCGCCGTACGGACGTCTCCGGAATCGGAATCGAATCCGGCGTCGAGCCCGGCGCCGAAATCGGCACCGGCGTCGACAGCCGAAACGGCTGCCCCGGCTCCGGCGATGCCGTCGGCCTGGTGGGCGCTGCCCAAGGCCCGCTCGCTGCCGCCCACGATCAAACAGCGCATCCGCGCCGAAGCGCACGGCTCCACGCCCAGCACCCGCCGCCTCCCGCTCGATTCCGAGGCCGGCTCGGACGAGGCGGCCCTGGACGCGGCGGTCGGCGAAGCGGTTCTTCAGCCTGCCTGATCCGTGCGGTCGGTACGCAGGGACCGCGGAGGCGGAGTCGTCAGGCGGGCTGCCGAGGCGATGGTGGCACGAGCTTCATGCTCGGTGAGTCCGGTCCGCACAGCCGCAGCGACGAGAGAACCGGCGAGCTCCTCGCCGAAACCGTTCTCGTAGGCACGGCAGGCAGCCCAGAACAGACGGGTGTTGCGTTGCCCCTGATGGGCGGCGAGTACGAATTGCACCAGGCCATGGCCTTGTACGGGCCGGCCGGTGGAGTAGCGGGGACGCGCGGGAGGCGTGAGAAGACGGAGCAGAGCGCGAGGACAGGGCGCGGGCGCGAGATGCGCCGTGCCGGGTGCGAGGCGGTAGATACCGTGGGCCGTGAGTGAACCGGGCCCCACGAGATAGCCGCCGGCGCCACGAATGTCGATGCCGGGAGCGAGCCGGCTCGCCGAGTTGGGGACGACCCTGTCGGGTGGTCCGGTCAGCCAGAGATGGCTCCCCCCGCTCGGAGTGAGCACGACGACGGTCTCCGGGATCGTGAACAGATGCTTGAGTGCGAGGCGTTGCAGAGCGGCCGCGGAGTCGGTCTCTGCCTTGGTATCGAGGTCGATGCCGATCAGATGGTGTGGTGACCGGCCGCAGGCGATGCCGTAACCGGTGGCCCAGGGCGCCGCCGCGAACAGGGCGCGCACGGTGGCGGGATCCGTGGTGGCGTCATGGACGCCGTGGCCGGGACGGCCGCATTCGCCGCGGCAGAGAACCGCCGGACCGGGCTCGCCACGGTGCGGGGAGGGGAGCGCCGGAAGTTTCGTGCGGGACAGCGGGATGACGGGGAGCCCGCGCTCCGCGGCGGAGAGCGCATGGGCGAGGGCCAGGGTGGCGGACTGCCGGTCGATGGCGGCCATGGATTGAGTATCGTACGGCCGTTCGAATGAGGGAAGGCCCGCAGCGGGTGAAATCGCCTGTTCCGGAGAAAGTGACGGACCGCTTCGCCTTTGGGGCGCCCCGGATCGGGCGGGCCGAGCCGTGCTGACCCGCAGGTTCCGTCGCGGTGGGGGTTTATCGACTTAACGTCACGCTTGCGAGGGAATCGGGCCTTCCAGGCTGGTTCGCCGGGGGTTCGGTGGGCAACTCTGATCTTGCGACAGTCGTGATCCACCACCGGAGCGGTCGGCCAACTGCCCGGGACGCAGCCGTACTTCTGGTTCCTGGAGGAATTGACATGGCATACATCCGTACCGCTCGCGCCCTTGCCGCTGTCGCCGCGCTGCCCTTGGCGGCCGCCCTCTTCGCCGGCGTGGCGTCCGCAGACAACGGCGCCATCGCGGGCAGCGGATCCAACGCCAGTGTGGCCACCATCAGTGGCAGCGGCGTCGGGCACAACAACAACGGCAACTCGACCACCACGCAGCAGGTCGCCACCGGATCCGGCGCATCGAACCAGAACAACACCGCGAGTGTGAACGGCTGGGGGCTCACCAGCATCGACCAGGGCACCTACACGGTGAACTTCACCAACCTCTGGTGACACACGGCCCGACGGGGGCGGCAGCGAGGGGGTGGTGCGCGGGGGCGAACGGAGAGGCGTGAGGGGTGAATGACGACCCGGGCGGCGGCGCCGAGGCGCCGCCGCCCGGACTGTTCCGGTGCGCGGCTGTGCCGGTGACCCTGACGCGCGGACCCTGACGCGGGCGGCCCGTCCTCCACCTTCAGGAGGTGCAGGTACCACCACCCCTACAACCTGAGGGGGATCCGCCTTCGGCACCTGTGGCCGATCTGCTGACCGTGGTTCGACTTCTAGCGTGGACCTATGACCACGCCAGTCTGTACCAGCGCAGCGAAAGCCATGGCGCCGTACCCGTCGTTCGCCAGCTACGTACGGGTCCGGGGGCCTGTGCTGCTGCGCACGGCCCGTTCCCTGACCGCCAACGCGAGCGATGCCGAAGACCTCCTGCAGACCGCGCTCACCAAGACATACGTCGCGTGGGAGCGGATCGAGGATCACCGCGCCCTGGACGGCTATGTGCGCAGAGCTCTGCTCAACACCCGCACCTCGCAGTGGCGCAAACGCAAGGTCGACGAGTTCGTCTGTGAAGACCTGCCCGAACCGGCCCCGGTGGCCGCACCCGACGCGGCGGAACAGCAGGCGCTGCGCGACGCGATGTGGCACGCGGTGATGAAGCTGCCCGACCGACAGCGCGCGATGCTGGTGCTCCGGTACTACGAGGACCTCAGCGAGGCGCAGACCGCCGAAGTGCTCGGCGTTTCGATCGGCACCGTCAAGAGCGCGGTGTCCCGGGCCCTCGGCAAGCTCCGGGAGGACCCGGAACTCTCGCCGGACGCACTCACCGGCTCCTGACATGCGCTGATCACTGTGCGGCGGCGCAAGCGGATTTCCTGGCGGCGGGTAGTGACATACCAAACGGTATGTGCGCAGAATTGCGCCAGATTACCCATGCGTAGGCAATGCCGCCCCGGGAGGACGCCGTGCTGAGCACGATGCAGGACGTACCGCTGACAGTGACCCGCATGCTCGTCCACGGCACGCTGGTGCACGGAACATCCCGGATCACCACCTGGACCGGGGACCCGCAGCAGCCACAGCGCCGCTCCTTCGCCGAGACCGGAGCGCGAGCGGTCCAGCTGGCCAACGCCTTGCGCGACGAGCTCGGGATCGACGGCGACCAGCGGGTCGCCACGTTGATGTGGAACAACGCCGAGCACGTCGAGGCGTACTTCGCGGTCCCGTCCATGGGCGCCGTACTGCACACCCTCAATCTGCGCCTCCCCGCCGAGCAGCTGGTGTGGATCGTCAACCACGCCGCGGACCGGGTGATCATCGTCAACGGTTCGCTGCTGCCGCTGCTCGCACCACTGCTGCCCGATCTGCCCACCGTCGAACACGTGGTGGTGAGCGGCCCCGGTGACCGTGCGCTGCTGGAGGGGTGCGAGCCGGTCGTCCATGAGTACGAGGAACTGATCGCCGGCCGGCCCACGACGTACGACTGGCCGGAGATCGACGAACGGCAGGCCGCCGCCCTCTGCTACACCTCGGGAACCACCGGCGAGCCCAAGGGCGTGGTCTACTCCCACCGTTCGATCTACCTGCATTCCATGCAGGTCAACACGGCCCAGTCGATGGGGCTCACCGACGCGGACACCTCGCTCGTCGTTGTGCCCCAGTTCCACGTGAACGCCTGGGGGCTGCCGCACGCGACGTTCATGTCGGGCATCAACATGCTCATGCCGGACCGATTCCTGCAGCCCGCCCCGCTCGCCGAGATGATCGAGCAGGAGAAGCCCACGCACGCCGCGGCCGTCCCCACCATCTGGCAGGGCCTGCTCGCCGAGGTGACCGAGCACCCGCGCGACCTCAGCTCCATGAAGCGGGTCACCATCGGCGGTTCGGCCTGTCCGCCCGCGCTGATGGAGGCGTACGACAAGCTGGGTGTGCGTCTCTGCCATGCCTGGGGCATGACCGAGACCTCGCCGCTGGGCACCAACTCCAACCCGCCCGCCGGCCTCACCCCCGAGGAGGAGTGGCCCTACCGCGTCAGCCAGGGCCGCTTCCCCGTCGGCGTCGAGGCGCGGCTGGTCGGCCCCGACGGCGCCATCGCCCCCTGGGACGGCAGGACGGCCGGTGAGCTCGAGGTGCGCGGTCCGTGGATCGCCGGTGCCTACTACGGAGGGGCCGGCGGTGAGGACTTCAGGCCGGCGGACAAGTTCAGTGCGGACGGCTGGCTGAAGACCGGCGACGTCGGCATCATCAGCCAGGACGGCTACCTGACGCTCACCGACCGGGCCAAGGACGTCATCAAGTCCGGCGGTGAATGGATCTCGAGCGTCGACCTGGAGAACGCGATCATGGCCCATCCGGCCGTGGCCGAAGCCGCGGTGGTCGCCGTGCCGGACGAGAAGTGGGGGGAGCGCCCGCTGGCGACCGTGGTGCTCAAGGAGGGCGCGAGCGTCGGATACCAGGAGCTGCGGGAGTTCCTCGCGCGGTCCGTGGCCAAGTGGCAGCTGCCCGAGCGGTGGGCGATCATCCCGTCGGTGCCCAAGACCTCGGTCGGCAAGTTCGACAAGAAGGTGCTCAGGAGGCAGTACGCGGACGGGGAGCTGGACACCACCACGCTCTGACCTGTGGGCCGCCCGCGGTCCGTTCGATCCGGTCAGCCGTCAGGGGTGGTCGCGCGAGGTCCGCGCGGCCACCCCTGACGGTGCGTTCACCCAGGACCGCTCAGTTGGTGCCGATCTTCGCGAGGAGATCCACGATCCGCCCCTGCACCTCGGTGCTGGTGGACCGCTCCGCGAGGAACAGCACGGTCTCGCCCGAGGCCAGCCGCGGCAGATCGGCCTGGTTCATACCCGCCGACGTGTAGACGACCAGCGGTGTGCGGTTCAACTGTCCGTTCGCCCGCAGCCAGTCGACGATCCCGGCTCGCCTGCGCCGGACCTGCAACAGATCCATGACCACCAGGTTCGGCCGCAGCTGAGCGGCCAGCGTGGCCGCTTCCGCGTCCGTCGCCGCCCGCGCCACCTGCAGTCCGCGCCGCTCCAGAGTCGCTGTCAGCGCCTGAGCGATCTCCTCGTGCTCCTCGATCAGCAGTACCCGTGACGGGTGCTGCTCACTGTCCCGCGGGGCGAGAGCCTTGAGCAGTACCGCGGGATCGGCGCCGTAGGCGGCCTCCCGGGTGGCCTGGCCGAGACCGGCCGTCACCAGTACGGGCACCTCGGCGGCCACCGCGGCCTGACGCAGGGACTGCAGCGCCGTACGGGTGATCGGACCGGTCAGCGGGTCCACGAAGAGCGCCGCCGGGAAAGCCGCGATCTGCGCGTCGACCTCCTCGCGGGAGTGCACGATCACCGGGCGGTAACCGCGGTCGCTGAGCGCCTGCTGGGTCGAGACGTCGGGCGCGGGCCAGACCAGCAGCCGACGCGGGTTGTCCAGTGGTTCAGGCGGCAGCTCGTCGTCGACCGGCTGTGGCTGCGGCCGGTTCGCCACCTCGACCGCTCCGCCCGGGCCGTCCAGCGGCTCGGGACCCTCCGCCGCCCCCTCGTCCGGCGCTCCTATGGCGTAGGAGCGCCCCGCCGTCCGCTGGGAGAGCCGCTGCTGGGCCGGCGGCGTCGGCTGCTGGGCCTGCGGGTTCTGGGGCGGAGCCGGTGAGCTCTCCGCGTCCGCGCCGTCCGGTGTGTCGGCGGGCGGCTGAGCCGCGCCCTGCGGGTGCGGACGCGCGGCCTCGGCACGCTCACCCTCCGGAGGCGCGGCAAGCCTGCGGCGTCGACCGGAACCCAGCGCCTGCGGCGGGTGCTGCTGCGCCGCGATCTGCTCCGCGAAGGGAACACCCTGGCCGAGGGTGCGCACACTTATCGCCCGTCCCTGCGTCCCCTCCGCGGGCAACTCCTCGGCCGGCAGCGGCAGCGGCTGCCCTGCGGGCCGCGCGGGCGCGGGGGCTGCGGCGGGCGACGGATCGGCGGCCGGCCCGGTGACCGAGGGCCACCCCTCAGGCGACGAGAACAGCGTGCCGTCCTGGGCCTGTTCGTC
This sequence comes from Streptomyces sp. NPDC051322, assembly GCF_040689485.1. Lineage (NCBI taxonomy): Bacteria > Bacillati > Actinomycetota > Actinomycetes > Kitasatosporales > Streptomycetaceae > Streptomyces > Streptomyces sp. NPDC051322. The sequence goes on along the minus strand of NZ_JBFBAK010000003.1, from coordinate 136,560 downwards.
GCCCTCGCCCGGGTGGTGCGGCGGGCGGCCGCCCGGATCCGCCCCGGGGTGGTCGGCCGGCCGTACGGGGTCGTGGTGACCCGGCAGCGAATCGTCGGGCGCACCGGCCATCGGCGGTATCGGCGCCGCGACCGGCCGTGCCCGGTCGGCGTCGGCCGGCGGGAGCGCGAACGCGGTGCGCGGACGTTCGGCCTCCGCGGCTGCGGAAGCGGCCGCAGACGCGGTCGCCAGAGCCCGCCGGGCACGCCGCCCGGGAGGCGGCGTCTGGGCCTGCGGTTGCTGCGCGGGGGCCTGGTGCTCGGGTGTCTCCTGGTGCGCCGGCGCGGGCCGCGCGTTCTCGATCTCGCGCATGCCCTCCGCGCGCCGTGCGCGCCGCCCGCTGGGCGCCGGCTCATCCGCCGGTACGCCCTGTGGCGGCACGGTGGCCCCGCGCGGCGCCTGGCCGGTGTTCTGCGCGCCCTCGGCCGCGGTGACCACGGCTCCCTCGGAAGGAGCCGCACGCCCATGCCGTCGCCCGGCCCCGCCGTCGCCGGCGCCGGTCTCCTGCGCCGGGATACTCACCGAAGGCCCGGCCACCGAAGGCCCGGCCACCGACGCGGTGTTCTCTTCGCGGCGCGCCCGACGGCGCCCCGTCGGCGGCTCGGCGGCGTTGCCGGTCTCCGCATCGGAGCCGGTTTCTTCCCCGCCGGGGGCGTCCAGGAAGGCGTCGGTGGAGGAGCGCCGTCCGCGCCGTCGTCCGCCGCCCGCCGTGCCCCCCGCCGTGCCGCTCTGCTGGGCGGGCAACGCGAGTGCGGTCTCGCCGGGCGGCGGGAGCATGCCCGCCCCCGCGCCGAGCGGCACCTCGAGGACGTACGCGCTCCCGGTCGTCCCCGGCACCTCGTGCGTCTGCAGTACCCCGCCGTGCACCCGTACGATTCCGCGCACGATCGGCTCGTGCACCGGGTCTCCGCCGCTGAACGGCCCGCGTACCTCGATCCGTACGACGTCACCGCGTTGCGCGGCGGCCACCACGATCGTGGAGTCCCCATAGGCGGCGCCCGGGACCACGCGGGCCTTGCCCGTCGCGTCCACTCCCGCCACATCGGCGATGAGATGAGAGAGCGCCGTCGCCAGCCGCGCGCCGTCCACCTCGGCCTCCATGGGCGGCGCGTGCACCGCGAACTGGGCGCGGCCGGGCCCGATCAGCTCGACCGCACCGTCCACCCCGGCCGCCACGACGGCATCCAGCATGACCTTCGACTTGGCCAGTTCCTCGGTGCCCGCGTCGAGGCGCTGGAAGCCGAGGACGCTGTCGACGAGAGTGGTCATCCGCGCGTATCCGGCGGCCAGGTGGTGCAGGATCTGGTTGGCCTCGGGCCACAACTGCCCCGCCGGATCGGCGGCCAGGGTGCCGAGCTCGCCCCTGAGTTCCTCGAGCGGGCCGCGCAGGGCGTCGCCCAGCACCGCGGTCAGCTGCTCATGCCGCCCCGCGACGGCGTCGTACTGCTCCTGGCGCGCCCGCAGTTCCGCCGCGTGCCGCTCCTCCTGGGCGCGCAGCTCCGCGGTGTGGCGTTCCTCGGTCTCGGCGTTGCGCTCGTCCTTGGCCCGCAGTTCGTCCGCGTGCTGCTTGGCCTGCTTCTCGTACGGGCGGCGGTCCGCGAACGTCAGCACCGCACCGACGAGCTGCTCCCCGTCCCGTACCGGCGCGGTGGTCAGGTCGACCGGCACCGCGCTGCCGTCCTTCGCCCACAGAACCTGCCCGCGCACCCGGTGCTTGCGCCCGGACCTGAGGGTGTCGGCGAGGGCACTCTCCTCGTACGGGAACGGCTCACCGTCGGCGCGCGAGTGCTGCACCAGCGGATGCAGCTCCTTGCCGCCCAGATCGCTCGCCCGGAACCCGAGGATCTGTGCGACCGAGGGGTTGACGAGGACCACCCGCCCGTCCGTGTCGGTCCCCACGACCCCCTCGGACGCCGCGCGCAGGATCATCTCGGTCTGCCGCTGCGACCGGGCCAGTTCGGCCTCGGTGTCCACGGTCCCGGACAGGTCGCGTACGACGAGCATCAGCAGCTCGTCGCCCGTGTAACCGCCGCCGTGCGAGTCGTACGCCTCCCGGCCGTCCTCCAGACTCGCGCTCGTCACCTCGACCGGGAACTCGCTCCGGTCGGTGCGCCGGGCGAGCATCCGGGTCGGTTTGGTCCTGCCCTGCTCGTCCGCACCCTCCGGCCTTCGCATCGAGCCCGGGATCAGCCGGGAGTCGAACTCCGGCAGCAGATCGAGCAGCCCGCGTCCGACGAGCGCCGTGCCCGGCGCTTCGAAGGTTTCGAGGGCGATGGTGTTGGCATTGACGACCGTGCCGTTGCAATTGACGAGCAACAGCCCGTCCGGGAGGGCGTCAAGTATGGCTGCGAGGCGAGCAGCGCCTCGGGATGGCCTGCTGCTCACGATGACGCTTCCTCCCTGAACTACTGCATCTTGCTGACAACCGGGCCCATTTTGCCCCTTGGGCCATGGGGTGTCACTGCATGGAGTCTAAAGGCGGGCTCACACCCGTGGCGGCGGATGAGGGGGAGCTCTCACCAAGGTTGTGTGGACGGGCCGCGCCGGAGCCGCTCAGAGCGCGGCGTGCGGGAGCACCGGCACCAGATTGTTCCACCGGGAGATCTCGCATCCATTGGTGCGCCGGAAGGTCGCGTCGACGGGCTGCCCCTGCCAGGTACCCGTGATGTGGGCGGTGGCCGGCCCGCCGTACTGCATGGTGCACATCAGCCCCTTCGGGACCGGCGCGAAGGGCTGCTCCCCGTCGGCGGCCAGCGCCGCCAGCCGGTCGCAGGCCTCCTGTGGGGAGCGGTGCGTCCCGGTCGCCCCGTCCGGCCCGCACTGCAGCTGGTACGTCCCCTCGGCGGTCCGAACGCCCGAATTCGCGACGGTGACGGTGAGCTGATCGGGTGCCTGCCGGATGGGAGCCTGCGCGCCGGGCTGCGGCCCGTCGGCGGACGCGGCACCGGGCACGGCGACCAGTGCGGCAAGGGAGACGGCGGCGGTGAGAGCGATGCGGCGCAGCATGGACAGATCTCCTCGGCTGATACGGGCCCGGGGCGGCGCCCCTGCCGTACCTAACGCTGCTACGCCTCTGGCGTTGCGCAACACGAAGGGCTTTGCCCTGCCACCCACCTGCCTAGTACCGTGGGCGGCGATTGGTGACAGCCCGCTGGGCTGTGTCATCATCTGCACGCACCACTTCGCGCTCGCGCGTCTGTGCCGGTGTGCTGGAGGCGTCGCCTAGTCCGGTCTATGGCGCCGCACTGCTAATGCGGTTTGGGTTTTACGGCCCATCGAGGGTTCAAATCCCTCCGCCTCCGCCAGTTGGAACGACTGAAGCCCCGTCCTTCAAGGACGGGGCTTCAGTCGTTCCAGACGGGCGTTTTCGCAGCTCAGCATGGGTGCGGCTAATGGATTTCACCTGACGCCGCAGGTCATGTAATGTTGTCCTCGCAACGCCGACGGGGCACACAAAGCCTCACACGCCAAGCACTCGTAGCTTAACGGATAGAGCATCTGACTACGGATCAGAAGGTTGCAGGTTCGAATCCTGCCGAGTGCACACAGGTCAAAGGCCCCTTGGACATCGTCCGAGGGGCCTTTGACATCAGCGGGTGACATCAACGCGTCCGGAAATGCCGCTCAGGCGTCGGTGCCCGATCCGGTTTCGTCCTCCGTTCGGCTCTCGGAGTCGTCGAAGTTCAGCGCGTCGTCCATCTGATCCGCAGCGGCCCGAAGCGTCGTGCCCATCACATGCGCGTAGGTGTCCAGCGTCATGGTGATGGTGCTGTGCCCGAGCGTCTCCATGATCGTGCGCGCGTCGACCCCCTGTGCCAGCAGCAGCGATGCGCAGGTGTGCCGCAGGTCGTGTACGCGCACCCGCCGTACCTTTGCGTCCCGGCACAGAATGGTGAGCATCCGGTTCAGGCTGCGGGGGTCAGTGACACGGCCCGTCACGGTGGTGAAGATCAGCCCCGCCGGGTGCCCGGGGATCGGCTGCCACTTCCGGCCGGCCACTTTGCGCTCCCGCTCCTGTTGCTCGCGGTGCTCGGTGAGCGCCCGTACACAGCCCTTGGGGAGTGCCACCGTGCGGACAGATCGCGTTGTCTTGGGGGTGCCGAAGATCAGCTCGCGCCGGATGCGCTGGACGTTCCGCCGGACACGAAGCTGTCCGCCCACGAGGTCGATGTCTGACCAGGTGAGCCCGAGGGCTTCGCCTCTCCTCAGGCCGGTCGAAACGAGCAGCAGCCAAAGGGCGGACAGGCGGTGAGACTGCGCGGTGCGGAGCAGCAGGCGAACTTCCCCAACGTCCAACGGACGTACCTCCTTGGTATCGACGGTGGGTGTCTCCACGATCCGCGCGACGTTCCGCGCGATCAGTTCCTCGCGCATCGCCTGCTGTAGTGCGGACCGGAGAACCGCGTGGATGTACTGGACCGTGCGGGCTGATGGGCGGCGCTTGCAGCAGCGACCGACCGCGCAGCAGTTGCGCTTCCCCTCCGGCCTTTCCTTGTCCGCCCCACGGAGGCAGCACAGGCAGGAAGCCTTGAACTCTGCGAGAAACCGCCGCACGTCAGCGGGCGACAATCGGTTGAGCCTCTTCTTGCCGAGCGCGGGGCGAATGTAGAGGCGTGACAGCCCTTCGTAGCTGTTCAGCGTCGCGGGCTTGAGACGTTCCGGTGCGACAGTGGCCAGCCAGTAGGTGAGGTAGTCCCCGAAGGCCATCGTGGAAGACGCGGCCGGGATGCCCTGCCGCGTCTTCTCCTGCAGCTCCGTGAGCTTGCTGCCCACGTCTTCGCGAGTCTTGCCGTAGACGAACTTCCGGGTCCGCGTGCCGTCCGGGCGGTAGACGTAAGCGGCTGCGTGGTAGCGGCCATCCTTGCGCTTCGTGATCGTTCCTTCGCCGTTGGCGCGACGTTTGGCCATCAGGCGGCCTCCTCGACTTGGTGCCGGATGTATCGGGTCAGGGCATCGACGGGCACGCGGCGGGCGCGGCCGGCAGTGAAGCTGTCGAGTTGCTTCGACCTGAAGAGGTCGTAGACCTTGCTGCGACTGAGGCGCAGGGCCTGCATGACTTCGGGGACCGTCAGGGTCTGGGGTGCTGCGGACGGTGCGGTGTGCATTGGGTCGCTGCCTCCTCGGCACGGAAAGGGGGCTTGCCCCTTCCTGTCAGGTCCGCTACCTCCGCTACCTCCGCTACCGCCCTGGTCAGGGGCATGATCGAGGTAGCGGATACGGGTAGCGGTAGCGGACGGATCCGCTACCGGCCCGGCATGACGGTGCTCGGGCCGGTAGCGGCAATGCGGCGCGGGTAGCGGACAGGTAGCGGCTTGCCGCTACCTGGAAAGGGCCTCTGAGCTGGCCGGTAGCGGAGGTAGCGGAAGTAGCGGACTTTCAGCGGGGGGCGGGCAGTACCGCTGCCAGGCGTCGTAGAGGTCGCTGGCGTAGTAGCCCTTCATGACGCTGCCGCCGGTCTTGATGTTGCGAGCGGCGATGGGCTTGTTGTCCCCGGTCATGTACTCGCGGAGCATCTTGGCCAGCGCCCGGGAGTCGAGGGGCTTGCCGCCCATGTCGGCCCAGGGCGCTTCGTCGAGAGAGTTCAGCCGATCGAGGACCGCGATGGTGGGCAGGCGTTCGATGCCGTTGAACACCTGGTCCCGCAGATCGCTGAGCAGCCGGATGCCGGTGGACCCTTTGTCGTCTGCCTTGGACGCGGTGACCAGCTCGATGCACGCGGCCCGTGCCCGCTGTGGCCAGTCCCCGCCCGCCGCGTCGGCCACGGCGAGCAGGGGTTCCCACACGTCTGCGGGCCGGTCGGTTACCTCCTCGGGCATCTCGGGGAATGCCCCGTCGACCTTCTCCCGGACGCTGTCGGCCCATGCGGCGAGCCGGTCCCGCAAGGCGTGGCCGGCGCTCTCATGGACGCGCTGCCGGAACGGCTCCACCTGCTCGTTGGGGGCCCGGCGGCGCATGCGGACGATGACGGACCGGGTCAGGATCGTGTCGGGCAGGGTGCCGAGACCGGCGACGGCCACGGCGCAGAAGCTGGGGAATTCCTGAACCTGCTGGTTCGAGCCGTCCCCGACACACCGGTACATGACGCCCGAGCGGCGGTGCCCAGCGTTCAGGAATCCGCGCAACTGCTCGTTCTCCCCGGCCTTGGGGCCAAAAATCGTGTCGATCTCGTCGAAGAGGATCGTGGGCCGCGCGTCCAGCCCGGAGACCGCCCGGAAGAGGGCGGAGGCGGAGGCATTGACTGCGACCATTGGGTACGGGGCAAGGGTTTCCACGATCTCCAGCGCCCTGCTCTTGCCGCTGGCTGGTTCCGGCGAGAGGAACGCAAGCCGGGGGGTGGAGTCGAAGCAGTCGAGCAGGTGGGCGTGTGCGTCCCACAGGGCCACGGCGACGTAGGCGGCTTCGAGCGGGAAGACGTTGAAGCGGCGGTGGAAGGCTTCGACCTCGTTGAGCAGTGCCGCGCCGTCGATGGGCGTTGTGGTCTGTGGTGCGGTGGCGGTCATGCGGCGGTCCTTCCTGCGTCGGGGTTGTGGAGCGGGCATGCGTCCCGGTGGGCGGTGTGGTCTTCGATCAGGGCGAGGACTTTGCGGTGTCCGACGGCGCTCCGGTCACGACCGCAGGCGCACTTCGAGGTGGCGGTGGGGATGGCGCCTTTGGGTGCGCGGATGGTCAGTACGCCGATGACGTATCGTCCGTCGCTCTGCTGCGGGTCAGGGACAACAGCAGTGCGGACGCCTTCGGCGACGACCTTCAGCGCGCCCACGGCCGGTGCGGGCAAGGCGAGTTCGGCGACCTTGCCTCCGCTCACGAGCGGTTGGCCTTCCAAGGGGGAGGGGCGGGCGCTCATGCCGCCTCCCTGGGTCGGGCCTTGCGGATGGAGCTGTTCAGGGCACTGTGGATCGTGGCGCGGCACTCGGCAGCGGTGAGTCCCCGCCCCTCCCCCGCCCCTTGGAAGGCCTCTTCCACCACGTGCCGGGGGATGTCGCCCCACGCGACGAAGCGTCCCACCTTGAAGGCGCAACGGTTGAGCGTGGTGTTGCGCTGCTTGTCCGGCGCCATGGACACGACGGCGCACTCGGCTTCCAGCGCGGACAGGGCCGCGCGGCTACCGCTGACCGCAGGAAGCCTCAGCGGCCCCGTAGAGCGCGCGGGGGCGGGTTTCAGGATGGTGTGCAGCCATTCGGGCAGCGGAGCAGCCACGGAGCCGCTCACGGTTTCATACGTTCCGGCGTCGGTCGTGCTGCCTGCGGCGACGACGTAGCCGCCCCATGCACGGGTGTCGATGAGCTTGCCGAGCCTGCCCGCGCTGTTGGCGAGCCGGACCCCGTCGGGGGCGGTGAAGTACAGGTGCTGTCCGCCGCTCGCGGTCCGGGTGCGGAAGGTGGTGGGGACGGCCTGCCCGGCGCGCTCGCAGAGCGCTTCAAAGGTCGTCACGCCGGAAGGCGTGTCCGTACTGCCCTTGGTCTGCTTGGGCATGTCGAGGTCCACCACGATGAGCCCGGCCGGGCCGGTAGCGATACCGATGTTGAACGGGCCGGCGGCCCAGGCACGCCGGATGCGGTCGGGGTCGGTCGTGGCGCGCTGCTCCCACTTGCGGTGACCACCGGAGCAGTCCCCGTCGCCGGGGCAGCGTTCCTCACCGTGGAGGGCGGGGCGCTTGTCGCCAGGGCGGAGCGGGAAGACGGGCCATCCTCGGGTGGCCATGTCCAGCGCTGCGGTGAGCAGCGCGGAGCAGGGGTTATGGGTCATGCTGGATGCCTCCAACAGGTCTGTTGCGGACTGGTTGGCAGGGGCGGCCCCGGTTTCTTTGGCGAGAAGGTGGGGGCCGCCCTTGGTGTTGCTAGTGGTCGGTGCCGGTGTGGTGGGCGACGTAGCCGGGGCAGGGCGAGTCGGGGCAGTCGCAACCGCCGCACTCGTTGCAGATGTCGTCGGAGCACTCGTCACACATTTCGTGGCCGGGGCATCCGTAGTCGGCGCAGTCGTCGCAGTAGGTTTCGGGGTTCATCTGGGTCCTCTCAGGTGCGGTCAGGCGGCGGCGGACTCGTCGCCGCGCGTGGCGGTCAGGTGGCCGTCCGGGGTGCGGAGGATGGTGGCGCCGGTGGTGAGGGTCTTGACGGCCTTGGACACGGCGCCCTTGGACAGGCCCGTGAGCGTGACCAGGTCCTTCTGCCGGACCGGTTCGTCGGCGGTCTCGATGGCCTTGAGCACGCGGGCGGCGGCGCCGTCGGTGGCGGGTGCCGTCTCGGGTGCGGCGTCCTTGACCAGGGTGAGCGTCGGGGCGCCCGCGGCTTCCACCGTGGGAGCGAACGAGCGGGACCAGGGGGTGCGGTCGGGCAGGGCGATGACCACGCTCTTGTCCATGTAGCGGACCTTGACGGGGTCGGGCTTGCGCTTGCCGTCGCGCACCAGTGCCACACCGGGCACGGGCAGTTCGTCGGCGTTCCATCCCTTGGCCTGCGCGTCCTCACCGAGGACCACGCGGGCTTCGGCCGGGGTGCGTACGGCGAGGCAGATGGAGACGCCGATCTGCGGGGCGATCTGCTTGGGGATGCCGTCGCCGATGGTGGGCTTCTGCGTCATCCACCACAGGTCGATGCACGCCGCCCGCCCCATCCGGGCGAGGGACTCCAGCGCGGGAAGTGCGGACCGGTTGACGGTGCGGGTCTTGCCGTCGCTGGTCTCGGTCTCGTAGGGCACCTTGTCGGCGGCGGTCATGACTTCCGCGCCCTCATCGACCACGACCGTGATGCGCGGCCGGTCCGCCGTCGGGGTCCAGGTGTCCTGTCCCTTGGGCAGGACGGAAAGCCGTTCCAGCATCTCGGTTTCCAGCTCGTCGACCACGTCGACGACTTCGCGCGGGGTGGAGGCGACGCGGGCGCGGTGGTCCCACAGGCGGCCTTCCACGCGCTTGAGGTCGATGATGACGAGCGCGTTCGTCGCGCCCTCGGACGCGTCGTAGAGCAGCGGACGGGATGCCACCGACTTACCGGCACCGGAGCGGCCGGCGATGAGCAGCCGTTCCCCGAGCGGCACGGTCACGGCCTCGCCGGTGACGGTGTCGATGCCGAGGGAGCGACGTTCGGGTGTCCACGTCAGGTCGTCGCCGTCGGCCGCGCTGCGGGTGCGCAGGATGAGTTCGGCCCATCCGCCCTGCTTGCCTGCCTTGACCTGCATGCGCAGGCTAGTGCGCGCCCCGAGCAGGGCGCGGATGTGGTCTTCGGCGCTGCGGAGCTTGGTCGCGGTCCACGTGCCGTCGAGACGGATCGCGCACACGATGCCTGCCTCGGTCAGCTTGGGCCGACCGGTCAGCGTCCCGGCGAGACCACGCTGTTCGGCGTGGTCCCTCCAGTGCTGAGGCTGCAATCGCTTCAGCAGTGCCGACTCCTCGGCGGTGGGCTTGAGCCCGGTCGTGTCGCGCTCGTGCACTGCGACCCACACGGCGAACGCGGTGACGGCGGCGACCACGGCGACGGCGGACCACACCCACACGCGGGCGGAGACGTGCGGAAGCCACACGTACCCGGCGACACCGAGGGCGGCGGCGGTCTTGGTGGCGAACAGCCACATCGGGTCCGGGACGCGCCGCTTGGCCGTGCGCAGTTCGCGTTCGGCGCGGTGGCGCAGAGAGGTGACGCCCTCGGGGTCGATGGCGCGCGCGGTGGCCAGCGCGTGGCGGGCATCGCGAACGAGCGGCTTGCGTTCGGCGCGCAGAGCAGTGCGGCGCTCGGATTCCTTGCGCCACCTGTCGGCGGTCCAGCCGGCGGCAGTGGCGGCGTATTGGCGGTGTGTACGCCAGACTTGAGACTGACTCACGGTGTCCTCTTCTCAGGGGTTGGTGGGTTGGTGGTGACGGGCCCTGCGACGGCCCGTCACCACACGCGCGTGTTACGCGGTGTGAGCGTGTTTCCGGTTTCCTGGTTTCCGAGGGGATCCCTACGCGTGTGCGCGCGAGGACGGAAACTTCCGTCACCCTGCGTCGCTGCGGGGGTTGTGGCGGCCGAACAGTCTTCCGGGGGTCAAACCCCACACGGAAGGGGCCTCAGGCGCCCTAAGGGCCGCCTGAGACTTCGGGGCGTTTCAGCGGGCTTTCCGGCCGCGCTTGCTGGTGCTCTTGCCGCCGTCCGTGGCGGAGCGGATCACGGTGACCACGGCCCAGCCGAGCACGAGCGCGATGAACGCCAGCATGGCCAGGTTGGCGGCGATGGCCGTCAGCACGCCGACGAGCAGCGGGCCGAAGTAGACGCCGGCCGCGACGGCACCGGCACCGACACCGGAGCCGAGCGCGACGCGCTGCACCGTGCGGTCTGGCGGCGCCTGGTGGATGTGGACCACCTGCGGTCCGGCGGGCTGCTGCGCGGGCAGGGCGGTGGGGTCGGCGTAGACGTGGCTGCCGTCGGGAAGCTGAACGACCGTCAGCGGGGGGTGTGCGGGGAGCTGTTCCATGTCGAACCCTCCGGGGCGTTGTCGGGGAAAGCGCAGGTAGAGCACATGCCGAGCGAGGGCGGGATGACGTATCCGGCATCGTGGCGGCACTCCGGGCAGATGCGGCGGGCGGCGTTGGCCTTGGCCAGAGCCGCCCACCGGGCCGGGGTCATCGGACGCACCGGCTTCGCACGGTCGACGCGGTAGAGGTAGGCGACCAGAGGTTCCCGGCGGCGGCGCGGCCGTTCGAGCTGCGCGGCAACGTCCTGACCACCGGGACGCAAGCCGCGCGCCCTCAGCTGGCGCCGGGTGGCGTAGCCGTCCGGGGCGAGATGCCACCGGAACACCGGCAGCGTGGCCATCAGGCGACCATGCGCTTCCATGCGGCCCGCAGGCGGACCTCGGAGGCGGAATGGCCGGCGGCCCGGAAGCGGGCGGCCATCTCGCGGTAGGACAGGGCCGGGGTTTCGCTGTGCCGGATCTGGTCGACCAAAGCGTCCAACGCCTCATCAGTGAGCGCGGGCGCCGCCTCCAGCGTGAGCGCCGTAACCGGCTCGGTCGGACCCCAGACGGGTAGCTCCCAGCAGGGTGTGACACCGGGCGTGACGCGGGTCGTCACGCTGGTCAGCGCGCTGCCGGTGCCCTCACCCTTGCGCGCTGCCTCCAGCGTCGACCAGGCCTGTGAGAGGGTCCGGGCGGTCTTGGCTTGGACGCGTGCGACGCGGGCACCGGCCTGTGTCACGGCCGTCAGCCGGGTCTCTTCGGTGGCGGCCTCTGCCCGCAGGCGGGCGCGGGCCACCGCCGCTTCGTCGCGTGCCTCTTGCTGGATTCCCCGGATCGATCCGAGCGCGGTCGGGGTGAGCGCGGTCCGCTCCCACAGCCCGTGGACCAGCCACAGGGCTTTGGCCGCGACCGGCAGCCAGGCGACGGCCAGCCACGCGCCGGTGTTCGCTTCGGCGGTGAGTGCGTGGGTGACCAGGACGCCGGTCGCGACCAGGCCGAAGGCCCAGCCGACGCCGGTCACCGGGTGGCTGTGGTCGCCTTGCGCGGCGAGACGGCGTTCGTAGGCGAGGGTGGCCAGCCATCCGCCGTCGATCCCGAGACCGACGATGAGAGCGACGGGCCACGGCATCGCCGGGCTGAGCCACATCACGACTACGGCCAGGGTGAGGACCATGGATACGGCTGTCATCGCGACGGCGGGCAGAACGGTCTTGGCCTTCATGCCGACCCCTCCTCACGGAACACGAACGGCGCGTAGTTGACGGGCTCGGTGGTGGTCCGGCGCCGGATCTCCGCCGCGCTTTCCGCGACGGCCCCCGGGTACTGGGAGCGGGTCAGGACGTCGAGCACGACACGGACGTCCAGGGCCCGCAGTTCGAGGAGACGGTGGTGAGCGCGCTCGTCGTCCGCGTCGAGTGCTGGCAGGGGCAGATCGAGCGCGGCGACGACAGCGGCCAGCAGTTCCGTGACCGCTTCATCAAGGACGGGGCGATCACTCATGCCGCACCGCCGGTGAGCCCCGTGGTGCGGTTCGTCAGGGCACGCCGGGCGGCGAGCACCTTGCGGCCGGCGCGGCGGAGACGCCGCTCGTCCAGCTCGGTCGGGGTCCGGTCCAGGGTCAAGATCTGCGCGTCCAGCAGGGCGACTTCCGCCCGGATGAGCGGCATCTCCAGCTCGATCGCGTCCAGCTCAGCCGCCGACGGCTCGATGTTGAGCGACTCGGCCGTAACGAGGTCCTGAAGTGCAGCGATGGTCTTCATGGGTCGTTGTCTCCTAGCGGTAGGACGGCCCAAAACAGCGGCCCCGGTGGTAGGACGCCGGGGCCGCCCGCCGTCAGCGGGTCGGTCGTGGCTCGAGCGACCGCGGCGACCCGACACCACAGACCGCAGAAGCGAGCGTGAATGTCGGGCACCGTGAGCGCTGGTGCTTCGGTTCTCGTGTTCGCACGGCGCCGCTCGTTCCGGGGAGTACCGAAGTCCCGGGAGTCTGAGGTCGCAGCTTCAAGGTGTGCCGTGCGGTTCTTTCGAGTCGGTGGCGTGTCCCCCATCTGGGGTGTTGGACCCCGGTGTGACGGGGGCCCCTTCTCGGCCGACTGGTCTCCACTCGCTTCGGCCGTAACTGTCACGGCCGTCGTACTGCGGTGGATCACGCTCTGGAGTTGTCGGCATGACGCAGTCGGCCCTTTCCGAAAGTTCCGGGTCGGGCGATGGTCACATCATGAGACTGGACCGGTGGACCGGTCCAGTCAAGCAGTGAAATTGGAGTTGGAAGATGCCGAGCAGAGTTACTGCAGGTCAAGCCATGTGACGCGGCATCAAAAAAGCTGGACCGGCAGACCGGTCCAGCTTCGTTTCTGCGTGATTCTCTACATCGCGTAGGTGTCCACTTGCTCGAAGAGCGAGGCGGGGGTGACCCCTTCCTCGCAGACCAGAGGACGGCCTTCTTGGTCGTGCGCCGTGTGAAGGAGCACGGCGACCGCGCTTGCCGTCGCCACCCCCAAACGGTCCGCCTCCGCGTCCGTGGCCAGGCGCACGGTGGTGACATCCACTCCCTCGACAGGGAAACGCCCGGTCTGCCGACGGACGTAGCGGGTCGTGCCCTCGGCGATGGGGGCGGTGTCGGCGAGGCGGGGCGCTGCCTCGCCGATCTCCGGAGGGAACCACGCTTCCACGCAGCTATTCGGGGTCCCGTCCGGTAGCTGGAGAACGCGGATGCGTCGGAGTGCCAAGACCCCGGGGGAGAGCCCGAGCGCGGCAGCGACGGGAGCGGGAGGTTCTGCCCAGTCGGGCTCGCCAACACGCAGGAACGGCATCCCGCCCAAGATGCGCGCCGACCCCGCTCGACGGGCGCCGGCAGGGCGCGCGACCGGCGTTTCCGTGACGACGAAACCGGTGCCTTGCTTGGCCACCACCACGCCGTCGTTGCGCAGCACATCGACGGCCTTGATGGCAGTGGCACGTGACACGTCCCACTGCTCGGCCAGGTCGCGGCCGGAGGGGATGGTGTCTCCAGGAGCGAACTCGCCAGCAGCGATGCGGGCGCGCAGAGACTCGGCGATCTCTTCGTACTTCAGAACGGCCATGGTTTCCCCTATTCCGTTCGCTGGACTGGTCCACCGGTACACACGATACTGCGACCATGTCGAATCTCGAATTGGCTCCCTCTGTGATGCGGTTCTACAGCGAGAAAGACGAGGACAGCCGCCTGCGTAGCTCGGCAGACGGACGTATGGAGCTGGCCAGGACACGGGAGCTCCTCCGACGCTTCTTGCCCCCCGCGCCGGCACGCGTGCTCGACGTGGGAGGGGGAACCGGGATCCACGCTGAATGGCTGATGAAGGACGGCTACGAAGTCACGCTCGTGGACCCCGTGCCTCGCCATGTCGAGAGCGCATCGGCGGTGTGCCCGGCGATCATGGGAGATGCCCGCGATCTACCTGAGCCGGACGACAGTTTCGACGTTGTGCAACTGCTTGGGCCGCTGTACCACCTCCCTGACCCAGACGACCGGCGTAGGGCGCTGTCGGAAGCCAACCGCGTGGTAAAGCCGGGTGGGTTGATCGCTGCTGCGGCGATCAACCGATACGCGTCGCTCTTCGAGCACGTCACATACGCCCACCTGCATACTGAGCGGATTCATCACTCCGTCTCAAAGATTCTTGAGACGGCCGTCTATGACGGGGTACGAGGGTTCACCTTGTCCTACTTCCACCGCGCGGAAGAGCTTGGGGCAGAGCTGGCCGCCTCCGGTCTGAGGGACGTGCAGGTCTTCGGCATCGAAGGGCCCGCGTGGTCCCTCGTGAAGGCGGCCGAGCAACAGCCAGGCGAGGGGCCCACGGACGATCTGATCGCCTCTGCGATGGCAGCAGCGCGCATGGCGGAGCCGTACCCAGAACTGCTCGCGGCCAGCTCGCACCTGCTGGCCGTAGGGAAAGCGCCCACTGACGCCGAGGCTGACCGGGTCTCTGGCGAAGCGTGAATGCGGTTGAACGACTTGGGTCGTGTTCGAGTTAGCCAGATACTGAGTTTCTGGAAGCAAGGAGAGAAGACGTGGCACATCTTGGTTGGGCAACTTCCACTGCTCCGTGGTGGGTAACGCCTACAGTCACGCTTGCTGCAGTTTGGGTTACCGCCAAAGCTACGAATAATCGCGAAATTCGATCAGAGCGACGCAAGGCTGCTGTAAATGCGCGTGAACGGATCTACTCTGCGTTTGAAATTGAACGCCCAACTGGGCCGTACAATAGTTTCACTCCAGAGGAAAAAGATCTGGAGATCACGCTACTGGATCTAGGGTTCAGTCGCTATGAAGTATCAGAATTCACGCGTCATATCTATGATCGCCGACGAGATCCCCATCTGGTGGCTCTATTGCGTCAGCCGGATCTGACAATAAAGCGGCTGGCCATACACGCCGAGAGGACTGCAGATTGGCGCGCAATGCAAGATATTCTTGCGCAATACCTGCACGGACGGATATCTCTCAGGAGGGCTCGTCGGAGCCTTTGGGGTTATCCGAGTTGGCGTCGCCATAAACACGCTCGTAGATGGGCGAGGATGCAGTACCGAGCGTATCCTCTCCCTGGCGTAGACCCGAGCGAAAGTGAGGAGGCGTGAGGGGGAGAGTTGCGACCATTACCGCTTCAGTCCGACGAGCAGTAGCTCCCTGGCGGGAGGTCTGGCCGTACCCGGTGGGTCGCGCAGAAGGTTCCTAAACGGCCCTCAGGGATCGTCTGGTGCCGTACCCAGCTTGAAACTCTGGCGTCTTCAGGCCGACTACCCGCGCTAGTTCAGAATCGCTGTACCCGTACAGCTTGCGATGAGTATCCAAGACCGCCGGGAGAATTCGAGATTCTTCGGCGGGCAACGCGATAGGCTCGTGGCGGTTGAATCCGCGTTGCGCCATCTGGACATTGAGGCTTTTATACCTACTGGCGTCGATCTTTCCGATCGCATACGCGCGACGGATAATCGAAGCCATCGAGGTTTTCCAATGCTGCTTGAGTTGCATAGCGCGCTGAAGATTGATACCGCTCAATTGCGGTGCAATTATACGAGATGGCATCAAGAATTCGGCCGCGAATCGATCGGCCTCACGTTCGCCGTCTTCGCTTGGGACCTGATGCATCACAAGGTGGCCAACCTCGTGAAAGATGGTAAATCGCTCCCGGTCCGCGGGCATGCCTGAATTCAAGATAATTACAGGGAGTGAGGCTGGTGGGCGAATGCTCATCCCCGAAATCTTCGGGGATCCAAGATCCCGTCGAACAACTACAACACCCGCGCGCTCGACTGTCCGGATTGCATCCTGGATAGGCCCGTCAGGAATGAGCCATGCTGTCCGCAGTTTACTTGCAGCTTCCTCCGGCTCCGGCCCTTGAGCTTCCGGCGCATCGAAGGTTGGTAGAGGGTAGACGGCATTGATGTCTACGCTGGTCTCAAGTCGCTTCAGTTGCATTAGGAAGAGGTTGATCTCTGCCTCAATACGGCGAAGCGTGGTTTGTCCCAGCCCTGCCTGCTTGCGGTGGTAGTAGCTGGACGCACCGAGCCCGATCGGATCATCGGGCCAATCGAACATCTCGCGGGGGTACCCGAGCGCTCCGGCAATGATGTCGATGCGCTCGGGCGGAAGTGGCGCCAGCCCGTGCTCTGCTTTGGACAGGACCGCCTGTGAGATGCCTGTCATTGTCGAGAGCTTGGACTGCGACAAACCACGCGACTCCCTCGCGGTTTGGAACATCCGCGGGTTCATGGCAGTCCTAATCCTTCCTTCGCCTAGTGGCTACTCTCTTCCGTCTTCGGCTCGATCGACCTTAGCCACGACTTGTGTGTCACCCTGTCCATCTGTTGGCACCAGTGGCGCCACAGTTGTGGGGCCGACAGGGCCAAGCCCGTCGTCCAGCCCCACGACCTCCTCAAGGCCGAAGTCGAGGTCGATGACCCACTGCATCTCGTTCGCGATGCTGCAGGTGATGGCCACTCTATCCAGGTCGATCCCGGCTTCGTCGGGGAGGTAGCCGGCGACGATGTGCGTCAGCTCCTCCATGCCGGGGAGGGTCTGGGTGGCGAAGTCTCGGGCTTGCTGGGTGGGGATCCCGCTGGTCTTCAATGCCTTACTTCGGAACTTCTTGAATCGTAAGAGAAGCCGTTCGTGGAAGGTCAGGAGAAGGATTCCTCGACCCTCGCTGATCACCACGTCCGACAAGCCGTCGAAGTGGTTCATCGCTTCGTAGCGGATGAAGTCGTAGACCAGGCTCGCCCGTGTCCTGCCGCTGACGATGACAGCCAATTCAGTGTCGGACTCCACCAGCTTGCGCCAGCGTGACCAGCCGTTCTGGAGTATGTCTCGGATGTCCTCGCGGTGCTCGGCGAGGACGTCTGCTGCCTCTTCTACCGTCAGCGGGTTCGTCACGAGAGCATCTTGCACTCCTTACTGAGGCCCTGTCAATTATTCCTGAAACTATTCCACTTGTGTCCTCGTCAGGTCCCGGCGCGCCGAAGTTTGACATCAAGGGTGACATCAACGGCGGCGCACGTCAGGCGACGGCTACGCACGAGTTGGGCGCCCTGCCCAGTGGGTAGCCTGCAACGCAGCCCAGGCGCCAGCCAGACGCGCCCGCCTACGGATCAGAAGGTTGCAGGTTCGAATCCTGCCGAGTGCACAACAGGCAAGAGGTCCTCTGGAGATCATCCAGAGGGCCTCTTGCGTTTTGCCGGGTCTGAGGCCCGGGGACCAAAACGCGGCACGGCCCGCTTCGTCGCGGCGGTCTTCGAGGGACTCGTACGGAGAGCGACGTCGTAGTAACGCTGAAGTGTGCGCGAAGAATTGGTTGCTTGTGCTGAACGGCGGTTCTCTTGATTATGGCCGCATGATCGGAACGCACGCAGTGCTCGGCGTATCGGCGGTGGCACTCGGCATGGTGCTCACCCCCGGCCCCAACATGATGTACCTCGTCTCCCGGAGCATCACCCAGGGCCGACGCGCCGGAGCGGTCTCGCTGGGGGGTGTCGCCGTTGGGTTTCTGGTCTATCTCAGCGCCGCCAACCTCGGTCTGTCCCTGGTCTTTCTGGCGGTTCCCGAGCTGTATCTGGCGGTGAAGCTCGCCGGTGCCGGCTACCTCGCCTGGCTGGCCTGGAAGGCGCTCAAGCCGGGCGGCGTATCGGTCTTCTCCCCGCAGGAGCTGACGCCGGACTCGCCGCGTCGGCTGTTCTCCATGGGGCTGCTCACCAATCTGCTGAACCCGAAGATCGCGGTCATGTATCTGTCGCTCATCCCGCAGTTCATCGACATGCACGCCGGCAGTGTGCTGGTTCAGGGGTTCGTACTGGGCGGCATACAGGTCGTCGTCAGCCTGGCCGTCAACCTGGTCATCGTGCTGGCTGCCGGATCCATCGCGGTCTTCCTCGCGCGCCGTCCCGTGTGGCTCCGGGTCCAGCGGTATGTCATGGGCACCGTGCTGGGAGCGCTGGCCGTCAAGCTGGCCACCGACCGGGCGCCGGCGGCTCCGGCCTGATACGCCCCCTGATACGCGCGGTGGCTCGGCTAGCGCCGGGTACTGCCGGGCGTTAGCTTCGGAAGGCGGCTTCCGGCCTCCAGGAGACTGATCACCCCCGCCCCGGACAGACGGCAGGAGGAGCGCCCGGATGCCGGGCCGTCGTACGTGCGAGGGCCTCGGCCGTGCAGCCGCCGGGGGCGAGCAGGAGGAGACACGGACATGAAGGCGATCACGGTGGTACCGGGCAGCCCCGACCAGGTCGAGGTCGGTGAGGTCGACGAACCGGACGTGGCCGAAGGTTCGCTGCTCGTCGAGGGGCAGTTGCTCGGCATCTGCGGCACCGACGCCGACATCGTGGAGAAGGGCTACGGCTGGACACCGCCCGGCAGCGACCGTCTGGTGGTCGGGCACGAGTCGCTGGGGAGGGTACTGGAGGCGCCCGAGGGCAGCGGCTTCTCGCCGGGGGATCTGGTCGCCGGCATCGTGCGGCGGCCCGACCCGGCCCCCTGCGAACCGTGCGGGCGCGGCGAGTGGGACTTCTGCCGGAACGGCCAGTACACCGAGCGCGGGATCAAGGAGATCAACGGCTTCGGCGCGGAGCGCTGGCGGACCGAGCCGGAGTACGCGATCAGGATCGATCCCGCGCTCGGCGACTGCGGGGTGCTGCTGGAACCGGTCTCGGTGGTCGCCAAGGCGTGGGAGCAGACGGACCGGATCTTCGCCCGGTCGTCCTGGCGCCCGAAGGTGGGCCTGGTGACGGGGGCCGGTCCGATCGGGCTGTTCGCCACCCTGCTCGGGGTGCAGCGCGGTCTTGACATGCATGTGCTGGATCTCAACGACCGCGGCCCGAAGGCGAAGCTGGTCGCCGACCTGGGAGCCACCTTCCATGTCGGTGACGTGCACGACCTCAAAGTGGTGCCCGATGTGGTGATCGAGTGCACCGGACAGGGGCCGCTGGTCTACTCGGTGACCCGGATCGTCGCTCCCGACGCTGTCATCTGTCTGACCGGGATTTCCTCCGGGACGCGGAAGATCGCCGCGGGTCTGGACGAGCTCAACAAGGAAATGGTGCTGGAGAACACCGTGCTGTTCGGTTCCGTCAACGCGGGCCGCCGCAATTACGAGCAGGCGGGCGCTGCCCTGGCGGCGGCGGACCGGGGCTGGCTGGAGCGGGTCATCACGCGGCGGGTCCCGATGAGCGGGTTCGGCGACGCGCTGCACAAGGAGAGCGACGATGTGAAGGTGGTCGTCGACCTGCGCGCCTGAGGTGGTGGCCGACCGCCCCACGTACGGCCCCGATGTCAGTGGTGGCTGGCATCCTGCACAGGACGGCGAAAACGTCGCTCGTGGGAGAGGGGGTGCGGCGCGGATGTGGCGTTCCGGTGGGTTGCGGTGGGGAGCCGAGGGGCCGCGCCTGGTGTGGGAGGGGCGCGGGCGGGCCAGCGCGCTGGTGTATGGCGGAGACATCGGCTTCCGGGTGGCGGACGTGGGGGAGCGGACGTGCGTGGGGGCGCGGAGGAATGCCTGCCCGGTGCGAGCCCCGGTGCCCGGACGCGGCACGCAGGCGCGGTGCGCCGAGTGTGCGCGGCTGGACCGGGCGCATTCGGTGGCTGCCGACACGATCGCCGATGACCCGCAGACGTATCGGGTCTATCTCGCCTGGTTCGGGCCCGGACTGGTCAAGGTGGGGATCACCGCCGAGGCGCGCGGGTCGGCGAGGCTGTTGGAGCAGGGGGCGGTGGCCTTCGGCTGGCTGGGGCGCGGTCCGCTGATGGCCGCGCGGCGGACCGAGGAACTGCTGCGTTCGGCGCTGGGTGTGCCCGACCGGATTCCGTACGCGAGCAAGCGGGCGGTGCGGTCCCGGCTGCCTGCTCCGGAGCAGCGCGCGGCCGAGGTGCGGGAGGTGCACGGGCGGGCCGTCGCGCTGCCCGGCTGGCCCGGGTCGCTGGAGCGGATGGCGGGCGAAGTGGTCGATCACGCCCAGGTGTTCGGGCTAGCGGGGCTGACGGACGCCACCGCGGCGGTGAGCGAGTTGGTGGCCGGTGGTGTGGTGGCCGGACGGTTGGTGGCCGCCGCCGGTCCGGACCTCCATCTGGCGTTCGCCGACGGGAAGTTGACGGTGCTGGACACGCGACTGATGGTGGGTTGGGGAATTACGGCGACCGAGCCCGGCGCGGAGACGACGGTGCCGGTGCGGCGGCTCGCGACAGGAACGGAGGCGCGGCAGGAGGGCCTGTTCTGATCGGTGGGCGGGCAGCCGGGTGACGGACCGTGCGTGAGAGACACCACGGCGGCGGAAAGGCGTTTCTCAGGATATTCACAGGTGAGGAAAAGGGGTCTCTCAGAGCCCGCTCACAAGGTGAGCCCATGACGACGACCTCGCCCCAGGGGCGTACCGAAATGCTCAGGCTCGACGGCAGCCCCGTGCGGGTGCTGGTGGTCGACGACGAGGCCTCGCTGGCGGAATTGCTGTCCATGGCGCTGCGCTACGAGGGGTGGCAGGTGCGCAGTGCCGGTGACGGCGCCGGCGCCGTGCGCACCGCGCGGGAGTTCCGGCCCGATGCCGTGGTACTCGATGTGATGCTCCCCGACATGGACGGCATCGCGGTGCTCGGACGGATGCGCCGTGAGCTGCCTGACGTGCCGGTGCTCTTCCTCACCGCCAAGGATGCGGTGGAGGACCGGATCGCAGGTCTGACGGCGGGCGGCGACGACTATGTCACCAAGCCGTTCAGCCTGGAGGAGGTCGTGGCGCGGCTGCGCGGGCTGATCCGCCGTTCGGGTACGGCAGCCCAGCGGAGCGAATCGGTGCTCGCTGTCGGTGATCTGACCCTGGATGAGGACAGCCACGATGTGACCCGGGGCGGGACGAACATCCATCTGACCGCGACCGAGTTCGAGCTGCTGCGCTTTCTCATGCGCAACCCCCGGCGGGTGTTGTCCAAGGCACAGATCCTCGACCGGGTGTGGTCGTACGACTTCGGCGGGCAGGCCAATGTGGTCGAGCTCTACATCTCGTACCTGCGGCGCAAGATCGACGCGGGGAGGTCACCGATGATCCACACCCGGCGCGGGGCCGGTTATCTGATCAAGCCCGGGGAGTAGCTGGTGTCGGCGCGGCGACGCTGGTCGCTGCGGACGCGTCTGGTTGTGTCGGCGGTGACCCTGATCGCGGTGGTCGCGTCAGTGATCGGCACCGTCACCACGATCGCGTACAAGGACTACATGTTCGGGAAGCTGGACAGTCAGCTGTCCAGCATCACCGGCATCGTGAAGCACGCCGAGGGCGCCAGAGCCATGGCGGGCGCACACGCGGGACCGCCGGGGGCCGACGGTGGCGCCGATGACCGGTTGCAGTTCCTGGGCGGCGGCGGCCAGCCCTGGGCGACGGTCGGCGCGGTGGTGACCGACGGGCAGGTCACCGACGGGAAATACACCCAGCAGAACAACACCCCCACGCCCCTGGACGACGCCGAGCCGCTCAGCGGCGCCCAGCGGAAGGCACTGCTCTCCGTATCGCTGGACGGCCGGATCCATACGGTCGAGCTGCCCGGGCTCGGTGAGTACCACGTGCAGTCCGTGGCGATGAACGACGGGAGCACGACGCTGGTCGGCGTCCCGACCACCGACGTGCACAAGGCGATCAGCACCCTGGTCCTGGTGGAGGTGCTGGTCACCGGGTCCGGCCTGCTGGCCGCCGGGATCGCCGGCACCGCGCTGGTCGGGATCGCGCTGCGGCCGCTCAGGCGGGTCGCGGCCACCGCCACGCGGGTCGCCGAACTCCCGCTGCACAGCGGCGAAGTCGCTCCGCTGGAACGCGTCCCCGATGCGGAGGCGGATCCGCGCACCGAGGTCGGACAGGTCGGCGCGGCGCTCAACCGGATGCTCGGCCATGTCGGTTCGGCGCTCGCCGTACGGCAGCAGAGTGAGACCCGGGTCCGGCAGTTCGTCGCCGACGCGAGCCACGAACTGCGTACGCCGCTGGCCTCGATCCGGGGGTATGCCGAACTGACCCGGCGTGGCCGTGAGCAGACCGGGCCCGACACCCGCCACGCGCTGGCCCGTATCGAGTCCGAGGCCGGCCGGATGACCGGCCTGGTGGAGGACCTGCTGTTGCTCGCCCGTCTTGATGCCGGGCGGCCGCTCTCGTACCGGAGCACTGATCTGTCCCCGCTGGTCGTCGATGCGGTCAGCGACGCACGGGCCGCGGGCCAGGATCACCAGTGGCGGCTGCGGCTGCCCCAGGAGCCGGCCGCGGTGTCGGCCGACGGCGCCCGCCTCCACCAGGTGCTGGTCAATCTGCTGGCCAACGCACGCACCCACACCCCGCCCGGCACCACCGTCACCACCGGCGTGCGGTGCGAGGGCGCCTGGGTGGTGGTGGAGGTCGAGGACGACGGCCCCGGGATTCCGGCCGATCTGCTGCCGCACGTCTTCGAGCGGTTCGCGCGCGGCGACGCCTCCCGCTCCCGTCATGCGGGGTCGACCGGCCTCGGACTGGCCATCGTGCAGGCCGTGGTCACCGCGCACGGAGGCACGGTGACCGTGCGGTGCGCTCCGGGGCACACGGTCTTCGCCGTACGGCTTCCGGCCCTGCGGAGCGCCGCGTCGCAGGGTGCTCCCCAGCAGGGTGCTCCCCAGCAGAGTGCTCCCGAGCAGGCTGCTCCCGAGCCCTCGCCCGGCCTCCAACTCACCGTGCCGGAAGGCCCGTCGGGGACTCACAGGCCGGGCACAGGCTGACCACACAGCGGTGACAGCGCGCCCGGCCAACGTTTGCGCCATGCGAACCGAATCATCTCCGGGCACCTTGCCGGCGCGGGAACACCTTCCCGTGGCGACGGCCGCTGCCCCCGTGCTCGACGTGGTGATCCCCGTCTACAACGAGGAGAAGGACCTCGAACCCTGTGTGCTCAGACTCCACGACCACCTGGCCCGCACCTTTCCCTACACCTTCCGGATCACGATCGCGGACAACGCGAGCACCGATCGAACTCCCGTGGTGTCGGCGGGCCTTGCGTCGCTGATCAGCGAGGTGCGGACGTACCGGCTCGAGGAGAAGGGGCGCGGACGGGCGTTGCGTACGGTGTGGTCGGCTTCGGACTCCCCGGTCCTCGCCTACATGGACGTCGATCTCTCCACCGACCTCAACGCCCTGCTGCCCCTGGTGGCACCGCTGATCTCCGGGCATTCGGACCTGGCCATCGGCTCGCGGCTGTCCCGCAGTTCGCGGGTGGTGCGCGGCACCAAGCGGGAGTTCATCTCGCGTGCCTACAACCTGATTCTCCGCTCCTCGCTCTCCGCTCGCTTCAGCGACGCCCAGTGCGGCTTCAAGGCCATTCGCGGAGATGTCGCGGAGCGGCTGCTGCCGATGGTCGAGGACACCGGCTGGTTCTTCGACACGGAGATGCTGGTGGTCGCCGAACGGGCCGGGCTGCGCATCCACGAGGTGCCGGTGGACTGGGTCGACGATCCCGAGTCGACCGTGCACATCGTGCGGACCGCCGTCGAGGACCTCAAGGGCGTCTGGCGGGTGGGGCGCGCGCTGGGGGTCGGAGGGCTGCCCCTGGACCGGCTCGCGCGCCCCTTCGGCGATGATCCACGGGACCGTGAACTGCCCGGGGTGCCGGGGGGACTGGCGCGTCAACTGGTCGGTTTCTGTGTGGTGGGCGCCGCCTCCACGCTGTTCTATCTGCTGCTGTACTCCCTTTTCCGTACCGGGCTGAGCCCCCAGCTCGCCAATGCCGGTGCCCTCCTGGTGTCCGCCGTGATGAACACCGCGGCGAACCGGAGACTCACCTTCCGGGTGCGTGGCCGGGACAGCGCCGTCCGCCATCAGGCGCAGGGCCTGGTCGTCTTCGCGATCGGCCTGGCCCTCACCAGCGGGTCCCTCGCGGCGCTCGACGCGGCGTCCGCCGATCCCGCGCACAGCACCGAACTCGCCGTGCTGATCGCGGCCAACCTCGCAGCGACGGTGCTGCGTTTTCTGCTCTTCCGCGCCTGGGTCTTCCCCGAGCGGCGTACCGACGAGGCAAGGACTGCACGATGACCACCCTCGACCATCACCCGATGCGGGCCGCGGCCGAACCGCCGGCCCGGCACCGGTCCAGCGCCGGTCTGTGGCGCGGCAGGGCCGACGACCCCGGCTGGGCACGGCCCGCGTTCCTGACCCTGCTGCTGCTCACCCTGGTGGCGTATCTCTGGAACCTCAGCGCATCCGGTTACGCCAACTCCTTCTATTCGGCAGCCGCCCAGGCCGGCAGCGAGAGCTGGAAGGCGCTGTTCTTCGGCTCGCTGGACTCGGCGAACGCGATCACCGTCGACAAGCCGCCGGCAGCGCTCTGGCCGATGGGCATCTCGGTGCGGATCTTCGGGCTGAGTTCCTGGGCGATCCTCGTACCTCAGGTGCTGATGGGCGTCGGTACGGTCGCGGTGCTGTACGCGGCGGTACGGCGCAGGTTCAGCGCGACCGCCGGTCTGCTGGCCGGGGTGGTCTTCGCGCTGACGCCGGTCGCCGCGCTGATGTTCCGCTTCAACAACCCCGACGCGCTGCTCGCGCTGCTGATGACCGTCACCGTGTACTGCGTGCTGCGCGCCCTGGAGGACGGGCGGACCAAGTGGCTGGTGTGGGCGGGCGGCGCGGTGGGTTTCGCGTTCCTCGCGAAGACGCTGCAGGCGTTCCTGGTCCTGCCGCCGCTGGCGGTGATCTACGCGGTGTTCGCGCCCACCACGGTACGCAGGCGGCTCGGTCAACTCGGCCTGGCCACCCTTGCGCTGGTCGTTTCCGGTGGCTGGTGGACCACGATCGTCGAGCTGTGGCCCGCATCGTCCCGTCCGTACATCGGCGGTTCGCAGAACAATTCCTTCCTCGAGCTGACCTTCGGCTACAACGGTCTCGGCCGGATCAACGGTGAGGAGACGGGCAGCGTCGGCGGCGGTGGCGGCGCGGGCCAGGCCGGGCACTGGGGGACGACCGGCATCAGCCGGATGTTCGGCGCCGAGATCGGCAGCCAGATCTCCTGGCTGCTGCCGGCCGCACTGATCCTGTTCGTGGCGGGCCTCGTCATCACCTGGCGGGCCGGGCGGACGGACACCGTCCGCGGTGCCTTCCTGGTGTGGGGCAGCGCGCTGCTGATGACCGCCGGGATCTTCAGCTTCATGGCGGGGATCTTCCACCAGTACTACACGGTGGCCCTCACCCCGTACATCGCCGCGCTCGTCGGGATGGGCGTCACGGTGCTGTGGGAGGAACGCGGCAGGTTCGTGTGGTCCTCGGTACTGGGCGGGACGGTGGCAGCGACGGCGATCTGGTCCTACGTACTGCTCGGCCGCACGCCGGACTATCTGCCGTGGCTGCGCTGGGCCGTACTGATCGCGGGGCTCGCCGCGGCGGTGGGCCTGGCGGTGGCCGGCCGGCTGAACCGACGGATGGCACTGAGCGCGGCCGGGATCGGTCTTGTGGCCTCGCTCGCGGGTCCGTTCGCCTACACCATGACCACGCTGAACAGCGCGCATACCGGGTCGATCGTGACGGCGGGCCCTGCCGGGGCGAGCACGATGGGCGGGGGCCCGGGTGGCGGCCCCGGCGGTGGTGGCTTCCCCGGCGGCGGCAAGGCCGGGCGGGCCGCCGGTGGGCGGATGGGCCTGCCGCCGACCGGCCAAGGGGGGCAGGCGGGCCAGGCAGGTCAGGCCCCGGCCGGCGGGGCGGCAGGTCAGGCGGGCCAGGCACCGGCCGGCCGGGCGGCGGGTGCGGCCGGTGGGGCTCCGCAGGGCGGCATGCCGGGTGGCGGCATGGCCGAGATGCGCGGCGGTGGCGGCGGTATGGGCGGCCTCCTCGACGGGGCTTCGGTCAGCGCCGCGGTCAGGACCAGGATCAGCGCGAACGCCGACGACTACCGGTGGATGGCGGCCGCCATCGGCTCACAGAATGCGGCCAGCTACCAACTGGCCACGGAGAAACCGGTGATGGCGATCGGCGGGTTCAACGGCAGCGATCCCTCGCCGACCCTGGCGCAGTTCAAGTCGTACGTGGCGGCCGGAAAGATCCACTACTTCATCGCGGGGGGCGGCATGGGCGGCGGCGCGGGAGCCGACGGCTCCGCCTCGTCCATCACGTCCTGGGTGGAGGCGCACTACATGAAGGTGACGGTGGGGAGCACGACGTTGTACGACCTGACGCAGCCCAAGAGCTGAGCGGTCCGGCTACCGCCGCAGTGACACGTCGGCCACGATCGGGCGATGGTCCGAGGCCAGGGTGTCGGGCACCCTCGAGTCCCGCACGGTCACACCCGCCGAGACCGCGACGTAGTCGATCCGCTTCACCGGATTCAGCGCCGGGAAGGTCGGCGCCCCCGGCTCCACGTCCCGGAGCTCGCGCCACAGCGGTGCGAGCTCCGGGGCGTCGGGCTCGGCGTTGAAGTCGCCGAGGAGGATCTTGCGGCCGCTGTCCTCGGCCATGATGCGGCGGGTGTCCGCGACCTGGGCGACCCGTACCGAGGGGTCGGCGCGGTAGTCGAGGTGGGTGACGTAGACGTGCAGCGGTACGCCCCGCACGCGCAGGACGACCTCGCCGAAGCCGGGAGCGGGGGCCGGGACCGGGTCGGGGACCTGGGTGGAGAGGCGGGTGATCTCGTGGTTGGTGGCGCCGAGGATGCGGTACCTGGAGAGCACCGCGACGCCGAACTCCCGCCCGTCGATGCGGTAGATCGGCGCGAACGACACGTGCATGCCGAGCCGCTGCGCCAGCTCGCCCGCGAGGTCGCGCCACTGGCTGCGGTCGCCCCAGTGCACGTCGACCTCCTCCAGGCCGATGACGTCGGCGTGCAGCGCGCGCAGCGCCTGCTCCTGGCGGTCCAGATCGAAGACGTTGTCCATACCGGCGCCCGCATGGATGTTGTACGAGGCGACGCGCAGCGGAACATCGCGGCCCTGGGCCTGCGCCGGGGGCACCGCGGTCGCCGCCAGGATCCCCGCGGTCAGCAGCACTTCGGCGGCACGACGAGTCAGCTTCATCAGCCGACGGTACCCGGGCGTGCGAGGGGTAGCCGGTAACGGCGTCATAACATCGGTACGGGGCGGATCCCGAACCCCGGAGGAGGCATGCCATGGCGACTGCGGCCGACCGCGCGAAGGGCCCGGCCCGGACCAGTGTCTGGCTGGGCGGGAAGGCGGCACGCACTCCCAGAGCGGACCAGCCGGCCGGGCTGAGCCTGGAGAAGATCACTGCGGCTACCGTCCGGCTGCTGGACTCCGAGGGCCTGTCGAAGTTCTCCATGCGCCGTCTCGCGTCCGAGCTCGGGGTGACGGCCATGTCGGTCTACTGGTACGTGGACACCAAGGACGACCTCCTCGAACTCGCCCTGGACGCGGTGCTGGGCGAGCTGTCCATCCCGGATCTCGACGACAGTGGTCAATGGCGCGGGCAGCTGCGTCAACTCGCGTCCGGGTACCGCGCGGTACTGGTGCAGCACCCCTGGGTCTCGCGGCTCATCGGGGAGTTCCTCAACATCGGCCCGCATGCGGTGGCCTTCTCCGCGGCGGCTCAGCGGGTGATGCGCAGTACCGGTCTCCCGCTGCACGGCCAGGCCGGCGGGCTGTCCGCCGTCTACCAGTTCGTGTACGGGTTCGGCACGGTCGAGGGCCACTTCAGGGACCGCTGCGAGCGGGCCGGAATGAGCCAGGACGCGTACTTCCGGCAGGCCATGGGCACGATCAGCGAACAGCCGCGCCTCCGCGAGACGTTCGAGGAGGCGCAGAACGTCCGGGAGGCGGGCGGCGGTGACACGGTCGAGGAGATGCGCGAACGGGACTTCGGGTTCGCACTCGATCTGCTGATCGCCGGCATCGAGGCCAAGCGGGCGGGCTAGCGGCCCCCCGCCGCCCGGGTGGCTCAGCTGTCCGCCGGCCGGCGTGGCTCAGCTGTCCGCCGGCCGGGTGGCTCAGCTGCCCTCCGCGAGCCGGGCCGGAAAGCCGCCGGTCGCGATCGGGCTCCAGCGCTCCGGGGTGATCCGGATGATCGACTTGCCCTGCTTGACCATGGCGGCGCGGTACTCGTCCCAGTCCGGGTGCTCACCCGAGATGTTCCGGAAGTACTCGACGAGTGGCTCCACGGAGTCCGGCGCGTCGATCACTTCGGCCGTCCCGTCGACCTGGACCCACGGTCCGTTCCACTCGTCGGACAGCACGATCACGCTCACCCGATCGTCGCGCTTGGCGTTGCGGGTCTTGGCGCGCTCGGGGTACGTGGACACGACGATCCGGCCGGAGTCGTCCACCCCACAGCTCAGCGGGGACCCCTGCGGACGCCCGTCGGCGCGGGTGGTCAGCAGGATCGCCCGGTGCCTGGGCCGTACGAACTCCAGGAGTTGCGCCAGCTCGACCGGGGTGTTGGTTGCGATGTTGGGTGCCATGACCCCACGTTAGCCAAGGCGTCCCGGACTGTCCGGCTGGACAGTCCGGGACGGAGGCCGACGGGTGAGGCGGTGCGGCGGGAGTCAGACCGCCGGCAGCGAGTCCCCCTGCACCGCCTGGATGTCGAGCTCGACCTTCAGTGTGGTGCCGATCGCCGAGATTCCCGCCTGTACCACCTGGTTGTAGTTCATCGCGAAGTCCTCGCGGCGCAGTTCGGCCGTGGCGTGGAAGGCGGCGCGGACGCCGCCCCACGGGTCGGGTCCGGTGCCGAGGTAGGTCAGATCCAGGTCGACCTCGCGCTGCACGCCGTGCAGGCCCAGTTGGCCGTGCACGGTCCAGCGGTCGGGGCCGGCCGGGCTCACCCCGGTGCTGCTGTAGGTGATCTGCGGGAAACTCTCGACGTCCAGGAAGTCCGGGGACTTCAGGTGGCCGTCCCGCATGCCGTTGCCGGTGTCGATCGATCCTGCCGCGATGACCGCCTCGACCCGTGACTTCTCGACGTCCTCGGCGATTTCCACGCGGCCCACGAACTCGGTGAAGCGGCCGTGCACGCTGGAGATGCCCAGGTGCTGGGCGACCGCGCCCACCGACGAGTGCGCGGGGTCGAGCGTCCAGGTGCCGGGCGGTGGAAGTTCCACGCCGCCCTGCCTGGCCAGCACCACGGTGCCCACATCGGCACGGCCGCCGGCCGTGACGAACGCGGTCGAGGCGGCGGGGGCATAACCCACCGCCGTCACGATGACGGTGTGCGGGCCCGGCGCCAGTGGCGCGTCCGCGAGTACCGCACCGTTCTCGTCCACGGCCTCCCGCAGCACCTGGTTGCCGGTCATGTCGGTCACGGTCACCACGGCGTGCTGTACGGCCCAGCCGTCGCGCGTCCGTACCTGTGCGCGAAGTCCCATCCCGTTCTCTCTCCTCCAGAAATGTGGGCCCCGGGCGATGGCGGCGGGCCGTCCCCTGCTCGCCGCCATCACCTCCGGGGCCCGTGCCCCACATCCGCTGGGGCAGCTTGTTGCCGCGGGCCGGCCCTACTCGCCCGGGTGGGCCAGTTCGATGTCGTGTCCGTCGACGCCGCTGCCCGCGACCGTCAACGAGCCCGCCACCGGGGGGTAACCGGTCGCGATGAGCGTGTACTCGCCCGAGTTGAGGTCGGCGAAGCCGTAGGCCCCGTCATCGCCGGTGGTCGCGGTGGCGACCACGTTTCCGGCCGCGTCGACCAGGGTCACCCGCGCGTCGGGCAGCGGGCGCCGGTCGGCTCCGCCGCGTACGACGCCCTGGACCAGGGCGCCGGACTGCAGGGCGGCCTCGATCCGGGTGACGCCCTGACCGCCGATCTCCACCGGCAGCGCCATCGGCCGGAAGCCGGTCGCGTTGACCGCGACGGTCACCGATCCGGGGATCAGCTCGGCGAAGGTGAACTCGCCCTGCGTGCCGGACTTTCCGGTGGCCAGCACATCGCCCCGGACGTCGGTGACGACGACCATGGCGCCCTCGATGGGCGTGCCGGCGTCGGCGGCCCTGACCAGGCCGGCGAGGCCGCTGGTGCCGGAGAGCAGGATGTCGTACGAGAGTTCCTCGTCGGACACCACCACGGTGGACGCCTGCGGCTGGAAGCCGTCGGCCGACGCGATCAGGACGTACGAGCCGGAGCCCGGCGCGTCCACCGCGTAACCGCCGTCGGCCTGCGACACCGCACGGCCCAGCTGGCGCCCGGCCAGCGAGATCAGCGTGACGGCCGCATGACTGACGGGTGCGCCTTCGGCGCCTCGGACCACACCGCGGATGGCGATGCCGGACGTGGGGGCGGGTTGCATCGGCATCGTCTCCTCGGGCTGGACACTGGAAACGTTCGGAACACGGGGAACGCTGGGAACACTCTTAACAGCGACGGGGGTGACCGCGTCGGCGGCCCCCTCGATGGCCTGCGCGGGCGCTGCCGCGTCAGCTCCGACCTCGGCGGGCACCGGGTCCGGAGCGCCCACGGCTCGGGTCCGCAGCGGGATCTCCTTGATGAACAGCGTCACCAGGAAGGCGATCAGCGCACAGGGGGCCGCGAACAGGAAGATGTCGGCGACACCGTGCCCGTAGGCGCTCTCCATGATCGTGCGCAGCGGGTCGGGCAGCTTGGACAGATCGGGGACCGAGCCGTCGCCCGCCGCCTTGGAGGCCAGCGCGGCGCCCTTCGGACCGAGGTCGGTGAGGCCGTCGGTGACGAAGTGGGTGACACGGTTGGCGAGCACCGCACCCAGCGCCGAGACGCCGACCGCGCCACCGAGGGAGCGGAAGAAGGTCACGGTGGAGGATGCCGAACCGAGGTCCTTCTGGGAGACCTGGTTCTGCGTGCAGAGCACCAGGTTCTGCATCATCATGCCGATGCCGAGGCCCATCAGCGCCATGAAGATCGCCACGTGCCAGTACGTCGTGTCGTACCGGATGGTGGAGAGCAGGCCGAGTCCCGCTGTGACCAGCAGGCCGCCGCTGACCAGCCAGGCCTTCCAGCGGCCGGTCCTGGTGATGAACTGACCCGAGACGGTCGACGAGATGAACAGACCGCCGATCATCGGGATCGTCATCACACCGGACATCGTCGGCGACTTGCCGCGCGCCAGCTGGAAGTACTGGCTGAAGAAGACCGTGCCGGAGAACATCGCCACACCGACGAACAGCGAGGCGATCGAGGCCAGCGTGATCGTCGGGTTGCGGAAGAGCCGCAGCGGGATGATCGGCTCGCTCGCCTTGGACTCGACGAGAACGAAGAGCAGGCCGAGAACGATGGAGCCGCCGACCATGGCGTAGGTCTGCCAGGAGATCCAGTCGTACTTGGTACCGGCGAAGGTGATCCAGATCATCAGCAGCGACACGGCCGCCGCGACGAAGAACGCGCCGGCCCAGTCGACCTTGACCTGGCGCTTGATGACCGGGAGCTTCAGGGTCTTCTGGATCACGATCAGCGCGACGACGGCGAACGGCACACCGGCGTAGAAGCACCAGCGCCAGCCGAGCCAGCTGGTGTCGGTGATGACACCGCCGAGCAGCGGTCCGCCGACGGTCGCGACTGCGAAGGTGGCGCCGAGGTAGCCGCTGTAGCGACCCCGCTCACGCGGGGAGATCATCGCGGCCATCACGATCTGTGCGAGGGCGGAAAGACCGCCGACGCCGACGCCCTGGATGACGCGGAAGATGATCAGGGTCGAGGAGTTCTGCGAGAGACCGGCCGCGGCCGAGCCGAGCACGTAGGTGCTCAGGGCTATCTGGACCAGCAGCTTCTTGCTGAACAGGTCGGACAGCTTGCCCCACAGCGGGGTGGTCGCCGTCATCGCGAGGAGCGATGCGGTGACGACCCAGGTGTACGAGGACTGGCTGCCGTGCAGGTCGGAGACGATCTTGGGCAGCGCGTTGGTGACGATCGTCGACGACAGGATCGCGACGAACATGCCGAGCAGCAGACCGGAGAGCGCCTCCATGATCTGCCGATGAGTCATCGGCGCGCTCTCATCGGGGGAGGCACTTCCCCCGTGCTTGGCGTGGCCGCCCCGCACACCTGCCGGTGTGGTCGTAGCCATGAAATTCCTCTGTCTCTACTTACGTGGGCTTTGCGGGTTCGAGCGGGGTGTTAAACAGGCGTTCCGGTGTGCTCGGGCCGACCGGCCCAGGTCCGGCAGTCGCCGAAGCTGCTGCGCAGTCGGGCCAGCAGTGTGTTGAGCTGTCCGACTTCGTCGTCGGACCAGTCGCTGAGGGTCCGAGCGAGCGTCGCGATATGGCGCTCGGCGAGGTCGTCGAGCATGTCGGCCCCCGCGGCGGTGAGCCGCAGGATGCGGGAGCGCTTGTCGTCGGGGTCCGCGGACCGCTCGATCCAGCCGCGCTCCGCGACGTGGGCCACATGCCGGCTGGTCACCGACATGTCCACGGCGAGCAATTCGGCGAGGCGGCTCATCCGCATCTCGCCGTGCTGGCCGAGCAGGGACAGCACGGCGGCCGACCCGGTCGGGCACTCCGGCGGGAGGATGCGGGCGAGGCCGCGCTTGACGGCGCCGATGGCATTCAGCTGTCTGGCCAGTTCCTCGAACTGACTGCGTTCCGCCACGACACCTCCCTGTGCGGTTCGTATGTTGTTGCTTGAGGCAACCATAAAGCCGTTGGTTGCTGCAGGCAAATGAAAAGGCACCGAGGAAGGTAAAGGAAGATGAAAAGCTTTGCATGTGCGAGGTCAACGAAGGGCCGGGCGGCGGTTCAGGGACCTGCCGCTCCGGCCCGGGGGTTGGGCGGGACCCACAGGTTCGCTAGGGTCCTGCCTCATGGCACACAACCCCCAAGCGCCCCAAGGCCCCGAGGGCAACTATGACCCGGCGGGCAGCACCCAGATGTTCCGCGCCTTCGTCGACGAGGGCGCTCCGCAGGGCGCGCAGCCTGCGGCCCCTCAGCAGCAGGCGGGCCCGAGAATCGGGCTGATCGTCGCTGTGGTCGCAGTGATCGTGGTTCTCATCGGCATCGGCGCGCTCGCGCTCTAGCTCAGGCCGACACCGGGCCCGGGGCCGCGAGGCCCCGGGGTTCGGGAAGTGCCGGGCTTTCCGGCCCGGCAAGGACCGACCGGTCAGGGCCTAGTCGGCGATGAGGCCCTCGCGCAACTGGGCCAGGGTCCGCGTCAGCAGCCGCGAGACGTGCATCTGCGAGATCCCCACCTCCTCGCCGATCTGCGACTGGGTCATGTTCGCGAAGAAACGGAGCATGATGATCTGCCGTTCGCGCGGCGGCAGTTTGGCCAGCAGCGGCTTCAGCGACTCCCGGTACTCGACGCCCTCCAGTGCCGTGTCCTCATAGCCCAGGCGGTCCGCCAGGGACCCCTCGCCGCCGTCGTCCTCGATGGAGGGCGAGTCGAGCGAGGACGCGGTGTACGCGTTGCCCACCGCGAGCCCGTCGACCACGTCCTCCTCCGAGACGCCCAGGACCGCGGCGAGTTCGGCGACGGTGGGCGAGCGGTCCAGCTTCTGGGCGAGTTCGTCGCTGGCCCGGGTCAGCGCCAGCCGCAACTCCTGCAGGCGGCGCGGCACCCGCACCGACCACGAGGTGTCACGAAAGAAGCGCTTGATCTCGCCGACCACGGTCGGCATCGCGAACGTCGGGAACTCGACGCCCCGTTCGCAGTCGAACCGGTCGATCGCCTTGATCAGGCCGATGGTGCCGACCTGGACGATGTCCTCCATCGGCTCGTTCCGGCTGCGGAACCGCGCCGCCGCATAGCGCACCAGCGGCAGGTTGAGCTCGATCAGCGTGTCCCGCACATAGGTGCGCTCCGGACTGTCCGGTTCCTGGGAGGCCAGCACGGCGAGGCGCAGGAAAAGGGAGCGGGACAGAGTGCGGGTGTCGATGGCTCCTGAGCTCGGCAATTCGGAGCTGAGTGTCTCCGGTGCGTCCTTCGTGAGCACCTTCGAGCTGCCCTGTTCTGCGGACATGCCACCCCCTTGAGGTCGCGGACGGTCGCGGCGGACGCTCCCGTCGGAGGAACGCAGCCTCCACCTGAATACCGGCGGGGGGACTGCGGCAAACGCTCTTCCAGCAGAATGTCACATGTCGTCAACACGCTGTAGCGCCAAGTCGACATAACTGCGCTGGAAAGAGAGGGTGTGCGGCATTTCTTCCGGAAGTGCGGGACCACCCGTACCGGTTAGGCCTCGATACGATTTGCGGATCGAAGCCGCGCGAAGCTCCTGGCCAGCAGTCTTGACACGTGCATCTGGGAGACACCCAGTTCCTGGCTGATCTGTGACTGGGTCAGATTGCTGTAGTAGCGCAGCATCAGGATGCGTTGTTCGCGCTCCGGCAGCTGGACCAGCAGGTGCCGGACCAGATCGCGGTGTTCGACACCGGCCAGCGCCGGATCCTCGTAACCGAGCCGGTCCAGCAGCCCGGGCAGCCCGTCGCCCTCCTGCGCCGCCTCCAGCGACTGGGCGTGGTAGGAGCGGCCGGCCTCGATGCAGGACAGCACCTCCTCCTCGGTGATGCGCAGCCGTTCGGCGATCTCGGCGGTGGTGGGGGACCGACCGTGCAGCGTCGTCAGGTCCTCGGTGGCGCCGGTGACCTGGACCCAGAGCTCGTGGAGCCTGCGGGGCACGTGCACGGTCCGTACGTTGTCGCGGAAGTAGCGCTTGATCTCGCCGACCACGGTGGGCATCGCGAACGTCGGGAACTGCACGCCGCGTGCCGGATCGAAGCGGTCGATCGCATTGATGAGACCGATGGTGCCGACCTGGACGACATCCTCCATCGGCTCGTTGCGGCTGCGGAACCGGGCAGCGGCGTAGCGCACCAGGGGCAGGTTCGCCTCGATCAGCGCTGCCCGTACGCGGTCGTGTTCGCGACTGCCCCGCTCGAGTGCTGTCAGCTGCGCGAACAGCACCTGGGTCAGCGCCCTGGTGTCCGCGCCCCGGCTCCTGGCGGGTGGGGTCTCCTCGATCGGGGTCAGTTGTGTCTCGGCCTGGGGCGACGCTTCAGGCGCAGTACTGGCCGGCACGGTCAACGCCACCCCTTTTTCGGTCAATTCATCCGTCAAAAGCGGTCATAGCATCACAAGACAGGTGCTCTGTGCGCAAGCACCACATAACGCCGTGTTGGTTGTCAATATGGGTCATACGCATAAAAAGGCCCCGGACCGGGAAGGCGCGGGGCCACGTTTCAGCAGGGCCGGATGGCCGCTCCACCCCCACTGGATGGCGGAGCAAGGCGTACCCCTTACGGGTGCACGGGTCGCGGACGTACGGGCTCAGCTCACCAGTTCGGTCATGAACTGCCCGACGCTCTTCGCGGCGTTCGAGACGCCCTCGAAGCCTACTTGCACCAGGTCGGCCGATCTGGCGGGGGAAGTGATGATCGTGTACAGCACGAAGACGACGACCATGTAGAGGATGATCTTCTTCGCTTGCACCATTCGGCCCTGCTTCCCCTGAGGTCCCTGAGCATCGCGCGAGTCTAACCGCACAGGACTTCGAAGGATCAAGAGGATCCGAACGAAAGCTCGAAGGGCCCCGGCAAGCTGCCGGGGCCCTTCGTCGGAGCGGTAGCGGAGGGATTTGAACCCTCGGTGAGTTTCCCCACACTCGCTTTCGAGGCGAGCTCCTTCGGCCGCTCGGACACGCTACCGAGAGAGAGCTTAGCCCAAGGTCGGCCGTGCTCCGAAATCGGCTTCCGGTCAGCGGTCCCGGAAGAAGGAAGTCAGCTGCTCGGCGCACTCATCGGCGAGTACCCCGACCACCACCTCGGGCCGGTGGTTGAGCCGGCGGTCCCGTACGACGTCCCAGAGCGAGCCCGCGGCGCCCGCCTTCTCGTCGACGGCGCCGAAGACCACCCGGTCCACTCGGGACTGGACGATCGCGCCGGCGCACATCGTGCAGGGCTCCAGCGTGATCACCAGCGTGCAGCCGGTGAGTCGCCACTCGCCCAGCGCGGCGGCGGCCCGCCGGATCGCCACTATCTCGGCGTGCGCCGTCGGGTCGCCGGTCGCCTCGCGTTCGTTGTGCCCGGTGGCCAGCACCGTGCCGTCCGAGGCCAGCACGACGGCGCCGACCGGCACATCGCCGGACAGCGCCGCGTGCCCGGCCTCGGCGAGGGCACGCCGCATCGCCACGGCCCAGGGATCACGGACAGGGTCGTGCATCAGGTCGTCATTCTCATCTAACGGACGGTCTCCAGCACTTCGGCGGCGCCCAGGGCGTCGGCGATGTCTGTGAGCGCATCGGTGCCCAGGGTCAGCAGCTCCTCCTCCGGCACGCCGAGATCGGCGAGGATCGCGATGTCCCCGAGCGGGCCCGGTGGCACGGCGTCGCCCGTGTCGGTCCCGTCGTCCTCGTCCTCCTCGCGCTCACCGTCCTCCGTACCGTCGAGGTCGACAAGTTCTTCCAGCACGTCCGGGTCCTGAGGGTCCCGTCCGAGCAGCTCGTCGGTGAGCAGGATCTCTCCGTACGAGGAACGGCTTGCGGCTGCGGCGTCCGAGACGTAGATCCGTGGATCCTCCTCACCGTCGACCCGGACGACGCCGAACCAGGCGCCCTCCTGCTCGATGAAGACCAGGACCGTGTCCTCGTCCGGCGAGGCTTCCCGGGCGAGGTCGGTCAGATCGCTGAGGGTTTCCACATCGTCGAGCTCCGTGTCGCTCGCTTCCCACCCGTCTTCGGTGCGCGCGAGCAGTGCGGCGAAGTACACCGTGACTCTCCCACTGGTCATAGGTGTGATGTTCCGACAGGGCGACCTGTGCCTCGCCCACTGGGAATCGTGGCAGAAACATGGGCATTGCGAGAGGTCTTCGGCCTCAGGTTTCCGTGTTGCTTCGGGAACCCGGTAAAACCTTGGGCAGTCGTTACCAGCGGAAGGTGCGCATCCGCATCGCCTGGCGCATCCTCGCGACCTTGGCGCGCCTGGGCTGTACGCGATCGCGGAGTTCCTTGGCCTCGTTCAGATCGCGGAGGAACTTCGCCCGGCGCCGACGGCGTTCGGCGGCGCTCTCCCGGGTGAGTCCCGGCTCGTGCCCCTGGTCGTGTTCCCGTTGGTTCTCGGACTCCGGCATCGACGACACCACCTTCGTACGTCCCCACCTTCCCTCCGGCCGGGGGGTTGATGCCAGCGCGGGGGCGGCTCGTGGCCCGGTTACCGTTGTCGCATGCGTATCCATGTCGTCGACCACCCGCTGGTGGCGCACAAACTCACCACGCTGCGCGACAAGCGCACCGACTCCGCGACCTTCCGGCGGCTCGCCGACGAGCTGGTCACCCTGCTCGCCTACGAGGCCACCCGGGATGTGCGGACCGAGCAGGTCGACATCGAGACACCGGTGACGGCCACCACCGGAGTGAAGCTCTCCTACCCGCGGCCGCTGGTCGTGCCGATCCTGCGGGCCGGTCTGGGGATGCTCGAGGGCATGGTGCGGCTGCTGCCGTCCGCCGAGGTGGGCTTCCTGGGCATGGTCCGCAACGAGGAGACTCTGGAAGCCTCCACCTACGCGACCCGGATGCCGGACGACCTCTCCGGCCGCCAGGTGTACGTACTCGACCCGATGCTGGCCACCGGCGGCACGCTGGTCGCCGCGATCCGCGAGCTGATCAAGCGCGGCGCCGACGATGTGACCGCGGTGGTGCTGCTCGCGGCGCCGGAGGGCGTCGAGCTCATGGAGCGGGAGCTGGCAGGGACGCCGGTCACCGTGGTCACGGCGGCCGTCGACGACCGGCTCAATGAGCAGGGCTACATCGTGCCCGGGCTCGGTGACGCCGGCGACCGGATGTACGGGACGGCCGACTAGGTCCTGTCCGGGTCCTCCGGGCCGGCAAGGATCCGCCGGACGGGAGCCGCGTCAGCACTTCCCGGAGGGCGCGGGTGACGGGTGGGTCAGTACGGTCATCGCCTTGGCCGCGTCCTGCGGCGTGGCCAGCGATGTGAACGCGCTGCCGATGATCAGGTCGACGTCCTGCGTGGTACGGGTGTCGGTCTTCTGCTGGGCACCCGTCACCTGCGTCCCGAGTACCGCGAACGCGCCCCGCGAGGTCTTGGCGGCGCCGATCAGCAGACCGGCCCCCTTGACCTTCTTGTCGTAGGCGGGCGGGGCGTTGCCCACCTTGCCGACCGCGAAGCCGCGCTTCTTCAGTGCGTCGGCGGTGGACTTGGCGAGTCCACCGCGGGTGGTCGCGTTGTAGACGTTGATCTTGATCTTCGCGGGCTTCGGCAGCGCGCCGGCCGCCGCCTTCCGCGGTGCGGGGGACGCCGACGGCCCGCAGTTCTGCCCGGCCGCCGACGCCTTGTCGGATCCGCCGGTGAAGACATTGATGAGCTGCAGCGAGCCCCAGCCGACCAGGCCGAGGGCGACCACGGCGGCCAGCACGCCGAAAATGATCCGGCCGCGACGCCGGGGGCGGCGCATTCTCGGATATGTGTCGCCCGTGATGCGGTACTTTCCGCCCATGCCGGGGGGTGTGAGCATGCTCATGAGCGCAGCGTAGTGCGGCTCGGCTGCGTTGCGAACTATCTGATCATCGGATGGCAGCCGGATGGGCAAAAAAGGCCCCGAAAGGCCCAGTGATCAGCCCATTTCAAGCACGCGGGCGTGCAGCACCTGCCGCTGTTGGAGTGCCGCGCGGACAGCTCGGTGCAGTCCGTCCTCCAGATAGAGGTCGCCCTGCCACTTCACGACATGCGCGAAGAGGTCGCCGTAGAAGGTGGAGTCCTCGGCGAGCAGCGTTTCGAGGTCCAGCTGTCCCTTGGTGGTTACGAGCTGGTCCAGCCGGACGGGACGCGGCGCGACGTCCGCCCACTGCCGGGTGGATTCCCGGCCGTGGTCGGGGTACGGCCGGCCGCTTCCGATGCGCTTGAAGATCACACGGAAAGCCTACCGGGGAAGCGAGTGCGGGCGCAGCCATGGCGCAGGAAACGCGGCCTGTGACCATGACCGGCGGGCGGCTCAGCGCAGGGTGGGCAGGCCCGCGGCGAGCGCGGCGAGGGTCCGGTGAAGCGTCGGAAGCAGCGGCGGGCGGGCCGCGGCCAGCTCCGGTTCCCGGTCGTACAGCTCGATGAGCACCGGCGGCGGGGTGGCCACCGGATAGAGCATGCCCGCGAGCGCGGTCGCCGTCGTGACCAGGTCCCGGCCTTCGTTCTCGGTCAGCTCGGGGAGCGACCTGGACACCTGCGCGGCCAGGGCATGGATGGTTCCCAGCGCGGTGTGCTTGAAGGTGCGCGCTGCTTCCAGCGAGATGTTGTGTTCCAGGACGGTCGCGGTGACGCTCAGGAGGTCACAGAAGAGAGGCAGTTCGACCAGTGTCCCGGCCAGCGCGCCGACCGCGTCGTCGCCCGCTTCGAGCCGTTCCGTCACCGCGTCCTGCCATTGCTGCCAGCCCTCTGCCGCGAGGACCAGAAAGATCTCTTCGCGGGTGCTGAAGTACCGGATGACGTTCGACTTGGCGAGGCCCACCACCTCGGCGACGCTGCCCAGCGTCACCCTGTTCGCTCCTTGTTCCAGGGCAAGCCCGCGAGCGGCCGCGAGAATGGTGTCGCGCCGCTGCTGCTTCTGCTCCGGTCGGCGGGCCCGGGCGAATTCCTGTGATGACATGACTCGGTCAGCATACGAGAGGCTCAGCAGACCTGCATTGCCTTATTATCGCACCCTCGTTCTTTTATCGGATCGCGCGTCAAGGCAATTGCGTTCGGTGCTTCCGCACATGATTCATCGGCATTTCGCAGGGTTATCAACGGCCGCCTCCAATTGTGCAGCGCAACCCCGGAGTTGATGCCTTTTCCGGTCCCGGCCGCTAAGGGAGGGATCGGGTGAGCTGCTGTGCGACTCGAAGCGGCCGTCCGGCTCCTGGCCGAGCAGCCGGACGCGGCGGGCCGGAACGGACCGAGCGTCAGGCCGGCTGCCTGCTACGACGGTAGTTGCCGGGGGCCACGCCGTACTCCCGTTTGAACGCCTTGCCGAAGGCGAACTCCGAGCCGTACCCGGCCCGGGCGGCGATCGCGCTGAGTGGGAGGTCCGCATCGCGCAGCAGCCCGGCGGCCGTGGTCATGCGCCAGCGCGTCAGGTAGGCGAGCGGAGGTTCCCCCACCAGTGCGGCGAACCGGCGGGCGAAGGCCGCACGGGAAAGGCCGGCCCGGGCGGCGAGCGACTCGACCGTCCAGCGGGCCGCCGGGTCCTCGTGCATCGCCGCCAGCGCCGGGGCCACCGCCGGATCACGCAGAGCGGCGGCCCAGCCCTGGGCGCCCTCGGCGGGCCGGCTCTCCAGCCAGGCGCGCAGGATGTACAGCAGCAGCGCGTCGATCAGCGAGGTCACTATGGAGTCCGAGCCGCTGCGCGGACTCTCCAGCTCGGCCCCGAGGAGCCGGACGGCGGCGGCGAGTTCCGGATGGCTTCCGGGGTCGGCCGGCAGGTGGATCAGCTCGGGCAACTGGCGGACCAGCGGGTGCGGCCTCCCCTGGTCCAGGTGGTAGCTGCCGCAGAGCAGGCTGGTCCGCGCGCCGTCCCCGCCGAGCGTGAGCATGCCGATCGGCGGCCCCTGGCTGTAGCGCTCGTCCTCGGGTTCGGTGACCGGCGACGACGGGTCGTCGGCGAGGATGTGGCCCCGGCCGTCCCGTAGGAAGACGACATCGCCGGGCGCCAGGCACAGCGGCCGGGGGCCGGGTGCACTGCCGGCCAGCGGGATCAGCCAGCAGGTGCCGTGCAGCACCACATGGAAACCGGCCCCGGACACGGGTGACAGCCGCAGCCCCCAGGGCGCGCGGCCCTCCGTACGGATCGATGCCGGGCGTCCCGTCCGCATCGAGCCCAGTGCCTCACTGAGTACGTCCATGTCCCGCTTCTCCCCCGGTCCGGTGCTGCTGCGAGCCCTGCGCTCAGACGGTCAGGACGATCTTCCCCTGGGTGCGGCCGGACTCGATCAACTCGTGCGCCTTGCCGGCCTCCTCGAGCGGGAAGATCTCCGAGACATGCGGGCGGATCCGCCCTGCGTCGACCAGCTCCGCGATGGCCTGCAGCGAGGCGTAGTCCGGCTCCACCGAGACCCCGGCGAAGCGCATCCCGGCTGCTTCCGTCCGCGCGATCAGCTCTGCGTCGCCGTGTTCCAGGATGCTGACGAGTACGCCGCCCGGGCGCAGTACCCGGAGCGACCGCGCCCCCTGGGCCGTGGAGTCGAGGACCACGTCGACGTCCCGTACCGCATCGGTGAAGTCGGTGGTCCGGTGGTCGATCACCTCGTCGGCGCCCAGGCCGCGTACGAAGTCGTGCCTGGCGGCGCTCGTCAGCGCGATCACCCGCGCACCGCGCGCCTTGGCGATCTGTACGGCGAGGTGGCCGACTCCGCCGGCCGCCCGGTGGATCAGTACCCGCTGGCCGGGGGTCAGCCGCGCCGCGTCCACCAGCCCCTGCCATGCGGTGAGAGCGGCCAGCGGCAGTGCCGCGGCGTGTACGTGGTCGATCGAGGCCGGCTTGCGGGCCACCTGGCGTGACGGGACGGCGACGTACTCGGCGTAGGCGTCGGCGGCGCGCGGGAAGAAGGGCATCCCGTAGACCTCGTCCCCGATCGCGAACCGCGCACCGGGTCCCGCGCTCTCGACGACGCCGGACACGTCCCAGCCGACGCCGAACGGCGGCTCTCCGAGCAGCGGGAAAGCGCCCGATCTGACCGCCGCGTCCACCGGGTTCACCGCACTGGCGTGGACCCGGATCAGCACCTCTCCGGAAAGCGGCTGCGGACGTTCCCGCTCCACGAGCTCGAGGACTTCGGGGCCGCCGAACGAGTTCTGGATGACTGCGCGCATGGGAATCTCCCGGTGTTCCTGAAAGGGTGGGTTGATGTGTTCAACCGTAGGGAGATCGGATGAGACGCAGAATGGTTTTTCGTCTCGTCTGCATGTCCCAGCGTCTGCAGTCCAGCGTCTTACCCACCGGATGAAGGGGAACGCCATGCGCGTAATCGGCTTCGACCACCTGGTTCTCAACGTCGCCGACGTCGAACGCTCGCTCGCCTTCTACTGCGGGCCGCTCGGTCTCGAACCGGTCCGGGTCGACGAGTGGCGGGCGGGCAAGGCGCCCTTCCCGTCGGTACGGATGAGCCCGACGGCCATCATCGACCTCGTGCAGGAGCCGGAGGGGCCGGGACAGTTGTCCCCGGCGGCCAATGTCGACCACTTCTGCCTGGTGGTCGAACCGCTCGACTGGAACCAGGTCATCGACGCGGGCGAGCTGGCGGTGTTGGACGGCCCCGGCCGGCGGTTCGGGGCGCAGGGAACCGCCGAGTCGGTGTATGTGCAGGACCCGGACGGCAACACCATTGAGCTGCGCTGGTACCCGCGGGACGCCTGACCCCGCGGGGCGGCCCGGCGTCTCAGCTGCCGGTGAGTTCCCCGCTGAGGGTGCGGTGCAGGTCGGCGCTCGGCTGGTTGAGCCCGATGATCTCGGCGCTCTTTCCGCGCTCCCGGTACTTCGCGGTGACCGCGTCCAGCGCGGCCACCGACGACGCGTCCCAGATGTGCGCGGCGGTCAGGTCGATGACGACCTGGTCCGGGTCGCCCGCATAGTCGAACCGGGTGACCAGGTCGTTGCTCGACGCGAAGAAGAGTTCTCCGCTGACGGAGTAGACCACCTGGCCGCCGTCGGGGTCGGTGACCGCGGTGACATCGGCGTGGTGGGCGACGCGGCGGGCGAAGACGACCATCGCGATCACCGAGCCGACGACGACGCCGATGGACAGATTGCCGGTGGCGACCACCACGGCGACCGTGATCACCATGACCGCGGTCTCGCCCAGCGGCATCCGCTTCAGGGTGGCCGGCTTGATCGAGTGCCAGTCGAAGGTGCCGACCGAGACCAGGATCATGACGGCGACCAGCGCCGCCATGGGGATCTTGGACACCACAGGTCCGAGCCCGACGCAGAGGTTGAGCAGGAAGAACCCGGCGAGGAAGGTGGAGAGCCGGGTCCTGGCGCCGCTCTTCACGTTGATCATCGTCTGGCCGATCATCCCGCAGCCACCCATGCCACCGAACAGCCCGGTGACGACGTTGGCGATGCCCTGCCCGACGGACTCGCGGGTCTTGTTGGAGCGGGTGTCGGTGAGGTCGTCGACCAGGCGGGCGGTCATCTGGGATTCCATCAGTCCGACCAGCGCCATGGCCAGCGCGTACGGGGCGATGAGCGTCAGCGTGTGGACGGTGAACGGCACGTCCGGCAGGCCCGGCACCGGCAAGGCGGAGGGCAGCTTGCCCTTGTCGCCCACGGTGGGCACCGCGATGCCGGCGGCGACAGTGATCACGGTCAGGATGACGATGGACACCAGCGGCGCGGGCACCGCCCTGGTGATTTTCGGGAACAGCACCATGAGCGCGAGCCCGCCCACGACCAGCGGGTACACCTCCCACGGCACATCGTGCA
Organism: Streptomyces sp. NPDC051322; assembly: GCF_040689485.1. Taxonomy (NCBI): domain Bacteria; kingdom Bacillati; phylum Actinomycetota; class Actinomycetes; order Kitasatosporales; family Streptomycetaceae; genus Streptomyces; species Streptomyces sp. NPDC051322. Next base: position 93,304 of record NZ_JBFBAK010000003.1, on the reverse strand, counting down.
GATTGGGGATCTGGGCCAGGAACAGCAGGATGCCCAGGGCGTTCACGAAGCCGACCATCACCGAACGCGGCACGAACCGCATCAGTTTCGCCACGCCGAGACCGCCGAGGACGATCTGGATCACCCCGGCCAGCATCACGGTCGCGATCAGGTAGCCGAGGCCGTACTGCCGGGCGATGGGCGCGACGACGAGGGCGACGGCGCCGGTGGCGGCGGAGATCATTGCCGGGCGGCCGCCGACGAACGCGATCGTCATCGCCATGGTGCACGCGGCGAACAACCCCACCTTGGGGTCGACACCGGCGATCACCGAGAACGAGATCGCCTCCGGAATGAGCGCCAGACCGACCACCAGCCCGGCCAGGACCTCGGTCCGCAGGACCTTGGGGGAGGACAGCCACGGTGGGCGGCGGTAGCCGCGCAGCCGGGCAGCGGGGGACGGAGCGGAAGCAGTCTGCAAGGAGGCACCTTGTCGTATGCGGGCCCCCGACATCGTGGCGCGTGGGCGGGCCTGGGCGTACGGGAGACCGGGCGGCATCCCGCGATCGCCCGCGCGGGCGGGCGGAAGTCTTGGGGGCGCCGGGAATCGGAGCCCTTCGCCGGGGAGCGTCATCGGCCCGGCGGCTCGCGGGTGGCGGTCGGCTTTCTCTCCGCCCCGCGTCCCGGCTGCGCCCATCGACTCTACCCGGCGCCCGGCGACGCCTCCGAAATCTGCTGGTACGGGGTCAGGCGGCCGGCGCGAGTTCGGACAGCGGAGCTCCGGCGGACCGCAGGGCGGGGATCGGCCGCCGGCCGGTGATGCAATGCCTGTTCACGTAGCCCGCGGCGATGATCCCGGTGATGAGCAGGCCGCCCGACACCAGCGCTCCGCGTGCCCCGGCGAACTGCAGCAGCAGGCCCAGCAGCGGTGGCCCGGCCAGGTTCCAGCCGGTGCTCGCGCTCCGCCAGACGCCGAGTACCCGGCCGCGCATCTCCGGCGCCGGCTCGGTCTGGAGCACGGTCGCGCCGGCCGTGTCGGAGAGCGACTCCACCGTGGCCATCGGGATGACCAGCAGGATCAGCACGGTCAGTCCGGGTGAGAGCCCTGCCGCGACCTGGAGCAGCGCCCCGCCGGCCGCCAGGGCGCCCACCAGCCGCACCGAGGGCTTCCGCATCCGTCCGGCGAGCAGCGCGCCGGCGATGCCTCCTACGGCGAGCACCGTGGAGACCGTGCCGAAGTCGCTCTGGCTCGCGTGCAGCGGGCCGGTGACGAGTACGACGAGCGTCAGCTGGTAGTTGCGGCCGAAGACCGAACTCAGACCGGTGATCGCCGCCAGGGCGACCAGCCGGGGACGCCGCAGGAAGTACGTGAGTCCCTCGCGGACCTCGCCGCCGCCCGGGGCACGGCTCCGGCCGCCGCCGCTCTTCCGCTCGCCCCGCGGCGGCCGCCGCGCGGCAGCGACCTGGGCGGCCGTGGCACGTACGGCGTGGGCGGCCGGCCGCAGAAAGGGGATGACGGCAGCTACGAACAGGAAGGACACACCGTTGGCGACATAGGCGGCCGACGTACCGAGGGTGCCGATGGCGACGGCCGCCAGAGCCGTGCCGATGAGACGTCCCGCGCTGTGCACCACCGAGCCGAGAGCGATCGCCGACGGCACGTCCTCGGCGGGCACCAGGTCGTTGCCGAGCAGCGAGGTCGCCGGTCCGTCGATGGTGTTCACGATCCCGGTCACCGCAGCCAGCACCAGCAGTACCGGCATGTTGAGCATGCCCAGGCCCAGCAGCGCGGCGGTGCAGAAGGCGACACCCGCGAGAACCGTCTGGCTCACCATCGCGGTGAGCTTGCGCGGCCAGCGGTCGACGGCGGCGCCGCCCGCCAGCCCCAGCAGCAGGCCGGGGCCGGCCTGCACGGCCAGCGACAGGCCGGTGGCCGCGGGAGAACCGGTGATCTGCAGCACCAGCAGATTCTGCACGGTGAGCTGCATCCAGGCGCCCATGTTGGACACCAGGTTGGCCGCGGACCACCAGCGCATGCTGGGTATGCGCAGACAGCGCCAGGGATTCCGGTCCGCCGTGGTGCGGGACCCGCGGCGTCCGGGCCGGAGCCGGGACAGGACGGCGTACGGCGGCGGGGACGGTTCGTCCGGGGCAGCAGGTTCGTCAGGCGCAGCAGGGCGCGGTGAAGCGGTGACGGAGGGGGGCAAGGCGCAGCCTTTTCGTTCCGGGGTCCGGGAAATGAGGGACTCGGACCCGGGGCTCGCCTCCGGTCGAGACTTCTCGCATGCCGGACGGTGTGGAGCGCGCAAGCGCGGCCGTCTCCACCGGACCGGCGATTCAATGTTCACAAACCCTTCGCGGATCCGGAACCGAGTGCCCGCCCGGCCCGCCATATGCGGACCCAACTCCCTTGTTCTCAGGGCGCATCCGGTCTGCGGTGGCGTTGCTCACAGGGTCGCCGGCACCGGACCGCCGAGGAGATTCTCAGGCCACCTTGCCGACCCCGTGGGCCAGGCGCAAGCTGGTCGCATGGGTGCTCAGGACGGCCCCACGCTCATCACGTCGGTGCAGCGAGCCTTCCGCCTGATGGAAGCCGTGGGGGCACACGAGGGCGGCGCCCCGGCCAAGCAGCTGGCGCGGGAGGCGGGGCTGCCGCTGGCCACCACGTACCACCTGCTGCGGACGCTCACGCACGACGGATATCTGCGGAAACTCGACGACGGCGGCTTCGTCATCGGGGACAAGCTCCATCATCTGCACAGCGGAAGCCGCGGGCAGGAATTGCTCAATCGGGTCCGCCCCACCCTCGGCGCGCTGCGCGACCAGGTGTCGGCGGCGGCCTATCTGACGTTCTACGAGGAGGGCGAGATCCGGGTCGCCGAGATCGTCGACGGCCCCCGGGCGCCCCGGGTCGACCTCTGGGTGGGGTTCGAGGACGCCGGACACGCCACCGCGCTCGGCAAGTGCGTACTGCGGGAACTGGACGACGAGGCGCGCAACGACTACCTCTCCCGGCACTCGCTCAACGACCTCACGCCCCGCACCATCACCCACCCCTTCGAACTGCTGCGCCGGCTCGACGCATCGCCGACCGCTCCGGGCGTCATGGATCTGGAGGAGTACGCCGTCGGCACGGTCTGTCTCGCGGTGCCCGTCTACAGCGGGGAGAAGCTCGGTTCGCTCGGGGTCTCCTTCCGGGCGGACCGGCTGACACAGACCGACCAGGTGCGGGCCACGCTGTTGTCGACGGCGGGGCGGGTGACCAGGGGGCTCTCCCTCTCGGAGTGACCGGTTCATGATGTGGCCGGTTCATTATGTGAAATATGGGCCCTTGTGGCGCACCCGCTGCTCCCTGTTTCCTAGACAAAACGGACATGAGCGTGCGTATGTGAACGGAGCAGCGGATTGCGGGGAAAGATGAGCCGGGCCCTCGACCACCAGCGTCACCACCGGCCGGTACGGGGGCTCACCGAGCGGTCGACCGGCGGGCGGGTGCAGAGCCGTACGGGTATCGCCGCCCAGCTGACCTCCGCACTGCCGGCCCTGATCGTCACTGCCGTGGCACTTCTCGCGCTGATCGGCGGAGCCGGTACGACCTGCCTGCCGCTGCTCGTCGTCGGGCCCGCGCTGGCCGCCGCGATCAACCGGCCGTGCGCCGTCCTCGCGATCGGGCTGCTGGCCGTGGCGCTCGGTGCCGTGCTCGGCGTACGCAGCGGAGCGTCGGGCGCCGAGCAGGCGTTCGTGCTGTCGGCTCTGGTCGCGGTCATCCTGGCCACCAGCCTGGACAGCGCGTTGAGGTGCCGTCGCGAACGGGTGCTGGCCGACGTCCGGTCGGTCGCCGAGGCCGCCCAGCATGCTCTCCTGCGGCCGGTGCCCGAGGCGGTCGGCGACTTCCAGGTGGCGGTCCGCTACAGCGCCGCCGCGGCGGAGGCCCGGATCGGCGGCGACCTGTACGCCCTGCTGCCCACCCCGTACGGGGTCCGGCTGATCGTCGGCGATGTGCGGGGCAAGGGCCTGCCGGCGGTCAGCACCGCGGCTCTGGTACTCGGTGTCTTCCGCGAGGCCGCGTACGACGAGCCGGACCTGCTGGACGTCGTGCGAAGGATCGAGCGGAGCCTCGCGCGGAATCTCGGCGCGGACGACTTCGTCACCGCGGTCGTCGTCGGCTATCCCCGGACCGGGTTCATGGAGATGGTCAACTGCGGTCATGTGCCGCCGCTGCTGGTGCGCCGGACGGGTGTCACCACTGTCGAAACCGCCTGCCCGGCGGCGCCCCTCGGTCTCGGCGCCATGGGCGGCCGGACACCGGCCGTCCAGGTGGTGCCGTTCACCGACGGCGACCAGCTGCTCGTCTACACCGACGGGGTGACCGAGGCCCGCGACCAGCACCGGGAGTTCTACCCGCTCGGGGAGCGGCTGGCCGAGCAGGTGTCGGACGACCCGGCCGGCACGCTGGACGTGCTGCACGAGGAACTGCTGGCCCATGTGGGCGGCCACCTGCACGACGACGCGGCCCTGCTGCTCGTCCGGAAACCGGCCGCCACCGCGCGGACTGGTCGGGAACCCGCTGGACCGGAGCCCGCCGAACTGGAGCCCGCCGAACCGGAGCCCACGCCGGATCTTGCGGCTGCGGCACCGGCCGTACGGCAGTGGACGGAACCGGTCGGCCGGGCGGGGACCCGCCGGCCGACCGTCGCCCGCCCGTTCACTCGTTGAAAATGGCCTTCTGCACGTCATTCGGCCCGTCGAACCGGTCGGTGCCGGCCGAGGACAGCTTGTCGACGAGCGCGTTGTCGGCGCCGTTCTCCTTGGCAACCTCCGCGAGGTGCTTCCGGTCGGTCGGGTATTCGGCGCCCTTGAGCGCCTTCTGCAGGTCGATGGGGTTGATGTCTGCCATGGCTCCTGCGTCCTTTCCTGGGGAGCCTCCGGGTACCCGGCCCGCATCGGGGAAACGGACTATCCGGTCAGAAGCCGCCAAGCCCGGCGTGCTGTCGGCCGGAGCCGCGCGCCGTCAGGCTTCCGGCTCGTCGGCCCGGGAGCTCGGCAGCAGCTCGCGGATGTCCGCCGGCAGTGCCTCCGCCACCTTCTCCATCAGCTCGGGGGTGACCGCCGCGTCGAGCACCTCCAGTACGGCGGTGGACTCCCGGATGGCGCTGTCCTCGGTGGTGCCGGCCCGGCCCGCGACCCGGCCGGTGAACGTGACCAGGTCGAAGCGCTCCCCGTGACCGCCGGAGAGCCGGCCGTGCACCGCCTCCTGCGATGCCGTCGTCGCCGAGGTGATGGCCGTGGCCAGGGTCGGCGGAAGCTGCGCGGCCAGGTGATCGGCCAGCCCGGGCGGCACTCGTTCGGCGAGCGTGGTGAGCACCGCGCGGGTCGCCTGCTCGGCGGAGCCGCGGCTCGGCAGCTGGGCGAGTGCCTGCACCTTGCCGATCAGTTCGTCGTGCTGCATGGTTCTCCACGTCCTTCCCGGGAGGATCCGCCGTCGCCGGAGGCGGCCACTGTGTCGGTCCGTAGGCCCGCCGGGTGCCCGTGCGTACCGGGAACAACCACGGCACCGATGGAGCGCGCAGTTCTCCAGCACTCGCCGGGCGACCGGCCGTGAGGCAGCGTGGAACGGGAGAAGCAGACGCAGACCGGTGAGGCCGGCGAGGGCCGGACCCGTTCCGAGGAGCGAAGCAGATGGCCGAGTACGAACGTTCCCGCACCATGCCCGCCGCGCCGGAGGCGGTTTTCGACCAGGCCTGTGATCTGGACAGGCTCGACAGCTGGCTGCCGCGCGACCTTCATGTGCACCCCGATGATCCCCCTGCGGTCAGCGTGCACGAGGACACCACCGGGCAGGACGCCGCGGGCCTGGTACGGGTGCAGAAGGACCAGATGCGGATGGAGTGGGGCACCCGCAGCGACGGCCGGTACGCCGGGTGGCTCCAGGTGGCCGGCATCGGCAGAGCCAGCCAGGTGACGGTTCACCTGTCCTTCTTCGAGGGATCCCACCCACCCGAGGACCGAACGCTCGACGATCGGCTCGAAAAGAGCCTCGACCGGCTCGCCGAACAGGTCCGGCTGCACACCGACACCGCCGGATGACACCGGCTCCACCGGGGTAGGAGCTGTAGATGTCGCTGATCGTTCCGGAATTCGACGAGTCCGTCGTGGTGCGTTCCGCGGAAGCGGAAGTGGTCGGCCGGGCGCCGACCACCATCCGCCTGCTGGCGGACAGCAGCGCGACCGGCGGCGCGCTGTCCACCCAGCGGGTCACTCTGGCCGACGGTGCGAACGGCGCGAATCCGCACCGCCACGCCAACTCCGCAGAACTCTTCTACCTGCTGGACGGCAGCGCCCAACTTCTTTCCGGGGACCAGGTGGTGACCGCCGGGCGCGGTGACCTCGTGGTGGTCCCGCCGGGCGTTCCGCACGCTTTCGCCGCAGCGCCGGGTGAGGCCGCCGACATCCTCATCGTCATCACCCCCGGTGTGGAACGCTTCGAGTATTTCCGCCACCTGGAGCGCATCGCCTATGGGAAGGTGCCGCCGGAAAGCCTGCTGGAGGTGCAGGAAATCTACGACACGTATTTCCTGCAGAGCACGGCCTGGGAAGAGGCCCGAGCCTGACACTGCTGCGACACCGTCGTATTTCCGGAATACTCCCCGGGCTCACGGTGGGCGAGTCGGCCCCCGGGGGCGGCGATGCGCCGATTACCCTTTCGGGGCCACTCGAGGCTCAATTCCCGAGCGCCCGCCGACAGATGGGAATCTCCGTGCGTAATCAGTTCGCCATCGACGTGACGAAAGTCCGCGAAGAGGCGCGAAAGAACATCACCAAGGGGCCGGTCACCCGCGCGAACACCGCTGATCTGCAACGCCTCATCGAGGTACTCAACCAGGTAGTGGCCACCGAAATGGTGTGCTACCTGCGGTATACGCAGAATGCGATCGTGGCGCAGGGCATCAACCGGGAGCAGGTGGCCGCCATGTTCCGGGAGCACGCCGGCGAAGAACTCGACCACTTCCAGCGCGTGTCGGACCGGATCAACCAGTTGGGCGGAAGCCCCGACATGGATCCGGGCACGCTCGTCGCCCGTTCCCACACTCAGTACGAGGAGCCCGCGGAAACCGATCTGCAGGCGATGATCCGGGAGAACTTCGTCGCCGAGCGGATCGTCATCGAGACCTATACCGAGATCGTGCGGTGGATTGGCGAGAGCGACCCGACGAGCCGACGTCTCATCGAGGACATTCTCAAGGAGGAGGAGGACCACGCGGACGAATTGAACGACCTGTACCAGCCCACGCCGGCCGGGGACGCCTGAGCCGGAAAGGGGCAAGCGCGCCGGGACCACGGGAGGCGCCGGGGCCGCGCATCCGAGTGGGTGACAGGCTGGGCGCAGCCCACCGCAGAGGAGCCGAGACATGGCCGTCATCCACCGCACCACGCTCAAGCCCACGAAGCTGGAACTCCTCACGCCGTGGCTGCCCGAGCAGCCCTGGTACCTCGGCGGCGGAAGCAAGCCGGAACTCGCCAGGGCCGGCGGCTTCCGGCTGGATGACCCGCAGGGCGAGGTCGGAGTCGAGCTCATGGTGGTCACCGATACGTCCGGCGCACAGCAGATCGCGTACTTCGTGCCGCTCAGCTACCGCGGTGCACCGCTCGAGGGAGCCGAGCACGCACTGATCGGCACCTCGGAGCACGGCGTGCTGGGACGGCGGTGGGTGTACGACGGCGTCCACGACCCGGTGGTCGTGGCTCAGTTGTTCGCCCTCCTGCTCGGCGAGGCCGTGCCCCAGGCGCAGAGCGAGAGCCATGTCGCCGACCCGTCCGTCACCGGCGCCTTCACCGGGGAGGGCCTCACGTCGAAGGCCGTTCCGACGGACGTGACCCATGGTCCGGGCGTCACCGACCTCGTCGTGCCCACCGCGAGCCCGGCGGTCCCGTCCGGACACCTGACCGTCCGGGTACGTCGCGCGCTCTCCGCCGCCGCGCAGCCACCGGCGTCCGCCCGCACCTCACCGGACCTGGGGCACGTCACGGCGGGCTGGCTCCTGCCCGACGGCGCCACGGCCCGCGCACCGTTCGTCGTCGTCCGGGACGCCGCCGGGCGACTCTGAACGGGCGCCCGCAGAAGCGAAGTCAGCTCACCGGCGCCGGACGCGGGACGCCGTGGAAGACCTGGCTCGTGTGCCATGAGCGGTGGGCCGCGGCAATGCGGCGGCTGCCCGGCTGGGGACCGACGAGTGGACGGCCCGCCAGTGCTATGACGTGCCGGCGGGCGGCGTTGCTGCGACCGACGAAGCTCTGCGAGACCAGGATGCGGTGGCCCTCGCCGAGGCCGAGGACGCCCTTGTCGAAGAGCTTGTGGTGCAGCGAGCAAAGACACAGCCCGTTGTCGACGTCGTCGGGGCCGTCGAAGGCCCACCAACGCACGTGCGCGGCCTCCAATCCCACCGGTACCGCTCCGATGCTGCCGTCGTAGCCGCAGAAGGCGCACCGGTATTCATAGGCCGTCAGCACCAGTTCCCGCATCCGCCGGTCCCGCTGCCGCCGCACGGCCGAGAGACCTGCGGTCTCCGCCGGCTCCAGCTCCAGGCCGACGGCTTCGCACAGCTCGCCGTGGAGCGAGGGCGGGAAGTTCAGGTCGAGCAGCACCCGTGCCACCCGCCCGAGCAGCGACGGTTCCCGTCGTAGCGCCAACCGCAGTTCCGGCGCCAGTTGCCCGGCGGCTCCCGCCGCCCGCAACTCCCGCACCCGGCTGCCGGGGCTGCCTGGTCCGCGATCGGTGCGTACCTCCCACACCCCGTCGCTCACCAGGTGGTGGAACGGATACGCGGGCGTCGTCCTGTTGGAAGGACCGTATTCGGCCAACAGCTGCTTCAGATCCTCCTCCACCGCGCCGTACCGCAGCTCGCCATCGGCATCCTGCTGGAACCGGCCGAGGGCGTACAGGAACAGCAGCGGCTTGTGCGGAGCGCGTGTCCCGCTCCGGGTCCACTGCCTCAGCTTCGCGGTGCGCTCCAGCCAGTCCATGACCGGTGATCGTAGTGCGACCCCCGCTGGTCAGGGCTGGATGTTCTCCAGGTCCTCCAGAAGACCGGGGTGCTTCGGCTCCCAGCCGAATGCCTGCCGGGTGTGGGCGCTGGACGAGGGCTGGTCGTTCGCGAAGATCTGACCGAGCGGGCCGTAGGTCTCCCGTGGCACCGACTCGACCGGCAGGCTCAGCCGTCGGCCGATGACCGCGGCGATGTCACGCACCTTGTCTCCCTCGTCGGCCACGGCGTGCCAGGAGCTACCGGCCGGCGCCAGCTCCAGGGCGAGCCGGAAGAGGACTGCCGCGTCGAGCGCGTGCACGGCCGGCCAACGCTGTGCGCCGTCGCCCGGGTAACCGGACACGCCGGTCCGGCGTGCGAATTCGGTCAGCAAACCGGCGAACCCGCCCGTGCCCTCGTTGTGGACCGTGCGCGGCAGGCGTACGGCCGCGCTCCGGACCCCGCGCGAGGCCAGGCCGAGGGCAGCCGTGACCGCGAGACCACGGCCACCGACCGGCCCGTCGGTGGCCGCCGGGTCGGCCTCGGTGGAAGCACGGCCCGGCACCTGGGGCGTACCGGAAACGGTGACGAACGGGCGGTCGCTGCCGACGAGTTCCTCGCCGACGGCCGCGATGGCGGCGCTCTCCTCGGCGACCGCCTTTGCGAGGGCGTCGGGGCTGCTGAAGTCGTTGGCGAATGCCAAGTGGATCACCCCGTCGGCCTGAGCGACGCCGGCGCGAAGGACGTCCAGATCGGCGAGAGCTCCTCGGAGCGGCTCGGCGCCGGCTGCTTCGGCTGCCAGCGCGGACGCGTCGGAGCGGGTGAGTGCGAGGACGGTGTGGCCGTTGCCGAGTAACTCGGCGACGACGGCGGATCCGATCAGACCGGTGCCGCCGGTGACGAAGACGCGCATGGAACTCTCCCTCAAGTGATGGGACTCTTGTCCCATCACTCTACCGGGTGATGGGACAAGAGTCCCCTCGCATAAGATGGGTCCATGGGTCGGTGGGAACCAGGAGCGCGCGAACGCCTCGTCGTGGCTGCCGTCGATCTGTTCACCGAGCAGGGGTACGACGCCACGACGGTCGCGCAGATCGCCGAGCGCGCCGGGGTCACCAAGAGCACTTTCTTCCGGCACTTCCCCGATAAGCGCGAGCTGCTGGTGGCTGGGCAGGAGACGTTGAGCCGGCTGCTGGCCGAGGGGATCGCCGAGGCACCCGGTAACGCCCGCCCGCTCGAGGCCGTCGCTGCGGGCCTCGAGCGGGCCTCGACCGCGATGGGCCCCATGAATCGCGAGCTCGCCCCTCGGCTGAAGGCGGCCGTCGCCGCCAGCGCCGAACTGCAGGAGCGCGATGCGCTGAAGCGCGTCAGCCTCGCGGCCGCGATGACAACCGCCCTGGTCGCCCGCGGTGTGCCCGATCCGACTGCGGCTCTCGCCGGCGAGCTGGGCGTTCTTGCCTTCAAACGGGGGTTCGCCGCATGGTCCGACGGCGACCGTGACCCCACGGACGAGCTCGCCGGGTACGTCCTGGCGGCCTTGGACGAACTGCGCGCGGCGAGCGTATCGCTGGGCTGACGGGACACCTCCCGAGCACAATCCCTTCCTGCGGCCCGCTCGGGCTCTCGCCGCGACGGCCCGGGAATGCCTCCGTGCTCCAGGTAGCCCGTCTCGCCGTGCTGGCGCGCTTGGATGGCGGGGCGCGATTACGTCCGACGCCATGGCAGCGGTTCGGGATGACGGTGCCACCACCAGCCCTGCCCGTTGTGTGTCCTCGTCTCACCGAGCAGTTGCCGGATGAGCAGCCCCTGGTTGTCCTCGATGGTGAGCGCTGCGAAGGTGGCGTCCAGCTGCCGCAAGGCTGCCTCGAGGCTCGCTGCTGCAGCCAGTGGTAGTTGCCGGAGAAGGTTCGCGAGGTCGTCCCGGGCCTCAAGGCGTCGTCGGTACAGCTCAGGAGGGCACCATCCTGAACCCTCCCATCCGCTTGCCATGTGGTTGACGAGCTTTTCCCAGGCGCCCAACCCCGTCCACGCCTCCCACGCAACGCTGCCCGGCTCATCAGGCGATGCCGGACCCTGCAAGCGCGCTTCGGTGACTGCAGAAGCCCGCAGTTGCGCCACGAAGGCGTCCCTGCGCGGTGTGGCGACAGGCAGTTCCGAAACGACTTCCGGGATGAGCGTGACCGCCGCTGAAGGCAACTGCGGCACGTACTCCTCGACAGCATCGACGCTGTAGCTGTGATCCTCGTCGGAGACGAGCAGGCGGGCTCGCGTGAAGCGGCCCTCCGGGGTAACGGCCCAGTACGCGCTCGGCGGGTCCGACTCGGCCGGAAAGAGAACCGCGGCGCCCGTGGCGGAAGCGAGCCGCAACGCCACCTCCGCCTCCGATGGCCTCTGCGTCAACTGATCTTGAACGTAGATGTCCAGTGACCAGGCAAGGTCGCCATGGCTCGCCTTGTGGTCGCAGAGGACCAGCGCCTCCCAATTGCGCGAGTCAGCGTCACCGTCGGCATCCGCGACATCGACATCCCCGGCTGCTACGCCAAGGGCGGAGCATAGGGCGGGTGCCAGGCGATCAGGGGTGGCCGTTTCGGTAGCAATCAGGTTGTAGGTCATGGGTAGATCCCGTTGTAGATCTTCAACGCCTTTTGGATGGCTTCTGGGTTGTTTGTAAAACGCGGATTCCTGGTGAGTTGAGGCGCGGCGGAAATGTCGCCCTTTGCCTTGGTTATCACTGCAACCACGCAACGACGAAGGCCCCGACCGCGATGCGGTCGGGACCTTCGTCATGGCTGGTCAGCCATGGCGGAGGATACGAGATTCGAACTCGTGAGGGGTTGCCCCCAACACGCTTTCCACATGTTCGCTCCGGCGTTCGGGGACGGTCACGGGCGTGCCGACCTGTGGCGGAGCCGGCGGCTACAGGCGCGCCGAACTGTGGTGTACGCCTGCGAATGAGACCAGAACTGAGATCGGGCGCGCTTTCATTTGCCGGCCTCCGGGCCGTACCACTGCATGGCTTGGCCGGTGATGGCGGCGATGCATTCGAAGTCGTGGTCTCGGTGCAGGAGGGTCAGCCCCTGGAGTTCCGCAGTGGCGGCAACGACGAGGTCAACAGCTCCTGCACTCCGGTGCTGACCGCGCTGGGTCAGCAACTCCTGAACTTGCCAGGCGCGTTCGTACGCGCGGTCATCGACACGAGCCCAGCCGAACAGCAGCCGCATGTCCTCGATGCCGCGCGCACGGTCTGCGGCGGAGCGGGCGCTGTAGAAGAATTCCAGCTCGGTAATGGGGCAGGTTGCGATGAGCCCTGCCGTGGCTGCCTGATCCCAGCCGTACTGTTCGGCGTCGTCGCGGAAGAATCGGGCGAGCGCGCTGGTGTCGATCAGGAACTGCGCCGCGCTCACCGCCGGTAGTCCCTCTTGTCCTCGAAGACATCCAGATCGAAGCCACCCTCGCCCGCTGCGGCCCGCAGCCGAGTGAGAGCGAGAGCCCGTCGGCGGTTCTCGAGTACCTCGCGTAGAGCAGTGTTGACCGTCTCCTTCTTGGTGCCGGTCCCCAGCGCCTGAGCCACGTCGGCCAGCAGTTCGTCGTCGAGGTCGATCACTGTGCGGCTCATCGAGTACCTCCGGTGATATCAGCTCGTACAACAAGTATATCTCGCTGGGTATTCAGACGCCTCAAGCGGGCATCTAGCGGACACTGCGGCAGCTGCCACCCGGGGTGCTGCGGTGAACCACCTCGCGGGGTGGCCCTCGTGGTCGGTCGCGTGCGGCACAGTGGGCCTGGGGGCGAGCGTTACTCCGTGCATCGCCACGATCACCGACCGGAGGTCCTCTGTCTGCAGCAGAAAAGAGCCTCTTTGCGATCTTCGCCCACAAGGTGACGACGCTATCGGCCACGGCTCGGGTCTGATCGCTGCTCGCTGGACTCGGGGACGTGCTCCGCATGTGGCACGAAGTCCGCGCGCAGCGCCCAGCGGCTAACCGGAGGCTGGCAGGGCTGTGCTTGTTCCTCGCCGGCGTCCCTGGGCGGACCTGAGGCCGGCCGGGGCGCCAGGTCATACCCTCTTGACGACGATCGAGTCCGGAACCAGCAGCTCGAGGTCGTCCACGTCCGAGGTGAAGACGGTGACCTGCCCCTTCTGCTGTCGTGCGATGACGGCGAGCACCGCGTCGATCGCGTACTTGTGGCCGTGCAGCTTGGCGTCAGCCAGGAGGCGGCGGGCCTGGCGCGCCTCGTCCTTTCCGATGTCGGCGACCTTGAGTCTGGAGAGCACCCAGTCCCAGCGCTGCTCGGTGGTTCTGCCGTCGTACGCCTCGACCAGTGTCATCGGAGACGTCACCACCTCGGCTTCGCCTCGGGCCGCGAGGTCGAGCCAGGCGATCATCTTCCGGTCGCCTCGTACGGCCAGGGACAGGGCTTCGCAGTCAAGTACGAAGACGCGCAGAGGCCGCTGTCCGTGCCCGGTGGCCCGCTTCTTCACGCGGCCTCTCCGGCGTCGTGCTTGCCGACGGTGCGGCGGTGCTCGTGCTCGGCGTCGAGATCCTCCAGTTCCTCGAACGCTGCCGTGCGCTCCGCCTCGCTAAGAGGGCCGTGCTCCTCCTGCAGCCAGTCGGACAGTTCCCGTAGCCGGTCGCGGTCGCGCTTGAAGCGCAGGGCCTCGGCAACGTACGCCGACAAGCCCCGCTCCGCCGCCTCCCCGCGGATCTCGTCCAGGAGATCCTCGGGGATCGTTACCGTCACCTTCTTGGTCGTCGCCATACAAGAGACCATACTCCTGGTATTGCCACCCTTACCAGGTGTGTCACGGAGTCCCAGCCTGGGCCGGCCGCCGGGAGAACGGTGACCCACCGCGCGAGCGAAATGGGCTGCATGTCGGAAATAAATGAGACCAAAAATGAGACCGGAGCATGCCGAAGAGCCGGGCCGCAATTAGCGGTCCGGCTCTTCGTTTCGCCTGGTCAGGCGGGTGCGGAGGATACGAGATTCGAACTCGTGAGGGGTTGCCCCCAACACGCTTTCCAAATGTTCGTCTGGGGGTACGGGGGAGTGCGGCAGCGTCCTGACCTGCGGTGGAGTACCTCGCGTGTGACCTCCTGAACGGGCCCGGACGGACGTGAATGAGACCAGAACTGAGACCAGGCTGGTTTGGTTTCACCCACCACGAGTGGCCTCCCTGTGGTGATCGACGTCTCTCTTGAGCGCCATTCGCGGCCTTCGAAACGGCCCCGAGTTTGCCCGCTGGTCTTGCCGCCGCACCCAAAATTCCAAGATCTCCGACAGGAACAAGCTGGGGTGCTCGGTCAGTTATGGAGTTGGATGACCGGCAGTGAAGACTCCACGTCGGCCTTCCCCCAGTCGCCTTCCAGGTGGAATGCCGCCCCGTTCCAATGGAGAGCGTCGACTCCGCCGTAGTCCACTGATCCCGAAGCATCCACGGCAGGAGGAGTTCCCTGCTCTGTCCACTCAAGACGCCGGACATTCAAGAACTCAATCGTCGCCTTGACGTAACAGTGCTGCTCACCGGGTACAGGCGTTGTATAGGCGGGGTGGCCGGGGGTGAGAACAAGATCGAGTTCCAGCGCTAGGCGTGCGGGGGAAGCTGTGATGCCCAGCACGAAACTGTCCTCGAGATAGACGTTCTCGAATCCGTCGAGGCTGGGGTAGTCAAGCATTTTTCTCCTTATGGAAGGTCCCAGGTTATCGCGGTGTGGTTCCCTACACTCTTTCGAGTCACCGGGTTCCCCTCGGGGTCGATGCGTTCGCCGTTGGCGTTCCTGATCTCTACATGGGGATCGGCGCTGCCGGGTGCGCGGCCACTGCCTTGCTTCAATGTGACACGCACGACCCCGTTCTCATCAGTGAACTTGGGTGGTCCGTTCTCCGTCTGCGTCTCTGTCCATCCTTGTTCCTGGGCCCACTCTCTGATTCCGGATGCGGTTCGATGGCCGCCGATGGCGTCGGGCTCGGTGCTGGGCTGCTGGCTGCCGCTGGAGCCCGAAGTGGATGACTCGCCGTCGCTGCTGCTCTGGGCGCCCTGTGCCATGAGGGCGATACCGGCTCCGCCCAGTGCGGCGGCTTGTGCAGCTTCCACTGATGCGGCGCCGGCGAGGATTCCGCCGCCGGCGAGTGCGAGTCCGCCGGGTGGGAAGAGCATGATCAGGGCTGCGAGGGCGAGGATGGTGAGGGCGATGCCTGCGTACAGCTCAAGATTCTGTAGAGCCGCGAGAAGCATTGCGAGAGAGCCGGCGACGTCCTCGTCCAATGGGCTGCCGTGGTATCGGGCGAAGAGGAGAAGTCCGGTGGTGGCGGATGCGCCGACGGCGGTGAACACCCGTAGCCGCAGCACGGCTTGGGGCTCTGCCAGAGGTTGGCGGGCGGTGGTGCGCCAAGCGCGGAGCAGTAGGGCCAGCTGGATGAGGGCCCAGGCCAGTCCAGCTATGCCGAACCACATGAGCACGCCTGGTCCGTTGGCGGTGGTGAAGTACTTCTGGAGGTCTTTGGTCGCGGTGAACGAGCCGATGGCCAGAAAAAGCAGGGAAGGCGTCATGAGGACGAGCGGGATGACCAGGAGTGGCCAGCGACGTCGCCGGGGGACGTTGGGGCGGATCGTCTTGAGTTGAGCACGTATTCGCTCTGTGTTCCAGGCGCCGACGTGGTTGGCGGCGTCGATGCGCGTGGCGGTGTTGGCGACTGCCTGGTGCAGTGCTTCGAGGCGTTCGGGGTCGGTGCGTCCGGCGGCGTAGAGGAGGGATCTGCGCATGCGGGCGAAGCGCAGCGCGATGAGCGCTGTCCATGGCAGACACCGGGCGCTGAACGTGGAGAGGGGGCCGATGGCTGCGTTTCCGGTGCGTTCCGCGTTCAGGAGTATGGCGGGCATGGCGTGTTTGCTGCGCTGCAGTTGGGCGAAGTCCAGGGCCATGGCGATGGCCAGGCAGATCAACGGCGCGTAGGTGACCAGGTCGTTGGCTGTGCCGAGGAGGGAGGTTGTCCAGCCTGGTGGGTGGGTGTCGCGGCTGCCGGTGTAGTTGACCAGGGTGTGGTGGCCCATTGCGTAGGCGATGGGCAGCAGTCCGAGCAGGCGTCGCCAGCCCCGGCCGCGCAGGAGCAGCCCGGCGCCGAGTGCTCCGATGGCGCCCCAGGCGAGGTGGAGGTTCGTGTCCAGGCTGGGTTGGGTGAAGCTGAGGTCCAAGCTGCCCAGCGAGGCCGGGAGCCAGGTGGTCAGCACGGTGTGCCAGTCGGGTATGTACGTGGAGCTGAGACTCAGGCCCCCGGACAGCATCCATCCGCCGTGCGGATACGGGGCAGCGTGCTGGGCGTCGAGGAGGTGGCTGAGGAGTACTTCGTACAGGCCGAGTCCCGCGCCGGTGGCGGCGCCGAGGATCACGTAGTCCGTCAGGCCGAGTTGGTAGCGGATCTTGATGTTGAGACCCGCGAGCAGTAGCGGCGTGAGTTTGGCGAGTTCCTCCACCGCGGGGACGAGGGTGTAGCTGCCCCGTCCCATGGCTTCGACCAGTGGCTGCGCCGCGCTCGATGCTGCGGCATGGGCGTAGCCGAGTTCGATGAGGGCGGCGACAACTCCGCTGCCGTATACGCCGACGGCGACCGTCAGTACTACGGTCGACAACCGCAGTGACCTCACCGGCGATGCGAGCACGGCGAGTTGCAGCACTCCGTAGATCGCCGCCGCAACCATGATGACCGACACACGAGCCCCCGTTTGGCCATGGCGTCACGGACAGAAACCACGACACTACAAGACGTGTGAATGGCTGCTGCGAAGAGGCCCTGGTAGAGGTGTGCTGCCCTGTTCTCATGGCGCTTCGGGCTGCCCTCGGCCGCGCGGGAGCAGGCAGGTGGTCCGCGCGGCGTCGAGGCCAAGGACCAGAGGTTGACAGCACGCGTCCAGCAACCCGGGCCGTGGCCTGGAGGTCTACTCCGGGGCAGTGGCAGTGGGGGTGGAGAATCGCGGTTCAGGCAGTCGGATCTGCCTCGCTCACCCATCCGGCGAAGCCCCCGCCGCATTGACTGCCCCCCCTGCCCATGACCACCGTGGAGGACGGGAGCGAGAGGTCGCATGAGTGCGAGTATTCAGCGCCGCACGCCTTGGCCACGAGACGGCGGCGAACCACGACACTGACCAGGTGCTACGTGCCTGGCCCTCCTGAATGACCATGACGGTCGCCGGGTCTGTTGCCCGCCGCAGGGACCGGGCAACTGAGACCACGGAACGACGAAGGTCCCGGCCGCTGGGCGGTCGGGTCCTTCGTCTGCCCTGTTGGGCCAGTGCGGGAAGGCTCGCTCGTATCGCCGAGCACGAGGATCAGCCACGGTGGCAAGATCCTCCAATTTCCTGCCGGCTGAGGAGCCTTCTGGATACGCTCGATCACACTGAAGTGATCAGTTGCCTCGGGAACGGACCCACCAGAGTGACAGAGGCCAACCCCTTCGCGCCGCCACCAGGGCACGTGAACGCCCCGGCGTGGTCATCCCTGGACGATCATCTATGGCACTCGTGCGAGATCGTCGCGGATCTCATCACAGGCGGTCTGGCTCGCCGTCCGTTGATCGCCACGACAGCGCGGCTGGAGCGTGACGATCGTGCTCTTGCTGTCGGCAGAGGTAAGCGTTCGACCTGGCGAGCCTCGGGCAACGGGCGGTACCAGCAGAACAGCGTGGTCGCCGTCGGCAATCCCGCATTCGTCATCGGAAGCCTTCTGGGTTCCGCAGTTGGCAATTCCACCAGGCGGCGTCAGGCGGCCCGGGACGCCCAACCGCGATGGATGGTAGACGGTTCTGGAGAGGTAACGATCACCTGTCAGAAGCTGCATTTCGCGAGCAGCACGATTGGACTTGACCTTGACTGGAAAGCTCTGAGCACGATCGACCTCGTGAGTGAGGCAGCGTTCCTGACAAGTTTCGTCAATACGCGCGGCCAGCAGGTGACGACGATGGTGCACACACCATGGGCGTCCCTCGCCTTCGCTGTCGCGGCCATCACCGCGTTTCCCGCGCACCCTCGTCTGTTGTGCGGTGGATGGCTCCCCCCAGGGTTCGAACAGAAATGCGCGCGCTTCGGTCGGCCGTGCCGTCCGGCCGCCACATTGGCGGCGACCCAGTGATTCACCCTGCTTCCCAGCACACGTCGGTGATGGTTTGGTCTCTCGATCCGCCTCGGCGGGAGGGACTCCGTTGGACGCCTAGCTTCAGGAGCTGAGCTGTTTCGGCCCGGGGATGTCCCCGTGCTCCAGGTACACTGTCTCGCCGCGCTGCCGCGCCTGGACGGCCTGCTCGATCCGGCGTGCCAGGCGTGGAATGGTCAGTTTCGCGATCTCGGAGACCGGGTGGAAGGCGACCGCCCGGATCTCGCCGTCCTTGAATACGACGCGGTTCAAGCTGGCCTGGTCCAGGACTCCGCCGTCGAACAGGTAGAGGATCTTGTCGCCCTCCGCTTCCGAGGGGGCCCAGTCTATCGCGAGGAGCCGCCCGATCGGCGGGGTGATGCCGAGTTCTTCGCGCACTTCGCGTATGCACGCCTGGAGCGGTGACTCACCATGCTCGACATACCCGCCAGGGATGTCGCGGTAGTCCTTGTAGGTCGGCTCGACCAGCAGCATGTGTCCGGACTCGTCGAAGAACAGGGCGCCGGCCGCCATGAGGGGTGTCGCCTTGCCGGCCAGGAATTCGCTGCGGCCCATGCGGGGCACCCTATCCATTACGCAGCCGACCGCAGCCGATGCCTTCAGGCCACGACATGGAGCCGTCGGGCGAGCGCAGTGAGATTGCTGTGAGGCTGACCTCGGGAGTTGCGTATCCAGCGGAGGAGCAGTTCTCGGCTCATGGTGTGGTGCCGGATCTGTTCGGGTGCGATGGACTCCGCCTGGAGCAGGATCTCCAGGGCTTCGTCGCCCCGATTACGGGCCGCGAGAGCTCGGGCGACTTCGAGATGGTGGCGCACCTGCCGCTCGACTGGGAGGCCGCTGGTGTCTACGCGCTGTCCGAGGTCGGCTGCGATCTGGTGGTCACCGAGCTCGCCGGCAGCGACGACCGTGTGGATAGCGACATTGGTGGGGTCGAACGCGGTCCAGAGTTCATTGCTGTCCGCCCCGAGGAGCTGAGCGGCCTAATCGGTCCCTCCGCGATGGGAGAGCAAGGCAGCGGCTCTACGAGCCATCTGCGGCTTGGCGTCGGAGACTGGCGAGGTAGTCCGGACGGAGCACCGGACTGCATCGCGGACGTTTGGCTGCGTTGATGTCCGCCACGTACTTGGCTAGATGCTCGGGGTTCCTACCAGCCCACCCATTCGCGAGCACCCATCCCTGCATGGCCTTACCGTCCATCCGAATGCTGGCGTCGTGCAGTGCAAGAAGGTGCCCTACGACCACGTCCTTATCGAAACCGCTTGCCGAGATGGTGTTGTTGAGGTTGACCATTGACGTCATGTTCGTCAGTGCCTCGACAACGACAGGGTCAAGCTGGGGCGTCAACTCTTCCCACGCCCTGTCGTCACCCAGGATCGCCGGCCTCGCGGTTGTCACCCATGGCCTGATCTCGTCTTCGTTCCACGCGATGACGCAAAGCGCCCGGATGCGGTCACCGCTGTACTGAACCAGCTCTCCGATGGCCGCCATGTCCGGCCAGGCCATGAGCACGGGACCGTTTCCCCGGATGGACCCGCCGCCCCTGCCGGTGACGTGCTCGACGTTGGACCGTCGGTTGACGAGCTGTTCCAACTCTGAGCAGTTACGCACGTCGCGCCTCAGACTGGTCCACACGGTGATCGTGTCGCCGTCCTTCATGTGCTCACAGCACCAGTCGATGGCCGCGCTCACACCCTCGGGTTCGTGGCTGGCGACGGCGCACGGGTAGGTCACGTTGTGATCGAACATTCCTGCTCCCTGTTCTCGGGCCAGACAGGGACAACGCTATGCGCGGGCACTGACATCTCGGGGTCGTGCGGGCCTTTCAGACCCCCGGATCCGGCTCTTCAACTCAGCCAGGTAGGCGATGGTGAACTTTCACGTCACTCAGCGCCTTGCTGGCCCGTGATCTACCGTAGGCGACAAGTGACGCTGTCAATAAGGAAGTTACGTGCCACAGGAACGGACGGGGACTGGAGTGCGGACCGGGTTTGTCGACCGCGTGGAGCACATGGACGAGCTGCGCTCGCTGATGGCGGACGTGGCCGCAGGGCGTGGTGGTCGGGCAGTCGTTGTCGACGGCGTCTCGGGCATGGGTAAGTCAGCGCTGCTGCGCGAGTTCGAGGCAGAAGTCGTCGAGTCCCGCGGGCCGGGCGGCTGCCGGGTCGTATCCGCGCGGTGTCAGCCGTCGATCGGGTCGGGGCTGCGTTATGGAGTAATTGTCGAGCTGCTTCTGCAGCTGGCCGAAGGCCAGGAGGTCAAGCAACTTGGCGTCTTCCGTCGGCTGCTGAACCTCACTGGTCAGGGCGTCGTGCGCTCGGCGCCAGAGCTGCTGTCCGCGATGGTGCCCGGGCTGGGGGCGTTGTTCACCTTGGGCAAGGATGTCGCGGAAGCGTCGCTCGCCTCAGGATCGATGCCGTTCGACAGCCTGCTGCCGTTCCAGCAGGGAGCCGCAGTGCAGATTGTGGACGCGATGCTGGATCTCGTCCGGCAGGGGCCGCCCGCGGTTGTGCTCGTTGACGACATTCAATACAGCGATCCCAGCAGCCTGTTGGTCCTCGACCGCTTGCTGCGGCGGCTGCCAGGCGAGCCACTCGGCGTGGTGCTCAGTCACGCGACGGACGGAGCGTACGCCGACGGTCCAGGATTCGCGGTCGAGGATCTGCTGCACGACTGGGCGACGGACGGGCTCTTGCGACGGCGGATGCTGGACGGCCTGCCGCGGGACGCGGTCGCCGAGTTGGTGCGCGTCCGACACCCGGATGCTCCGCTGGCTCTGTCGGAACGGCTGAGTCGGCTTACCGCCGGCCACGCCGTCTTCGTCACCCTCTGTCTGGAGGAGTGGCGGCCAGATGCTGGGGCCAGCGTCGAGCTGCCTCGCAGCCTCTCGCGCGTGGTGGAGGACCGACTCCGGCTCCTCGCCGAGCTGGACCGCGAATTGCTCATGATCGGAGCGGCCCAGGGTGAGACATTCCTGTCTCGCACGGTTGCCGAAGTCAAGGGAGCGCCGCACGACGAAGTGATGGAGCGACTACGGCTCATCGCCGCTCAGCACCGGCTGATCCTGCAGGCGGAGCCTCCTCGGTGGGCGCGGTTGGATGCATCCGACTGTTATCAATTCGAGCATGGCGCCCTGTGGGGCGCGGTGTACGACCAGCAGACCCCTCAGCAGATGCGGTCCCGGCACGCCCGTATCGCAGCGGCCCTCACCACCGGCCCATTGGACGGCATGCCGCTGGAACGCCGACTGGAGATTGCCCGCCACCTCCGAAGCGGTGGCGCCGAATGCTTGCTCGCCTCGGCCGAGGCCCACTACGGGCTGGCTCGGGACGCGGCGATGGAAGGGCTGTCCTTCGCCGAGGCGGAGCGGCACTGTGAAGAAGTGATCAAGGCGGTCCGGGGTCTACCGGAGCAGGAGGAGAGCCGGGACCGATGGCTCGTCCAGGCCGTGGAACTGCTGCTGTCGCTGACCGAGGTGCGCTGGCGGGGCCAGCACCAGCCTGCCGGCGGACCCGACATCGACACTCTGGCCGCCGAGGCCGAAGCGGCGGCCGGCCGCTGCGGTACGCCTGAGCTGGCGATCCGTACGATGCTCCTGCGTGGCAAGACCCTGCTCGCTACCCAGGGCCTGGTGCCGTCTTTGGACAAGCTTCGCGCCGCCGTGGAGATGGCGGAACGGCATGGTGATCCGGTCTCGCTTTTCGTGGCCCGAGTCGAGTACGGGCGCCAGGTGTCCAAGCGGCGGCTGGCCGACGGTCTGGTACAGCTGCGGGAAGCGGAGCGCATGTACGCCTCCGACCCGCGTCTCGGAGGCACTGCCGATCCGGTTCTCCAGCACGCCCGCAACCTGGGAGAGATGCAGCTCGGGATCACTCTCTTCGACAGCGGACACCTCAGCGAGGCTCTGATCAGGCTGACCCGCTGCATCGACAGGCTGCGCAACGAGCAGCTGAAGGCCGAACTGCCCATAGCACTCAACTACCTGGCGCAGGTGCACATGGGGCTCGGTGGTTACGGGAATGCCGAAGAGGTCCTGCGGGAAGCTCTCGACTTCGAGGCCGACCGAGGAGGCGACAGCGGCTGGCACGCATACAACACAGCACTGCTCGCCCGTGCCCTCGTCCAGCAGCCGCCGCGGCGCGTCCAGGCCCTGGAGCTGATCGCCGACGCATGGTCGGAGACCGAGCGGACCTGGCTGGCCAACCTCGTTCCCATCGTCCGCAACCTGTACGCCGAGATTCTGCTTCTCGCCGCAGGCGATTCCGCAGAGATCCTCCAACAGGCAGACCGCCTGGCGGTCGCGACCTGTGCCGAGACCCAGCGCAGCGGCATGATTCGAAGCGAGATCGCCGCACATTCCCTGCGCAGCCGCGTTCTCCTCCGGCAAGGTGCCATGGCTCCGGCTCAGGAGCAGGCACGCCAGGCTGTTCGCATACTGGACAACGTCGGGGACATGCCCGCGCTCAGTACGGAGGAGGTCCTCTACCACTCCGCCGTCGTACTGACCGCCGGCGGGGCACGGGAGGAAGCGCAGGCGCTGCTCGAGCGGGCCCGGCACGAGGTCTCCCGCAAGGCGGACCTCGTCACCGAGACTTCGCTGCGCGACCGCTTCCTCACACAGGTCCCCCTCAACAACGCCATCCGCGAGGGTGAAGGGGTCGTCCAGTGACCAGGGCGGACGGCCGACGAGTGGCACGGACAGCCGGTGGCAGACTGGTGCCGTCATGCTGACGATCACCAAGGAGTTCCATTTCTCGGCCAGCCACGTCCTCGACCGGCTGCCGAGCTGGCACCCATGTGCCCGCATGCACGGCCACAACTACGTCGTTGTGTTGGAACTATCTGCCCGCCGTGAGGATCTGACCGAGGTGGGCTTCGTCCGCGACTACCGCGAGCTCGAGGCGTTCAAGAAGTGGATGGATGACACCATCGATCACCGGCACCTGAATGAGGCGATGGGGGGGGGTGTCTCCCCGTCAGCGGAAAATCTCGCCGTGTGGATCTTCGACCTCTGGACCGAGCGATTCCCCGAGCTGACGGCGGTCCGGGTCTCTGAGACGCCCAAGACCTGGGCCGAATACCGACCAGAGCGATGAAGATCAGAGGCCGACTAGGCCCCTCACTCCGACTGAACCAGGTCCAGCCAGCCGCGTTGCCGAGCGGCAACCGGCGTCGGGCTGGCGGGATTGGTGGAATAGTCACCCGTTCGTGTTCTTGTGCGACGGCACGGCTCGGTGTGTGGTGGGCTCATGCATCACTGGTCCCCCTTGAACGAGCGACAGGGCAGGCTCCTGGTGTAGCCGTTCCCCACCGACTTATCGGACGGTGTACCCGTCCCACAGCGGGCCGCCGGCTCGGTCCAGCACCTCTGTCACGGTTGCGGCGAAGACGCTCGTGTCCCCAGCGATCGCCCGCGCGGTGGCCTCGGTCAGCGCGCGGTGCAGCCTGGGGTCGGCCGCAGCCAGCCGCCGCGACAACCACTTGCCTCCGCCGAGCCAGTGCCCGCCGATCAGCAGGACCAGCTCCGACGCGCGCTGCAGCATATGCGCGACCAAGTGCACCCGCTCGGCAGGGTCCGCGCAGCCACGCAGGTCGTCGAGCAGGTCGGTCAGGATGTACCGCTGGTAGTCCCGCTCACGGTCCGAGAGCGGCGGCGGACCCGCAGCCCAACGCTTTCGCGCCTCGGCCTGGAGTGAAGCGCCCAGCCCGTCCCTGTCCACCAGGAGCATGCCGTCGGAACACATGGCGAGCAACGGCGAACTCCGCTTCGCGTCTCCTGATCGGCGAAGCGGTGCCAGACGGCCTGGGTCTGCACGAACAGCTCCACCGGCCAGCCGCGGTACACCAGGTTCTCCCGATGAGGTGCGGGCGGCCCGTCCAAGAGGACCACGATGTCCAGATCGGAGGTGGGCGTCCGGCGGTCGGTCAGCACGCTGCCAGCGAGAAAGGCTGCCCGGGCGGCGGGAAACCGATCCCGCACCAGTTCGCGGGTGGTGAGCACGGGGTCGTCCATGCAGGAACCCTACGGACGCCCCATGCCAAGGCACAGCGAATTGTTCACACGACTCGGCGGCACAGCGGCGCTGTCGAACTCGTGACCATCTCTCGCCGAGGTGACCGTCACGGGCCAGGATCGGTCTTCTTGGTGCGCCGGCGGCGGCTGAGCCAATTGCAGCCGCCGCCGAAAACCACTCAGTTTGACGCCCTCTTCACGACCGCTGAGTGGAACCAGTCCACCGTTGCGTCGACCCCCTCACGGATCGGGACGGGCGTCACCTCCGGGAACAGTCCCCGCAAGCGGGCGCTGTCCGCCTGCGAGTGGGAGACGTCGCCGGCGCGCGGAACTCGGTGTTCCCGGCGGGCGGGTCGCCCCGTCGCGGCCTGAATCTCGGGGATCAGGTCCAGCAGGGACGTGCGGGTTCCGAAGGCCAGATTTACGGGGCGGGGCTCGACGATCCGGTGGAGCAGGGCGTCGATGAGGATGCGGCAGACGGTGCCCACGTAGGTGAAGTCACGTGTCTGTGTGCCGTCGCCGAACACAGTCACAGGCTGGCCCGCGAGCGTGGCGCTGATCCACTTCGGGATGACCGCGGCGTAGGCGTGGTCGGCGCGCTGGCCGGGGCCGTAGACGTTGAAAAAGCGGAAGGGCAGAACCGGCAGGTCGAAGCTGTGGTGGTACGCGCTCAGGTACGCCTCCGTGGCGAGCTTCGTGACCGCGTACGGGCTCATCGGGGCGGGAGCTAGGCTTTCGTGTTTCGGCAGGTGAGGGTTCGCGCCGTAGACGGAGGGCGACGAGGCAGCGATCACGTGCAGGCCGCCGGCGCGGCGTGCGGAGTCGAGGACTTGAAGGGTGCCGGTCGCGTTGGCGTGGTGACTGGCCAAGGGGTCTCGCAGTGACCGCGGCACGGAGGGCAGGGCGGCCAGGTGGACGACGGCATCGGCGCCTCGAATCACCTGATCCACAAGGGCTGCGTCCTGGATGTCGCCCTCGAAGAAGTCGACGTCGAGGCCCGCGAGGTTCGCCTTGTGACCGGTGGAGAGGTTGTCGATCACCCGAATCTGGGTGATCTGGGGTTGCGCGGCCAGGGCTCCGGCCAGGTTGCCGCCTATGAAACCGGCGCCACCGGTGATCACGATCTTCACGTTGCTTCCCTTTCAGAGAGAGTCGACGTGCGCGCCGGTGAGCCGGCGGCGGCAGTCGAGGATGTACGGGGCGTGCGCGCTGATCAGGGGGTAGTCGAAGGCGTCGTGGTCGGCGAGAAGGACGACGGCGTCGGTCGCCGCGAGACGGTCGGGCGTCACGTCGACTCGCTGGACGTCCTCCAGATCGATGGCGCGGGGGTGGACCTCGTCCATCACATGGGGGTCGGCCGCTTGGACCACGGCGCCCATACCGGTGAGCAGTTCGGCGATACGTGCTGCCGGAGTCTCACGGGCGTCTCCGGTATTGGCCTTGTACGCCAGACCGAGCAGCAGGATCCGGCATCCGTTGAGTGGCTTTCCGCGCTCGTTGAGGCCGGTTACGAGGCGACGGACCACGTAGTCGGGCATGTGATTGTTGATGTCGTTCGCCAGCTCGACAAAACGGAAGTTGTGCCCCAGGGCCCGTTGGACTCGCCACGACAGGTACGACGGGTCGACGGGCAGGCAGTGGCTTCCGACTCCTGGCCCGGGGGCGAAGCGCGTGAACCCGAACGGCTTGGTGGATGCTGCGTCGATGGCGGCCCAGACGTCGATGCCCAGATCGTGGGCGAAGATCGCCAGCTCGTTGGCGAGGGCGATGTTCACGTGCCGGAAGGTGTTCTCCAGCAGTTTGGTCAGCTCCGCCTCCTTGCAACTGGCGACGGGGACGACTGTGTCGATGAGGGATGCGTAGAAGGAGTGGACCGCCTCGGTGGAGGGCGGGTCGATGCCCGAGACGACTTTTGGGGTGTTCTCCAGCTTCCAGACGGGGTTCCCGGGATCGATGCGCTCCGGGCTGTAGCCGAGGTGGAAGTCGCGGCCAGCTGTCATACCGGAGGCACGTTCGAGGAGTGGACCGAAGACTTCCTCAGTGGTGCCGGGGTACGTAGTCGACTCCAGGATGACGGTCGCCTCCCTCGTGAGGGGGCGGCCGAGCGTCCGCGCCGCGTCCTCGACGTGCGAGAGGTCCGGCACACCGTCGCGCAGCGGCGTCGGGACGGTGACGACCGCCACGTCGAATCCCGCGCAGTCGCTCGGGTCGATGGTCGGTCGGTAGGCGCCTGTGGCGTCCTGGACAGTGACCGATTCACCTCCCACCTTTCCGGTCACACCGGCCGCATCCTGATGCTCGGCTTCGCCAACGACGAAGACCGCTTGGTGTCGGCCGCGGCAGACGGGACGGTGCGCCTGTGGTCGCTCAGTGAGCAGCGCCAGACCGCCAAGGTCAGGGTGGACGCGTCACTGCACTGCGCGGCCTTCGAACCCGGCACGGGCGAGGTGCTGATCGGCAGCGCGGCGGGGGTCGTGGCCCTGGACATCAAGGACACATGAGCGACAAGCGGAGGGCTTGGACACCATGACAGAGAACTCTTCCCGCACCGCGGGCGACGAGGCCGACCGCGGCTCCCGCCCGGCTGCCGGAACTGGCGCACCGGTCATCCTGAGCAACAAACCCGGCTCGTTCGCCTGGGGTGTCCTGGCCCAACGCCATCCGGCCCTGATTCAGCAGGTACGAGACGCCTTCCCGTACGGTCGCCGACAACACGAGGCCCTTGATGCCCTGCTGGTCGAGATCACCAACGGTGTCGTCGAACCTCTCGCCCCCGCGGAGCACGATCACGGGCAGTGGTCGGACTGGGGGCGGGAGCACTTCGGGCGATCGTGGTTCGATGTCCCGTTCCTGTGGGCCGAAAGCTACTTCTACCGCAGGCTCCTCGGCGCCATCGAGTACTTCGGCACGGGCCCGTGGCAGGGAGTCGACCCCTTCGCTTCCTTCAAGCAGGCCGAACTGCGCAGCGCGGCGGTGGACGAGGAACTCCGGGCCTTGGACGCACTCGCCGACGTGCCGGCCGACGAGCGGTCCACGGCTCTGCTCCACGCCTCGCTCTGGGGCAACCGCGCTGACCTCGGCTTCCGTGTCACGGCGGGGGAGCCGGCCCTCGGCGACGGTGATCCGGGCCTGGTCGCCGACGACAGGGCTGTGCTGTGGTCGCTCCTGCCTCCCGGAGGGCTGCACACCGTTGCCGTGGTGGCGGACAACGCGGGACGAGAGCTGATCCCGGACTTGATCCTCATCGACCACCTACTTGAGCACGAGCACGCTGAACGGGTCGTACTCCACGTAAAGCCCTACCCGTACTACGTCTCCGACGCGATGACGGCGGACGTAGTTGATTGTCTCCGTCTCCTCGTCCAGACGCCCGGTGAAGCCGGCAGGATCGGCGGGCGCCTTTGGGAGGCCATGGCGACAGGCCACTTGGAAGTGCGGACCCATCCGTTCTTCTGCGCTCCGCTGCCGTACGAGGAGATGCCCGAGGACCTGCGGAAGGAGTTCGAGGCCATCACGGTCACCATCCTGAAGGGCGACCTCAACTACCGCCGCCTTGTGGGTGACCGAATGTGGGACGCGACGGTGTCGTTCGCGGAGCTCACCGCGTACTTCCCGGGGGCTGTCGCGGCGCTCCGCACCCTGAAGTCCGATGTCATCGTGGGTTTGGAGCAGGGGGCGTTGGAGGTCCTCGAACGGTCAGGCGCGGCCTGGCGTACAAGTGGCACTCACGCTCTGATCCAGGTTCGGCAGTAGATCTGGCGACGATACGAATCCTCACTCATCGGGCTTAACGCTGCGAGCGGCCGGGCGTTGTCTGGCCGGCCACTCGCGTTTGGCGCAGTCCCGGGTTGGCGGCCCGCCTGCGCGCTGCTTCAAATGCCAGGTCATACCTGACGCATCCCGATGTCTTGGGGCGGTTGGGCGGTCAGCGCCGGGCGGGGCGGACCTGTTGGCATCTGAGATCGGGCCACTGCCTGCGTGACCTTGGCCGTTGTGTCGAAGCCGCTGTGCGCGGCGGCAGTTTCATCTTCGCGGTGGCATCAACAATCGGAGCGACTTCTTCGCGGCTATGGTGCAGACCCAACGCGACCTCGGTTGCGGCTTCGAGATCGCCGTGCGCGCGCTGGGGCTGGGCGAGGGCCTGAAGTCAGCACGGTGCACGCAGTACGCGCGGGACACCATCCATCATCTCGACCTCATCGAGGGCCAGTCCCGCCTGCGTGCAGGCCGCGCGCAGGATGCTCTCTGCCGCTCCGGCGTCGAACGTGAAGCGCGCGCTCGTTGCCATGCCGTGTGACCCTCCCGTGTTGCCGGCAGTGTGCCCGACCGTCGGGGAGGACAAGCGGCCCTACGGCGGGTCCAAGGCCACGTCCCGGTACTTCATGGCTGTTCGGCCCGCCGCCTCAGCGTCGGGCTCACCACCATGTACGCCCTCATCCGCGACGGAGCCGTTCAGACCGTACCCATCGGCCGCCTCCGTCGCGTCCCCGTCAAGGCCATCAGTGCCTACCTCGACGCCCGCATGCAGTCCTGTGGCCAGCCCACTGCCGCCTAAGGAGAATCATGGAAAAGCGCGCCAAACGCCCTGATGGGGACGCAACTACCTACTTTGGCACAGACGGTTACTGGCACGGCAGGGTGACTGTCGGCGTCCGTGACGACGGGAAGCCCGACCGGCGTCGCGTCATGAGCAAGGTCAGCGAAGCGGAAGTCATCAAGAAGGTCCGTGAACTGGAGAAGCAGCGGGACGCGGGGAAGGTCCGGAAGCCGGGACGGCCCTGGACGGTGAAGGCATGGCTCCTGCACTGGGTGGAGGAAATCGCGAAACCGTCGGTGTGCGAGAACACGTACGCCGGGTACGAGGTGGCCGTCAGGGTTCATCTCATCCCTGGGGTCGGTGCTCACCGGCTGGACAAGTTGGAGCCGGAACACCTGGAGCGCTTCTACACGAAGATGAGGGCGAACGGCAGCAAGCCCGCCACCGCCCACCAGGCGCACCGCACCATCCGTACGGCGCTCAATCACGCCATGCGGCGTGGCCACGTGACCCGCAACGTTGCCACGCTCGCCGTGCCTCCCCGCATGAGGATGAAGAGGTTGAGCCGTACGACGTCGAAGAGGTGCAGCGGCTGCTCTCCGAAGCGGCCAAGCTTCGGAACAGCACCCGCTGGTCCATCGCTCTCGCCCTTGGCCTCCAACAGGGGGAGGCGCTGGGGCTGCGCTGGACGGACGTGGATCTCACAGCGGGCATCCTGCGGGTCCGTAAGAACAGGCTCCGTCCCAAGTACCTGCATGGTTGCGGTGGCGAGTGCGGGCACAAGCCCGGTTACTGCAAGCAGCGTGTCAGGAAGAACGAGGACACGGCGAACACGAAGTCGCGCGCCGGCCATCGGGTCATCGGGGTGCCTGACGAGCTGGTCCGGCTGCTGAAATTGCATCGACAGGAACAAGAGCGCGAGCGCGTATGGGCCGCGGAGGAGTGGCGCGAGACGGGGTTCGTCTTCACCGCCGCCACGGTGCTGCTCATCCTCGGAGTCCCGGAGCGCGTGGTCATGCAGATCATGGGCTGGTCG
This sequence comes from Streptomyces sp. NPDC051322, assembly GCF_040689485.1. Classification (NCBI taxonomy): domain Bacteria; kingdom Bacillati; phylum Actinomycetota; class Actinomycetes; order Kitasatosporales; family Streptomycetaceae; genus Streptomyces; species Streptomyces sp. NPDC051322. The sequence goes on along the minus strand of NZ_JBFBAK010000003.1, from coordinate 63,579 downwards.
TCCACGGCCATGGCTGCCCGCTACCAGCACGTGACCGTCGGCACCCTGCAAGACGTCGCGAAGCGGGTCGGCGGACTCATCTGGGAGGTGGCGAAGAGCGACAACGAGGCGGCGTAGGGAGATCGCGAAGAGCCCCGTTGAGACTGGGGGTGAGACTGACAAAGCAGAAGGCCCGGACCACGTGAGCGGCCCGGGCCTTCTAGCTGCGGAGGATACGAGATTCGAACTCGTGAGGGGTTGCCCCCAACACGCTTTCCAAGCGTGCGCCCTAGGCCACTAGGCGAATCCTCCGCGACGAACAATACAAGACGTTGAGCAGTGCTAGCGAACTCGATTCTCACCCGGTGGATCAGCTAGGGTGGGGGCCAGCCCCTCACGTGGCGCTATCTGACTGAACTCCCCCAGGGCCGGAAGGCAGCAAGGGTAGGTTGGCTCTGGTGGGTGCGTGGGGGGCCCTTTGCGTTCGGGGGGCGATGAGGGCGTTGGTTGCGGGATCCGGCAGCCGGACGGTACAGCCTGAAGACAACCCAGCAGGGCGTCAGTCAGTGCGAGAGCCACGACCACCGGAACCCGCTTACGCGTATCAATGTCAGTGCGCCCCGATAACCTCGTAGGTGTGTCGTCCCTTGCGCTGTACCGCCGTTACCGCCCCGAGTCGTTCGCCGAGGTCATCGGGCAGGAGCATGTCACTGCCCCGTTGCAGCAGGCCCTGCGGAACAACCGGGTCAATCACGCGTATCTGTTCAGCGGACCGCGCGGCTGCGGCAAGACCACCAGTGCCCGGATCCTCGCCCGGTGTCTGAACTGCGCGGAGGGGCCCACGCCGACGCCGTGCGGTGCGTGCCAGTCCTGCCAGGACCTCGCGCGGAACGGACCGGGGTCGATCGATGTCATCGAGATCGATGCGGCTTCGCACGGTGGCGTGGACGACGCCCGCGACCTGCGGGAGAAGGCGTTCTTCGGGCCGGCCGGCAGCCGATACAAGATCTACATCATCGATGAGGCGCACATGGTCACATCGGCGGGGTTCAATGCCCTGCTGAAGGTGGTCGAGGAGCCGCCGGAGCATCTCAAGTTCATCTTCGCGACCACGGAGCCCGAGAAGGTCATCGGGACGATCAGGTCGCGCACCCACCACTACCCGTTCCGTCTGGTGCCGCCCGGGACACTGCGCGACTACCTCGGAGAGGTGTGCGAGCGGGAGGGTGCCCGGATCGCTGAAGGTGTGCTGCCGCTGGTGGTGCGGGCCGGGGCGGGGTCGGTGCGTGACTCGATGTCGGTGATGGACCAGTTGTTGGCCGGTGCCGGCGGGGAAGGTGTGACGTATGCCATGGCGACGTCGCTCCTCGGGTACACCGACGGGTCGCTGCTCGACTCGGTGATCGATGCTTTTGCCGCAGGGGACGGCGCGGCGGCCTTCGAAGCCGTGGACACGGTGATCGAGGGCGGGAACGACCCGCGCCGCTTCGTGGCCGACCTGCTGGAGCGGCTGCGCGATCTGGTGATTCTCGCCGCCGTGCCGGACGCGGGCGAGAAGGGGTTGATCGACGCCCCGGCCGATGTGGTGGAGCGGATGCAGGCGCAGGCCTCGGTGTTCGGCGCCGCCGAGCTCAGCCGGGCCGCCGACCTGGTCAACACCGGGCTCACCGAGATGCGCGGGGCCACCTCGCCCCGACTGCAGCTCGAGCTGATCTGTGCGCGGGTGCTGCTGCCTGCCGCCTTCGACGACGAGCGGTCGATGCAGGCCAGGCTCGACCGGCTGGAGCGGGGCGGCGGCCTCGTGTCCGGGGGACAAGGGCCCGCCATGGGGTACGTACCGGGACCCGAGGCGCATCCGGCGATGGGCGCCACGGCGGCGGGGCCGGGTGCTCCGCCCGGGGGCGGACCTGCCGCAGTGCGGGCAGCGGTACGGGGGGACACCGGCGGCCGGGTTGCTCCCGGCGGGCCCGGCGGGTCCGGCGCACCTGGCGAGCCGGTTACCGGTAGCCCTGGTGCTGGTGCTGGTGCTGGTGCTGGTGCTGGTGCTGGTGCAGCGCCGCCGCCCGCCCCGTCCGCCGCGCAGGCCGTTCCCGCGCAGCCGCCGACCCCGGCCGCCGAGCCCCCGGTTCGCCAGCCCGGGGCATGGCCGGGCGCGGCGGGCGGCTCGGGGGGCGCCGGGCAGGCAGCGCAGCCTGCGCGTCCGGCCGGCAGTTGGCCGTCCGCTGCTGCCCCGGGGCAGGGGCAGGGGCAGGGGCAGCAGCAAGGGCCGGGGCAGCCCACGCCGCAGTCCGCCCCGGCGGCCGCCGCCGCCCCGGCTGCCGAGCCCGCCGCAGCTCCTGCGCCCGGAATGGCTCAGGGCGCCGGCCAGGTGCGAAACATGTGGCCCGACATTCTGGAGGCGGTCAAGAACCGCCGCCGCTTCACCTGGATCCTGCTGAGTCAGAACGCCCAGGTCGCCGGGTTCGACGGGACCACCCTCCAGCTCGGCTTCCCCAACGCGGGCGCCCGGGACAATTTCGCGTCCAGCGGCAGTGAGGACGTACTGAAGCAGGTGCTCGCCGAGCAGTTCCGTGTCCAGTGGAAGGTCGACGCGATCGTCGATCCCTCCGGCGGTACGCAGCCTCCCGGCGGCAGCAATCACCCCGGCCCGGGCCCGGGCGGTTCGTCGCCCGCGCCACGCCGACCGGTGCCGCCGCCGGCCGCCTCGGCCGCACCGGGCCCCGTGCCGCCGTCGCCCGTGTCCGCGCCGGAGCCGCAGCAGCATCAGCGGCCACAGGCATACCGGGAGCCCGAGCCGCCACCGGTCCCGGACGGGCCGCCGGTCGTTTCGCTGGAGGACGACACGCCGGAGGACGACGACCCGGACCTCGGCGACTCCGCGCTCTCCGGTCACGATCTGATCGTCCGCGAGCTCGGAGCGACGGTGGTGGAGGAATATACGAACGAGTAGGGAGGCCGGTTCAGGAGGTCCGGACAAGGGCCGCGCCCGGCCGGGCCTGTCCCGCGGGCTAGGCTTCGCACCGTGAAGGTCCTTGTCATCGGCGGCGGCGCCCGCGAACACGCCCTGTGCCGCTCTCTTTCCCTCGACTCCGCAGTCACCTCCCTGCACTGTGCCCCCGGTAACGCGGGCATCGCCGAGGTGGCCGAGCTGCACCCGGTGGACGCGCTGGACGGCGCTGCCGTCGCCCGGCTCGCCGCCGAACTCGATGCCGAGCTGGTCGTGGTCGGCCCCGAGGCGCCCCTGGTCGCCGGTGTCGCCGACGCGGTACGCGAGGCGGGCATCCCCTGCTTCGGGCCGAGCAGCGAAGCGGCCCGGCTGGAGGGGTCCAAGGCGTTCGCCAAGGACGTGATGGCGGCGGCGAACGTGCCGACCGCCCGGGCCTACGTGTGCACCACCCCGGCCGAGATCGACACCGCGCTGGACGCTTTCGGCGCCCCCTACGTCGTCAAGGACGACGGGCTCGCCGCAGGCAAGGGCGTCGTGGTGACCGACGACGTCGAGGCCGCCCGCGCCCATGCGCTGGCCTGCGGCCGGGTCGTGATCGAGGAGTTCCTGGACGGTCCCGAGGTCTCGCTCTTCGCGATCACGGACGGCGTCACGGTCCTCCCGCTGCAGCCCGCGCAGGACTTCAAGCGTGCACGCGACGGCGACGCGGGCCCCAACACCGGTGGCATGGGCGCTTACTCGCCGCTCCCCTGGGCCGACCCCAAGCTGGTCGACGAGGTCATGGAGACCGTGCTGCAGCCGACCGTCGACGAGCTGCGCAGGCGCGGCACCCCCTTCGCCGGGCTGCTGTACGCGGGGCTCGCCATCACGTCGCGCGGGGTACGGGTCATCGAGTTCAACGCCCGTTTCGGCGACCCGGAGACCCAGGTGGTGCTGGCCCGGCTCAAGACCCCGCTGGCCGGTGTGCTGCTCAACGCGGCCAACGGCACGCTGGCGAGCGAACCGGCGCTGAACTGGCTCGACGACGCGGCGGTCACGGTCGTCATCGCCTCGCACAACTACCCGGAAACCCCCCGCACCGGCGACCCGATCGAGGGCCTGGACGAGGTGGCGGCCCATGATGCCCCGCAGGCGTATGTACTGCACGCCGGAACCCGGCGGGACGGCGATGCGATCGTGAGCGCGGGTGGCCGGGTGCTGTCGGTGACGGCGACCGGTGCCGGTCTGGCCGAGGCCCGGGAGCGTGCGTACACCGCGCTGGCCCGGGTGCGGCTGGACGGGTCGCAGCACCGTACGGACATCGCCGCGAAAGCGGCCGGCGTCTGACAGGCAGCCGTATCCGACAGGCAGCCGTATTCGACAGGCGGCCGTATCTGACAGAAGTGGCGAGCAGTCGTCAGCACCTTTGCCCAAAGCCATTCCATCGGGTGACGGTAGGCCCATCCGGATGACGCTCGGCAGAGCCCCAACTAGTCTGCGCCCCAAGCATTCCGGCACTTGGCCCATCTGCATTGCGATGTCAGTGCCGGATGCCACAGTGGGGGAGTGAGCAAAGCCGTCGCGGAGGCAGAGGGGGTGACGTCCGGCCATGTCCATCAGTGGTACGAGTGAGAAGCGTGGTGCGCAGGGCGCCCGGGCCCATGCGCTGGCCGTGCTGCGCATCAGGGGCTGGGCGCTGGCTGCGGCACTGCTGCCCGCCGCGGTGGCCGTGGTGCTGCTGGCAGGCGGCGCAATGGGCCGCCTCACCGGCGGAGACTGGAACAGGGCGCGCTGGGTGGTGGTGGCCCTCGCCGTCGTGGTGCTGCTGCTGGCCGGCACCGTTGCCGCAGTGATCGCCAGAGCCGGCCCCGCCGTCAGCCCGACGGTGGCGCTCACCGAATCGTCGGCGCCCGACCTGCACCGCATGGTGCGTGACCTGGCAGCCAGGCTGGATGTGCCCGTCCCCTCGGCGATAGCGCTCACCCCGGACTGCGACAGTTGGCTCGAGGACCGATCGCATCCCGCACAGTCCATATCCGGCAGTCGGCTGTCCGCCGTGCGCGCGCTGCGGGCCCGCCGGGTGGCGACCGCGCCGGTGCTGGTCATCGGCTCGCCGTTCCTGTGGTGGATGCGGGTGGCCGAGCTACGGGCGCTGCTCGCGCCGGTCGTCGCGGGCACCGGGCCTTCGGCGCACCCCGACATCGCAGCCTCCCGCCGCTTCGTGCGCGGTCTGGACGCGGCGGTCGCCGTGGCGTCCCGGCCGGGGGCGGGACCGTTCGGCCGCGTCGGGTACGGCTTCATCGGCCGGGTCGCTCGGCTGCTGTTGCGCAGCTGTCGCGGTCATGCCGCCGAGATGGAACGGGGAGTCGCCGCGGCCGCGTCCGAGCGGGCACAGGCGGTGGATTACGGACTGCGGGTCGTCGCCCAGGAACAGGTAGGCCTGGCGTACGCGGGCTGGGACCGTCTGCTGACCCGGGTGGCGCTGCCGGCCTGGCGGATGGGCCGCTGGCCGGCCCGGCTCGACGCCGGAGTGGTATCCGCCCTCACCGAGCTCTCCCGCCGGGACCGGCTGGCCGACGGCTTCACCTCCCGGCTGGGCGAGCGGCCCGCCTGTGACCTGCTGGAGGAGCCCGGCGCGGTCGACGAGGCGACCTCGTTGCTCGCGGCCCGGCTCTTCCACGGGGGGCCCGCCGAGCGAAGCCCCGACTGGTCGCCGGTGGACTGGCAGCAGTATCCGGAGGAGGTGGTCGACCGGAAATGGCGCACGGATGCGGCCAGGCTGCACCGGGTGCTCGACCGGCTGGGCCCCCGGCGTGCGGGTGATCCCGGCGGGCCGACGCTGGCCCGGGTGATGAACCATCTGACGGCCGACAGCAGCGAGGCGCTGGCCGCCGGCATAACGGCCGAGGTGGCCCGGGAGGACGCTGCCGCCCCGCCACCGGTGAACAGCGGCGGCGCGGCGGGCGAGGACCTCTGGGACACGGAGGCGATCCCGCTCTTTCCCCTCCAGCCCCCGCGCACCGGCCGCGATCTGCTCGCCGACCACGTCACCGCGATGGTCTGCTGCGCGGCGGTCGACACGGCCGGGGCGACGCCGGGGCTCGACTGGCTGGACGGACCGACGCTGCTGGTCGACGGCGAGCGCGGGGCCGACCTGGGCGGCCCGGTGGTGAGCCTGGTGGAGGAGGGCGACGCGGAGCCGTTGCGCGGATGGCTGGCGACGGTCGGGGTCCGCCCGGAGAAGCCGGTGCGGCTGGTCTGAAAACTGCTGAGGCAACCTCGGCAAGGGCACGAACGGGTGGGCGTCCGCACCACCCCGCAAGAGCCGGGAGAAGAGTCCACGCCTGCCCGAAGTGCCCGGGATCACTCGGAATCCGGGCTTCCGTTGCCGTCAATTCGCGACGAACAGTGACGGAGTGCGTGCCTTATGTGATGTGCTGGGACCGGTCGCTGACAGTCGGTGCATCACTGTTGTGCCTGAGCGACCGAGAAGGGGGGAGCCGCATGGGGGCGGAGCAGATCCGACGCTGGGAGTCAGGAGCCCTCGCGCACGCCGTCTCGGACCCGTTCGGGCAGGGGCCGCTGCCGTGGCTCCGCGGCAGCGAGCACTACTTCGACGACACCGGCCATGTCGTCCCCTGGTACGCGGACCCCGACGCCGCCCGCAACCGTTCGGGCGGTCCCCGTACCGCCGACGACGTGAAGCAGCAGATCAAGGGCTTCTCGTCGACCGGTGCGGCCGCCCCCGGCGAGGCCATCGACTTCCATGTCACCGTCGACCCGCCCCAGCAGTTCGCCGTCGACATCTACCGCATCGGGCACTACGGCGGTGACGGCGCCGCGAAGATCACGACCAGCCCGCGGCTCTCCGGCATCGTCCAGCCGGCCCCGCTCACCGCCGACCGCACGGTCTCCTGCCACCACTGGTGGCTCTCCTGGCGCCTGCAGATTCCCTCGCACTGGTCGATCGGCGCGTATGTCGCCGTACTGACCACGGTCGACGGCTACCGCTCGCACGTCCCCTTCACGGTCCGCGACAGCCACCCGGCCGATCTGCTGCTCCTGCTGCCCGACATCACCTGGCAGTCGTACAACCTCTACCCGGAGGACGGCAGAACCGGCGCGAGTCTCTACCACGCCTGGGACGGCACGGGTCGGCTGCTCGGTGAGGAGGACGCCGCGATCACGGTCTCCTTCGACCGGCCCTACGCGGGCGCCGGGCTGCCCCTGCATGTCGGCCACGCCTACGACTTCATCCGCTGGGCCGAGCGGTACGGCTACGACCTGGCCTACGCCGACACCCGCGATCTGCACGCCGGCCGCATCGACCCGACCCGGTATCGCGGCCTGGTCTTCCCCGGCCACGACGAGTACTGGTCCGTCCCCATGCGCAGCACCGTGGAAGCCGCCCGGGAGCACGGCACCTCGCTGGTTTTCCTCTCCGCCAACACGATGTACTGGCAGGTCGAGCTCTCCCCTTCGCCGTCCGGCGTCCCCGACCGGCTGCTGACCTGCCGTAAGCGCAGAGGCCCCGGAAAGCCGGCGCTCTGGCGGGAGATCGACCGCCCGGAGCAGCAACTGCTCGGCATCCAGTACGCGGGCCGCGTCCCCGAACCGAACCCGCTGGTCGTGCGGAATGCCGAGCACTGGCTCTGGGATGCCACCGGCGCCCGCGAAGGCGACGAGATCCAGGGCCTGGTCGCCGGCGAGGCGGACCGTTACTTCCCGCGCACCGCGCTGCCTCCGCACGAGGACCGCATCCTGCTCGCGCACTCCCCGTACCGGGACAGCGAGGGCGCCCTGCGCCACCAGGAGACCTCCCTCTACCGAGCGCCTTCCGGCTCGCTGGTCTTCGCATCGGGCACCTTCGCCTGGTCCCCGGCGCTGGACCGCCCAGGCCATGTGGACCCCAGAATCCAGCGCGCCACCGCCAATCTCCTCGACCGGATCTGCAAACGCGACTGACGGCAAGCGCGGCGCGACCGACGGGAAGCGCGGCCGAAAAGGCGACTGACCCGTCGATTCACGCCCCGGCCGGCCCGGCACCCACCTGTCGCGGCGACCCGGTGGCGTGCGGCGCGTCGTGCATACGGGAGAATCGGACTCGACCCCAGCGTATGGACAGAACCACGGGGAGGAACCGTGTCCGGATTCGTAGAAAAGCCCGAGGCCGTGCAGGTACCGGGCCTGGTGCACTTGCACACCGGCAAGGTGCGCGATCTGTACCAGAACGAGGCGGGCGACCTCGTGATGGTCGCCAGCGACCGCATGTCCGCGTACGACTGGGTGCTGCCCACCGAGATCCCCGACAAGGGCCGGGTGCTCACCCAGCTGTCGCTCTGGTGGTTCGACCAGCTCGCGGACATCGTCCCGCACCATGTCATCAGTACCGAGCTCCCGGTCGGCGCTCCCGCCGACTGGGCGGGCCGCACCCTGATCTGCAAGTCGCTGCGGATGGTCCCCGTGGAGTGTGTCGCGCGCGGCTATCTGGCCGGGTCCGGCCTGCTGGAGTACAAGGCGACCCGCACCGTCTGCGGGCTCGCGCTGCCGCACGGCCTGACCGACGGTTCCGAGCTCCCGGCGCCGATCTTCACCCCCGCCACCAAGGCGGCGGTCGGTGACCACGACGAGAACGTGAGCTACGAGGAAGTCGCCCGCCAGGTCGGCGTGGAGACTGCCGCCGAGCTGCGCCGGACGACGCTCGCCGTCTACAGCCGGGCCAGGGACACCGCGCGTGAGCGGGGCATCATCCTCGCCGACACCAAGTTCGAGTTCGGTTATGACGGTGAGCAACTCGTCATCGCCGACGAGGTGCTGACCCCTGACTCGTCCCGCTTCTGGCCGGCAGCGAGCTGGCAGCCGGGGCGCCCGCAGCCGTCGTACGACAAGCAGTACGTGCGCGACTGGCTGACCTCGGACGCGTCCGGCTGGGACCGGCACGGCGAGCAGCCGCCACCGGCGCTCCCGCAGCAGGTGGTGGACGCGACCCGGGCCAAGTACCTGGAGGCGTACGAGCTGCTGACCGGGCTTCCCTGGACGTAGCCCCGGCACACGGAACGAAGAAGCCCCGGTCGGATCCCGACCGGGGCTTCATCTCGCGGAGCGGACGACCAGGTTCGAACTGGCGACCTCAACCTTGGCAAGGTTGCGCTCTACCAACTGAGCTACGTCCGCATGCGCCGTGGCGCGACAACCACTATACCCAACCCCGTCGGCGGGCGAGACGCACCGCGGCATGACGGTTCTCGGCGTTCAGTTTCGACGCGGCGGACGACAGATAGTTGCGCACCGTCCCCTGGGACAGCGAAGCCCTGGCCGCGATCTCCGCGAGCGGCGCCCCGTCGGCCGCAAGCTCCAGCACCTCGGCTTCTCGCGCGGTCAGCGGAGAATCCCCCGCGGAGATGGCGTCGGCAGCCAACTCCGGGTCCACATAACGCCCGCCGGACTGCACGGTCCTGATGATCTCGGCCAGCCGACGCGCAGAGACCGTCTTCGGCACGAACCCGCGCACGCCCGCGGCGAGCGCGCGTTTCAGGTGGCCGGGGCGCCCGTGACCGGTGACGATCATGCAGCGGCAGTCGGGGAGTTCACCGCGCAGCGATGTGGCCACGCTCACACCGTCGGCCCCCGGCATCTGCAGATCGAGCACCGCCACATCGGGCCGGTGTGCCCGCGCCATGGCGAGTGCCTCCGGCCCCGACGCCGCCTCGGCGACCACCACCAGGTCGTCCTCCAGCCCGAGCAGCGCGGCCAGTGCACCGCGGATGAGGTGCTCGTCGTCGGCAAGCAGGACGCGTATCGTCGCGGACGGGACGCCGGGTACTGGCTGGGATCCGGTCATGCGAGAACCCCGTCGCCCCAGGCGGCCCCGCCGGCACCGGCCGTCGCCCCCGCACCCCCAGCGTCCCCCGCACCACCGGCCCCGGAAGTCCCGCCGGCCACTCCTGCACCGTCGGCACCTCCTGCATCATCAGCACCGCCCGCCCCGTCGGCACCACCCCGTACCGCCCCCAGCGGCACCTCCGCAGTGAGCCGGAACCGGCCGTCCCCGGCCCGGCCCGCCACCAGCGTGCCGCCGAGGACGGCGAGCCGTTCCCGCAGCCCCGCGAGCCCCGAACCGGTGGCGGCGGGCCCGGCCGCCCCGGCGGCGCCGTTGTTGTCGACGGTCAGCCGGGCGTCCGAGGCCGATCGGGAGACGTCGATGGCGCACCGCCGGGCGTCCCCGTGCCGCAGCACATTGGTGGCCGCCTCGCGGACCACCCAGCCGAGCGCCGACTGCACGTCCCCGGTGAGCCCGTCCGCCGAGCCGGTCACCTCGCAGGTGATGCCGGCGGCCTCCAGCACGCCCCGCGCCCCCTCGAGCTCGACGCGCAGGTCCGTGTCGCGGTAGCCCCGCACCACCGCGCGGACCTCCCGCTGCGACTCCTGGGCGAGGCGCTGCACCTCCTCCATCTGCGCCACCGCCTCGGGCCGGCCGCGCCGCGCCAGACTCACCGCCAGTTCGCTCTTCAACGCGATGACCGCAAGGTTGCGCCCCATCACATCGTGCAGATCCCGGCCGAACCGCAACCGCTCCTCGGCGACCGCCAGCTGCGCCTGTACGTCCTGTGCCTGCTGCAGCTTCCACATCACCCCCAGGTACCAGGCGGAGCAGCGGGAGGCGCAGGCGAACCAGGCGGGCCCGCAGGTGAAGGAGATCAGGCAGGCCAGGATCAGTGCACCGGCCGTGCCGAGCAGTGCGACCGTCCCGCACACGGCGACCAGCAGGGCCAACTGCACGATGACCGTGGTCCGGCGGCGCACGATCAGACAGTGCCCCAGCGTGAACGGCACCACCGGGGCGCACAGGAGCACGGTCACCCCTGGCACCTCGGCCAGGCCCACGGCCGAGGTCAGCGCCAGTACGGCCGCAAGGTCCGCCGCCATCAGAGCGGCCGCCGCAGCGATCAGCCGGCGCGGAACTGCCGCGCCGCCCAGATACGTGTGCAGCGCACCCGAGGTCAGCGCGGTGCTGCACACCCCCTGCGCCACCGCGAGCAGGCAGGAGGCGGTGATCAGCGCGAACGGTGCGTCGGAGTGGCGGACCGGCCGGGTCACGGACAGCGCCACCTGCACGGCGACGGCCAGCCAGAGCAGAAAGTACAGCGATCCCCGGGTGTACAGGTCCAGTTGCGCGAGCCCCCCGCGCCCGCGCACACCCCGTATCCATGTCAGCGCAGCCACCTCACGCCTCCCTCCCTCAGCGGCGGGGCTCCCAGCGGAACCACCGTCGTACAGCAAACACCGCGAGCACCGTCCAGGCCACCGCCGTCAGCACATGTCCCAGCACGTCCGCCCCGGACATCGTCCCGGTCCAGCCGCCACGCACCAGTTCCACCACCGGGGTCAGCGGCAGCAGTTCGCACACGGATGCCAGGGTGTCGGGGAAGACCTCCAGCGGGACGGCCACCCCGGAACCGGCGATCGACAGCAGCATCATCGGAAGGATCGTCAGCTGGGCGGCCTCGGCGGACTTGGTGACACCGGCCGTCGCCGCGCCCAGAGCGGCCAGCATGACGACCCCCAGCACCACGCCCACCACCACCAGCAACGGCGCCGGCGGCAGACCCATGTCGAAAACCACGGCGCAGCCCGCCGCCAACAGCACGCACTGCACCAGCGCGATGATCAGCGACGGCAACGAAGCCCCGGCGAGGATTTCGACGTCGCGCGCCTCGCCGGTGCGCAGCCGTTTGAGTACCAGCTGCTCACGGCGTACCACCAGCACCCCCGTCACCCCGTTGTAGAGCGCGAAGAGCAGCCCGAAACCGATGGCCCCCGGCAGCAGCACCGCACCGGCCGTGAGCCCCGCCTTGTCCAGGGTCTCCTGGTCGGTCGTGGTCGAGAACACGAAGGTCATGGTGACGGGCAGCACCAGCATGGTGAAGAGCGACGCCTTGCTGCGGCCGAGCAGGGTCAGCTCGGCGCGGGCCAGCGCTGCCATCCGCCGGGTGTTCAGCGTGGGCATGGCCGATGAGCTCACGGGGCGACCTCCTGCTTGCGTGCGATGTTCAGAAACGCCTCCTCGAGCGAGGCCGACCGCACATCCAATCCGTGCAGTTCGATCCCCCTGTCCCTGGCCCATACCAGGAGTTCGGTGGCGGACCGCTGGAGCTCGGCGGTCCGCAGCCGCACCGACGGTCCGGCACGGTGATACGCACCCAACGGCGGCAGATCGTCGACGGCGAGCCCCTCGGGGAGCGTGAACGAGATCTGTGAGGGCTGCTCGGCGACCACCTCGTCCAGCCGCCCCTCGGCCGCGATCCGCCCCTCGTGCAGAATCGCGATCCGGTCAGCCAGAACCTCGGCCTCCTCCAGGTAATGCGTGGTCAGCAGCACGGTGGTGCCGCCGTCGCGCAGCTCCCGCACCAACTCCCAGGTCTCTCTGCGCCCCTCGGCGTCCAGGCCGGTCGTCGGCTCGTCGAGGAAGAGCACCTCGGGCCGCCCGAGCAGCGCCATCGCGAGGTCCAGCCGCCGCTTCTCGCCCCCCGACAGCTGCTTGACCCGTACGTCCGACCGGCCGCCGAGCCCGACCATCTCCAGGCCCTCACGCACGGGCCGGGCCCCCGTGGTGCACCCCGCCCACATCCGTACGGTCTCGGCGACCGTCAGATCCGGTGGGAAGCCGCCTTCCTGGAGCATCACCCCGGTGCGCGGCCGGATGGCGGCACGTTCGCCGTACGGATCGTGTCCGAGCACCCGCACCCGGCCCCCGCTCGGCCGGGCGAGCCCCTCGAGGAGTTCCACCGTGGACGTCTTGCCCGCGCCGTTCGTCCCGAGCAGGGCGAAGAGTTCGCCGGCGGCCACCGAGAAGGAGATCCCGGAGACGGCCTCGAACCCTCCGGCATAGGTGCGCCGCAGATCTTCGGCCTCGATCACATCTGTCATGCGTCCAGACTGCTGCCGGATCCGTGGCCGCGCCGGTGACAAATGTCATCTGAATCGGCGGCACACGAAGAAGCCCCGGTCGATCCCGACCGGGGCTTCTTCTCGCTGAGCGGACGACCAGGTTCGAACTGGCGACCTCAACCTTGGCAAGGTTGCGCTCTACCAACTGAGCTACGTCCGCATTGCTGCCGCTCCGGACTCCCGATAAGGCGTCCGCCGGGCGGTGCGAGCATTACTCTACCTGATCCTCGGAGTGGTCCGAGCCAGGAAAGTGATGCAGAGCGGGTGACAGGAATCGCACACTGCGCCTTCCCCCTGGAAGGGGGATGTTCTACTACTGAACTACACCCGCACGCTGCGTGAAGCGGGGCCTCCCGGCCTCGCCCTTCGGCGTGTTCCAGACTCTAGCTGATCAGCGGGGGTGGAATGCAAGTCGGGCGCTCCGGGCGGGAGTCGGCGGTCCCCCGGCCGGGGGACCGCCGATCTCGTCAGGGCGGTCAGCTCGCCGCGTTGAACGCCTCGTAGACCTTCTTGGGGATGCGCCCGCGGGCCGGCACGTCCATCTTGTTGGACCGCGCCCAGGCCCGGACGGCCGCCGGGTCGGGGGCCACCGCTGTGTGCCGGTACGTCTTGCCCGACTTCGACTGCTTTCGGCCTGCCTCCAGGAACGGGGTCAGCGCCTTGCGCAGTTTCTTTGCATTGGCGGTATTGAGGTCGATCTCGTACGACTTCCCGTCGAGGCCGAAGGTGACCGTTTCCGCCGCTTCCCCGCCGTCGATGTCGTCGGAGAGCGTGACCACTACTCGCTGAGCCACGGACTTCGGTCCTTTCCTGCGACACCGCTTCTCTGACGTGCGGCGATGTCGGCCTTACGGCTGGTTTTCAGTTACGCCATTTCCTTTGTACAGCGGAAGGCGTCGCATTGTGAAGCCCACCCAATTACATGCGCGCGTCCGGGGCAATCGTGGCGGCCGGTTTTTTCGAGGATTTTTGGCGGATGTTCTCTCCGTCATGTTCGGTCATCTCCCGACTCATCTCGCGTCCCATCTCCCACCCGATATCACTGCGTGATCAGTCCGCTCCGATATCTACTCGCGTAGACTTTTCGGCCGGGTACGCTGAGTGGACCGCCTTCGCACCACACACCGGGAGTGCCAGTGGCACGCGTCGTAGTCGACGTCATGCTCAAGCCGGAGATCCTCGACCCGCAGGGACAGGCGGTGCAGCGTGCACTGCCCCGTCTCGGCTTCGATGGAATCGCCGACGTACGTCAGGGAAAGCGTTTCGAGCTCGAGGTCGAGGGGCCGGTCGATGACACCGCCCTCGCCCGCATCAATGAGCTGGCCGAAACGTTCCTCGCCAACACCGTCATCGAGAACTTCACCGTGAAGGTCGAGGAGGAGAAGTGACCGCTCGTATCGGCGTCGTCACCTTCCCCGGCACCCTCGACGACCGGGACGCCCTGCGCGCCGTGCGCGTCGCGGGTGCGGAACCCGTTTCGCTCTGGCACCGCGACAAGGGCCTTCAGCAGGTCGACGCGGTCGTTCTCGCGGGGGGTTTCTCCTACGGCGACTATCTGCGGGCCGGAGCCATCTCCCGCTTCTCGCCGGTGATGGAAACGATCATCGAGCAGGCGAAGGCCGGCCTGCCGGTCCTGGGCATCTGCAACGGTTTCCAGATCCTCACCGAGTCGCATTTGCTGCCGGGCGCGATGCTCCGCAACAACCACCTGCACTTCATCTGCCGCGACCAGAAACTGCGCGTGGAGAACGCGGAGACCGCCTGGACCGCCGACTACACGGCCGGCCAGGAGATCTCCGTCCCGCTCAAGAACATCGACGGGCGGTACGTCGCCGACGAGCGCGTCCTCGATGAGCTGGAGGCGGAGGGCCGGGTTGCCTTCCGGTATCTCGACGGCAATCCGAACGGGTCGCTGCGCGACATCGCCGGCATCACCAACGCGGGCGGCAACATCGTCGGCCTGATGCCGCACCCCGAGCACGCCGTGGAGCCGCTGGTCGGTACGGGGCGTACCGACGGCCTCGGATTCTTCACCTCGATCCTGAAGAAGCTGGTCAACGTATGAGCCTCGACACCGTCAAGCACGCCGCCGAGACCCCGGACGCCGGGCAGCCCTGGAAGGAGCTCGGCCTCAAGGAGGACGAGTACGCGCGCATCCGGGAGATCCTGGGCCGCCGTCCGACCGGCGCCGAGCTCGCCATGTACTCGGTGATGTGGTCCGAGCACTGCTCCTACAAGAGCAGCAAGGTGCACCTCAAGCAGTTCGGCGAGAAGGTGCCGGAGAACGACGCCATGCTCGTCGGTATCGGCGAGAACGCCGGCGTCGTGGACGTCGGCCAGGGGTACGCGGTGACCTTCAAGGTCGAGTCGCACAACCACCCCTCGTACATCGAGCCCTACCAGGGCGCGGCCACCGGCGTCGGCGGCATCGTCCGCGACATCCTGGCCATGGGCGCCCGCCCGGTCGCGGTCGTCGACCCGCTGCGGTTCGGCGCTGCCGACCACCCCGACACCAAGCGGGTGCTGCCCGGTGTGGTCGCGGGCATCGGCGGCTACGGCAACTGCCTGGGCCTGCCGAACATCGGCGGCGAGGTCGTCTTCGACGCCTGCTACCAGGGCAACCCGCTGGTCAACGCCGGCTGCATCGGCGTGATGAAGCACGAGGACATCCACCTCGCCAAGGCGTCCGGCGCCGGCAACAAGGTGATCCTGTACGGCGCCCGTACCGGCGGCGACGGCATCGGCGGCGTCTCGGTGCTGGCCTCGGAGACCTTCGAGTCCACGGGCCCCGCCAAGCGTCCGGCGGTTCAGGTCGGTGACCCCTTCCAGGAGAAGCTGCTCATCGAGTGCACCCTGGAGATCTTCAAGGAGAAGCTGGTCGCGGGGATCCAGGACCTCGGCGGCGCCGGGCTCTCCTGTGCCACCTCCGAACTGGCCTCGGCCGGTTCCGGCGGGATGCGGGTCGAGCTGGACACCGTGCCGCTGCGTGACTCCTCCCTCTCGCCCGAGGAAATCCTCATGAGCGAGTCGCAGGAGCGCATGTGCGCGATCGTCGAGCCCGGCAAGACCGAGCGCTTCCTGGAGATCTGCGAGAAGTGGGACGTCATCGCCACCGTGATCGGTGAGGTGACCGAGGGCTCCCAGCTGGAGATCTTCTGGCACGGCGAGCAGATCGTGGACGTACCGCCGAGGTCCGTCGCGCACGAAGGCCCGACGTACAACCGGCCGTACGCCCGTCCCGACTGGCAGGACGCGCTGCAGGCCGACGACGCGGGCAAGCTGGCCCGGCCCGCCACCTCCGCGGAACTGCGCGAGCAGGTCCTGCAGCTGGTGGCGTCTCCGAACCAGGCGTCGAAGGCGTGGATCACCGACCAGTACGACCGATTCGTCCAGGGCAACACCGTGCTCGCGATGCCCGAGGACGCCGGCGTGATCAGGATCGACGAGGAGTCGAACCTGGGCGTGACCATGGCCACCGACGGCAACGGCAGGTACGCCAAGCTCGACCCGTACACCGGCGCGCAGCTGGCGCTGGCCGAGGCGTACCGCAACGTCGCCACCACCGGCGCCAAGCCGCTGGCCATCTCCGACTGCCTGAACTTCGGCTCGCCGGAGGACCCGGACGTCATGTGGCAGTTCGCCGAGGCCACCCGTGGTCTCGCGGACGGCTGCCTGGAGCTGGGCACCCCGGTCACCGGCGGCAACGTCTCGCTCTACAACCAGACCGGTGAATCGGCGATCCACCCGACGCCGGTCGTGGCGGTCCTCGGCGTGATCGACGACGTCAACCGCCGTACGCCGATGGCGTTCGCCGAAGAGGGCCAGCTGCTCTACCTGCTCGGCGACACCCGCGAGGAGTTCGGCGGGTCGGCGTGGTCACAGGTCGTCCACGACCACCTCGGCGGACTGCCGCCCCGGGTGGACCTGGCGCGCGAGAAGCTGCTCGCGGAGATCCTGATCTCGGCCTCCCGCGACGGCATGGTCGACGCCGCGCACGACCTGTCCGACGGCGGTCTGATCCAGGCGGTCACCGAGTCCTGCCTGCGCGGCGGTCACGGTGCGCGGCTGGTCGTCCCGGACGGACTCGACGCGTTCACCTTCCTGTTCTCCGAGTCGGCGGGGCGGGCGGTCGTCTCGATTCCGCGCAGCGAGGAGCTCCGGTTCAACGACATGTGCGGGGCGCGGGGCCTGCCGGTCACCCGGATCGGCGTGGTGGACGGCGCCGACATCGAGGTCCAGGGCGAGTTCACGCTGCCGCTGACCGAGTTGCGCGAGGCCCACGAGGCGACGATTCCGGCTCTGCTCGCCTGACGGCCGCACCGGAACACACAGAAGCGCCGGTGTCCGGGGATTCGATCCCCGGACACCGGCGCTTCCGGTTTGTCAGTACGCCGGTGCCTGCTTGGGGTTGGCGCCGTGGGCGTTAGCCGCCTGATCGCCCTCGATGCAGAGGAAGACGAGCAGGATGATGCCGCCGACGAACGGGACGAAGCTGATGAAGAACCAGCCACCGGACCTGCCGGTGTCGTGCAGGCGGCGCACCATCACCGCGAGGGACGGCAGCAGTACCGCGAGGTAGTAGACGACGACGAGTACCCCGTTGTGGAGGAGGGCGAAGGACACGATCGCCACGATGATCGCGGCGATGATGTTGAACAGGGTGTACATCCAGTACTCCTGGCGCCGCGCGCGGCCGCTGAAGCCCGCGTAGTTCTTGAGTACGTCGAGATACCAGTGCACTTTGGTCCCCCCAAAGAGTGTGATGACGTGCGCACCTCATGGAGCGCGTCAGGGCGAGAACTTATGTGGCTTGAACTGAACGGGTCAACTTTCTATGAGCTCGCCGGGAACAAGGACGGGGCCCGGGCCCTGGCCGGTTCCCACACAGGTAAGGCGAGCGGCCGCAGGCGGGCCGCCGTCGGTCACCGCCTACGCTCGCCCCATGCCGCCCTCTCAGAAGCGTGCCCGCCGCTACGATCCCGCCCGCACCCGCTCGGCAGTCCTCGCCCAGTTCGGCAACGTCCGGAAAGCCGTCGAGACGCTCAGCGCCGCGCAGCTCGACCTCCCCACCCGCCTCGGTGACTGGACCGTACGGGAGCTGGCCGCGCATCTCGTGATGGCTGTCGAGAGCGTGAGCCGCCACCTCGACGCGTCGGCGCAGACGCGGGAGGCGCTCGCGGGGCGCGCCGGCGGGCAGCGGGAGATCACCCTGCTCGAGTGGACTGCCGGCACCGCCCCCGTCGCCGGCCGGATCGCCGAGGACACCAGAGGGCTCGCCGCGAGCGCCGCCCCCGGAGAGCTCTTCGACCGCGCGGCGGCCCGGATCGCCGAACGGCTGCCCGCCGCGCCGGACGATCTGCTGCTGCCCGGGCGGGTGGGCGCGATGCGCCTCGGTGACTACTTGGTCACCCGGTGCGTGGAACTCGTGGTGCACACCGATGACCTGAACCACGCCACCGGCCTGGGAATCCCGTACGACCGGCAGGCGCTCGCCGCCTGTACCCGGCTGCTCGCCGACGCCCTCGCGGCGAAGGCACCCGGCGCCTCCACCGAGGTGCGGATTCCGCCGTACGCGGTGGTCCAGTGCATCGAGGGCCCCCGGCACACCCGCGGCACCCCGCCCAACGTCGTCGAGACCGGTCCGCTCACCTGGATCCGGCTGGCCACCGGGCGTACGGAGTGGGCGGCGGCGCTGGAGGACGCACAGGTCACCGCGAGCGGGGAGCGGGCCGATCTCTCCGATCTGCTGCCCGTCATGAGCTGACGGGCCCGCCCGGTCGACGGGGCCCGGGTGACGCCGTGGAACCGGACCGGCCACTCGGCCCGTCAGACCTCCATGCACACACAACGCACGGCCGTCGCCGCCCTGGCCCTCCTCACGCTGGCCGCCTGCGGCACGACGCACAGTGGAAACGGTTCGAGCAGCTCGGTAGCGCCGGACGTCCCGCTGGCCGGCACCGACTGGCGGGTGGACAGCGTCACGGTGGACGGACGGACGGTGCCCGTGCCGCACGGCGCGGACGTCTCGTTCGACCAGGGCCGGGTGAGCGGCTACTCCGGATGCAACCACTTCAGTGCCCCGGCCACCGTCAAGGGCGACACGCTCACCGTCGGTGACAGCACCTCCACGCTCATCGGCTGCCCGAAGAACATCCAGGCGTACGAAAAGGCGCTGCTGAAGACCTTCAGCGGGAAGCTCACCGCGAAACTCCAGGACGGAAAGCTCACCTTGCAGGCCGCGGGCGGCGACTCCGTCGTGCTCCGGTCCCAGCGGGCCGCGCCGCTCACCGGCACCGACTGGAAGGTGACCTCGCTGGTCGAGGACGGCACCGCGTCGTCGCTGCCGACGGGCCCCGCGGGGAAGGCGCGGATGACCTTCGGAAAGGACGGATCGGTCCACGGCAACCTGGGCTGCAACCGATTCAGCGGTATGGCAAAGGTCACGGACGGGACCCTCACGTTCGGGCGCCTCACCACCACCCGAATGGCGTGCCCGGGACCGGCCATGACCGTGGAGAGGCACCTGCTCAAGCTGCTGCACGGGCCTGTCAGGTACGAAATCCAGCAGCACACCCTGAAGCTCAGGGCAGCCGACGGCAGGGGGATCGACGCCACCGCATAGCAGCGCGTATCGGGACAGGACGGGCACCCGCCGGGATCCCCAATTCGGACCAGTGGTCGATCTCGCCTACACTCGGTGGCGTGCCTCGTGGTGATGGACGACTCAACCACGACCTGCTCCCCGGCGAGAAGGGCCCCCAGGACGCTTGTGGCGTCTTCGGAGTCTGGGCTCCGGGTGAAGAGGTCGCCAAGCTCACCTATTTCGGACTGTATGCCCTGCAGCACCGTGGACAGGAGTCCGCGGGCATCGCAGTGAGCAATGGGTCCCAGATCCTGGTCTTCAAGGACATGGGTCTGGTCTCACAAGTCTTCGACGAAACCTCTCTCGGCTCTCTCCAGGGCCATATCGCGGTGGGTCACGCCCGCTACTCCACCACCGGAGCCTCGGTGTGGGAGAACGCGCAGCCGACCTTCCGTGCGACCGCGCACGGCTCGATCGCGCTCGGTCACAACGGCAACCTGGTCAATACCGCCCAGCTCGCCAAGATGGTCGCGGACCTGCCCAAGGAGAACGGCCGGTCCACCCAGGTGGCAGCCACCAACGACACCGATCTGCTCACCGCGCTGCTGGCGAGTCAGACGGACGACGACGGCAAGCCGCTGACCATTGAGGAAGCAGCCGCCCAGGTGCTTCCCGCGGCGCAGGGCGCGTTCTCGCTCGTCTTCATGGATGAGCACACGCTCTACGCGGCCCGCGACCCGCAGGGCATCCGCCCGCTGGTGCTCGGCCGTCTCGAGCGCGGCTGGGTCGTCGCTTCGGAGTCCGCCGCCCTGGACATCTGTGGCGCCGCATTCGTCCGCGAGGTCGAGCCGGGCGAGCTGATCGCCATCGACGAGAACGGTCTGCGGACGTCGCGATTCGCGGAAGCGAAGCCTAAGGGGTGCGTCTTCGAGTACGTCTATCTGGCGCGCCCGGACACCGACATCGCCGGCCGGAACGTCTACCTCTCGCGCGTCGAGATGGGACGGAAACTGGCCGAGGAAGCCCCGGCCGAAGCCGACCTGGTGATAGCGACGCCCGAGTCGGGGACGCCCGCCGCGATCGGCTACGCCGAGGCCAGCGGCATCCCGTACGGCTCGGGCCTGGTCAAGAACGCCTATGTCGGCCGGACCTTCATCCAGCCGTCCCAGACGATCCGCCAGCTCGGTATCCGCCTCAAGCTCAATCCGCTCAAGGAAGTCATCCGCGGCAAGCGCCTGGTGGTCGTCGACGACTCGATCGTGCGGGGCAACACCCAGCGTGCCCTCGTCAAGATGCTCCGGGAGGCCGGCGCCGCCGAGGTCCACATCCGGATCTCCTCCCCGCCGGTCAAGTGGCCGTGCTTCTTCGGCATCGACTTCGCCACCCGCGCGGAGCTGATCGCCAACGGTATGACCGTGGACGAGATCGCCACCTCGATGGGCGCCGACTCGCTTTCGTACATCTCCATCGACGGCATGATCGAGGCGACCACCATCGCCAAGCCGAATCTCTGCCGTGCCTGCTTCGACGGCGAGTACCCGATGGACCTGCCCGATCCCGAGCTCCTCGGCAAGCAGCTGCTGGAGACCGAGCTGGCCGCCGGACCGGCGAGCACCGCCGCTACCGACGCACTCCGTCGCCCGTAAGCAAGCGTGCAGCCAGTAACCGTGCAGCCCGTAAGCCCTGCAGTACGACACGAAAGTTCCCAGAGCCATGCCTCCTGAGACCAGTGGTGCCAGCTACGCAGCCGCGGGCGTCGACATCGAAGCCGGCGACCGTGCCGTCGAGCTGATGAAGGAGTGGGTGAAGAAGACCCAGCGCCCCGAGGTCGTCGGCGGCCTCGGGGGATTCGCCGGTCTCTTCGACGCCTCCGCGCTGAAGCGTTATGAGCGTCCGCTGCTGGCGTCCGCCACCGACGGCGTCGGCACCAAGGTCGATCTCGCCCGGAAGATGGGCGTGTACGACACCATCGGCCACGACCTCGTCGGCATGGTCGTCGACGACCTGGTGGTCTGTGGCGCCGAGCCGCTCTTCATGACCGACTACATCTGCGTCGGCAAGGTCTTCCCGGACCGCGTCGCGGCGATCGTGAAGGGCATCGCGGAAGGCTGCGTGCTGGCCGGCTGCGCGCTGGTCGGCGGCGAGACCGCCGAACACCCCGGGCTGCTCGGCGAGGACGAGTTCGACGTCGCCGGTGCCGGTACGGGTGTGGTCGAGGCCGATCGTCTGCTGGGCGCGGATCGTATCCGTAAGGGTGACGCGATCATCGCGATGGCGTCGTCCGGACTTCACTCCAACGGGTACTCACTCGTCCGCCACGTCGTATTCGACCGGGCCGGCTGGGCGCTGGACCGGGAGGTCGAGGAGTTCGGCAGGACGCTGGGCGAGGAGCTTCTGGAGCCGACCAGGATCTACTCGCTGGACTGCCTGGCGCTGACCCGTACGACCACGGTGCACGGCTTCAGCCACATCACCGGCGGCGGCCTGGCCAACAACCTGGCCCGGGTGATCCCGGACGGTCTGCACGCCACCGTCGACCGTTCGACCTGGCGGCCCGGCCCGGTCTTCGACGTGGTCGGCAAGGCCGGCCAGGTCGAGCGCGCGGAGCTGGAGAAGACCCTCAACATGGGCGTCGGCATGATGGCCGTCGTCCCCGAGGAGTCGGTCGACGCGGCGCTGACCACGCTCGCCGACCGCGGGCTGGACGCCTGGGTCGCCGGAACGGTCGTCGAGCGGCAGAGCCCCGGGCGCGGCGCGCACAGCACGGGCGCGGAGCTCACCGGAGAGTACGCCAAGTAGGCCCCCGCCAGGACAGCACTGACCCGGTCCGGGGCGGAGGCCCCGGACCGGGTCGGATGGTGACCGTGCTCAATATGCCGAGCTCAGCGGCCCCTGCTCAGCACCCCGAGCCCACATGTGCTCGGTGATACAGCGCTCGGTCAGGAGCTGTGCTCTGCGAGGTGTCGAACGTCAAGCGCCGCGGCGCTCGGACGCAGGACCGGACTGATCGTCCTCGTCCTGATCCTCGTTGTAACGATCCGCGTACTGTGCGTACGGGTCATCTTCCTCTTCGTCGTCCTCGAACGGCTCCGCGTTCGGTGGCTGACTCGTAGGAGATGCGCCCAGCTCATTGGCCAGGCGTGACAGGTCCGTTCCGCCGCTGCTGTACTTCAGCTGGCGGGCGACCTTCGTCTGCTTGGCCTTTGCCCGGCCGCGCCCCATGGCTCGACCCCCTCGGTGACGGGGCTCGACGGCCCCAGAGTCTTGACACCCGTTCATGATTCGGAACGGACTCTCCGTGAAGAGTCCGGTCCGTAGGGCTTCAACGGTACCTGCTTCCGCGGCCATACGGTACGCCGCCCGTCGGAAGCACCGCGTCGCAGAACCGGCGAGGAGCCCCGTCCTCGCTGGTCAGCTGCGATTTTAACCTCTTCTGGGCGGCCGACCCGCCGACGGGGGTGAGTCACGTCTCCCCGACAGCGGGTCAGAGGCCGTACACCGTCAGTGGCCGCGGGCCTCGGCCATCCGCTGCTCGGCGATCCGGTCGGCGGCGGCGGCCGGCGGGATGCCGTCCTCATTTGCTCGAGCGAAGATTGTCAGTGTGGTGTCGAAGATTCCGGTGGCCTTCGCCTTGCAGCGGTCGAAGTCGAAACCGTGCAGCTCGTCGGCGACCTGGATCACCCCGCCGGCGTTCACCACGTAGTCCGGCGCGTAGAGGATCCCGCGGTCCGCGAGGTCCTTCTCGACGCCCGGGTGCGCCAGCTGGTTGTTGGCGGCGCCGCAGACCACCTTCGCGGTGAGTACCGGCACGGAGGCGTCGTTGAGCGCGCCGCCCAGCGCGCAGGGGGCGTAGATGTCCAGGCCTTCGACGCGGATCAGCGCTTCGGTGTCGGCGACCGCGGTCACTCGTCCGGGGTGCTTGTCGATGACGCGGCGCACGGTGTCCTCGCGCACATCCGTGACGACGACCTCGGCGCCGTCCGACAGCAGGTGCTCCACCAGGTGGTGGCCGACCTTGCCGACGCCCGCGACGCCGACCTTGCGGCCGCGCAGCGTGGGGTCGCCCCACAGGTGCTGGGCGCTGGCCCGCATGCCCTGGAAGACGCCGAAGGCGGTCAGCACCGACGAGTCGCCCGCACCGCCGTTCTCGGGGGAGCGCCCGGTGGTCCAGCGGCACTCGCGCGCCACCACGTCCATGTCGGCGACGTAGGTGCCGACGTCGCAGGCGGTGACGTAGCGACCGCCGAGCGAAGCGACGCACCGGCCGTAGGCCAGCAGCAGCTCCTCGGTCTTGATCACGCCGGGGTCCCCGATGATGACGGCCTTGCCGCCGCCGTGGTCCAGCCCGGCCATGGCGTTCTTGTACGACATGCCGCGGGCGAGGTTCAGCGCGTCCGCGACGGCCGCCCCCTCACTCGCATACGGGTAGAAGCGGGTTCCGCCGAGGGCCGGGCCCAGAGCGGTGGAGTGGATGGCGATCACGGCCTTCAGGCCGGAGGCACGGTCCTGGCAGAGCACGACTTGCTCGTGTCCCCCCTGTTCCGAGTGGAACAAGGTGTGCAGTACATCGACAGGAGCGCCGGTCACATCGGTCACTGTGGTGACTCCCAAGTACGAAGCGGCGAATTTCGGTTGCCGGACCTTCTTACGGGTGGAGAGGGCCCGGCTGGCAGCAGATTAGGCCCTACGCGCCCGTAGATCAGGCGCAGTGCTCAGGATCACCCCCTGGTGGAGCAGTGCCATGGGACGATTCAGCTCATGGCGGTGGTGTCCTCGGTGATCGTGCCCTATACGTCCTATCTGCGGGTCTACGAGCCCCTGGCAGCCTTTCCGGAGGCCGAACGCGAGCATTGGGCCCGCTACGCACGGCGCGTCGATCTGCCGACCGCACAGGACGAACTGAGGCGCTCGCTGGCGGATCTGCTGCCGATGCCCCCGGTCGCCGTGCCGGTGCACGAGAGCGCCGAGGCGTTCGTGGCCGAACTGGACGGGGTCGTCTGTGTCTGCCCGTGGCGGACCAGGCTGCGTGGCTGGCAGGCCCTGGAGGAGCTCTCCGGGCAGTACCCGGCGGCGGTGCTCGATGTGGTGCTGCCCCCGGTGGTGCGCCGGCAGGCCGCCGCGGACTACGAGCGGTGGCGGGAGCGGAATCCGGACGCCCGTCCCTGGATCCGGACCACGGTGTGGCACGTCCCGGTGCGCTGGTTCACACTTTTCGACGACGCGGAGCGGGAATACGCCAAGGCGGCGGACGGTGCGCCGCCGGTGTTGCGTTACCGGACCCCGATGGTGGAGGCCAGGCGTCGGCTGGCACGCTCGTTGAAGACGCTCAGGGAGCACTTCGACGAGGGGCCGCTCATCGACGGCCTGGTCGACGTCGGCAAGTGGCTGGAGGAATTCCACCCCCGGTCGCTGGTCGAGCTCGACTACGGCGGTCTGGTGCACGCGCTGCCCGAAGCGCAGTTGGCCGACGACCGGTCGGCCGCCGATGTGGCGGCCGCGGTCGCCGCTCTGCGGGCCGGGGACGACGACGCCGCGGATGCTGCCTACGAGCGGCTTTCGGACCGCTGGAGGGCCGTCCGGGAACGGCAGATCGCCAACTGACCGGCGGGACCGGCCGACCGCCGGGGCCGGCCGGGGATGCCGGCCGGTCCCGCTCGATGACCTAGGTCCCGATCCGGGCCTTTGTATCAAGCGTGATGGACCGCACGTACCGGGGCCTTGCGCCCATCCCCCATCCTCGTGCCAAAATAGGACAAGGAGTCCGGAGTGGGCTCCTT
Source organism: Streptomyces sp. NPDC051322 (assembly GCF_040689485.1). Classification (NCBI taxonomy): domain Bacteria; kingdom Bacillati; phylum Actinomycetota; class Actinomycetes; order Kitasatosporales; family Streptomycetaceae; genus Streptomyces; species Streptomyces sp. NPDC051322. The sequence continues at coordinate 38,366 of NZ_JBFBAK010000003.1, read as the reverse complement.
CCGTCCAAGTAAGGGCGGATTCCTCGGCATTGTCCTCTTTGGTGGATCTGGTGTCTCCTGATCACCATGTGACTGATCGTCACTGTGGTGTGACTGTCCGCTATGGCATGGTCCATCGGACTTCCGCCACTGATGAACACCTGAGAGGGCAATTCCATCGGTTTGGCCGACGTGGCTGGACGGATGGTGTAGTTGTAGTGCCGAAGACAAGCCGTTCGTCCTATAACCGACTCGACCTGCGTGCGCCATTTCGGGCAACGTGGGTCAAGGTGCAGAATTTAGAGGAATGAACCGAGATGGTTCGGTTCTCCGAGGAGGCCGCTCATGACCGCTCGCACCCCTGATGCCGAGCCGCTGTTGACCCCGGCTGAGGTTGCCACGATGTTCCGCGTGGACCCGAAGACGGTCACACGCTGGGCAAAGGCGGGCAAGCTCACGTCCATCCGCACGCTGGGTGGGCATCGCCGGTACCGCGAAGCAGAGGTCCGTGCACTGCTTGCGGGCATCCCGCAGCAGCGCAGCGAGGCCTGAACACCCCCGATAAATCGGGCGTTTCCGGGCCCCTAACCCGGTTTGCCCCGCTATTGCTCCACATGGCAGTTGTCCGCCCCAACGGACGGCAGCTCTTGATCGCGCTGGACTCCGCCGGGTCCAGCGCGATTTTTTTGTGCCGTGTCCTGGTCGGCTGCGGCTCCGTGAGGGCGGTGCCCGGGCCGGCCCCTCGGCCGGTTCTCAGGCCGGTTCCCCGGGCGTACGAGGCGTGGTCGGCTGCCGCAGAGGCCGTGCGGGGGCCGGGGTGTGGCCTTGCCGGCGCCCACCGGCTCGCCCGCAGTCCGGCCGGTCGGTACGTCAGTCCGGGTGGTGCAATTGCACATATTAAATTGGCTTCGTGTAGGCCGGGGTTAAGTTCGTCCGTTGTAAAAACTGATTCAGTGACACCCGTCACATGGCGCGCCTCTTGCCAAACCGTCAGCTCGCCCTGATAAAGCGCCCGTTGGGTGGGTTCGGGTTCATTCGGCCCCGGGTCGCCGTGTCGGCCTCCGCCGACCCCCTGGCGGGCCGCAGCCATGACGGAAGAAGGCCCGCATCCCAAGGATGCGGGCCTTCTTCTACTGCGGTCCTGACGGGATTTGAACCCGCGGCCTCCACCTTGACAGGGTGGCGAGCACTCCAAACTGCTCCACAGGACCAGGTTTCGCGGCCGTGCCGGGCGAACGGGTCGCACAGGCTTACTTCCGTCCGGCTGCGAGACAGACTGTACAGGAGGCCGGGCCCCTGGTCGAACCGGATAGCGGGCCGGTCAGCGGGAAGCAGCCAGCGCTTGGTCGATGGCCTTCACGATGCGTTTGTCGGAGACGGTCATGGCCGTACCGAGCGCATGCGCGAAGTAGCTCACCCGCAGCTCCTCGATCATCCAGCGGATCTCGGTGACCTCCTGCGGGACGGGCCGCCCCGGCGGCAGCTGTTCGAGCAGCCAGGCGTACTCGTCCTGCATCTCGTGCACCTTCTCCATGCGGGTGGTGTCCCGCTGGACCGCCGTCGGCATCTGCTGGAGGCGCCGGTCGGCCGCGACCAGATACCGCATCAGGTCGGGCAGCCGGCGCAGCCCGGTCGCGGTGACGAAGCCCGGCTTCATGAGCGCCGCCAACTGGCCCCGTACGTCGCTCAGATTGGCCAGCAGCACCGGACTGGTGGTGGACTTCAGCCGCCGCTCACAGGCCTGCCAGGCAGCCAGGATCTGCTGCACCTGGTCGACCGTCCTGATGGTCGTCTCGACCAGGTCGGCGCGCACCTTCTCGTACAGCTTCCGGAACGACTCCTCGTCCCAGGCCGGCCCGCCGTGCTCGGCGATCAGCCGGTCGGCCGCCGCGCTCGCACAGTCCTCGAAGAGCGCCGGAATCGAACCGTGCGGATTACGGGACAGCGCGAGCTTCGCCTGATTGGTGAGCCGGTCCGACGCGAACTTGGCGGGATTCACCGGGATGTTCAGCAGGATCAGCCGACGGGTGCCCCGCCACATCGCCTGCTGCTGCTCGGCCGGGGTGTCGAAGAGGCGTACGGAGACGCTCTCACCGGCGTCCACCAGCGCGGGGAACGCCCGCACCGGCTGGCCGGCCCGCCGGGTCTCGAAGACCTTCTCCAGCGTGCCGATCGTCCAGTCGGTGAGGCCGGTGCGCTCGATGGGCTCCCCCGTCGGGCCCGCCGTGGCCGCGGCCGCCTTGGAGATCGCCTGCCGGGCCTTGGGGCGCAGCGCGACCTTCAGGGCCTCCAGGTCCTTGTCCTCGGCCACCTTGCGGCGCCGCTCGTCGACGACCCGGAAGGTGATCTTCAAATGGTCCGGGATCCGGGACAGATCGAAGTCGTCCGCGGTGACCGGCACTCCGACCATCCGCTGCAGTTCCCGCGCGAGCGTCAGCGGCAGCGGCTCCTGCCGGGGCACCGCACGGTCCAGGAAAGCCCCGGCGTAGTTCGGCGCGGGCACGTAGTGCCGGCGGATCGGCTTCGGCAGCGAGCGGATCAGCTCGGTGACGACCTCCTCGCGCAGCCCGGGAATCTGCCAGTCGAAACCCTCCGGCGTGACCTGGTTGAGCACCTGGAGCGGGATGTGCACGGTGACACCGTCGGCGTCCGCGCCCGGCTCGAACTGGTACGTCACCCGGAACTTCAGCTTTCCCTGCCGCCAGGAGTCCGGATAGTCGTCCTTGGTGACCGACCCGGCCTTCTCCGTGATGAGCATCGAGCGCTCGAAGTCCAGCGCTTCGGGCTCCTCGCGCTGCTTCTTCTTCCACCAGGAATCGAAGTGCGCCCCCGAGACGACGTGTTCGGGGATGCGCTCGTCGTAGAAATCGAAGAGCGTCTCGTCGTCCACCAGGATGTCGCGTCGCCTGGCGCGGTGTTCCAGCTCCTCGACCTCGGCGAGCAGCTTGCGGTTGTCCGCGAAGAACTTGTGGTGGGTACGCCAGTCGCCCTCGACCAGCGCGTTGCGAATGAAAAGGTCCCGGCTGGTCTCCGGGTCGATCCGGCCGTAATTGATCTTTCGCTGGGCGACGATCGGCACGCCGTACAGCGTCACCCGCTCGTACGCCATGACGGCCGCCTGGTCCTTCTCCCAGTGCGGCTCGCTGTAGGTGCGCTTCAGCAGATGCTGGGCGACCGGCTCGATCCACTCGGGCTCGATCTTCGCGTTGACCCTGGCCCAGAGCCGGGAGGTCTCCACCAGTTCGGCGGACATGATGAAGCGCGGCTGCTTCTTGAAGAGCGCCGAACCGGGGAAAATCGCGAACTTGGCGCTGCGGGCGCCCAGATACTCGTTCTTCTCGGTGTCCTTGAGCCCGATGTGCGACAACAGACCGGCCAGCAGCGAGGTGTGCACGGACTGCTCGGGGGCGTCCTCCTCGTTCAGGTGGACACCCATCGTCCTGGCGACCGATCGCAGCTGCGCGTAGATGTCCTGCCATTCGCGGATCCGCAGGAAGTTCAGATACTCCTGCTTGCACATCCGGCGGAAGCTCGACGAGCCGCGCTCCTTCTGCTGCTCCTGCACATAGCGCCACAGGTTGAGGAAGGCCAGGAAATCGGAGGTCTCGTCCTTGAAGCGGGCATGTTGCTGGTCGGCCTGCTGCTGCTTCTCCGAGGGCCGTTCGCGCGGGTCCTGGATGGAGAGCGCGGCGGCGATCACCATGACCTCGCGCACACACCCGTTACGGTCGGCCTCCAGCACCATCCGGGCCAGCCGCGGGTCGACCGGCAGCTGACTGAGCTTGCGGCCTTCCGGAGTGAGCCGGCGCTTGGGGTCCTTCTCCTTGGGGTCCAGCGCACCGAGTTCCTGGAGCAGCTGGACGCCGTCCCGGATGTTGCGGTGGTCCGGCGGGTCGATGAAGGGGAACTTCTCGATGTCGCCGAGACCGGCCGCGGACATCTGGAGGATGACGGAGGCGAGGTTGGTCCGGAGGATCTCCGGATCGGTGAACTCCGGCCGGGTGAGGAAGTCGTCCTCGGAGTACAGCCGGATACAGATGCCGTCGGACGTACGACCGCAGCGGCCCTTGCGCTGGTTGGCGCTGGCCTGCGAGATCCGCTCGATGGGCAACCGCTGCACCTTGGTGCGGTGGCTGTAGCGGGAGATCCGGGCGGTACCCGGGTCGATCACGTACTTGATGCCGGGGACGGTCAGCGAGGTCTCGGCGACATTGGTGGCCAGCACCACGCGTCTCCCGCTGTGCTGCTGGAAGACCCGGTGCTGCTCGGCGTGCGACAGCCGGGCGTACAGCGGAAGCACCTCGGTGTGCCGGAGGTCGCGTTTGCCGAGTGCGTCGGCGGTGTCGCGGATCTCCCGCTCGCCCGACAGGAAGACCAGCACATCGCCGGGGCCCTCGCCCTGGAGCTCGTCCACCGCGTCGCAGATCGCGGTGATCTGGTCGCGGTCCGAGTCGTCGCCCTCCTCCTCCAGCAGCGGCCGGTACCGCACGTCCACCGGATAGGTGCGCCCGCTGACCTCCACGATCGGCGCATCGCCGAAGTGGCGCGAGAAACGCTCCGGATCGATGGTCGCCGAGGTGATGACGACCTTGAGATCGGGCCGCTTCGGCAGCAGCTGGGCCAGATAGCCCAGCAGGAAGTCGATGTTCAGCGACCGCTCATGGGCCTCGTCGATGATGATCGTGTCGTAGGCGCGCAGCTCACGGTCGGTCTGGATCTCCGCGAGCAGGATGCCGTCCGTCATCAGCTTGACGAAGGTGGCGTCCTGATTGACCTGGTCGGTGAAGCGGACCTTCCAGCCGACCGCCTCGCCCAGCGGCGTCCGCATCTCGTCCGCGATGCGCTCCGCGACCGTACGGGCGGCGATCCTGCGCGGCTGGGTGTGGCCGATCATGCCGCGGACGCCGCGCCCCAGTTCCAGGCAGATCTTCGGGATCTGGGTGGTCTTGCCGGATCCCGTCTCGCCCGCGACGATCACCACCTGGTGATCGCGTATCGCCTCCGCGATCTCGTCCTTCTTCTGGCTGACCGGCAGCTGTTCCGGATAGCTGATCGCGGGCACCCGGGCAGCGCGGCGGCCGACCCGTTCCGCGGACTTCTCGGCCTCCGCGGCGATCTCGTCCAGCACCGCCTGCCGGGCCGCCGGCTTGTGGATACGGCGGGCGCCCTCGAGGCGCCGCCCGAGCCGGTGCGCGTCGCGCAGCGACAGTTCGTTGAGCGTGGCCTGGAGATCAGCGAAGGAAGTAGACATACCTGACCCAGGATCTCACTCGGCGGAAGGGACTGGCGAACGGATTTGCCCGCGCCCGCTTATGCACCATTCTGAACGCGTAAGCCCCGTATATCTGGTTTAGCGTGAATTTCATGTCCGACCCGATGGAACCGCGCGGCGCTCACTCCGGCTCGGCGACGCACCGCGCGCGGTGGGACGCCTTCAAGGGGTCGCCCTTCCTGCCGGCGACCGTGCTGGTCCTCATCCTGTCGGCAGCCGCCTCGCTCTTCGCCGGCTCGTACACGTACTTCATGGCGAACCCGACGCCGCACCGCGTCCCCACGGCGGTGGTCGGCGCTTACGAGTCACCCGTCGGACAGCAGTTCATCCTCGGCATGGAGAAGGCACTCGACGCCTCCATGCGGCTGCATCCCTATGCGACGGCTGCCGAGGCGCGACGGGCGGTGGACCAGCAGAAGGTCTTCGCCATCGTGGACGTGCAGAGCACCGAGGTCCGGCTCGCCGTGTCCGGCGCCTCGGGCGCGACCGTGGCGCAGGTCATCTCCCAGGCGGGGCCGGAAGTCGGCAAGGTGACCGGCGTCCCTGTGCAGGTCCGGGACATCAGTCCGCTCCAGCAGGGCGATCCGCGCGGGCTCGCGCTCTTCTACATCTCACTGGCCGCGGTGATCATCGGTTTCGTCGGCGCCATCCAGCTCTCGGTGCACGCACGGGCTCTCAATCCGGCGGAACGGATCGCCTTCACCGTGGCCTACGCGCTGCTCGGCGGCTTCGCCATCGCGGCAGTGGTGGACTGGCTGCTCGGCGCGCTGGACCTGCCGTTCCTGGAGTCCTGGATGATCCTGACGCTGACCATGTTCACCTCGGGCATGGTCTTCACCATGTTCAACACCCTGCTGGGCCGCTGGGCGATGCTGCCCACCTGGGGGCTGATGGTGCTGCTCGGCAACCCGTCGTCGGGCGGCGCGGTGTCCTGGCCGCTGCTGCCCTCCACGCTGGGGCGGATCGGCCAGTGGCTGCCGCCCGGCGCCTCGGTCAACGCCCAGCACACCGCGGTGTACTTCGGCGGGTACCAGCACGCCTTCCCGTTTCTGGTGCTGGCCGGCTGGGCGCTGCTGTCCTGCGCGGTCTTCTGGACCTGGCGCCACCGGCACCCGGGCGGCCGACCGCCGGCCGTGGTGCCGGCGGACTGAGGGGCCGGTGGACTGAGCGGCCCGGCGGACACGCGAAAGGCCCCGACCGGAGTCGGGGCCTTTCGGGAAGTGGCTGGGGCCGGGATCGAACCGGCGACCTATCGCTTTTCAGGCGATCGCTCGTACCAACTGAGCTACCCAGCCACGCGGCTCATGCGAGCCACAGCGGTCCTGACGGGATTTGAACCCGCGGCCTCCACCTTGACAGGGTGGCGAGCACTCCAAACTGCTCCACAGGACCAAGCAATGTGCGAGAAACAGTTTCGCACACAGTATGGCGTGCCCCCAACGGGATTCGAACCCGTGCTACCGCCTTGAAAGGGCGGCGTCCTGGGCCACTAGACGATGAGGGCTAAAGGCCCGCCTGGGCGCTTTGCAGCGCGTCGGGGACGTCAGAAGCATATGGGATGGCGGGACCGTTCGCCAAAACGGTTCAGGGCGCCGGTGAACGGCCTGTCCCCGAGGGGGTGGGCGACGGGGTCGCTGCCGGCTGGTTCTCGGTCGCGAGATGGCGGCTGACCTCGGCTGTCGTCAGCCCCAGGCCGCCCAGCGTGATCTCATCCCAGGCCTGCAGGCGGCGGGTCGTGCGGTCCAGATAGAGCACCGAGGCGAGCACCTTCTCCGGATGCTTGTTCTGCACGGCGCGCAGTCCGCCACCGCCCGTCGAGCCCTCCACCTTGAGCCGGGTGCCGAGCTTCAGGATCTCGTTCTCGCGGTGGTGCACATGCCCGGCCAGCACCAGCGGCACCGTGCCGTCCGTCTCGCGCGCCGCCACCGGCTCGTGCGCGACGGCGATGTCGACCGGCGTACCGGCGGCCTCCTGGTCACTGATGGCCGAGGCGAGCCGGATACCGGCCAACCGTTCCGAGGCGTCCCCGCCGGGCACGACGGAGCGGTCCGGAGTGAACTGCGGGTCCCCGGTGCCGGCTATCCGCAGGCCGCCGACCGTCACGGCGCGGCCCTCGTCCAGGACCCGCACGTTCCTGAAGTGCCGCAAGTACTTCTGGGTGGTGACCGAATCGTGGTTGCCGCGGACCCAGACGTAGGGCACGCCCAGGTCCTTGATCGGGTCGAGGAACTGGTTCTCGGCGGCGGTGCCGTGGTCCATCGTGTCGCCGGAATCGATGATCACGTCGATCCGGTACTGCTTCACCAGCGAGGCGATGATCGGCCAGGACGCCGGATTCAGATGGATGTCCGAGACATGCAGGACCCGGATCGTGCCGGGGTCGGGCTGGTACGCCGGCAGGGTCGAGGCCGCGTCGTACAGCTTGGTCACGTTGGTGACCAGACGCGCCAGTTCCTCCTGGTAGACGTCGAAGTCGCTCACGATCGAGCGGGCGTTGCCCACCACCTGCGGGGCGGACGACAGCAGCCCGGAGTATTTCGGCTCCAGGACCGACTTCGGGTTCCAGGTGGCGTACGCGGTGGCGCCCGACGCCGCCAGCAGGGCCAGCGCGAGCCCACCCGCCGCCAGGGCGCGGCGAGGGCGGCGGTAGACGAGCAGGCCGAGCGTGGTGCCTCCCACGACGACGGCGGCGCAGGAGCGTACCGCCAGGTCGAGAGTGCCGTGCTCGATGTCGTGGGTGATCTCCTCCTGCAGGCCGGAGATCCGCTCCGGGTGCTGCACCAGAGCCTGCGCACGCACCGGATCCAGCCGGTCGACGTCCACGTCGAGGCGGATGGGGGCGGTGTGCGAATCGAGTTCCAGGGCGCCCAGCGGAGCGATGTTGATCTTGGTGCCGCCGGTGAGGGAGGGGCGCAGGGTCATCGTGGTGTCCATCGGCCCGACCGGCGTACGGACGTTCCCCACGACCAGCAGTCCCAGCCAGGCGCCGAACAGGACCACCGTCACGAGGCCCAGAGCGCGGGCCCAGGGGCGCGGGGTGCGGACGAGGTGCCGGAAGGGTTCGGCTGCGGCCATTTGTGCCGTATGCCCAAGGGGAGAGCCGGTCATGCGGCCCGGGCGCACCCGGGCCGAGCGCATGCGGACGTGATGCAGGCCGACTTGGTAGCCGCGGGCATCCGGCGCGTCCGGGCGTATTACGTGACAATGGCCGGGTGCTGGAGATGACGCGTGAGGAGTTCGAGGAGCTTGTCGCCGAGGCGCTGGACCGCATCCCGCCGGAACTGACGCGGCTGATGGACAACGTCGCCATCTTCGTCGACGACGAGCCCAGCAGCGACCAACCGGAGTTGCTGGGGCTCTACGAGGGCACGCCGCTGACCGAGCGCGGCGAGTGGTACGCGGGGGTGCTGCCGGACCGGATCACCGTCTACCGGGGGCCGACGCTGCGGATGTGCGGCTCGCGCGAGCAGGCGGTGGCCGAGACGGAGATCACCGTGGTGCATGAGATAGCCCACCACTTCGGCATCGGCGACGCCCGGCTGCACGCCCTGGGGTACGGCTGATCCCGCGCCGGGCGTGTCCCTTGCGGGGAAAAGAGAGTTGGGCACTGCGACCCCGTTCGCCCGCCCGCTCCCGGAGGTGCGCCCCGTGCGCCAGTTGCCCGTCCCTGCTCGGTTGGTCGTCGCCGTGATGGCGGTCACGGCCTCGGCGGGGTGCGTGAGTGTGACCGACCATCCGGGAAAGCCGGGGTCCTCGGCCTCCTCGGGGCCGCACGGCAGTCAGGCGAGGCCGGGTGCGGTGGCGGCGCCGGGCGGCGGCGGAGGCGGCGGCCGAGGGGCGACGGGGGAGAAAGCGAAGCACGGCAGGACGGGCAAGAAGGGCGCCGAGCACCAGGGTGACGGCGCGTCAGCCGAGCCGGGGCCGAAGCCGTCCGCTCCCGCCGGGGCGTCCGCACCCGGCAGGCCCGGCCCGGCGGAACCTTCGGTTCCCGGCGGCAGGCCGCCGGGGCCGCCTGCCGACAGCCCGCCACCGCCTCCGCCACCGCCCGCGGATCCACCGGCCGCGAGCGCTTCGCCCGACCCGGGCGACTCCCCGCCGGGAGCCACCCCGCCACCGTCGGCTGAGCCCGGAAAGCGGACCGGCGCGATGCCGCTGCCGCACGCATCGCCGCAGGTGGCAGCGGCTTAGCGGGGGTCGGTTTGCCAGAACGGGGGGAGGGTGCGTATGGTAGTAGATCGTTTGATCCCATTGCCCGGCGCCGACACAGAAGAGCGCCGTGTGGCGCGTACTCTCCCTTGCCGTGGCTGGACCGCATTGAGGCGGTCGAAATTGCGAATCACGGAGTTATGGGCGCGTGCCGAGACTCCGGAAGGTTTCGCATTTCGCATGTCCAATTTTAGTTCTGACCACGCCGTCCTGCCCGAGAACGACGAGATCGTCGCCGACGCCGAGGCGGTCGTGGTCCAGGCCGAGACGGCCGTCACCGAGGCCGCAGTGGCCGAGGAAGCCGCCGCCGAGGCCACGCCCGGAACGGTCACCGAGACCGCCCCTGCCGCCGAAGCCGCTGCCGACGCCGACGAGTCCGCCGAGCCGTCCGTGACCTTCGGGTCGCTGGGGCTGCCCGACGGCATCGTCCGCAAGCTCGCGCAGAACGGCGTCACCGCCCCCTTCCCGATCCAGGCGGCGACCATCCCGGACGCCCTGGCCGGCAAGGACATCCTCGGCCGCGGGCGTACCGGCTCCGGCAAGACGCTCTCCTTCGGTCTCCCGATGCTGGCCACCCTCTCCGGCGGTCACACCGAGAAGAAGAAGCCGCGCGGCATCATCCTCACCCCGACCCGCGAGCTCGCCATGCAGGTCGCGGACGCGCTCCAGCCGTACGGCGACGTGCTCGGCCTGAAGATGAAGGTCGTCTGCGGCGGTACGTCCATGAGCAACCAGATCTACGCCCTGGAGCGCGGCGTCGACATCCTCGTCGCCACCCCGGGCCGCCTGCGCGACATCATCAACCGCGGCGCCTGCTCGCTCGCCGACGTCCAGGTCGCCGTGCTCGACGAGGCCGACCAGATGTCGGACCTGGGCTTCATGCCCGAGGTCACCGAGCTGCTCGACCAGATCCCCGGCGGCGGCCAGCGGATGCTCTTCTCCGCCACCATGGAGAACGAGATCAGCACGCTGGTCAAGCGCTACCTGACCAACCCGGTCAGCCACGAGGTCGACAGCGCCCAGGGCAACGTCTCGACCATGAGCCACCACGTGCTGGTCGTGAAGCCCAAGGACAAGGCGCCGGTCACCGCGGCGATCGCCGCCCGCAAGGGCCGCACCATCATCTTCGTCCGCACCCAGCTCGGCGCCGACCGCATCGCCGAGCAGCTCGCCGAGTCGGGCGTCAAGGCCGACGCGCTGCACGGCGGTATGACGCAGGGTGCCCGCACCCGCGTCCTCGAGGACTTCAAGAAGGGCTACGTCAACGCCCTGGTCGCCACCGACGTGGCCGCTCGCGGCATCCACGTCGACGGCATCGACCTGGTCCTGAACGTGGACCCGGCCGGTGACCACAAGGACTACCTGCACCGTTCGGGCCGTACCGCCCGGGCCGGCAAGTCCGGCGTGGTCGTCTCGCTCTCGCTGCCGCACCAGCGCCGCCAGATCTTCCGGATGATGGAGGACGCCGGTGTCGACGCCGCGCGTCACATCGTCCAGGGTGCCGGTGTCTTCGAGCCCGAGGTCGCCGAGATCACCGGGGCCCGTTCGCTGACCGAGGTCCAGGCCGACTCCGCGAACAACGCCGCCAAGCAGGCGGAGCGCGAGGCCAAGGACCTCACCCGTGAGCTGGAGCGCGTCCAGCGCCGGGCCACCGAGCTGCGCGAGGAGGCCGACCGTCTGGTGGCGCGTGCCGCCCGTGAGCGCGGTGACGACCCCGAGACGGCCGTCGCCGAACTGGCCGCCGCCACTGCGGCCGAGCTGGCCGCCGCAGCGGTGCCCGCGCAGCCGAGGGCGGAGCAGCGCGAGGAGCGCCGCGACGACCGGGGCAGCTTCCAGCGCCGTGACCGTGACGACCGCGGCGGTTCGCGTGGCGGTGACCGCGGCGGGTTCCAGCGCCGTGACGACCGCGGCGGCGACCGCGGTGGTTTCCGTGGCGGTGACCGCCGTGACGACCGTGGCGGTGACCGCGGTGGTTTCCGTCGTGACGACCGTTCGTCGGGCGGCGACCGTGGCGGCTTCCGTCGTGACGACCGTCCGTCCGGTGGCTTCCGCCGCGACGACCGCCCCTCGGGTGGTTACCGTGGCGGCGAGCGCCGCGACGACCGTCCGTCCGGTGGTTACCGTGGCGGCGACCGTCGTGACGACCGCGGCGGCGACCGCGGTGGTTTCCAGCGCCGTGACGACCGCCCCACCGGCGGCCACCGTGGCAGCGACCGTCCGTTCAACCGGGACGACCGTCCCGCCGGCGGCTTCCGCTCCGGCGGCGACCGTCCGAGCGGCCGCCGCGACGACCACCGCACCACCGGCACGGGGACCGGCACCGGTTCCTTCGGCCGCCGCGACGACAAGCCGCGCTGGAAGCGCAGCTGACACCGTCCCGGGTGCCCCACTCGTGCGTACGCGCCTGAGTCTGTGACCTGCTGAAGCGGGCCCGTCCCTCACGGACGGGCCCGCTTTCGTTCTCACCGGCGGCCGGCCGACGCATGCGGCGCCCCCGGCGAGGGAATCGCTGGGGGCATGACAAACGACTCTCCCGGCCGGTCCACAGGGTCCACCGGCTCCGACGAGGACCGCCTCGCCGAACTCGGCTACACCCAGGTCCTCGCCCGCCGGATGTCCGCCTTCGCCAACTACGCCGTCTCCTTCACCATCATCTCGGTGCTCTCCGGCTGCCTGACGCTGTATCTGTACGGCATGAACACCGGAGGCCCCGCCCTCATCACGTGGGGCTGGGTGGGCGTCGGCCTGATGACCCTCTTCGTAGGCCTCGCCATGGCCGAGATCTGCTCGGCGTACCCCACGTCGGCCGGTCTCTACTTCTGGGCCCACCGCCTCGCACCACCGCGTTCGGCCGCGGCCTGGGCCTGGTTCACGGGCTGGTTCAATGTGCTGGGTCAGGTGGCGGTCACCGCCGGCATCGACTTCGGCGCCGCGTCCTTCCTCGGCGCGTACCTGAATCTCCAGTTCGGCTTCCACGTCACCCCCGGCCGTACGATCCTGCTGTTCGCGGCGATCCTGGTGCTGCACGGCCTGCTGAACACGTTCGGCGTCCGGATCGTCGCGATCCTCAACAGCGTCAGCGTCTGGTGGCACGTGCTCGGCGTGGTGCTCATCGTCGGCGCGCTCACCTTCGCCCCGGACCACCATCAGTCGGCGTCCTTCGTCTTCACCCGCTTCGTCAACAACACCGGCTTCGGCAGCGGCTTCTACGTGGTTCTCATCGGGCTGCTGATGGCGCAGTACACCTTCACCGGCTATGACGCGTCCGCGCACATGACCGAGGAGACACACGACGCGTCCACGGCCGGCCCAAAGGGCATCGTCCAGTCCATCTGGACCTCGTGGATCGCCGGTTTCGTCCTGCTCCTCGGCTTCACCTTCGCCATCCAGTCCTACGACAAGCAGCTGGCGTCCCCGACTGGTGCGCCGCCCGCCCAGATCCTGCTCGACGGGGTCGGCGCGACCGGCGGCAAGCTGCTGCTGCTCGTCGTCATCGGCGCACAACTCTTCTGCGGCATGGCATCGGTGACTGCCAACTCCCGGATGATCTACGCCTTCTCGCGGGACGGGGCGCTCCCGTTCTCGCACGTCTGGCACAGCGTGAGCGCCCGTACCCGTACGCCGGTCGCGGCGGTCTGGCTCGCGGCGCTGGGCGCGCTGGTCCTGGGACTGCCGTACCTGATCAACGTCACGGCGTATGCGGCGGTGACGTCCATCGCGGTCATCGGCCTGTACATCGCCTACGTCATCCCCACCCTGCTGCGGCTGTGGCGGGGAGACGATTTCCGGCGGGGCCCGTGGCATCTGGGCAGGTGGTCGCGGCCGATCGGCATCGTGGCGGTGGTGTGGGTCGTGGTGATCACGGTCCTCTTCATGCTCCCGCAGGTCTCCCCGGTGACCTGGGAGACCTTCAACTACGCGCCGGTGGCCGTGCTGGTCGTGCTGGGCTCCGCCGCGGCCTGGTGGTTCGCCTCGGCCCGCCACTGGTTCCTGAACCCGAACCACGCCCGCACCCTCGCCCGCGAAGCCGCCCGCAAGGGCGCCCCGGAGCCGGTGGATCCGTAGTCGGCCCGCATATCCCACGCCCCTGCTCCGACCGGCGACGGGCCCGAAACCGATACCCGATCGGCTGCCCGGTCCGCTCCCGCTATGCTCGTGGGGTGCGCAAGCACGGACCGTTAGCTCAATTGGCAGAGCAGTGGACTTTTAATCCATTGGTTGTGGGTTCGAGTCCCACACGGTCTACCGTCAGCATCGCGGGGAAACCTCCTCCGACCTGCTGTTCCGCGCCTCGACCGGCTTCGGCTGGTCGAGGCGCTGCGTTTTTTCCGGTCTCCTGCGCGAGTGCTGCGTGAGAGTACAGGTCAGGAAGTGACCTATATCCGCCCTAGCGTGGTCCTGCTCGACAGAGCAGCGGGATGACCAACGAGAGGCGAGTCCATGAGCGTGAGCGAGACCGTCAACGAGCAGACCCCGGCCGGGGAGCGCGCCGACCTCCTTGAAAGCCTTGCGAAGCAGCGGCACTTCCTGCGCTTCACCACACGGGAACTCACCGACGAGCAGGCCGGTCTGCGGACCACGGCCAGTGAGCTCTGTCTGGGGGGTCTGATCAAGCACGTCACGTCCGCCGAGCGGGGCTGGGTGCAGTTCATCAAGAGGGGGCCGTCGGCGATGCCCGACTTCACCGCCCTGACCGAGGACGACTGGGGTCGGCGGGCCGACGAGTTCCGGATGCTGCCTGGTGAGACGCTGGCCGGAGTGCTCGCCGAATACGAGGAAGTAGCCAAGGAGACCGATGAGTTGGTCGCCACCCTGCCCGACCTCGGCGCCAGCCATCCGCTGCCGAAGGCTCCGTGGTACGAGGCCGACGCGCGATGGTCGGCCCGTCGGGTGCTGATGCACATCGCCACCGAGACCGCGCAGCACGCCGGGCACGCCGACATCATCCGCGAGTCCCTGGACGGGGCGAAGAGCATGGGCTGACCGGCTGCGCTCGCGTGTGTCGGCTCTCACCTGCTGGGTCAGGTGGCGGCCGGAAAGATTCACTCTTAGGCAAAGCGTTCGACATCAATGAACCAATGCCCTTGTTCTGTGCATGCCCTCCCGGATGGGATCACGGCAGCCGCTTCGCGCGACTCCGCTCCACACAAGGAGAATTCATGCGCACAACACGCCCCCGGTCCCGCACCGGGGCCGCGACGGCCGGGGCCACCGCCCTTGTTGCCGCCGCGGTGATAGCCACCCCGCTGAGCAGCAGCGTCACCGTCGCGTCCACTCAGGCCGTACCGGGGACCAAGGCGGTTCCGGCCGTCGCAGGTCATCAGCTGGTCAGCGGGGTGAGCAGTCCACTGCCCTCCGAGCAGTGCCAGGCGAAGTGGAAGATCGCCTGCTACAGCCCGATTCAGTACCGCCAGGCGTACAACCTCAACCCGCTGTACCGGTCCGGCATCACGGGCAAGGGCCGCACCATCGTGATCGTCGACTCGTTCGGCTCGCCGACCGTGCAGCACGATCTGGACGTCTACAGCAAGCAGTTCGGGCTGAAGAGCACCAAGGTGCAGGTCGAGAAGTGGGGTCACGTGCCCGCGTTCGACCCGAAGAACTCCGACATGACCGGCTGGGCCGGCGAGACCACGCTCGACGTGGAGATGGCGCACGCCGTCGCGCCCGACGCCAAGATCGTGCTGGTCGAGACCGCGGTCGCCGAGACGGAGGGCGTCACCGGTCTGCCGGAGATGATGTCCGCCGAGAAGTCCCTCATCGACCGCGGAGTCGGTGATGTGATCACGCAGAGCTTCGGCGCCACGGAGAACACCTTCCCCGGCTTCGACAAGGGCGACTTCTCGAGCATCGGCAAGCTGCGTTACGCGTTCAAGGACGCGGCCCGGCACGGAGTGACCGTCCTGGCCTCATCCGGTGACGGCGGCGCCACCGACAGCACCGCGGACGGCAAGGGCTACTACACGAAGCGCGTCAACTCCTGGCCCTCCTCCGACCCGTTGGTGACGTCGATCGGCGGCACCCAGCTGCACCTGGACGACAAGGGCGACCGCACCGCGCCGGAGAGCGTGTACAACGACTACGGCGCCGGTGGCGGCGGCCAGTCGCACGTCTTCCACCGTCCCGCGTTCCAGAACGGCGAGAAGAAGGTCGTCGGCAGCCGCCGCGGCACCCCGGACATCTCGATGGCCGCCGCGGTCAACGGCGGGGCCTGGGTGTACTCCAGTTACGACCCGACCGCTGTCGGCTGGGACGTATCCGGCGGCACGAGCGAGGCGAGCCCGCTGTTCTCCGGCATCGTCGCCCTCGCCGACCAGGCCGCCGGTCACCGGGTGGGTGACATCAACAAGGCGCTGTACACCCTGGTCCACCGCCGCTCGTCCGGCATCGTGGACGTCAACGACGGGACGGACAACAGCTACCAGGGGGTGACCGGCTACCCCGCCGTCAACGGCTATGACATGGCCACCGGCGTCGGCACCGTGGACGCGGCCCGGTTCGTGCCGGCGCTCGCCCGTGCGAGCCGCCACGGCTGACCGCCGCACTCACCCGGAGGTCGCAGGTTCACATCCTGTCCCCGCTGCTTGTGAACGAAGGCCCGGCACCTCATGTGCCGGGCCTTCGAACGTTCCGGGCCGCTGCGCCGGCGCTGTCGGCGCAGTCCTACTGGTGGCGGGACGGGCGGGTGCGGGGCAGCTTGACCGCGACGATCACCAGCCAGAGCAGGCCGCCGAAACGGGCGATCGGCAGGAGGTACTGGAACGCGTCGGCCACGAGGGTCAGTTCGGAGACCACGCCGACCGCGGCGAGTGCCAGTCCGGGCCAGGCCAGCGCCCGTGGCAGCAGGCCGGCCAGCAGGCCGGTGACCGAGATGCCCGCCATGAGCAGGGCGAAGGTCGTGGCGTACGCGGGGCCGCCTGCCAGGAACGAGAGGTCGGCCAGGACCCTGGCGAGCGCGGGCCCGCCGTCGGACGACAGCCGGCCGCCGGCCCAGCCGAACATGCCGCTCAGCGCGAGCGCACTCGATGCCAGCACTCCGCCGACCAGGGTGATCGCGGAGCCGGGAGCGGTGATCCCCAGGGCGCGGAGCCGCCGGTAGAGGATCGCGGCGGTCAGCGCCAGGGGCACCGAGGAAGCGAAGAGCAGCAGTGATCCGGCCTTCACGGTCGTGCGATGGGCCGAGGCATAACGCAGGACATCGGCGCCGGTCGCGTCCAGGTGCGGGGTGGAGCGGTTGACGATCACGTAGGCGACGGTCAGGACGGCGAAGGCCAGCACAGGGGCCAGCAGGGGTGGGCCTCCTTGCGGGCGACGGCTCGGGGACTCTGCTCGCCGGGGTGGGGGCTCGGCGGATGCGGTGGTCATGGTTGCCTCCTCGATATTCGTCACCCTCATAGAATGATTACAACTCGAAACGATTGTCAAGCTGATACTATTTCGCCATGGAACGGGATGCGGAAGCACCGGGGGCACGGCCCCCTCAGGGGGTCGCCTTCTTGCTGGCTCAGCTCGGGGCACACGCGGCGGACCGGTTCGCCGAGCGCATCGCGGAACTGGATCTCACCCCTGCCCAGGCGGGACTCCTGCGCCTGCTGGCGGGGATGCCGGGCCGCAGCCAGCGCGAACTGGCAGACGTGCTGGGCATGCCGCCCAGCCGGTTCGTGGCGTTCGCCGACGAACTCGAGGCGCGTGGACTCATCGAGCGCAGGCGCAATACCGCCGACCGGCGGCAGTACGCGCTCTTCCTGGCCGACGAGGGTGTCGCGCTGCTGTCCCGGCTGCGGAAGGCCGGCGCCGCGCACGAGCAGCAGATCTGTGCGGCGCTCTCGGTGGACGAGCACCGGCAACTGGGCGTGCTGCTCGGCCGGCTGGCCGAGCAG
Source organism: Streptomyces sp. NPDC051322 (assembly GCF_040689485.1). NCBI lineage: Bacteria > Bacillati > Actinomycetota > Actinomycetes > Kitasatosporales > Streptomycetaceae > Streptomyces > Streptomyces sp. NPDC051322. Next base: position 21,029 of record NZ_JBFBAK010000003.1, on the reverse strand, counting down.
CAGGGACTCTCCCCCGGCGTGCACCCCGGATACGGGCAGGTGCGCGCGGGCGGCGGCCGTGGAGGAACGGCCGGCCGGTCCGGCCGTTAATGGTGAGGAGCATAGCTGCGGATGCCGTACAGTTGGGTTTACCGACGCGGGGTGGAGCAGCTCGGTAGCTCGCTGGGCTCATAACCCAGAGGTCGCAGGTTCAAATCCTGTCCCCGCTACTTGTGAACGAAGGCCCGGCACGTCATGTGCCGGGCCTTCGAGCGTTGCTCCGGCGGGGAGCGCCGGCACGTATCAGGGGGCTGACGTGTTCGTTCTGCGGGTCGCGCTGACCGTACTGCTGCTGGAGGTCTTGCCGTCGGCCCTGGTCGGCCTGATGTGGGCGCGGGTGGGGCTCGAGCGGCTCGACGAGCTCACCGGACTCGGGGTGCTGCGGGGACGGCGGCTCCGGGTCGTTTCGCTGCTCGCCGTGGTTCATACGCCGGCGTGGGACTTCTGAAACCGGCCAGGGCTCAGCGGTTCGCCCGGTTGGCCGACGTCGAATCGCCGGTCGGCGTGGTTGCGGACAGCCTGAGTGGGGCGCGGTACTGTCCGCAGCCGGGTACGGACCGGGCAGGAGACCACTGGTGGGGCAGCGAGAACAGCGCGGCACGGCACGCCGTTTCCTCCTGGCGCTGCCGCCGGTGCTGCTGGTCGGTGGGATCGGGTTCGATCTGGCGACCCCGGACCCCTTCACCCCGGTGCCGTTCTTCTCCGCGGCACCGCTGATCGCCGCCCCGTTCTTCTCGCTCAGAGCCACGCTGCTGACCGGGGTGGCCGCCACCGTGGCCATGGCGGGACTGCACGCCTACAACGGCACCAGCGCCCATGCCAGTGCCGTCACCGAGCTGCTCACGGTGATCACCGTGGCGGTGCTCGCGCTGATCATCAACCGGGTGGTGCGCCGTAGCGGCGAGCAGCTCGCGTCGGCCCGGGTCATCGCCGAGACGGCGCAGCGCGCGGTGCTGCCGGTGCCCCTCGAGCGGATCGGCGGCCTGCACGTCGCGGCGCGGTACGAGGCGGCGCAGGCCGGCACCTTCATCGGCGGGGACCTCTTCGCAGTGCAGGACACGCCGTACGGGGTCCGGCTCATCGTGGGTGATGTGCGGGGCAAGGGGCTCGGCGCGGTGGAGGCCGTGGCGGTGGTGATCGGAGCTTTCCGGGAAGCCGCCGAGCAGGAGAGAAGTCTGGAAGGGGTGGCCCAGCGTCTGGAGCGCGCGCTGACCAGGGAGGGCACCCGGCGGGAGGGCCTCGACGCCATCGAGGGCTTCACCACCGCCGCGCTCGCCGAGGTACCACGCGGTGGCCGGGACCGGATCCGGGTGGTGAACCGCGGTCATCCCGAACCCCTCCTGCTGTACGCCGACGGGGGGCTCGACGCCGTCACGCCGACCGATGCCGCACTGCCGCTGGGGATGGCGGATGTGGCCTCCTGGCCGGATCGTGCCGACGAGTTGCCGTTCCCGCCGGGGGCCACGCTGCTGCTCTACACCGACGGGCTCTCCGAGGCGCGGAACGCGGCAGGGGTCTTCTACGATCCGAAGGAACGGCTGCGCGGGCGGATCTTCCCGGGCCCCGACGAGCTGCTCACGGCGCTGTCCGACGATGTGCGACGGCATACCGGAGGCCACTCGACGGACGACATGGCGTTGCTCGCGGTGGCCCGGCCGACGGACGATCAGCCCCCGCGGCGCAGGACGGTGGAGATCGTGCGGGGCAGCCGTCGCGATGCGTGACCGGGTGCATCGCTCTGCATAACATTTGATGCACGGTCAAGAAATGCAGGTTTCCTGAGCGCGCGTCAACTCGCCCGGTTCCACCCCCTTGTGCCCCGCTTGGTCCGGGCCGAAATCGTTAACGATCAGTTGGAACGGCTTGGCTCCGGGGCGTGTGTCTATTAACGTTCGATAACGCAGCGCGGTTGTCCCAGTCGTCGCAAGAGGCGACACCGTGCGCACGCGCCGAATCCCGTAAGGGAACCGGGGAACCACTCATTGGGGTGAATCGGGCAGCTCCGCAAGGAACGGCCCGTAGGAGACCTTCCTGCTCCGAACCCGTCAGCTAACCCGGTAGGCGGTAAGGAAGGAAAGGAGTGCGCCTCCGTGGCGTCCAACAGCTCTGCCCCCGAAACGCTTTACTTCCCGAACGACGAAGCTCTCGGTTTCGGCGGTGAGGACGGCGGCACGTTCGACGAGTGGAATCCCACCGAGGAGTCCCTTCGTCCGCTGCGCGGCAAGCACCGGGTGGCCAAGCAGCGCGGCGGCATCGCGCGCAGCTCCACGGTCCTCGGCGTCGGCGTGATCGCCGCCGTCGGCGCGGGTGGCATGGCCAGCGCGCAGGCGAAGCCGCCCGTCTCGATCTCCCTCCCCGACCTTCCGCAGTCCGTCAAGGACAAGCTGCCGGACGCCGAGTCGCTGCCGGGCGTGGGTGGGCTGATATCGGACATCGACGGCCACTCCTCGTCCGCTACGGGTACGGACACGGGTGTCACCGGCGCCGCGCTCACCTCGGCGTCCACCGGCACCGGCAGTTCGGACGCGGGCGAAGCACTCCGGACCCGGATCCTGCAACAGGCCGAGCAGCAGCAGGGCGCGGTCGACGACCAGGCCGCGGTGACGGCGGAGAAGGCAGCGGCCGCCAAGGCCGCCGCTGAGGCGGTGAAGCAGCAGGACGCGGCAGCCGCCAAGGAGAAGGCCGCCAAGAAGAAGGCCGAGGCGGAGGCCAAGGCCAAGGCGGAGAAGGAACGGCTCGCCAAGCTGGCCGCGAGCTACTCGCTCCCGGTCGCCTCCTACACCCTCACCTCGCACTTCGGTGACAGCGGCTCCATGTGGTCCTCCGGCTACCACACCGGCCTCGACTTCGCCGCTCCGACCGGTACCCCGATCAAGGCCGTGCACAGCGGCACGGTCAAGTCGGCCGGCTGGTCGGGATCGTACGGCTATCGCACGGTCATCACCCTCGACGACGGCACGGAACTCTGGTTCTGCCACCAGTCGTCGATCGCCGTGAGCGCCGGCCAGAAGGTCACCACCGGGCAGGTCATCGGCAACGTGGGCGCCACCGGCAATGTCACCGGGCCGCATCTGCACCTCGAGGTCCGCCCCGGCGGCGGCGACCCGATCGACCCGCTGACCTGGCTGGCGAACAAGGGCATCAACGCCTGACGGCTCCCGGAACCCCGGCACCGCGCACGGAATAGTGCGGGACGGTGCCGGGTTTTCCGCCCTATGACTTCTCTTCGCAGGCTCGGCGCGTCCGACCTCCATGTCTTCCCGCTCGCCCTCGGCGGCAACGTCTTCGGCTGGAGCGCCGACGAGGCGCAGTCCTTCGCGGTGCTCGACGCGTACACGGCGGCCGGCGGCAACTTCGTCGATACGGCCGACTCGTACTCCGCGTGGGCGGCGGGCAACCGGGGCGGCGAGTCCGAGACCGTCATCGGCAACTGGCTGGCCGCCCGCGGAAACCGCTCCGAGGTGGTGGTCGCCACCAAGGTCGGCGCCCATCCCGCCCACAAGGGGCTCTCCGCCGGGACCATCAAGGCGGCCGCCGAGGAGTCGCTGCGCAGGCTGCGCACCGACCACATCGACCTCTACTACACGCACTTCGACGACCCGTCCGTCCCGGTCGAGGAAATCATCACCGCGCTCGACCAGCTGGTGAAGGACGGCAAGGTGCGGGCCATCGCCGCGTCCAACATCGGCCCTGAGCGGCTCGAAGCCTCTCTCGCCTTCTCCGCGGCCGAGGGGCTCGCCCGGTACGTGGCGCTTCAACCGCACTACAACCTGGTCTCCCGCGACACCTACGAGGGCGGGCTGCAGGACACCGTCGCCCGGCACGGTCTGGCCGCAGTGCCGTACTACGCGCTGGCCTCCGGCTTCCTCACCGGCAAGTACCGCCCCGGCGCGGACGTGGACAGCGTGCGCGCCGCCGGTGCGGCCAAGCATCTGGAGAGCGAGCGGGGGTCGAAGGTGCTCGCCGCGCTCGACGAGGTGGCAGCGGCACACGAGGCCGAGCCGGCGACCGTGGCGCTGGCCTGGCTGGCCGCCCGGCCGACGGTCACCGCGCCGATCGCCTCGGCGCGTACGCCCGAGCAGCTGCCCGCCCTGACGGCGGTCGCCGAACTCCGGCTCACCGACGCGGAGCTCGCCACGCTGACAGCGGCTTCGGCGTAACCGCTACTGCCGGTACGGGTTGTAACCGCCGTAGTGGAGATGCGGCGGTGGCACCCGTACCCGGCCGGTGGCCTGCGCCGCATAGAGCAGTGCGGGCCCGGCTATGTCCTTGCGCTGCCACAGATGGTGCAGCAGCTCCTGCTCGCGCGCCACGAAGTCCGGGCCCGCCGAGCCCCGGCGGGCCCGGTGCCGCAGAAACGCCAGCGTGGTCGCGAAGGCCTCGTACTCGTGTACCGCCCGGGACGCGGCTTTGGCGCCTGCCTTCGCACCCGCCTTCGCCCCCGTCCTTCCGCCGGTCCGCCCGTCCGGCTGCGGACAGGTGTACGGAACGACATGGCTGCGTGCCGCGAAGTCACGGGCCATCGACCGGGCCTTCATCGAGGAGAGCGCAGCCGGTTCGGCCGATGCCAGCCAGCCCGCCGCCGCGTATGCAGGCAGTTCGGTCGATATGGTGCGCAGTTCGCGCTGCCGGTTCCAGACGGCCAGCCAGGTGACCAGGCCGAAGGCCGGCACCATGAAGGCGCCGTAGACCACCAGGAAGCCGAACGTGCCGAAGACCGACGAGCTGTTCCACAGAGCGTGCATGCCCATCGCGCAGCCGAGCCCGAGCAGCGGCAGCGCGATCCGGCGCACCCGGTGGTGCGGCGCGCTCGACGCGGAGATGCCGAAGCCGATACCGGTCATGACGGTGAACAGCGGGTGGGCGAACGGCGCCAGGACGATCCGGACGAAGAAGGTCGCCGCGGTCACCGACGAAAAGCCGGAGAACCCCATCGACTTGTCCTCGCCGAACGCGCTGCCCAGATAGAGGATGTTCTCGGTGAAGGCGAAACCGGTCGCGGTGAAGCCGGCGAAGACGACCCCGTCGACGATCCCGGTGAAGTGCCGTCTCCGGAACAGGAATATCAGCAGTAGCGCCGCCGCTTTGGCGCTCTCCTCGACGATCGGCGCTATCACCGTCGCCCCGATGGTGTTGGCGCTCGCCGGGTCCGCGGTGGCGGTCGCGACCCAGCGGGTCGCGAAGGAGTTCGCGATGATGGCGACGAGGGCGGCGGCGCAGGCTCCCCAGGCGAACGTGAAGAGCAGATTCCGCCAGGGCCCCGGATCGACCCGGTCGAGCCAGCGGAACGCCGTCATCAGCAGGGGCACCGGCAGCACGGCGAGTGCGAGCCCGACCAGGAAGCCCTCGGTGCCGGTCTGTTCACGGACCAGCGCGAGGATCACCAGACCGCAGAGCGCGAGCAGCACGATCACTGCGGCGGCGCGCAGCGCCTTGCTCCGCCAGAAGTCCCGGCGCGGGGTGTACCGCCAGTGCGCGCGGGGCGGCACGGCGTCGAAGCGCGGCTGCTCCTCGTACGCCGGGACCATGGGGTGGGGTGCCCCGGGCGGCAAGCTCGACTCGTACACCTGATTGACCTTAACGAGCGGCACTGACATCTGCGACGCCGTATCGGCTTTCCGTCGCAGGGGTACGCCCGAGCTTCAGCAGCGGAGGAACAACAGGTCGTGCACGGTGTGGCCCTTTTCGAGTCCCTGGCCCTCGAAACGCGTCACCGGCCGGAACGCCGGCCTCGGTGCATAGCCGCCGTCCGCAGCGGTGTTGCGGAACTGCGGGTGCGCGGTCAGCACGTCGAGCATCTGCTCGGCGTACGGCTCCCAGTCCGTCGCGCAGTGCAGGACGGCGCCGGGTGCCAGCCGGCTCGCGGCCAGGTCGAGGAACTCGGGCTGGATGAGCCGCCGTTTGTGGTGGCGGCTCTTGGGCCATGGATCCGGAAAGTACACCCGAAGCCCGGTGAGCGCGTCCGGCGTCAGCATGGCGCGGAGCAGAATGATCGCGTCCCCGTTCGCCACCCGGATGTTGGCCAGCCCGTTCTGCTCCGCGAGACGGAGCAGGTTGCCCTGGCCCGGGGTGTGCACGTCGACGGCGAGGATGCCGGTGTCCGGGTCCGCCTCGGCCATCCGGGCGGTCGCCTCGCCCATGCCGAAGCCGATCTCCAGGACGACCGGGAGGCCGCCGAACATCTCGTCGAGGTCCAGCACCCGCAGCCCGTCGATGTCCAGACCCCACTGCGGCCACAGGCGCTCCAGGGCGTCACCCTGGCCGGTCGTGACCCGGCTGCGGCGGGGCTGGAAGCTGCGGATACGGCGTTCGTGGTGGGAGCCCGCGGGGTCGGCGGCGGGACCGCCGGGGAAGCGCGGCTCACCCTTGGCACGGCGCGGCGCGGGGGACTCGGCGGCGGGGGCGGCCGGGCCGGTGACGTCTACGGGGGTGACACGCGGGCCGGTGACGTCTGCGCCGGTGACGTGCGGGCCGGGATTCAGGAGATCGGACACAATGCCGTCAATTCTACGGTCCGCCGCTGCTCCGCGGTTCCGCCGCCGCCGAGCTCCGCGGTACCCCGCCGCGCTCAGGCCCGGACCGCCACCGAGGCCAGCGCCCGGCGGGCGATCTCCCGGCCGATCGGCAGGGCGGCGGTCGCGGCCGGCGACGGGGCGTTCAGCACATGGACGGTGCGGGGCGCCTCCCGGATCAGGAAGTCGTCGACCAGCGTGCCGTCCCTGAGCACCGCCTGCGCCCGCACGCCCGCGGGTGCGCGGCGCAGGTCGGACGCGTCGACGGCGGGCAGCAGCCGCCGTACCGCAGCGGCGAAGGCCGGCCTGGACAGCGAACGGTGCAGCTCACCGGCGCCGTACCGCCAGTGGCGCCGGGCTATCCGCCAGGAGCCCGGCCAGGCGAGCGTGGTACCCAGGTCGCCGGGGCGCACCACACCCCAGCCGTACCCCTCGCGGGCCAGCGCGGGCACCGCGTTCGGGCCGACGTGTACGCCGCCTTCGATGCCACGGGTCAAGTGGACACCGAGGAACGGGAAGGCGGGGTCGGGGACCGGGTAGACCAGACCACGCACCAGCTCCGGGCGCGCCAGCGTGTAGTACTCCCCACGGAACGGCACGATCCGCATCCCCGGGCGGTCACCCGCCAGGCGGGCGATCCGGTCGCAGTGCAGCCCCGCGCAGTTCACCAGCGAGCGGGCCCGCAGCACCGAACCGTCCGCGGTGGCGACCGCGACCCCTTCCGCACGGCGGGAGATCCGCACCACCTCGGCGCCGCAGCGGATCTCGGCGCCCGAGGCCGCCGCGAGCCGCTCGGCCACCGCGCCGTAGTCGACGATCCCAGTGGTGGCGACCTGGATCGCGGCCAGGCCCCGGACCTCCGGTTCGTACTCGGTGATCTGGGCGGGGCCCAGCTCCCGCACCGGAATGCCGTTCTCCCTGCCGCGCTGGGCGAGGGCGTGCAGGCGAGGCAGTTCCGCCCGGTCGGTGGCCACGATCAGCTTGCCGGTGATCCGGTGTGCGATGCCCTCTGCCCGGCAGAACTCGGTCATCTCGGCCGCGCCGCGCACGGCGAACCGCGCCTTGAGCGATCCGGGCCGGTAGTAGATCCCGCTGTGGATCACTCCGCTGTTGCGGCCGGTCTGGTGGCGGGCGGTGCCGTGCTCCTTCTCCAGCACCACCACCTGAAGGCCGGGCGCCGCACGGGTCAGCGCATAAGCCGTCGACAGACCGACGATCCCGCCGCCGATGACCAGTACGTCGCAGTCGAAACCGCGGTCCATGACAGCGCCGCCACGGACCGACCCCTTGCCGGATGACATCGCACCTCCTCCCACCCCGATAGTGCACTGGCCCACTGACAACGCGCTCAAACCAGCGCCGCACGACGAGCCTGCTCCACACGAACCCGCTCCACACGAGCCTGCTCCGGACGAGCCCGCTACACCGGAGCGACGAGCAGCGGACGGGCCCGCTCGCGCAGTTCCACCACCCTCGGTTCGTCACCGTACGGCTCCAGGCGGTGCAGCAGGTCCCTGACGTATTCGGTGGTCCGGGCCGACGAGATGCGCCCGGCGACCTCCACCGCCCGGGTGCCCGCTGCGCAGGCCGCGTCGAGGTTTCCCGACTCCAGCTCGGCCACCGCGCTCACCACCAGACGCAGCCCGTGCGAGCGGACGAACTCCTCCGTCGGCTTCGACAGCGCCTGTTCGGTGAAGCGCCGCACCTGACGCGGGGCCTTCAGGTCGTGGTAGCACTCCGCCGCGTCGGCGGCGAACCGGTCGTAGGTGTAAAAGCCCAGCCAGGACGGGTCCGCATCACCGTCCCGGGAGCGTTCCAGCCAGCCCTCGGCTGCCTTCAGTGCCGCGCCGGCCGCCGACGAGTCACCGGCGCGTGCGTGCGCCCGTGCTTCGACCAGCCGGAAGAAACTCATCGTGCGGGCCGTCGCGAGGCCCCGGTTGCGCTCCACGGCTGCCTGCGCGAGGTCCACCCCTTCGTCGCCGAAGCCCCGGTACACGGCCTGCAGAGACATCGAAGCCAGTACATATCCGCCCAGCGGGACGTCGGCCGCCGCCCGGGCGAGCCGCAGCGCCTGGATGTAGTACCGCTGCGCGGCCTCCTGCTGGCCGGTGTCGAAGGCCATCCAGCCGGCCAGTCTGGTGAGCTGGGCGGTCGCGCCGAACAACGCCCGGCCCACCTCGTCGGAGTACGAACCGAGCAGCAGCGGGGCCGCGTCGACGCGTAAGCACTCCGGCACCATCGAGGAACGCCAGTCGCCGCCGCCGTACTTGGAGTCCCAGCGTCTCGCGTCCTCGGCCGCCTCCCGCAGCTTCGCCACATCGCTGTGACCGACCCGCAGCGCGGCAGGGTCCACCACCTCGTCCGCGCCCCTCGCGACCGAGGAATCCGCGGGTGTTATCAGCCATCGCGAGGCAGGCGTCGCATATGCCGTGACGGCGAACGATCCGGCGAGCGACTGCCAGATGCCGCCGCTTCCGGCCCGTCGGCCGGCCAGGTCGAGTCGGTACAGATCGGTCGCCGACACCACCGCCGCATGCACGCTGCGCGGGAACGCCAGACCGACCTCGGGGGCCGGATCGGCGTCCGCGAGACCTATCTCGTGCAGCGGTACCGGCCGGCCCAGCTTGGCGCCTATCGCCGCGGCGATCAGATGGGGCGCGGCGCCCTGGGGCACCATGCCCTTGGAGACCCACCTGGCCACGGAGGTCTTGTCGTAGCGAAGAGTCAGGCCCCGCTGGGCGCCCAGGTCGTTGACCCGGCGCGCCAGTCCGGCGTTGCTGATTCCCGCGAGGGCGAGAACGGTGCCGAGTTTGTCGTTCGGCCCGCGTAGCTCCCTGGACATGCGCCACCCCTCGACACACAGACGGCCGCCACGTCGCGGCAACCCCTCTGATCTGAGAAGCCGTGCATGGCATTCGTAAACCCAGCGTAGTTCGCCGCATCCCTACCGTTAAGGGGTGATGTTCCGGATGGCGGGAATGTTGCCCGCCCGGAGCGGTTTCAATCGCGTGCCGTGCTCCTCGCGTGTGGCCGTGCGCCCGGCCGTGCGCTCTGGTCCGGCGTCGCCGGGAGCGCTTCGATGACCAGTGCGTGGGTCGGCCCGCTGTACTGGATCCAGCGGGCCGGGGGATACCGCCGCCCCAATCCCCGCGGGCGGCGAGCCGGTCCGGGGGGCGGACGACGCCTCCCGGACCGCAGCCCCGTATGCCCGTGGAGTCCCGTTCGGGGCACTGGTGCCCGTTCGTCAGAATGGCCGGATGGCGACCCTCGTCGGGCACAGTCGACTGGCCTTTGCCGGGGGCGCATTCACATTTCGGTGCGCGCTTCCGTACTCCCTCCGCTACGCCGTTGTCATGGCAGCATGGACTCGAACGCCCTTGGCGTTCTTATCTGTCCACAGCCTGTGGAGGCGGCGATGCGGTGGTTGGTGGGGTGGAGCAGTGTCGCCGCGACCTTCGGTACGGCCGGTTCCGTCGGTGCCACGGACGAGGGTCGCACTGTCCATCCCGTCGGCTCGCAACTGCTCTGGGGCGACCCCGATCCGCTCTGGGCGGTGGGTGACTGGCGCCCCGACGAGGTGCGCGTGATCACCGTCGATCCCTTCACCCGCCTTGCCGTACTGGGGTGTTGCGCGGCCACCGACGACCAGCTCAGAGTCGGCCTGTTCGCCGCCCGCGGCGGCGCGCTGCGCCACCTCACCGCATGGCCGGGCAGTTACACCGTCGTCGTGCAGTCCGGGCGCCGGGTCACCGTCATCGGTGATCTGGCCGGCGCCAGACCGGTCTTCCACACCCCCTGGGCGAACGGCACCGCCTACGCCACCGCCGCTCTCCCGCTCGCCGACCTGATCGAAGCCCAGCTGGACATCGGCCACCTGGCGGCGCTGCTCGCCTGCCCCGACGTGCCGGAGGCGCTGCGCGACTCCACTCCGTACGCGGGGGTGCGGCGCATCCCGCCCGGCCACGCCCTCATCCTGCGCGAGGGTTCCCGGGAGATCACCGGATACGAACCGGTGGCCTCACTGGCCGTGGCCGCCGCACAGGTCGAGGCCGACCGGGCGGTCGATGGTGTACGGAACGCGCTGGTCGAAGCCGTACGGGCCAGGCTCACCGCCCCGCGCCATGCCCCCGAGACACGGGCGCCCGACCCGGGCCCGGTCCCCGGCATGGGACCCGCCGAGCGGCGGGCCGCCCGGGGCGCGCCGGCCCCCGGCATCGGCGCCGACCTGTCGGGCGGCAGCGCGTCGGCGACCCTCGCCCTGCTCGCGGCGGGACTGCCCGGCGTGCCCGGCACCCTGCTGGGCCACGGCACCGGTGCCGGGGAGCGGTTGCTGGCCGTCACCTTCAACGACCTGGCGGCGCGCGGCCAGGAGCCGGAACTGGAGCGGGCGGGCGCCATCGCGGCCAACCCCCGACTGCACCATGTGGTGGTCGCCGCCGGTGCAGAGGCCCTGCCCTACGCCGATCTGGAGAGCGGCCCGCTGACGGACGAGCCGAGTTCCTCGCTCATCACGGCCGAGCGCCACCGCAGGCGCCTGGCCGCAGGCAGCGCCGACCACTTCGTGGGCGACGGCGCACGCCAGGTGCTGGACGCGCATCCGGCGCGCCTGGCCGACCTGTTGATGGACCGGCGCAGGCGCCACCTGGTGCGTCCGGTCACCGCACTGGCCAAGGCGGACGGCTCCGTCCTCATCCCGTTCACCGTGTACCGGGCGGCGCGCAGACTGGCCCGTACGCCGTACCGCTCGGGCATCGAGGCCGCCGCCGACCGGCTCCGCGACCGGGACTTCTTCCTGACCGCCGAAGGCTCCACGCTGGACGCCTCGCTGGCCGCGCTGACCTGGTCGCGGCCGGGGCCCGCGGCGCGTTGGCTGACCGGGGAGGCGCTCGCCGAAGTATCGGTTCGTCTCCAGGAGTCGGCCCTCCGCCCCACCTCGGTGCAACGCCCCGGCGAGGCCCGGGCCCGCGCCGCGCTGGCCCGCCGCGCCGCGGATCACCGGGTCTTCGAGCAGGCGGCGGAGGTCCGCAGCCAGCGGCTGCACGCCCCGTTCCTCGACAATCAGGTGGTACGGGCGGCCCGGGTACTCCCCGAGTCGCTGCGGGTCCAGCCGGGGGCGCGGGCAGCCATCCTGCGTACGGTGCTGGCCGGTGCGGGCATCCGTGATCTGCCGCCCGGTTGGGGCGCACCCTCCCATCCCACCGCGACAGCCACCTTCCACCAGGGCCTGCGGGCATCCATCGACACCCTGATCGCCCTCTTCGACGCTCCGCTGCTGGCCGACGCGGGCCTGGTCGAGGCCCGGGTGGTCCGCAAGGCGCTGCGCGCGGCCGCGGAGGGGGAACGCGTGCCGCTGGACGGCCTCGCGGACCTGATCTCCACCGAGCTGTGGCTGCGGCGGCTGCTCTCGCGTCGCGGCACCTGCTGGACGGGCTCGGCCGCACCGAAGCAGCGGGCCGTGGCGGGCGGGGTCGTGCCCCGGCGCAGCCTGTAGGAGCAGCATCGGTGCAGCGGGCAGGAACCGCACCGGTGCAGCGGGTAGGAGCCGAACCGGCGCCCCGGCTGCTCAGCCGCAACTGATCTGCGACTGTGCCCAGTCGGCGAGCCCCACCGAGCTGAGGGGGCCGCCCCGTTCGACCACCAGACGGATGCGGCTGCGGCCCGCGATCCCGACGGTGACCGGCACCGCGGGGTCCCCGCCGTGCAGCACTTCCGAGCGCCACAGCCGGGTCCCGTCGCCGTACACCGAGAAGCGGGCCGAGCCGAGCCCCAGCGACAGATCGTCGATACCGGCGAATGCCTGATAGGTGGAGCATCGCCGGTTCAGCTCGATGGTCACGCTGGACGGGGTGTGCACCGTGATCCCGTGGTCATAGGTCGTGCGGTCCACTCGCAGATTCCCGCGCTGCCACACCCAGCTGCTGCCGCCGAGGTCGATCTCCGGCGCGGTGTGCTGGCCCAGCAGGGAGTACGAGAGGCGGTTCACCCGGTACACGGTCGGCGCCGGAAGAGGCGGCTTCGGGGACGGCTTCGGTGGTACGGGCTTCTCGCTGGGGGGCGGCTTCGGCGGTGCGGGCTCCGGTGTCGGTTCGGGTGCCCGCTTCGGCGGCGTCGGTTCGGCGGTCGGTTTCGGCGCGGGGGTACGGGGCGGTGCGGGCGCAGGAGGGGGCGGCGGTGGCTTCGGTCGCGGTGACGGCGGGGTGGTCGTGGGTGCGGGTGGACTGACCGGCTGTGCGGCCGGCGGGGCCGCCTCCGGCTTCGCTCGGGGCGGCGCGTCACTGCCCGCGAGGGCGAACGCCAGTCCGGCGGCGGCCGCCACCACCACTCCCGCGGCGATTCCTGCCTTCACGGGTGCGCCCAGTCCTTCGGACGCGGCGGCTCCGCCGCCCGCGGAACCGCCGCCGGTGGCGGATGCGGCCCCCGCGCCCGCTGCCCCCGCCACGCCGCCGGCGAGGCCGGCAGCCTTGAGCGCGGAGCCACCGGCGAACCAGCCGATGACGGCGACCGGGACCAGCGCCGGGATGCCGGCGTTGACGTCCTTGAGTTCGCCCGCCGCCACCCGGCACTTGGCGCACTCCTCGAGATGCTTCCGCAGCCCCCGCTCGGCCCGCATCCGCAGCCCGCCGCGGGCGTAAGCCCCGAGCCGGTCAGCGTACCGCGCACAGTCGCCGCTCCCGGTGAGTGCCTGGTTCACATGGGCCTGGAGGTACGCCTGCTTGAGCCCCTCGCGGGCACGGCCGGCCAGCACGGCGGTCGCGTTGGCGGTGAGGCCGAACAGCGGCGCGACCTCGCTCGGCGACTCCTTCTCGACGGTGGTGTGCCAGAGCACCGCCTGCCAGCGCTCGGGCAGCGAACGGAACGCCTCCATGGCGAGCGACTGCTCGGCGATCTGCATCGCCCGCACATCCGCTCCCAGGTCCAGGGTGTCCTGGTCGGACACCTCGGACGAGGACGACCTGGCGGCCTGGTCGGCGAAGAGTGCGAAATCCTCGACCAGTTGCTCCCGCTTGGCGGACTTTGTCCAGGTCGCGGCGACGTGGCGGACCGTGGTCAGCAGATAGGCCCGGACGGCCTGCTGGGGCCCGGCCCCACCCCGTACCGCCTGGAGGGTGCGCGCGAAGACCTCGGCGGTCAGGTCGTCGGCGGTGTGTGCGTCACGGCAGCAGGTGCGGGCATAGCGGCGCACGGCGTCGGCGTGCCGACGGAACAGCTCCGCATAGGCGCTGTCCGTTTGCGCCGTGTCCGTTTGCGCCGTGTCGGGGTGGGCGCTGTCTGTTGGGGCGCTGTCCGCGCCGTCCCGCATCTGCTGGATCAGCTCCGCGTCGGACGGCGGCAGTTCGAGCGAACGGGGCGGCGGCAGGACGCTGTCCTGTCCGTCGCCCTCCCGCTGTCGCTGCTGCGGCACGCTGCTGGGCCGCTCGGCGCCCGTCGGACCGCCCGTTGAGCCATCGGTCGGGCCGTCGGTCGGGCTGTCTGCCGGGCCGCCCTGAGCCGGCAGCTTGCCGAGACGTTCGAGTGGCTCGTCCCGCCCCTCAACGCTCATCGCGGCAAGCCCCCGTGTACACCTTCGGACCAGAACACCGGCCAAGAGTGGCACAGCGGGGAGCGCAACAGGGCGGCCCTCGTTCAGCAACCACTCATCCGGGCGGTTTTCCCGGACCGGAGCTCCGACCCTCACCCGTAAGGGGCAGAATCAGCCAGTTACCCGGACCACGGTGAGGACCGACCAGGACTCACGCCGTCCGCGATCGCAGCCCCTCCAGCAGAATGTCCAGCAGTCGCGAGGACGCGGCTACTTGCTGCGTCGCCTCGGGCAGCGCCGGTGCCGCGGTGGCTATCACCAGCAGCACATCGCCCACCGTGACACCCGCGCGGAGCGCCCCCGCACCTCGCGCACGGTCCACCAACTGCCCGACGACCTCGATCAGTTCGGCGGCGCCCGGGGCGTCGTCCTCGGAGAGGCCGGACAGTTCGGGCAGTCCTGCCCCGGCCCACCGGCTCCCGCCGGCCGACGAGCCGCGGTCGGTGTCGCGGCCGGCCCCGTCGTCGGAGGGCCCGTCGTCGGAGGGCCCGTGGTCGGAGGACCCGGACCGCTGCTGCGGCACCCGGGTACCGTCCCGCACGGGGAGCACCGCGACGCCGTCCTCCGGGCCCGGGACGCTCACCCGCAGCACCTGGGGCGGCAGCAGCCGCCCCGCGCCGGAAGCCACCGATGACCGCAGAAAGCACGAGAGCGCGGACCACGGTTCGTCCTCCTGGCCAAGCGCCGTACGCGCCTGGTCGGTCAGCCGGGAGGTCTCCTCCTCGGCTATCCGCCGCACCAGTACCTCCTTGCTCGGGAAGCGCCGGTACACCGTGCCGACCCCGACCCTTGCCCGACGGGCGACATCCTCCATCGGAGCGCCGTACCCCAGCTCCCCGAACACCTCGCGGGCTGCCCGCAGTACATGCTCCAGATTGCGCTGTGCGTCCACCCGGAGAGGCGCGGAGTGCGTGATCGTGCCCGCGCCCGCCCGTCCGTTTCCGTCCGCTGTTGCGGCATTCTGCCAATGAGCGTCCTGAATGTGCATAGCTGATCCCCCGGTAATGATGTCTCCCCCCGGAGACTCCCCGCCTGGTCGCCGGGGGCCCAGTCCCGGCAACCCCGACGGACTACGAACATAGTTGAGCCGGAGTCGATTCAGAAGAGGGTGGTTCCGCACGGAGCGCCCCCCGATCGGAGCATGGGCCGGAACGCTCCCCATTCCGCCCGGTCGGCCCCTTCCTGCCCCACCCTCTGACCTGCGGTCACTCGTCACATTCGGGGCCGGCGCGAGCCCCGTGGCAACCGCGATATCCGGTCACACAATTTGCCGAGCCTGTGGACAAAGCCGAGCGGCCGTAGCCTCATGGGACAGTGACTGATCCCATCCCGCCGGGGACACCCCCCGGACCCCAGACCGGTCCGCGCATTCTCGTTGTCGGCGGCGGCTACGTCGGCCTGTACACGGCGCTGCGTCTCCAGCGGAAGCTGAGAAGCGACGAGGCGGAGATCGTGGTAGTCACCCCTGACCCCTATATGACGTATCAGCCGTTCCTGCCGGAAGCCGCCGCCGGGTCGATTTCGCCCCGCCATGTCGTCGTCCCGCTCCGCCGGGTCCTGGACAAGTGCCGGATCGTCATCGGTGAAGCCACCGCGATCGACCATGCCGGACGCACCGCGACCGTCACCACTCTGGCCGGTCCCGAGGACGGCACGGGCGGGGCGCAGATCCGTTACGACGAGCTGGTCATCGCGCCGGGCTCCGTCGCGCGCACGCTCCCGATCCCCGGCCTCGCCGAGCACGGCATCGGCTTCAAGAGCATCGAAGAGGCCATCGGCCTGCGCAACCATGTGATCGAGCAGATGGACATCGCCTCATCGACCCGCGACCCCGCCGTCCGGGACGCCGCGCTCACCTTCGTATTCGTGGGCGGGGGCTACGCGGGGGTGGAGGCCATCGCCGAGCTGGAGGACATGGCCCGATATGCCTCTCGCTACTACCACAATGTCGAACCCGACGACATGAACTGGATCCTGGTGGAGGCGGCCGACCGCATCCTGCCGGAAGTCGGCGACGAGATGGGGAAGTACGCCGTCCGGGAACTGCGGAACCGCAACATCGACGTCCGGCTGAACACCCGCCTGGACAACTGCGAGCACCGGGTCGCGGTCCTCAGCGACGGCTCCCGTTTCCCCAACAGGACCCTCGTCTGGACCGCAGGCGTCAAACCCCACCCGGTCCTCGCCGCCACCGACCTCCCGCTCACCGAACGCGGCCGCCTGCGCTGCACGGCGATGCTCACCGTCGACGGCGCCGCGCACGCTTGGGCGGCCGGCGACGCGGCGGCCATCCCCGACCTCACCGCGGACCGGCCCGGCACGGAAACCGCCCCCAACGCGCAGCACGCGGTACGCCAGGCCAAGGTCCTCGCCGAGAACCTCATTGCCTCGCTGCACGGCCGGCCACTCAGGAACTACGAGCACAAATACGTCGGTTCGGTCGCCTCGCTCGGCCTCCACAAGGGCGTCGCCCATGTCTACGGCCGGAAGCTGAAGGGCTACCCTGCCTGGTTCATGCACCGCGCGTACCACCTCAGCAGGGTCCCCACCTTCAACCGCAAGGCCAAGGTGCTCGCCGAGTGGATACTTGCCGGTCTCTTCAAACGGGAGATCGTTTCACTCGGCTCGCTGGAGCATCCGCGCGCCGAGTTCGAATGGGCCGCGGGCGGCGAGCGCCGCAAGCGGGACTGACGCCTGTCAGTGCCGTGGGTCACACTGGACGTGTGACCATAGGGGGACCGGACCAGCACAGAAGAACCCGGATCCCGGCCGGGCAGCGCCGGGGCCCGGCTGCCCGGTATCGACGGACGAAATGACGAACGAGGCTTGAAAAGCAGTGAACTTCACGCGCTGGAGCCCCCGGTTCCCCGGAACGCAGCGCCGCGCCGCCGCGCGGCCCGATCACAGTTCCGTGCCAGCAGCCCGCGGTGAGTACGCACCCCGCCCCGACCAGGAAGCCGACGCGGATCCCGACCGGCTCCCGGCGCTCGACGAACTGTCCGTCCGGGAGGTGCTCGGCCATCTCCCCGCCCTCGTCGCCCTGGTGTACGGGCCCGAGCACCGCATCGCCTATCTCAACGACGCGTACACCGACGCCTTCGGCCCCCGCCCGGCCGGCGCCGCAGCAGCAGAAGCGATGCCCGAGCTCGACGAGCTCGGCCTGCTCCCGCTGATGGACCAGGTGCTGCGCAGCGGCACCCCTCGCACGGTCAAGTCCCGCCGGGTGCGGACCAAACCCGGTGAGCGTTCTTACACGGTCACCTGCACCCCCATCAAGGACCTCCAGGAGGAGGGCGGCGTGCTGGTCTTCGCCGCCGATGTCAGCGACCACGCGGAGGCCGCCGAGCGGCTGCGGGCCAGCGAACGCCGGCTGCGCGAAACCGCGGTCACCCTGCAGCGCTCCCTGCTGCCCCAGGAGCTGGAGCAGCCGGACGATCTGCGGATCGCCGCCACCTACCAGCCGGGCGGCACCGACGCCGCGGTCGGCGGCGACTGGTACGACGTGATTACCCTCGGCGCCGGACGCACGGCCCTGGTCATCGGTGATGTGATGGGCCGCGGTGTCCGGGCGGCCGCCGTCATGGGCCAGCTCCGCACCGCCGTCCGGGCCTACGCCCGCCTCGACCTCCCGCCGCACGAGGTGCTGCAGCTCCTCGACGGCCTCGCGTCCGAGATCGACGCCAGCCAGATCGCCACCTGTGTCTACGCCGTGCACGACCCCAATGAGGGCCGCCTGGTCTACGCATCGGCCGGCCACCTGCCGATGCTGGTCAGGGACGAGGACGGTTCGATCCGCCGCGCGCCCGACCCGACGGGCCCGCCGCTCGGGACCGGCGGCTGGCAGCACACGTCGGAATCCATCGCACTGCCGCCGGGATCGGCGGCAGTGCTCTACACCGATGGCCTGGTGGAGCGCCGCGGCGAGGACATCGACGAAGGCGTCGCCGCCCTGGAGCGCGCGCTGGCCGGCGCGACCGGCAGCCCGCAGGTGGTCTGCGACCGGCTGATCCGCGCGCTGGGCGTCACCGCCGACCACGACGACGACGTCGCCGTACTGGTGGTCCACCACCCGTCCCGTACGGGTCATGCCGCGGAGCTCTTCCACAACGCGGCGCTCGAACTGCTCGGCGGGGTGGAAGCAGCGTCCCGGGCGCGGGCCTTCGCCTCCGGCGTCCTGACGTCCTGGCGGTTCCCCGTCGAGCTCCACGACCTGGGCGTGCTGGCGGCCAGTGAACTGGTCGCCAACTCCCTGCAGCACGGCGTCCCGCCGATGCGGCTGAGACTGCGCCGCACCGACCGCCGTCTGATCATCGAAGTGACGGACGGCGACGACCATCTGCCGCGCCGCCGTCGCGCCGACCCGGTGGACGAGGCGGGCCGGGGCATCTCGATCATCGCGACCATCGCCTCCTCCTGGGGCTCGCGCCGCACACCCGGTGGCGGCAAGGCGGTCTGGTGCGAATTCGCGCTGCCGTAGCCGGCGCGGGGGAGCAGCTTCACGAGTGCCCTGAAGAGTGGCCTTACTGAGGCGCGGCCGCGGGCTCCGGGATGTGCGTCGCCACGATCCGCGAACCGTGGGCGAGCGCCGGCCGGTCCTGTACGGGGGTGAGGCGTCGGCCGAGCCGCAGCGCCAGCAGGGTGATGCCGAGGGAGAAGACCACGAAGGTGCCGATGTACAGCGCGTGCTGCGAGGCGCCCATCGGCCCGCCCACCGCCGGACCGATGGCCAGTGCGAGCTGCTTGACCAGTGCGAACGCCGAGTTGTACTGGCCGACCATGGACTCCGGGGCCAGGTCGGCGACCAGTGGGGCGACGGTCGGCGACAGCATCGACTCGCCCAGGCCGAAGAGCCCGTAGGTGGAGACGAACGCTGCGGTGGCCATGGCGGGGCTGCCGTGACCGAGTCCCGCGTACCCAGCGATGATCCAGGCCAGGGCCCAGATCAGGCCCATGGCCGCGATCACCTGGGACCGCCGGCGCCGCTCCACGACCTTCAGCACCACGAACTGCGCCGCGACGATCACCGCGGTGTTCGCAGCCAGAGCGATGCCCAGCGTGGCGGGCTGAATGCCGGCTGCCTCGGTCCCGTAGGCGGCGAGGCCCGACTCGAACTGTCCGTAACACGCGAAGAACACCACGAAGCCCAGCACACAGAGCTGCACCATGGCGCGGTGCCGCAGCAACGCCCGCAAGCCGCCGCCCTTCGCCTGCGGCGCGAGCTCCACACCGGGCGTACGGGGTAGCCGCACGGAAGCGGCGATCCCGGCCAGCACCAGGAACATCGCGGACTCGACGCCGAACAGCAAGGTGAAGCTGCCGGGGCGGTCGGCGTCGACGATCTGGCCGCCGACCAGCCCACCGATGCCGAGTGCGAGGTTCTGCAGGAAGAACTGCAGGGCGAAGGCCCGGGTGCGGGTCGAGGGACTGGAGCACCAGACGATCATCGTGGCCAGCGCGGGCTGCATCACGGCCGTGCCGGCCCCGAGCAGGGCCGCGGACAGCACCACGGTGCCGACGCCGGCGGAAAGCCCCATGCTCATCGCACCGACGGCGGACAGCACAGCGGCACCCACCAGCACCGGTAGCGGCCCGCGCCGGTCGATGGCGCGGCCGGTGAAGGGCAGCACGACCAGCGCCGCCACGGCGAAGACGGCGAGCACGGCGCCCGCCGTGCTCGAGCCGAGGTCCCGTACCCGGGACACGTAGATGTACAGATACGGCACCGTGAAGCCGATGCCGAACGCGCTCAGCGCGGTGCCTGCCTGAATCCGGCGCATTGCGGCACCCATCGCCTTGGTCACCACTCACCTGCCTCTCGTTCAACCCTGAAGACTTCGATACTAAACTTAGAACCTCAACAGTACACAGTGAAGGACTTCGATGCCAACGACTTACGTGGGATACTCGCCGGCATGTCAGAGACCCCCGGCGCCCAGGAGCCGACGCTCGACGAGCAGATCGCCGCCTACCAGCGCGAATACCGCGATCTCGACCCCCAGGTCGAGAAGGTCGTCTCGGCCCTCGACCGCCTCAACCGCCGCATGAACGTCGCGTACGGACGCCAGGTCGTGGCCCTGGGCATCAGCAAGACGGAGTGGGAGGTACTGAAGACCCTGGTTCTCGCCGGCTCCCCCTACCGGATGGGCCCCGGCGAGCTGGCCAAGCGGCTTGGACTCACTCCGGCCGCGATGACCCACCGCATCGACCGGATGGCCGGCGAAGGCTTCGTCACCCGGGACCGGGACGAGAACAACCGGGTGCGAGTGATCGTCGAGCTCACGGACGAGGGCCGCGCGAAGTGGCTCGAGGCCATGAGGATGGCGACGACCTTCGAGGCGGACCTGCTCCAGGACCTGTCGAGCGAGGATCGTGCGGCGCTCGGGGAGATGCTGGACGTACTGCTCCGCCGGGTGGAGGACGCCCAGCCGGATGCCGGCGGCCGACTCACCGACCTGGAGTGACGCGTGCTACTCCGCGCTGCCTGCCGCGGCGGGCGCCGGAACTCGCTTGACAGCAGCCATCGGGGCGAGTTGACGCGCCTCCAGTGGTTCTGTAAAGTTCTTCGAGTTGTCACGGAGCCGGAACGGTTCTGCGACAGCACATCCGCCGCGAATGCGGCAACCAAACTCAGCACGATCTCCCGCCGGGGAGAATTCTGGCATGCCTGAATTCGAACTCGTCGACTCGATTATGAGCCACCCGGGAAATCCGCTAGAGTTTGAGACGTCGGAACGGCCCGAGGGCCGGGATGGCAGCCCACTCTGACTGGGAGTCAGCGCCGAAAGGTTCTGATAGAGTCGGAATCGCCGGAAAGGGAAACGCGAAAGCGTGGAACTGGAAAGCGAATCCCGTCGGCCGGGAATCGGACACGAAAGAGTCTGATAGAGTCGGAAACGCAA